>DASPMC010000106.1:0-157209 GCA_035627275.1 Noviherbaspirillum sp.
GTGCCGAAGTCGTCGATGGCGATCGTGATACCGCTCTCGCTGATTTCACGCAGCACCGAGGTTGCCTTCTCGGTGTCGGTGATCACCAGCGATTCCGTTATTTCCAGCTGGATGCTGGAAGGCGGCACGTCGTGCCTGCGCAATTCGCGCTCGATGATATCGGGCAGGTCGGCATAAATCTGAGGAATCGCCACATTGACCGCGATGGGAATCGTCGGACCGGGCATGCCCATGTCATGCCAGCGCCGCGCCTGTGCACACGCGGCGGAGATCACCCATTCTCCAATCGAAACCAGCAGCCCCGTTTCCGAAGCGGCCGGGATAAACTGGCCGCCGCTCAAAAGGCCGAGGCGCGGATGATGCCAGCGAAGGAGGGCTTCGACACCCGCTACCCGGCCGGTACGTGCCTCGACCTTCGGCTGGTAGTACAGCTCGAACTCGTCATTGGCAAGTGCATGCTGCAATTCCTGTTCGAGACGGGCGCGTTCGACCATGCGCGCATTCAGGTCTTCATGGAAGAACTGGATCGTGCCGCGCTGCTCCTGTTTCGCGTGGTACATGGCGAGGTCGGCGCTGCGCATGAGTGTCTGCATGTCGTTGCCGTCCTGAGGGAACAGGCTGATGCCAACGCTCGCCGTTGTCTTTACCTGCTGGGCGCCGATCAGAAAGGGCTTATCGACCGCCGCGACGATCTTGCGCGCGACCTCGGCTGCCGCGGCGTAGTTGGGCAAGCTTTCCATCAGCACCACGAACTCGTCGCCGCCCAGGCGCGCGACGATGTCGGATTCGCGCACCGCGCCGCAGACGCGCCGGGAAACCTGCATCAGCAGGTCGTCGCCGGCTTCGTGGCCGAGCGTATCGTTAATGCTTTTGAAACGGTCGAGGTCGAGGAAGAGCAGGGCCAGCCGCTGGCCATGCCGGTTCGCCATCGCGATCGCATGCTCGAGCCGCTCGGTCAGCGAGCGGCGGTTCATCAGGCCGGTCAGCGGATCGCGCGTGGCAAGGTCATGCGCGCGCGCCTCAGCCTGGCGGCGTTCGATGATCTCGCTCTCGAGGGCAGCGTTGATACGCCTGAGGTCGCGCATCTGCTGTACCTGCAGGTCGCGATTCATCATCGCCAGTTCCATGGTCTGCTGTTCCAGCTGGATGTTCTTCTTCGCGAGTTCGATGAAGACAGCGATCTTGCTCTGCAGGATCTGCGGGATCACAGGACTGATGAGGTAGTCCGCGGCGCCGTACTGGTATCCCCTGAGGCGGTTCATCTCATCCGCGTAGTACGCGGTAATGAAGATGATCGGCACCGATGCCGAGCGCGGATGCGAGTGAATGGTTTGTGCGGTTTCGAACCCATCCATGCCTGGCATGCTGACATCGAGCAGGATGACTGCGAAATTGTGGTCGAGCACCGCGCGCAGTGCTTCGGCGCCGGATGTGGCGGTGACCACCTCATAATCCTCAGCCTGGGGCGCATTGACCAGGAGGGTTTTGAGGGCGAGCAGGCTTGGCGGGTGGTCATTGACGAGAAGAATTTTTGGTTTCTGCAATTGCGTCGTCTCTCATCGCCCGTGGACGGGCATCGTAGTTCCATTGCCCTTGCAGTGCACGAAGCATGGGCCGGGAAGGAAGGCGCTCCCTGTCTCCAGGGGGCCCTTTTTTGGGCAGGCGCGGGTTGTTCAGGAAAAACTTCCGTGGCGTAAAGTTTCCTGTTGCGCTTCGTACCGAGTCCCCTTAGAAACATGGGACTGCTCAATGTTCCCGAGTGCTACGCAGAAATCGAACGCATTCCGACATAAAACAGCAGAAATTGCCGCAAAGAACTTCCGCGAGGAAAGAATCGTGCTGCTCGGAAAATTTTTTCCGCGCAATCTTTGTCTCAGCGAATGCGTGAAGGAGAGAGTTGCTTCAGATCAGCGCCAAAATTGGCGATATGAGGTGGCGGAGGAAGTCCTCGCAGCATCGCTGCATACAATTCCCCCGCCGCTGCGGAGGACTGTATACCATAACCGCCCTGGCCCGCAGCCCAGAAGAACCCCGGAATGCCGGCATCGAAGCCGCCCACCAGGCTGCCGTCTGCGACAAAGGAGCGCAGTCCCGCCCAGACATGGCGCGGGCGGCGGATCGTCAGGCTTGTCATCGTTTCAATGCGATCGATCGCGAGCGCGACGTCGAGTTCTTCCGCCTGAACATCATGCGGCTCGACCGGATCCGCGTTGGCCGGTGAACCGAGCAGCAGGCCCGCATCCGGTTTCACGTAATAGGACTCGTCCACGCCGATGAACATCGGCCAGCGCGTCGTATCGAGACCGTCCGGCGGCACGAAGGTGAACGCAGAGCGGCGCTTGGGCACCAGGCCGATAGGTGCGGTGCCGGCCAACGCAGCAACGATGTCGCACCAGGCACCCGCGGCATTTACCACAACCGGCGCCTCGAATTGCTGTCCGGCTGCCGAGACGCGCCATACCTTGCCTGTATGCTCCATCGCCGTCACACCGGCATCGCACTGCACGTTGCCGCCCGCTGCACGCACGCCACGCAGGTATCCCTGGTGTAGTGCGTGCACGTCGATGTCGGATGCATCGGGTTCATACACCGCGCCGAGGACCCGCTCGCGGCGCAGTGCAGGCACCAGCTCGCACGTCTGTACTGCGTCGAGCCGGATCGCCTTGTCGGAAACGGAACGCACGATCGCGTCATGCTCGTCGAGCAGCGCCGACTCGCCCTCGGCTGCGACCATCAGCGCGCCGCGCGGCGTCAGTATCGGATGGTCGGTGAATCCCTCGGGCGGTTTTTCGAAGAAGGCGCGGCTGGCGCAGGTGAGGGCGCGTACCTGCGGCGGGCCGTAGCTTTCAAAAAAAAGGGCGGCGGAACGGCCAGTGCTGTGGTAGCCGGGCTGGCTTTCGCGTTCGAGGATGACGACGCGAGCATGCGGCGCAAGCCAGTAACCGATGGCTGCGCCCGCAATGCCGCCGCCGATGATGATGAAATCTGCTGTTGTCGTTGGCATCAATGCTTGTACTGTTGAAACGGTCAGGTGGTGCCGAGCAGGCGGCCTCCATTGTCGTCCATCTTGAAGACATTTACCGTCCGCGCCAGTTCGCCGGCCTGGTTCTGCATGGAATCGGCAGCCGCCGCAGCCTGTTCGACGAGGGCGGCATTTTGCTGGGTCACGGTATCCATCTGGGTGATCGCCTGGTTGATCTGTTCGATCCCCGTTGTCTGCTCATGGCTGGCGGCGGCAATCTCGCTGATGATATCGGAAACCCGCTGCACACTGGCCAGCACCTCATCCATCGTGCTGCCGGCCTGGTCGACCAGCTTGCTGCCGGTACCGACCTTGTCGACCGAATCCTCGATCAGCGTCTTGATCTCCTTCGCCGCGGAAGCGGAGCGTTGGGCCAGGTTGCGCACCTCAGCCGCGACAACGGCAAATCCCCGTCCCTGTTCACCGGCGCGCGCAGCCTCCACGGCCGCATTCAGCGCGAGGATGTTGGTCTGGAACGCGATGCCGTCGATGACGCTGATGATATCGACAATCTTTCGGGAGGAGTCGTTGATCGCGCCCATGGTCTGCACCACCTGCGACACGACCGAACCGCCCCGGGAGGCAACCTCGGACGCGGTGCGGGCGAGGTGGTTCGCCTGGGCGGCATTCTCCGAATTCTGCTTGACGGTGCCGGTGAGCTCTTCCATCGAAGAAGCCGTTTCCTGCAGCGAGCCGGCCTGTTGTTCGGTACGTGTCGAAAGGTCGATGCTGCCTTGCGCGATCTCCGATGAAGCCACGGCGATCTGGTGGGTTCCGTTGCGCACCTGGGCCACGATGCGCACCAGGTTGTCGTTCATGCCATGCAGTGCCTTCAGCAGTTCTGCCGTCTCATCCTTGCCCGTGACCTCGATGCGGGAAGTCAGATCGCCGGAAGCGACGGTCTGCGCGATATGCACGGCCTTTTGGAGCGGTATGGTAATGCTCCGCACCAGCCAGAAGGTGACGGCACAGCCCAGCGCAACCGCGAGCAGCCCGACTGCAAGCAGCATCAGGGACGCCTTGCGGTAGTTGTCCTCCGAGACTGCCATGCTCTCCGCCGCAAGCCGCTTCGATTCCTGCACGACATAGGCGACGATGTCGTCGATCTTCTTGGTCGGCGCGCGATCCATGCCGCGCACCAGCCCGTCCACGATCTTCGGGCTCTCCGGATTGGCGGAATCATATTTCTTCAGCGCGTCGAGGTACTTGGTGCCGAGTTCCTGGTGCGCCTTCTGGGCGTCGTCGACGAGGGCCACGTCGAGGCCGAGCGAAGCGAGCATGCCCTTGAGCTTCTGCAGGCTGGCCTGTGTATCCTCGCCTTTTTTGGTGAATTCCCTGGTGTACTTTTCCAGCGCGGCGGTGTCATGGCCACGCAGCAGGATGTTCTTCCATTCCTGCACCTGGATCTTGAACTCCACCTGCGCGATACGAGCCGTATTGACCGATTCTTCCAGGCTCGCAGCCCGCGCCATGGCGGCGCCGGTATCGATGTTCGACTGGCGCAAGGTCTGCCAGCCGCCCAAGCCCACCACGATGACTGCGGTCAGAAGGAATCCTGCGAGGATGGCGAGGCGCGTGCCGATGCGAATGTCGGTGAGTTTCATGTCTGCTCCGGACTGGGGAGTTGGTGAAATGACATTGGAAGCACCAGGGCCGCGTGATGCGATCGCCGGCGTGGCGCATAGATGATGATGCAGCGCATAGACTCCCCTGTCGCAAATTGCCTTCATCCGAGGGAAGAAGGACTGTCGCTTGTCATGTGTTCGGCATCGTGATGAGGCCGCGCATAATATACACAGATATAAGCTCAAATGTGTCCCATGGGAAACAAAATCATCCGAAACAACTATTTTTGCGCCAATCACACCACGCTTGGATGACATTCATGCAAGAGTCCGGGGCGTATCCCTCGGTTTGATGTCGCATGGCTTGCGTATCGAATTGACACGGTGCCCTGGAATCGGCGAGCATTTGTTCCCCCGCGATTGCCGCCATCCTGAACGCCCTTCGAAACCCGCAATTCTGCAGCACGCACTACATGGCACGTATATTGATCGTCGAAGACAATCCGACCAACATGAAACTCATGGTGCTCGTTCTCTCGAGTGCCGGACATGCCGTGCTGCAGGCCGTCACCGCGCAGCAGGGCATCGACCTCGCAATGAAAGAGCGGCCGGACGTGGTGCTGATGGATATGCAATTGCCCGACATGGACGGGGTCGAGGCGACGCGCATTCTCAAGTCGTCGCCGCAAACCGCGCACACACCGGTCGTGGCGGTGACGGCATCGGCCATGAAAGGCGACAAGGAGCGCATGCTTGAGGTCTGCGACCGCTATGTCGAGAAGCCGGTGGAATACAAGAAACTGCTTGGCGTGATCGAAGAAGTCACCGGCTCCGGTTCATCCGCAAGCTGAATCCCAAACATTCTCCCTCCAAGGGACGATTCCCACGGATTATTTCTATTTCAGGAATAGTACTTTTCTGATTTGCTACTTTTTTGTGCGATTCGGCGTCTATAGACTGTGCTTCATCGATGAGCGCACAAGATAAACAGCGAGGTGCAGCTCACCGAGGCGGAATAGCCTTCCGCACTCAACCACCGCTTTTTATCTTATGGAGAACAACATGAACGCAAAGAACCTTATCGCCGCTGCCGCCATCTTCGCCGCTACCGGATCCGCTTTCGCCCAGGGCAACAGTGAATTCGTGGAATTCACCGATTTCGTGTCGACCAAGACGCGCGCCGAAGTGAAGGCCGAAATCCAGCAAGCTGCGACCACCCCGGAATTCGTCGAATTCACCAACGTCGCATCCACCACGCCGCGCTCGCGCGTCGTCGCCGAATTGCGCGCCGCCCAGGATCACACAACGGTCGGCAGCGCACCCGAGTTCGTCGAGCATGTGAACGTGGCATCGACGCGCACCCGCGCCGAAGTCCGTGACGAAATGCTGCATGCGGCCAAGCCGGCACGCGTCAACATCGACGGCTGATCCCACTCGCTTCAAACGAAAGAATGCCGGTCCATCGACCGGCATTTTTCATTTCTCCTCGGCGGTCGTCTCTTCCGGATGAAAGCGCATGCATTCCGTATTGACCGCCTCGCGGATGATCTCCGCGAGCCGCCGCGTGCCCGGCCCGGCGCTGTCCGGGTCCGCCAGGATGAGATAAAGCTGGGTGAAACGCTCGCCGCCGTCGCGCATCGGGATCGGCTTGAGCGTTCCTTCCTGCAGTTCCTTGAGGATCTTCTCCTCCGGGAACCATGAAAATCCGAAGCCGCGCCGCGCCGCTTCGATCGAAGTCGCGCTGTGGCTGACGGTCCAGCGCTGCGTAACATCGAGCGACACTTTGGTATCCCGGCGCGTGCTGGATTCCCGGACGACCAGGTGGCGATGTTGCCGCAGATCCTCCAGTGTGACGTCCCGTCCGAGATGATGCAGGGGATGCGAAGGGCTCGCTGCCGGAATGAAGCGCAACTGCATCAACGGTATACCGAGGAAACCGGGCGGCACGGTATTCGCGATGACGAGGTCGGCCTTGCCGGTCAGCAGCGCTTCCGAAGTACCGCCCATCACGGATTCGATGAGTTCGATACGCGTGTGCGGGCTTTCCTTGCCCAGTTTGTCCAGGCAATCCAGCAAAAGCCAGGTTGGAAAGATGATTTCCGCCGCAATCCGGATTTCCGCTTCCCAGCCTGCCGACAGCCGCCGGGCTGCCCGTTCCAGCGCGCTTGACTCATCGAGCAGGGCGCGCGCGCGGCGATACAGGAACTGGCCGGTCGGCGTAAGGATTGCCTTGCGTCCCTGTATTTCAAACGCCTTTACGCCCAGCAAGGACTCGATCTTTTGCACTGCATAGGTCACGGATGACTGGCTCTTGTGCAGCGCCTCCGCCGCCTGGGCATAGCCGCCCGTATCGACGACCGCAATCAGGGTGCGCCATTGCTCGAGCGTAATGTATTGATTTTCCATTTATCAGATGAATAGATAGATATAGGCTAATTATTCTACTTTTTTATCGGCTCATCCAATAGTTAAATACACATACCCACTCAACATTTGGAGGAAACGATGAAAACCCTGCTTCAACTGAATTCCAGCCTGTTTTCCGGTAACGGCCAATCCAGCCGCCTGTCCAATGAATTCGTCGCTGCCTGGCGCGCAGCCAACCCGGACGGCAAGGTAGTTGTACGCGATCTCGCCACCGACCCGGTACCGCACCTCGACGGGCAGCGTTTTGGTGCATTCCTGTCCAAGCCGGAAGAGCGTACTGCGCAGCAGCAGGCAGTGCTGGATTTCTCCGATGCGCTGATCGACGAAATCCGCAACGCCGACGTGATTGCGCTGGGCTTGCCGATGTATAACTTCGGCATCCCGTCGACGCTAAAAGCCTATTTCGACCACATTGCCCGCTCCGGCGTGACGTTCCGTTATACCGAGAAGGGGCCGGTCGGCCTGCTGGGCGGCAGGAAGGTCTATGTGTTTGCGGCCCGCGGCGGCCTCTATCAGGGCACGCCGATGGATACCCAGACCGGCTACGTGCGCGACTTCCTGAGCTTCATCGGCATCACCGACGTGGAATTCGTGTATGCGGAAGGCCTGGCAATGGGCGAGGAGCCGAAGAAGGCTGCTTTGGAGAATGCGGAGAACGTGATTCGCCAGCTCGCCGCGCCGATCGCCGCCGCTGCCTGAGAAAGCCGTTTGAGCCGGGGCCGGTATGCAAAGCCCCGGCGATACACAATAGAGAGATTGCTTTACAAATCAAGTAAGGAACCTGCCATGACCACCACTGTCTCCCCCCGCACATTGCAACGCGTGATCGAAGGCCTCGCCACATCCGACGGCGCCGGCGTCAAGCTGCGCCGCAGCCTCGGGCAAGGGCAGGGAAGCCGCCTCGACCCGTTCCTGATGCTGGACGAGTTTTCTTCCGACAACCCGGGCGATTACATCGCTGGTTTCCCGCCGCATCCGCACCGCGGCTTCGAAACCGTCACCTACATGCTGGATGGCCACATGCGGCATGAGGACCACCTCGGCAATGTCGGCGAGCTCAAGAGCGGCGGCGTGCAATGGATGACGGCCGGGCGCGGCATTGTGCATTCCGAGATGCCGCAGCAGGAAGAGGGCCGCATGCGCGGCTTCCAGCTATGGATCAACCTGCCGGCAAAGGAAAAGATGAAGCCCGCCAGCTATCGCGACATCCTGCCGTCGGAAATCCCGGTTGCGGCGTTGCCTAATGGCGGCAAGGCAAAAGTGATCGCAGGTTCGCTCGACATCGATGGCAGGACGGTGGCCGGCCCGATTCAGGGCTTGAGCACCGAGCCCTTGTACGTGGACATCGAACTGCCTGCGGGCGCGGCGTTTTCGCATCCGCTCGACAGCCATCTCAATGCCTTCATGTACGTCTATGAGGGCAGCGTGAAGATCGGGGATGCCGACGCGCTGCGGCCGCTGAAGTCGCAAAGCGCGGGTTTCCTGTCGCCGGGCGACCATGTCGAAGTCAGGGCCGACGCCGGCGGTGCGCGTTTCCTCCTGCTGGCGGGGCGCCCGCTGAAGGAGCAGGTGGTGCAGTATGGACCGTTCGTGATGAACTCGGTCGAAGAGATCGAGCAGGCGATCAGGGACTTCCAGCGCGGCAATTTTACGCAAGAGGCCGCTTGAGCGGATAATGGGCAGGAATCACGATAGAGGAGACTGCCCATGACGTTCGCGCTCATCAAACCCCATACCAAAGACCTCGGCGGCGGCTTCATGGTCCGCCGGCTGCTGCCGAGTCATCCGCACAAGCTGGTCGGCCCGTTCATCTTCTTTGACCATATGGGCCGTGCCGACTTCGCGCCCGGCGACGGGCTCGACGTGCGGCCGCATCCGCATCTCGGTCTCGCGACAGTGACCTACCTGTTCGAAGGTGCGATCCTGCACCGCGACTCGTTGGGCACCGTGCAGGAAATCCATCCGGGCGACGTCAACTGGATGACGGCGGGTGCGGGCATTGCGCATTCCGAACGCTCGCCCGAGCGCCTGCGCAAGAGCGGTGGCGCCTTGCACGGCATCCAGATCTGGATTGCGTTGCCTAAAGAGCATGAAAAAGTAGAACCTTCCTTCGAACATCACCCCGCTGCCTCGCTGCCGATGATCGCCGCCGACGGCCTGAACCTGCGACTGATCGCGGGCAGCGCGTTCGGCATGACATCTCCGGTCACGACCTTTTCGCCCATGTTCTATTGCGCGCTCGAGATGGAAGAGGGCGTGCGCTTCGAACTGCCGGCCGAATACGCGCAACGCGCGGTCTATCTGGCCGAAGGCGCGATCGAACTTGACGGGTCGCCGCTTGCCGAACGGCACATGGCCGTGCTGACCGACGCCCAAACCCTTACAATAGAGGCAAAAACAAGGGCGCGCGTCATGCTGTTGGGCGGTGAACCGATCAATGGCGACCGATACATCTGGTGGAATTTCGTTGCGAGCAGCAAGGAAGCGATCCAGGAAGCGAAGGAACGGTGGCGCGCGCAGGAATTCGGCAAGGTGCCGGATGAGACCGAATGGATTCCCTTGCCGGACGAACCGAAGCCGGCGGAGTCTTTCAGCTAAAATCCATGCCTTGCTTCTACTGGGACGATTCACAATGAACAACACCGGAGACCAGAACACGGCACCAGCCGGCTCCGACAAGATTTTCGATCACGTTGCCACGTCGCTTCTGCCGACCAAGCATGGCGAGTTCCGCATCCATGTCTACAAGCCCATCGGCGAGTCCGTCGAGCATGTCGCCATCGTCAAGGGCGAACTCAAGGGCCAGGAAAAGGTGCTGGTGCGCGTGCATTCCGAGTGCCTGACCGGCGACGTCCTCGGCTCATTGCGCTGCGACTGCGGCGAACAGCTCGATGCCGCATTGGGCAGGATCGCCGCCGAAGGCCTGGGTGTGGTGGTCTACCTGCGCGGGCATGAAGGCCGCGGCATCGGCCTGGCCAACAAGATCCGCGCCTATCAGCTGCAGGACCAGGGGCAGGATACGGTCGAGGCCAATCTTGCGCTCGGACTACCGGTGGATACGCGCGACTACCAGGTCGCCGCGCAGATCCTGAACGACCTCGGCGTCAAGACGATCCGCCTGATGACGAACAATCCGAAGAAGATGAAAAAGCTGGCCGATTACGGCATGCACGTGGAAGAACGCATCCCCGTGCTTACCGCTCATACGCCGCATAACATCGGATATCTGCGTACCAAGCAGCAGAAGCTCGGGCATATGCTGGATTTCGAGCAGGAATAACCTTCCTCATTCCGGATTCCCCTCTCCCGTAAGCGTGGGAGGGGAATAAGTACCGAAATCTCCCGATTACACTCCCCCATGAAACGCATCCTCAAGGCAGTTTCCGCCCTGCTCGCGCTCTCCTTGTCGAGCGCAGGCTCGCATGCCGCCGAGCCCATCAAACTCGGCATGATCGAAGGCCTCTCCGGCCCCTTTGCCAACGCCGGTAACGCGGTCGCCCGCAACATCCAGCTCGCCATCGAAAACGTCAATGCGCGCGGCGGCGTCAAACTGCCCGGCGGCGCACGCCCATTGACGCTTGTTACCTACGACAACAAACAGGGCGTGGAGGAATCGCTGATCGGATTGCGGCAGATGGCAGACCAGCACGTCGATTTCATCCTGCAGGGCAACAGTTCGGCAGTGGCGTCGGCGCTGATTGAAGGGATCGATAAGCACAACCAGCGTACTCCCGGCCAGCGTATGCTCTTCCTGAACTATTCCGCGGTCGACCCCGCACTGACCAACGAGAAGTGCAGCTTCTGGCACTTCCGCTTCGATGCGAACGCCGACATGCGCATGCATGCGCTGACCGAAGTGATCAAGGGCGACACCAGCGCGAAACGCGTCTACCTGATCGGCCAGGACTACAGCTTCGGCCAGCAACTGGCCCGCGCCGCCCGTGCACAACTGGGCGCCAAACGTCCGGACATCGGCATCGTCGGCGATGAATTGCATCCGATCGGCAAGATCAAGGATTTCACGCCTTACATCGTCAAGATCAAGGCCAGCGGCGCGGACACCGTCGTCACCGGCAACTGGGGCAATGACCTGACCTTGCTGGTCAAGGCGGCGAAGGAGGGCGGATTGAATGCGAAGTTCTACACCTTCTACGGCAACGGCCTCGGCGCCCCGGCTGCCATCGGCGAAGCCGGCGTCGGCCGCGTGCGCGCGGTGGCGGAGTGGCATCCGAACACCGGCCAGGGCATCAAGAATGCCGCGAGCGACGATTTCTACAAGGCGTTCCGCAAACGCTATCCGGCGCCGGAAGACGATTACGTGCACCTGCGCATGCACCTGATGGTCGACATGCTGGTGTCCGCCATCGAAAAGGCGAAGACCACGGAGGTGGCCGCGGTGGCGAAGGCGATGGAAGGCGCGCGCTACAAGAATGCCTTCCATGAAGCGGTAATGCGTTCAGATGATCACCAATTGCTTCAGCCCCTGTACGTATCGGTGATGCGCAAGGTGGCTGATGGCTCGGTCCGCTTCGACAATGAAGGCAGCGGTTACGGTTTCAAGACGGAACGATACCTGTCGCTGGCCGAGACCTCTCTACCGACTTCCTGCCGAATGAAACGGGTCGACTGAAAACCGCATTTCGCCAGAGACGTCACACAAGCTGACTTTCAATCGGCACCGTCTGGGGCAGCGTCAAATCTCCGGTGTGCTGCGTGGTCACGGTTTCGATCAGCACAATCCCGCATTCTTCGTCCGCGATCGGATTGTGCATCGTCTTCTTGGGCACGACGCAAAACTCCCCCGGGCCTAACCGGACCTCCCGGTCCTTGAACTGGATCCGCAGGTGACCGTACACAACGAGGAACATTTCGTCCTCGTTTGCATGATCGTGCCATGCCAGCTCACCCTTGAGTTTGGCCACCTTGATGTATTGGTCGTTGACGCGGCCGATGATGCGGGGTGTCCAGTATACGGTGACCTGGTCCAAGGCTTCGGCGATGGCGGTTGCGTTCGTGGTTGCTGCAAGCATGATGTCCTCCAAAGAATGCATACCGCCGCAGGATAAGGCCATTTCCTCCATTCTCATATCGAATAGATATAATCCTTTGCATTACATTTCCTAATACTTGCGATGCCTCGCAATCTGGACATCGGTCTGCTGCGCACCTTTATTCACGTTGCCGATGCCGGCAGCATGACAGCCGCCGCCAACCGGCTTCACCTGACGCAGGGCGCTATCAGCCAGCAGATCAAGCGCTTGGAAGACATGTTCGGACATGTGATCCTGGAGCGCGGCAGGCAGGGACTGCGCCTGACGGACGAAGGGGAGCGGTTGCTCGGCAAGGCTCGAAAGCTGGTGAAGCTGAACGACGAAATCTGGTCGGATATGCAAACACCGGAGATTGCCGGCCAGGTGCGGCTCGGTGTTCCTTACGACCTCATCGGCACGCATTTGCCGGAGGTGCTGAAGGCCTACGCACGCAGTTATCCCGATGTCGACATTTCGCTGGTTTCGGGCTCGTCGCCGGAGCTCGTTGTCGCACTTGCCGCGGGTAAGGTCGATCTGGCCTTGGTAGAGGAGCCATCCGGATCGACGGGTGGGGAGTGCCTTGCAATCGAACGGCTCGTCTGGGTTAGCGCCCGTGACGGCCGGGCAGCGGGAATGCGTCCGCTGCCGCTCTGCCTCGTGTCCGAAACCTGCGCCTTCCGCCCCTTGATATTTGCCGCCCTGGAGAGCGCAAATATAGAGTGGCGTGTCGTCTTTGAAAACTCCAGCATCGAGGCAACCAGCGCGACAGTAGGTGCGGACCTTGCCGTGACCGCTTGGCTGGCCTCGACCGTTCCGGCGGGGCTGGATATCCTGGGCACCGAATCGGGCCTGCCGGCCTTGCCGGATTTCGGCATCAACCTTCATATGCCGCGGTCTGGCGCCAGTCCTGCCGTCATCGCGATGGCAACCTGCATCCGGGAAGCGTATCGGTGACGGCTGGCTGAATACGGCGCTCATCTCTTACGAAGCAGACTTCTCCCGGGCAGGGATGGTCAGGCCTTTTGTCACGGCCGGACGCGCGAGGAAACGCTCCAGCACGCGCGCCACATTCGGAAAATCACCGAAGCCGACGAGATCGCCTGCACCGTAGTAGCCGACCAGGTTGCGTATCCATGGGAAGGTCGCAATGTCGGCGATAGTGTACGCATCGCCCATGATCCATTCGCTCCCTTCAAGGCGGCGCTCGAGCACGCTGAGCAAGCGCCGCGATTCAGCTGCGTAGCGGTCGCGCGGACGCTTGTCTTCGTATTCCCGACCGGCGAACTTATGGAAGAAGCCGACCTGACCGAACATCGGCCCGATGCCGCCCATCTGGAACATCACCCACTGAATGGTTTCGTACCGTGCCGCAGGATCCTGCGGCAGGAATTTCCCCGTTTTCTCCGCGAGATAAAGGAGGATTGCACCGGACTCAAACAGTGCAAGCGGTTTGCCTCCCGGCCCCGCGGGATCGATGATCGCCGGAATCTTGTTGTTCGGATTGAGCGACAGGAACTCCGGCGACATCTGGTCGTTCGTTTCGAAACTGACGAGGTGCGGCTCGTAAGGCAAGCCCGTTTCCTCGAGCATGATCGAGACCTTCACGCCGTTGGGCGTGGGCAGGGAATACAGTTGGAGCACATCGGGATGGCGGGCAGGCCACTTCTTTGTGGTGGGAAAGACGGATAGATCGGTCATGCGCTCTCCATGGAAAAAGACGAAGAAATATTGTTCGGCAACAAGCCAATCACTATAGCCAGTTTTGCCGATTCCTGTCTTTTGATGAGCGCGACCGGGAACTGCCGTTTCGGCCACGCATGCAAAAGATGTCCGCAACGAAGCACAAGCCTGCCGTTACAATAGACGCATACAGACAGGCAAAAGACGGGCGCCTTGCTCGCCGCCCGATGGACACACAGGAGTTTCAAGTTGCTGACCCCAAACTACATCGCCCCGGAACGCTTCGATGATCCGGTGGCGGCACTGGAGCGCATTCGGTCTATCTACGACACCAGCATCGAGCACTTGCGGAATCATTTGCAGCGATTCGTCAGCGGAGAGCAATTGTCCAGCCGCGTGCGCGCCTGCTATCCCTATGTGCGCATCCAGACGGAGACGGTCGCGCGTGCGGACTCGCGCCTCTCCTACGGCTTTGTGGCCGGACCCGGAACCTTCGAAACCACCATCACCCGGCCCGACCTGTTCCAGAACTACTACACGGAGCAGCTCCGCCTGCTGCTCAAGAACCATGGCCAGAACCAGCAGGTGCAGCTCGAAGTCGGCGTGAGCGCGCAACCGATTCCCGTGCATTTCTCGTTTGCGCAGGACGACCATATCGAAGGCAGCATGGACGCCGAGCGCCGCCTGGCCCTGCGCGACCTGTTCGACCTGCCGGACCTAGGCGCGATGGATGACGGCATCGCCAACGGCACCTACGAACCGCCGCCGGGTGAGGCGCAGCCGCTGTCGCTGTTCACCGCGCCGCGCGTCGATTATTCGCTGCATCGTCTGCGCCACTACACCGGCACGGCGCCCGAGCATTTCCAGAACTTCGTGCTGTTCACCAACTACCAGTTCTACATCGACGAGTTCGTACGGCTCGGCCACGAGATCATGAACCGTGTGCCCGACCCCGATGCGCCTGCGGACGAGGACCATTACATCGCTTTCGTCGAACCGGGCAATGTCATCACGCGCCGGGTGGGCGAGGCCGTGCAGCCGGGCGACGACATCGGCAAGCCGCCGGCACGCCTGCCGCAGATGCCGGGTTACCATCTGATCCGTGCAGACGGCAGCGGCATCACGATGGTGAACATCGGTGTCGGCCCCGCCAATGCGAAGACCATTACCGACCACATCGCCGTATTGCGTCCGCATGCCTGGCTGATGCTCGGACACTGCGCCGGCTTGCGCAATACGCAACAGCTGGGCGACTACGTGCTGGCGCACGGTTATGTGCGCGAGGACCATGTGCTGGATGAAGACCTGCCGCTGTGGGTGCCGATCCCGCCACTGGCCGAAGTGCAGGTAGCGCTCGAATCCGCGGTGGCCGAGGTGACGAAATTGAAGGGCTACGACCTCAAGCGTGTGATGCGTACCGGGACGGTCGCCAGCACCGACAACCGCAACTGGGAGCTGCTGCCGCAGCGCACGCCGGAGCGCCGCTTCAGCCAGAGCCGCGCAATTGCGCTGGATATGGAGAGCGCGACCATTGCGGCCAACGGATTCCGATTCCGCGTCCCCTACGGCACCTTGCTGTGCGTGAGCGACAAGCCGCTGCACGGCGAGATCAAGCTGCCGGGCATGGCGAATCAGTTCTATCGGGAGCGTGTGGACCAGCATCTGCGCATCGGCATTCGCGCCGTGGAACTGCTACGCAGGAAAGGTGTGGACAAACTGCACAGCCGGAAGCTGCGCAGTTTTGCAGAGGTGGCGTTCCTGTAGAAGAGCCAACATTCCTTGCAGGCTGTTGAAGAACGTAGCGAGCGTGTCGAGATTGGTGCCGAGAAGCGCAAGCGTACGAATAGTACGCTGGGCATCACAGACATCAAGATCGATCCGCGCAGTAGTTTTTCAACAGCCTGTCAGGTGACCTTCAGCCGTACGATGATTACCTTCTCGCAGCGGCCTTCGACCGCAAGCGCGCCGACGTAATCCTTGCCGACCGGCAGATCGACCGCCGTCCAGTTTTCCCTCTCGGTCCTGGGCGGGGGCAGGCGCAGCCACCCGGACGTTCTCGAATCACACTCCACCGCATAGGCGCGTAGGGGGAGGGAAACACCCATGCCGGTGGCTTTCGAGACGGCTTCCTTGCGGCTCCAGCAGCGAACCGTCGGCAACTTCCCGTCGGGCATCCTGCGCAGTGCGGCGATCTCGTCCGGATGGAAACCGGCGGCGACGTCGTGGTACTCATGCGGCGCATTTGTCAATTCGATATCGATTCCCACGCGCGGGTACTTCGACACCGCCACCCACACCTGGTTGCCAGCATGGCTGACGTTGCATCCGACCGAACACCCCGGCAACTCCGGCTTGCCCCAGGTATTGCTGCGGATGACCGCAGTCGGATCCATGCCTCCGAAATGCGCCGCTATGCGGCGCAGCATCGTCCGGCCGAGCAGGTTGCGCAGGCTGTCCTCGTGGCGCGAGAAGCGCGCCGCGCGAGCATGTTCGTCCTGCAGAGTGTGTTTCAGTGCGAAGGAGTGGAGCGCCGTCTGGTGACGCCAGTCGAAGGATAGGCCGATGCAGAGAGCGGTTCCTTCGGGCAGTTCGGGGTAATCGATGTCCAGCGGCGCGTTGGCGTCGACCTTGAGTTCAAGCGGGGCGGTCAGGAGTGGTGAAGCTACGGGCATCAATTTTCCGGATTCTCGATGACACAAAGCAATCATACGGCAGAAAGATCGTTCTGCGCATGTGATTGGATCAAGACATTCGTGCTGCAGCGCCGCATCTGCAACACGGGCAGCGCTCAGATCGCCATGTAACGGCCCGGCTTATGGTTGATCGCAAGCGTCAGGTTGAGCATCGCCGCGCCGAGAAGGGAGATGGCGACCGCGGTCCAGGAGATCAATGGAATCGACAGCATCATGATCGTTGCGTCGAGCCCGAGTTGCACCAGACCGGCGCGCAAGCCGTAACGCTCCTGCAGGTAGAGCACCAGAACATTGATGCCTCCAAGGCTTGCACGATGGCGGAACAGCACCAGCAGACCCACGCCGCAGAGCAGCCCGCCCATCGCTCCACCATAGACCGGATTGAGCTCCTCCATAGAGAACATGAGCGGCAGCATTTCCGAAAACGCCGACAGCAGGAAGACGGCGCAGAAGGTCTTGAGCGTGAACTTCCAGCCCATCTTTTTCACGGCGAGGAAGTAGAAGGGCACATTGATCGCAAAGAACAGTTTGCCGAAGCTGATACCGGTGACGTAGTGTAGCAGGAAGGCAATGCCGACCGTGCCGCCAGTGATCAGGCTAGCCTTGCCCAGCATTGCCACGCCGAGCGAAACGAGCAATGTGCCCGTCAGCAGCGCTTGTGCATCCTCGAACAGGCTGTGCTTCTGCAGCTTCGGCGCCTGGTCCGCTTCGCGGTTGTGCTGGTCGAGCATGGCGGGAAGGGTTTGTACCGCAGTGGCGCCGGATACGCTGCGCGAATGGTGTTGGGTCATGTCGTATCGATCCTGGCCGGCATCTTTTGGATACCGTACCAAACATGGAAGTTGATGTGCGCGCAAGCTTAATGCAGCCGCGAGCCGAATTTTATTGACCTGAATCAAGAAAATCAAAGCACATAACAAGCACAGACGTATGCAGCGCATTTATAACTTCGGATGAGAAGCATTCATTTGAATGATTGTTCGGGCGCGACTAAGATTTTCCGCAGATTGATCGGGGTGCAAGAGCGCATTCCGACGATCCATCGAATTCGCATTTATTTCAGAAAGCGCCCCATGGATTTCGAGTTTTCGCCGCGTGTCCTTCAACTCAAGCGTCAGCTGCAGGACTTCATGGACAACTATGTCGTACCGAATCTGCCGCTGTGGCGCAAGGAGATCGGCGACGGTCTTCAGCATCCGCAATGCGTGGAAGACCTGAAGGAGCTGGCGAAATCGGAAGGCCTGTGGAACCTGTTCCTTCCCGCGCTCGAAAAGGAATGCGGCGGTCTCGGACTGAGCAATCTCGAGTACGCACCGCTTGCGGAAATCATGGGCAGGGTGAACTGGGCTGCGGAGGTATTCAACTGCAGCGCGCCGGATGCGGGCAACATCGAGTTGCTGCACATGTTCGGCAGTACTGCACAACGCGAGCAGTGGCTCAAGCCGCTTCTCGATGGCAGCATCCGATCATGCTTCGCGATGAGCGAACCGGACGTTGCCTCGTCGGACGCCACCAATATCCAGCTCTCGATACGCCGCGTCGGGAACGAGTATGTGATCAACGGCCGCAAGTGGTTCATCTCCGGCGCCGCGCATCCCCTGTGCCGTTTTGCGATCGTAATGGGCGTAACCAATCCGGATGCCGAGACGCATCGCAGGCAGAGTATGGTCATCATTCCCTTCGGCACGCCCGGCCTTGCTGTCGTGCGCAACATCCCGGTAATGAGCCATTCCTTCCCCGGCGGCCATTGCGAACTTGTGTTCCGCGACGTGCGCGTGCCCTGCGAGAACCTGATCCATGAAGAAGGTGCGGGATTTGCGATGGCGCAGGCGCGTCTGGGACCGGGCCGTATCCATCATTGCATGCGCTCGATCGGGCAGGCCGAGCTGGCGCTCGAACTGATGTGCGAGCGCGCCGCCGAACGACGCACCTTCGGCCGCTACCTGCACCAGCACGCCAATGTCGCCGAGTGGATCGCGCTGTCGCGCATGGAGATCGAGCAGGCGCGCCTGCTTGTGCTGAAGACAGCGTGGATGATCGACCGATACGGATCCAAGGGCGCGATGCGCGAGATCGCGATGATCAAGGCCATCGTCCCACGATTACAAACGACAGTGTGCGACCGCGCGATGCAGGTATTCGGTGCGATGGGCCTCAGCCCCGATACGCCGCTTGCCGAACTTTGGACATGGGGCAGGGTGCTGCGCATCGCCGACGGCCCGGATGAAGTGCACTTGCGCACCGTCGCGCGGCAGGAAATGGAAGCGGCGGCCGAGCGCCGCGGCGCCACTTTGCCCTACCTGAATACGCCGGAATTCGTTTAGCAATAGAATGGTGGGCAATGTCTTTTGGCGCAGCTCGCCCATCATTCTGCATGACGTCATCCCACACGCCGGCCGAGAGCCGCGACCATCCCATTCCCGCACTCGCCGTGCCCTTGCTTTCGTTCGCTGCCTTCGGCAGCGGCATTTCCCTGCGGGTCACCGATCCGATGCTTCCGCAGCTCGCACAGGAATTCGCAGTGACATTGGGCGATGCGTCCAACGTGATCACAGTCTTTTCCATCGCCTACGGACTGTCGCAATTGTTCTTCGGTCCGGTCGGCGATCGCTACGGGAAGTATTTCGTGATCGCAGCGGCAACGATGGCATGCGCGCTCACCGCTTTGCTTTGCGCGCTGGCGCCGGGTTTCATGCCTTTGCTCCTGGCGCGCTTGCTGGCCGGTGCCACTGCGGCAGCCATCATTCCGCTGTCCATGGCATGGATCGGCGACGTCATTCCCTACCAGCAGCGGCAGCCGGTGCTGGCCCGCTTCCTCATCGGACAGATCCTCGGCCTAGCTACCGGCGTGCTGATGGGAGGTTTGGCGGCCGATGCGCGCAACTGGCGCCTGCCGTTCTTCGTGGTCGCAGCCATCTTCGTCGTGGTCAGCCTGGCTTTGTTCTCGTTGAACCGCAGGCTGCCTCCGGAAGCGCGCAAGGTGCACCGCGCGGAGGGTGCGGCCATTCCCCGCATGATTGCCGAGTTCAGGCAGGTACTCTCCCTGCCGTGGGCACGCAAGGTATTGCTGGCCGTTTTCCTGGAAGGCGCATTCCTGTACGGCGCGTTCGCGTTCATCGCTTCCCACATGCACCATGCCTACGGCATGTCCCTGACATCGTCCGGCGCGTTGGTAATGCTGTTCGGCCTCGGTGGTTTCGTGTTCGCGGTGCTGTCGGCAGGCCTGGTCAGGCGGCTTGGCGAGGTCGGCCTGTCCCTGTGGGGCGGCGTCTTCGTCGCTCTGGCATTGCTTGCGATCGGGCTGGCGCCGGTATGGTGGTGGGCGATCGGCGGCTGCTTCGGCGCCGGGCTGGGTTTTTACATGCTGCACAACACGATGCAGATCAACGCGACGCAGATGGCGCCGGAACGGCGCGGCGCAGCGGTGTCGGCATTCGCATCCTGTTTCTTCCTCGGCCAGTCGGTCGGGGTCGGCATCGCCGGTCTGATGGTGGAGCGACTCGGCACATCGAACGTGATGATTGTCGGCGCCATCGGCGTGCTGGCAGTGGCAATGCGATTCAGCATGAGATTGAAGGCGCGCCAATAACAACATCGAACAACAATACGATATGGAGACAACGATGAACGAGAATCCTCAGTTGCTGTGGGCGCCAGACGCCGAACGTATCGAACATACCCGCATGCGCGATTACATGCGCTGGCTCGGCCGCGAGAAGAATGTGCATGTCAATGATTACGACTCCCTTTGGCAGTGGTCGGTCGACAAGCTACCGACCTTCTGGGAATCGATCTGGCAATACTTCGACGTGCGGAGCAGCGCGCCGTATGCGCGCATTCTCGACGCGGAAAAGATGCCGGGCGCGAAGTGGTTCGAAGGCTGCCGGCTGAATATCGCCGAGCAGGTATTTCGCTTTCATACCGGTGCAGGAGAGGGCAGCAGGCCGGCCATCATCGGCAAGTCGGAGCTGCGGCCGACGCTGGAACTCTCCTGGGATGCGTTCCGCACGCAGGTCGGCTCGGTCGCCAATGCCCTCCGCGCGATGGGTGTGCAGCCCGGCGATCGCGTCGTTTCCTATCTACCGAACATTCCCGAAACCGCCGTGGCCTTCTATGCCTGCGCCAGCATCGGTGCAATCTGGTCGAGCTGCTCGCCGGATATGGGTACGCCCAGCGTGCTCGACCGCTTCGGCCAGATCGAGCCCAAGGTGCTGCTGGCAGTGGATGGCTATCGCTACGGCGGCAAGGACTTCGATCGCATCGATGTGGTGAAGGGGCTGGTGCAGGCATTGCCCACGCTGCAGCATGTCGTGCTGCTGCCCTACCTGCATAGCGATGCGCGGCTGGAGAATGCGCATACCTGGCAGGAACTGCTCGCCCATGACAGCGCAATCCGCTTTGAACAGCTGCCTTTCGACCATCCACTGTGGGTAGTGTATTCGTCGGGCACGACCGGCATGCCCAAGCCCATCGTGCATGGACAGGGCGGCGTGCTGATCGAGAGCCTGAAGGGACATGGCCTGCACCTCGACCTGGGTGAGCAGGACCGTTTCATGTGGTACTCGACGACCGGGTGGATCATGTGGAACAGCCAGGTGACCGGGATGCTGCTCGGGTCGACGATTGCCATCTATGACGGCAATCCCGGCTATCCGGACCTCGGGGTGCTGTGGAAGTTTGCGGAGGAGGCGCAGCTGACGGTCTTTGGCGCGGGGGCAGCCTACTTCGCCAACTGCATGAAGGCCGGCATCGAGCCGGGCCGGATCGCCGGCCTGAAGCGGCTGCGCGCCGTCGGCTCGACCGGTTCGCCATTGCCGGCCGAAGCCTTCGACTGGATTTACGAGCAACTCGGTTCGGACATCCTGCTGGCATCTATCAGCGGCGGCACCGACATCGCAGCCGCCTTCGTCGGCGCCTGCCCGATCCTGCCGCTGTACGCGGGCGAGATGCAGTGCCGCTGTCTCGGTATCGCCGTGTATGCCATGGACGAGCAGGGGCGGCCGCTCGAAGACGAAGTCGGCGAATTGGTAGTCACCAAGCCCATGCCCTCCATGCCGCTGTACTTCTGGAACGACCCGCAAGGACTGCGTTACCACGACAGCTACTTCGATACCTATCCCGGCTGGTGGCGGCACGGCGACTGGCTGCGCATCACGCCGCACGGCGGTGCAGTCATATATGGCCGCTCGGACACGACGATCAACCGCCACGGCATCCGCATGGGCACCAGCGAAATCTACCGCGTGGTGGAGGCGATGCCGGAAATCCTCGACAGCCTCGTGGTCGATCTCGAGTACCTCGGGCGCGAGTCGTATATGCCGCTGTTCGTCGTACTGCGCCCAGGCGTTGTCCTCGACCAGACGCTGACGAGGCGTATCGCCGAGGGTATCCGCACCGCACTGTCCGCAAGGCATGTCCCGAACGAAGTGTTCGCGGTTACGGAAATTCCGCGCACCTTGACCGGCAAGAAGATGGAACTGCCGGTCAAGAAACTTTTGCTCGGCATGAAGGTCGATGAGGTAGCGAATCCGGACGCCATGAGCAACCCGGGCAGCCTTGCTTATTTCGTCGAATTTGCGCGTGAGCGGGCCGCGCGCGAGGCGCTCGATGCCTGAATGAATGCTTCCCGCAGGGCCGGATTCCTTCTGAACAGGCTGGGAGAGGGTAAATGGAACGGAATCAGGACTGGCATACGGAAGCCTACAAGGGGATGGAAGTGCATGTGACCGCCCTTGCGCGGGATGGCGGCCACACGTCCTGGGACTACACGGTACGGGTCACGCAGCCCGGCGAGGATTCGAGCTCCGAAAGCGAGCTGACTGCCGAATCAGGGGATGATGCCGACTATCCGTCGGAGGATGCGGCGGTCGAGGCCGGGTTTGTGAAGGGGTACTCGATGATCGACGCGATGTTCCAGTGAAATCCTAGATAACCTCTAGCGGCCGCGGGCTCGACGGCGGGCGAAACGCCTTGTCGAGATCGGCGAGGTCAGTGTCGGTGAGGCGCATTTCCAGCGCAGCACTGTTTTCTTCCACATGCACCGGCTTGCCGGATTTCGGAATCGCCACCACACCGTCGTCCCGGAGCGCCCACGCCAGCGCCACTTGCGCCGGGGTCGCGTCATGGCGGGCGGCGACCTGGCGCAGCGCCGGATGCGCGAGCAGCTTTCCCTGCTCGATCGGCGAATAAGCCATCACGGCGATGCCCCGCTCCCGGCACCACGGCAGCAGGTCATATTCGATGCCGCGCCGCGTCAGGTTGTACAGGACCTGGTTGACTGCCACGTCAAGTCCTTTCGCCAGCGCCTCCAGTTCACGCATATCGTCCAGGTCGAAGTTGCTAACGCCCCAGTGCCGGATCTTGCCAGCGCGCTTCAGCATCAAAAGCCCTTCGATTGTTTCCGCCAGCGGTACGCTGCCCCGCCAGTGCAGCAGGTACAGGTCGATGCGGTCCGTGCATAGCCGGTCAAGGCTGCGTTCGCAGGCAGCTATCGTGCCGCGCCGGGTGGCGTTCTGGGGAAGCACCTTGCTGACGATGAAGACTTCGTCGCGGCGGCCGGCAATGGCCTCGCCAACCAGCTCCTCCGCGGCGCCGTCGGTGTACATCTCGGCGGTATCGATCAGCGTCATCCCGAGATCCACCCCGTGCCGCAGTGCATTGATCTCCGACTGCCGCGACCGGGGTTTCTCTGCCATGCACCAGCTTCCCTGTCCGAGAACAGGAATTTCCTCTCCGCTATTCAATCTGGTCGTGCGCATGCGAGTCTCCTTTCATCGCTTAATCATAGTGCGTTGCCGGCCGGGCGGCATACGCATCGCGCATCACCAGGTATTTCTGCATGGAGATGAATTGGCCGCCTCCGCCTCCGCCTACGACATCGGCCATTGATGGACGGCCGCGACCGCGCGGCTGTTCTCAGCCTGCCGCCGCTACGTTGGTCTCCGCCCGGCCCTCGAGGCGATTGAGCCGGGCGTCGGTCCAGCCAGCAAGCGGAACTTCGACCCAGCGGTGGAATACCGCGCCTGCCGCGATACTGGCCAGCCACGCGAACAGCATGCCGCCCACCTGCAGCTCGGGAAGCGCTGGAACAAAACGGGTGAACGCCGCATTCACCACCAGGCAGACCGGAAAATGCACCAGGAAGATCGCGTACGAAATCCGTCCCAGGAAAGCGAACACGGGCCAGTCTTGGCCCGGCACCCTCACTAGGTTGCGGCACGCGAGCACCACAAGAATCGCGGTGCCCAGCGCAACCGCGAGCCGGCTGCGGAATTCCATCTCGAGCGCCAGCCCGCCGAGCAGCAGGATAGTCCCCAACAGAAGCGCTACGCCGATCGGGCGGCGTGAAGGGCGGCAGGCCCACCACGCGAGCGCGCCGAGTCCATAGCTGCCGAAGAAGTAAGGCGCCCATGCGTCGAGCAACGAATCTAGGTTGAACACCATCAGCGATGCGGCCGCGAAGCCCGCAACCATGACCGGGGCGCTCCAGCGCGGCATGCCGCGCCTGCCAGCCAGCCAGAGAAGGCAGGTCATCATCGCGAACAACTGGAAATCGATGGCGACGTACCAGGCTCCTGCCGATAGCGATTCGTAGTCGAGAATGCTGTGCATCAGGAGGGCATGCGCGGCCACCTGTCCGGCAGTCGGCATGGAAGAGATCGAATCATGCGTCATCCATTGCGCCGCGACCAGCGATGCGGCAACCGCCAGCGCCATCGCAGCCATGAATGGCGGTACCAGCTTTGCATAGCGGCGAACCAGCGCGCGCAGCGGTGCCGTCGCGGCGGCACGTCCCCGCAGCAGGGAGCCGGCCGCAAGGAAGCCGCCAATTGTCAAAAAGATATGAACAGCAATGCGTCCCTGGTCACCGAGCCAGTCGAAGACTTCCGGCATCAACGGATAGGCTGTATCGACCATCGGTCCGTAGTAGGCGAGGTGGTGCAATACAATGAGGTTGCATGCAATCGCCTTGAGGACATCAAGGACGCGGAAATGCGGAGCGGACATGATGCAGGTTTTGAAATGACAAAACCTGCGATTTTCTCATGTATTGCCCCAAGTCATCTAGTCGGGGCGGCGCAGCGCACCCTTGATCAATGGAGCGTCTTTTCTCTCCGGTCCTTGCCTTCAGGCGAATCATGTTCAATCGTCGCGTTGATCTCCGCGCCAAACAGCAGGACCGCCGAGGAAATGAAGAAATACAGCAGCAGGATGATGATGGCGCCGATGCTGCCGTAGGTGGCGTTGTAGTCGGCGAAGTTGCGTACGTAGAGATTGAATCCGAGCGACGCTCCCACCCAGACCGCAACCGCAAGCATGGCGCCCGGCGTGATGAACCTGAATTCCCGGTCCACGTCCGGGGCGACATAATAGATGATCGCCACCGCCAGCGTCAGGATGAGGAAGGCGGCCGGCCAGCGCAGCCAGGCCCACAGCAGCACGAACATCTGCTCCATCCCGATCTGCTGCGCCAGCCATTGGACGGCCTGCGGTCCGACAGTCAGGCATATCGCCGCCAGGATCATCATGCCGGCTAGGCCGACGGTATACAACAGCGACAAGGGATACAGCTTCCACGCCGGCCGGCGCTCCTGCACGCCGTAAGCGACGTTAAGCGCGTTCATGGTGGCACGCACGGCAGCGGATGCCGACCAGAGCGCCAGGATCACGCCGAAAGAGAGCAGGCCGCCTTGTTCCTGCTGCAATTCGGCGATGACCTTGTTGACCTGCTCGGTCGCTTGCGGCGGCAGCATCATCTGGGAATGCTGCCGCAGCCATTCGAAGAAGCTCGACAGCCTCAGGAATCCCAGCAGGGCAACGAGAAAAATAATGAAGGGGAAAACAGAAAAAAACACCTGGTAGGCGAGAGCGGACGCATAGGTCGTCATGTCGTGCTTGAAAAAATCGTCGACCGCATCCTTGACGACCCGGACGATGCTCAGCCCGCGAAAACCCGGTATCCGCATCCGCACTCCCTCTCGCAAAAGAATGAAACGACCGGGGCAAGGCTTTGACAGTTGCCCCGGCCATCAGGCCCGCCTGGATTCAGTGGGTACGGGAATAGCCCTGTCCCTCAAATGCCCGCTTGGCGAGATAGGTCCCGGCGAGCACGGCACCGGCGGCGACCAGCATGGAACTGGTCGGGAAACTGCGCAGGGTGCTGGCAGCAAGCTCACCGGCACGCGGCGCAGTCAGTTGCAGGCGGCGTTTCGTCATTTCCGCCCCCAGTTCGCCCAGGCGCGAGCCAAGCAGCCGCTCGGCTTCCGGCAACAAGGTCGTTTCCTCATCGGCGACGTGGTGCATCACGTTGCGCATGAGCTCCATGAAGGTCTGGTCGAACGCTGGATTCGTAGCCTCCATCGAACGTAACAGCGCGATCAGGCGCCGCATTTCATTGTGTTCGGGAACGCTTTTATCGATTACGGATTTCTCGACGACGATGGCGCGCATTGCCGGATAGAAGATTTCTTCCTCCAGCTGCGCATGGATCTCGAGGGCGATACAGGCGGTATTGACCAGCGCTTTCTTGGTCTGCGGGCTTGTATCTATTTCATATTGATGAAAGGTTTCCAGCACCCCAGTGTGATCCATGCGGATCATGTTGGTGATAGTGGGCGACAGCGTGCTGGTGAGCGTACTCCTGATGGATTTCATCACGGCATCCTCCTTGCTGGCTTCATGATCGGATGCGAAATCGAGCAAACTGCATACCTAAACGCGTGCCGCCGCCGCGATCATCTCGCGCTGTTTCCCCTTGGGCATGCGTCCGTGGCCGGCTTTCATGTTGTCGCGCAGGTGCGCAAGTTTCGAGGTGGCAGGAATCGCGCAAGTCATCGCCGGATGGCTGATCACGAACTTGAGCAGCAACTGTGCCCAGCTGTCGCAATCGAGATCGGCCGCCCAGCCGGGTAAAGGCCGGTCGCGCAAGCGCCGCAACAGGTCGCCGCCGGAAAATGGCCGGTTCGCGATCACCGCCACGTCCCGGTCCCTCGCGAGGGGAAGCAGGCGCCGCTCGGCCTCGCGCTCGCCCACGGAATAGTTGATCTGCACGAAATCCAGCTTTTCGGACGACAAGACGCGGGCGACATCCTCATGAGCGCCCGCGGTGTAATGAGTGACGCCGATATACCGCACGATGCCTTGCTGCCTCCACTCACGCAAGGTGGCGAGATGGGTGCGGACATCGACAAGGTTGTGCACCTGCATCAGGTCAATGGGCTTGGCACGCAGGCGACGCATCGACTCCTCCATCTGTCGGATACCGGCCTCCTTGCCTGACGTCCAGACCTTGGTGGCGATAAACAGCTTTTCACGCAAACCGAGCGAGGCGGCGGAATCTCCGGCCACTTCTTCTGCACGGCCGTACATCGGGGAGGAATCCACCAGCCTGCCGCCGAGCGCGGAAAATGCGGATAGCACCTCGGCCAGCGGCGTCCGTTCCGCATTGGACGTGCCGACGTCGAAGGTTTGCCAGGTGCCCAGTCCGATGACCGGCAGCATCTCGCCGGAAGACGGGATTGGCCGGCTCAATATCGCACCGGCAGCCGGGCCGGCAGAAGCAGCCTGTGCACCCGCGCTTCCGAATCCGGCCGCAGCCGCCACCATCAGCCTCATTGCCTCACGCCGATTGATTCCTGTCATGTCTGCTCCCCAGATGGAAGGCATTGAGGGCCCATAGCAATGCCGCAGGCAAGGCGGCGAACAGCACCGCGTCGAGTCCGATGCTTCTCAAACCGGCGATCGCCCAGGCGCTGCCGGCATCGCCAGCACGGTATACGGCAGTATCGATGAAGTTTTTCGCCTTGTAGCGGCTTTCCGCATCGAGCGTTGTGTAAATCATTTCACGGCCGGGCTTGCCCAGCGCATATTCGCCCGCGCGGTGCAGGACTTGCGTGGCAGCACCGGACAGCAGATTGCGCCAGGTGCCCAGCAATGCAAGCGCCGCCATCAGCAGGATGGGCACCACAGGCAAGGTGAAGCGAAGCCCGAAGCGGCCAACGAGTTTTCGGGTGCCAAGCAGTTGCAAGACGAGCGCGAGGAGGTTGACCGCTAGGTCGACCCGCGCGAAGAAACTTGTCCTCTCTCCCGCGTCGGCATACGACTGTCCCACCATCCGCACCATTTCGACATAAAGGACGGTCGAGACTGTCGTATAGCAAAGTATCAGGAAGGCGATGCCGCGCAGATCGGCCAGTCTTGCGACCAGTGCGATGCCGGCCGCGATCGATCCGCCCACCGGACGCCGCTCCCCGCCGCCAACCGGCGCATTGTGAGCAGGAAGGCACAGCGCACACGCCGCAGCAGCGGCGAGCATGACTGCGGAGAGCATGAGAAGCGATGAGGACGGCAGATGCGGTGCAAGCACCGCAGCAAGTGCCGGTCCGGCGACTGCTCCGCAGGTGCCGCCTGCCGCAATGTAGCCGTATAAACGATGCGATTCCGCGGTCGTGAAGCAATCGGCCATCCGGCTCCAGAACAGCGACACCACGAACAGGTTGAACACGCTGAGCCAGACGAAGAATGCCGCCGCCCCCATTGGCGAAACGCCGGCAGCAAAGACCGCCTGGAACGCGAACAGGTTGATCACCAGGAAGCCGTATACCAGCGGCAGGACGCGATGCCGGGGCAGGGAACGCACCACCCAGCCGAACAGCGGCACCACCAGCAAGGTGAAGAAGAATGTGGCGCTGAACAACCACTGCAGCCTGTTCACGCCGTACTGCACGGCCATTTCATCGCGAACCGGCCGCAGGAGGTAATAGCTGCAAAGGACCAGGAAGAATGCGGCGAACGCCCATCCGACGCGGCGGAACTCACCGGGAGCGAAGAGAAGGGAGCGGCGTGCCGCAGCCTCTTGCTTCCCGGTGATGGACATGCCGCCGCCGGGCGCAGTGCTGGTTGCAAGGCCTTAGAAGCGACCGTCCGCCTGGTCGGAAGGCGGACGACGCAGGCGCACCTCGTCTGCGCTCTGGCGCACCGGTTCCGACGGTTTCGAAATGTCTTCCAGGGTGTCGTCGGTATGTGCCTTGACGCGCGTAGCAAGGTCGCCGAGGGACACCATGCCTACCAGTTCCTTCTGCCGATTGACGACGGGAATACGCCGGATCTGCGAGTCGCCCATTTGCTGCAGCACTTCGCCGACCAGCTGGTCTTCATAGCACCAGTAGATGTCATCTGTCATGACTTCGTCCACGCGCACCTGGTCTGGCGGTTGGCCACCTGCCGTCGCGCGAATGGTGATATCGCGGTCGGTGATCATGCCGATGAGCTTCTGCCCGTCGCATACCGGCAGCGCCCCGACATTGCGGTCGCGCATGATCTGCGCCGCCTGCTGGATGCTGTCTTGCGGCGAAACGACGGAGACATCCGGGGTCATGACTTCAGAAATCTGTTCCATAGGGTTCTCCTTTTCCGGCTGGGATTGTTTGGCGAACGACTGGGCCTGCTGCAGGAGCTGGACGACTTCCTCGTCGCTGGTCTGGTCGAAATCCGTGTAGTACTGGCTGACGGCCCGGAAATGCTCCGGCGACAGCAGGCAGACGCCGTCGTCCGCAAGATCGCATAGCGCGGCGACGGTTTCCTTCGGCGCGACGGGAACGGCAAACAGCAGGCGCTCCGGATGTGCGGCGGCAACGGCCTGCAGCGCGACTTTCATCGTGCCGCCCGTTGCCACACCGTCGTCGATGATGACTACCGTACGGCCTTGCAAATCGACGAGCTTGCGCCCTCCACGGTAACGCGCGCGGCGCCGGCCCATTTCATCGAGCTGGCGCTGCTTTTCCTCCTCGAGATAGTCATCGGATGCATGCGTCCGCTCCACCAGGTCTTCATTCAACACGCAATAGTGCTCGGCGCCTTCGGCAACCGCACCCAGGCCGAGTTCGGGAAAATACGGCGCTCCGAGTTTCCGTACGAGGAAGACGTCGAGCGGTGCGTGCAAGGCCTGCGCGACTTCGAAGGCCACAGGCACCCCACCGCGGGGCAGGGCGAGAATGACCGGCTGGGATTCTTTCAGGTATTGCAGGGCGACCGCGAGCTGCCGGCCTGCGTCTCGACGGTCGCGAAAAGGCGACCGCGTGGTGTGACTGGAAAACATCTGGCGTGCTCCATGCTGCAAGTAATAAGCGGAGCAAGATGCCTGCCATACGTATTACGGGAATTCCGCTGGGCTGTCAGCCGCGGAAACCGGGCGTCTTTACACCCCGCTTGTACAAATTACACCTGCTGGGGGGAATTGCAATTGCAGGCTGTTATCAAACGGGGAACTATTGCGGCCTCACGCTACCAAACCGCCTTCACGTAATAAATTGGAAAGGAGCACCCATGCAGATGAACCAGCTCAGAGATCGTTTTTCCCAGGTGGAGCAATGCATCGACGCCGCTGCCCAGATGTGTGAAATGAGCAATGACGTGCCGGACCGGCTGCGCAGCTGCCTGAGCGAACTGGAACAGGAAGCCGACCATGCGATCCAGGTGGCAGAGCAAGGTCAGGGCGATGAGCAGATCCGGCAGTGCGTGAGCAAACTGGAAAAGATCGGCGACCGCGCCGTACAATCCTGCTCGCAAGGCGGCTACGTGGACGAGCAGGTACAAAACGCTGTGCGCCAGGCGCGCAAGGCCATTTCCTCCCTTAAACAGCAGTTGCACTGATGTCCTGCGGCCGGGCATCCCCGGCCTTCTGCACTCCACCCGCAAATCCGTACGCTTCACCCGTGTTACATCTGCTTACCGCCCCTGCGCGGCAATGCCTGCTAAAGTTGCGTATTACGCATTCTGAGAGGGGAGCAGGGAGTGGCGCGGAAATCGTCAGCGGGTTCGAAGTCGTCGCGCGGAGGCAATCGGCCGGTCAGGTCGCTCATCCTCCGGATCGTGCTCGCGCTGGGCGCCGCCGGCGGTGTGGCGGGCCTGCTGCTCGCCGCCTACGTTTTCCTCATCGTCCAGCCCAACCTGCCGTCGCTCGATGCGCTGACCGACTACCGGCCGAAGATTCCGCTGCGCGTATACACCGCGGACCAGGTGCTGATCGGGGAATTTGGCGAAGAACGGCGCGACTTCGTCCCGATCGCCGACATGCCCAAGGTGATGAAGAATGCGATCCTCGCCATCGAGGATGCGGAATTCTATGAACACGGCGGCGTGAACTACAAGGGCATTGCCCGTGCCTTCCTGATGAACCTCGGTGCCAGCCGTTCGCAGGGCGCGTCCACCATCACGATGCAGGTGGCACGCAACTTCTATCTCAGCAGGAAGAAGGAATATTCGCGCAAGATCCAGGAAATCGTCCTTGCCTACCGCATCGAGGAAAAACTGAGCAAGGACCAGATCCTTGAGCTGTACATGAACCAGATCTATCTCGGTGAACGCGCTTACGGCTTCGGCAGTGCGGCGCGGATCTACTTCGGCAAGGAAGTCGGAGAACTGAGCATCGCCGAGGCCGCCATGCTCGCCGGCTTGCCCAAGGCACCATCCACCGCCAATCCTGTGGTCAACCCGACCCGTGCAAAGCAGCGCCAGCAGTACATCCTGAAGCGCATGCGCGATCTTGACTACATCACGCCTGCCCAATACGAGCAGGCGGCAAAGGAAAAGCTGCAGGTACGCAGCAAGGGTTACCTGATGACCACCCATGCCGAGCATGCGGCCGAGATCGTGCGCCAGTACATGTATGAAAAGTACAAGGACGACATCTACACCGCCGGCTACACGGTCTACACGACGCTCCTCAGCGCCGACCAGGACGCCGCCTACGACGCGGTACGACGCGGCGTGCTTGAATACGACCGCCGCCACGGCTACCGCGGCCCGGAAACGCATATCAACCTGCCGTCGGACGAGGAGGAAAGGGAACAGCTGGTCGACGAGGTGCTGGCCAAGCATCCGGACAGCGATGACCTGCGCGCGGCCGTCGTGGTATCTGCATCTTCTAGGCTTGTCCGGGCGGAACTGATCACGGGCGAGGTCGCCGAGATCACCGGCGAAGGACTGAAGTTTGCTGCAACGGCGCTCACCGGAAAAGGCAAGAACGGCATCCGACCCGGCTCGGTGATCCGCATCGCGCGCGACGCAAAGAAGCGCTGGTTCATTACCCAGTTGCCGGAAGTGGCAGCCGCATTTGTATCGATCAACGCCAATGACGGTTCCTTCCGCGCGATGATCGGCGGCTTCGATTTCAACCTCAACCAGTTCGACCATGTGACTCAGGCCTGGCGCCAGCCGGGCTCCAGCATCAAGCCCTTCGTCTATTCCGCCGCACTGGAGAAAGGATTCCACCCGGCCACGATGGTGAACGATGCACCGCTCGACCTCGGCATCACCGACGGCGGCGGCCCCACCTGGAATCCGCAGAACGACGACGGCAACTACGACGGGCCGGTCACCATGCGCACCGGTCTGAAGCGGTCGAAAAACCTCGTCTCCATCCGCATCCTGCAGACCATCGGGCCGTCCTTCGCGCTGGAGCATCTGTCGCGCTTCGGCTTCGACCCGGGCAAGCATCCATCGAACCTGACGATGACGCTCGGCACCGGATCGGTCACGCCGCTGCAGATGGCGGGCGCGTATGCGGTGTTCGCCAATGGCGGCTTCCAGGTTGCACCCTACCTGATTCAGAAGGTGGTCGATGCGCGCGGCAATGTGCTCGTGGAAAACCGCCCGGCGATTGCCGGCGATGAAAACGCGCGGGTTCTCGATGCGCGCAATGCCTTCGTCGTCGACAGCATGCTGCGCGACGTGGTCAATTCCGGCACCGGCTATGCCGCCAGCCAGCGGCTCGGAAGGCGCGACCTGGCCGGCAAGACAGGTACCACCAACGATGCAATGGACGGGTGGTTCGCCGGGTATGGCGGCGACATTGTCGCAGTGGCATGGATGGGCTACGACAAGCCGCGTTCGCTCGGCGGCCGCGAATTCGGCGGCACAGTCGCGCTGCCGATCTGGGTCGACTACATGCGCACTGCGCTGCGCGGCAAGCCCCCTGTGCAACGTGCAACGCCTACAGGCGTGATCCAGGTCGACGGCGACTGGATGTATGAGGAATACCAGAACAGAGACGCGGTGCAATCCGTCGGCATCGATGGAATCCGCGGATTCTGGGATCGTCTGTTCGGCAGCAGCCCCTCCACACCGGCAGGGCGAGCGGCGCCGCAGCCGGATGACATGTACTATCGCGGCGGGAACTAGCAAAAAAATGGAGCGGCAGAAAAGCCGCTCCATTTTTGTTTTTCCGAAACGGACGTTTTCGGTTACATCGGGTACATGCGGATCCAGGCGCTGCCGCTGATGCCGCCGCCACTGACCAGTGATTGCGTGTTCACCGTAACCGGCAGGCCCACCAGATCCTTCTGCGGCACCGTGCCCGCCGTCGAACGCACAATCTTCTCTACGTGGGACAGCGTGACGTTCATGTTGAAATGCCCGGCGACCGAACGCAAGGCATCCAGTCGCGTTCCCGCCTGCGAGAAACCGGTTTCCAGATCCATGAACAGGATCGTGCTATGCGTATCGCCCATGCTGTCCGGTATCTCGATGAGCGGCAGCAGGCGGACCGTACGCGCTGGAGCCGGAATACTTTCGCGCACCTCCACGCCCGCGGCGTTGCGGCCGTAGACGTGGATCTGTCCGCCTTCCCGTACGCGCACCGTTGTCAGCTTGCCGTCCTGGTCCGTCGTCATTTCGACGTTGTCGATGACGAAGCGCATGATCTCGGCACCTGACGCGCCACCCACGCCGGGTGAGCTGGTCTGTTCCGTCAGGTCGAACGCGATGCGGCCGACGACGGTTTGCGCGCCGACGCGGGCGCCGGATGCGGACGGCAGGATGTGCGTTCCGATGCGGATGCCGAAGACGGCAAGCGGTGCGGCCGGTGCGACCGCCGGCGGCTGGATGCCACAGGTGCCATCGACAGCGATCGTGCAGCCGGCGGCTGCGGCTTCCGCCGCCAGGTTCGGATAATTGGCCACAGGGCTGCCGGACGCCACGTCGACGATGCCGGTGGGGCCTTCAAAGGTCGTCAATGTCACCGGCAGGTAGATGATGCGATTGACGCGAAGGTAAAGAATCTGGTTCCCTGCGAGTTCCAGGTTGCCGTTGAATTTTTGATCGGCGACAGGCGTGGCCGGTGTCGTCGGTGTGGCCGGGGTAGTCGGCGTACTGCCGTTCGACGGCGGAGGCATCGTTCCTGTTCCTGTGCCGGTCCCACCCGTGGCGGGAGGTGTTGTGCCCGCCGGTGGCGTTGTTGCAGGAGGAGTGCTCGCCGGAGGTGTGCTGGTTTCAGTGGTGGCCGTGCCGGATGCAATCGGCGACGTATCGCCCCCGCCGCCGCCGCATGCGGCGACCAGTACGGATGCAATGGCAAGGGACAGAAGTTTTCTTTTCTGGATCATGTGGTCATCCTCCTAATGTCAGCGCGAGCTGTACACCATTGCCCTGGAACTGCAGGGCAAAGCGCGGCCCCTTCGCTTGACGGGCAAGCTGAATGAGACTCGGTGAAGCCATGGCTGGTGGAGATGCTGCCTATGCGGCGGCGATGCTGCCTTGTGTCCTGTCAAACGCGGACTGTCATCACGCAGGACTGACGATTTGCATCAAGAACTGATGCGGTTGTGCAGGTCTTTCTTGTCCGGCTTACGACAGCTTGGGATACCCGGTGATCTCCTGTATCTGCTGGTACAGCGGCACCAGCCGGGAATACATCTTCTTGTACACCCGCGAATAGAGCGCATCGTACGTCTGCTGGTGATGCGGCTTTGGCTCGAACACCTTGCCCACCCGCGTCATCGCGCCGATAGCCGTATCGAAATCCTTGTGCAGCTTCAGGCCGACCGCGGCGTTGATGGCCGCGCCGAGTCCCGAAGTCTCATAGACATGCGGCCGTGCGGTGGGCAGGCCGAAAATATCGGCCGTCAGCTGCATCGCCGCATCGCTCTGCGAACCGCCGCCCGACACACGCAATGCGGTAATCGGCACGCCGCTGCGTTTCTCTATCCTTTCCTTGCCCTCGCGCAGCGCATAGGCCAGCCCCTCGAGAATCGCGCGATACAGGTGTGCGCGATTATGCACGTCGCCGAAACCGATGACCGCGCCCTTGGCTTCCGGCCCGGGCTGCTTGATGCCGGGTGTCCAGTAGGGCTGCAGCATCAGGCCCATCGCACCCGGCGGGACTGCATTCACGAGTTCGTCGAACAATGCCTCCGGTGCCACGCCTTGTTCCGCGGCACGCATCTTTTCATGCAGGCCGAACTGTTCCTTGAACCAGTTGACCATCCAGTAGCCTCGAAAGATCTGCACCTCGGTGCTGTATGCGCCGGGCACGGCGGCCGGGTAGGGCGGGATGAACGGGGTGACCTCGACGTACTTGCGGCTGGTGGTATTGATGGTCGCGGTGGTGCCGTAGCTGAGGCAGCCGATATTCGGCTCCAGGCAGCCCGCGCCGATCACCTCGCAGGCTTTGTCGGCGGCCGCGGCGATCAGCGGCGTGCCTGCAGGAATGCCGGTTTCCTCTGCCGCCGACGCTGTGATCTTGCCAATCACCGTCCCGGGCGGTGCCAGGTCCGGCAGCATGCTGCGCTCAATGGGCATCGCCTGCCATTTCCAGTCCCATGACGGCGCCCATTTCAGCCCCTTGTAATTGAAGGGGATGTAGGCCACCTGCGAGCCGACCGAATCGATGAACTCGCCACCCAGGCGGTAATTCAGGTATCCCGACAGCAGCAGGTACTTGTGCGTGTTCTTCCAGATCTCGGGCTGGTTGGCCTTGATCCAGTTCGCCTCCGCCTCGCCGAGGAAGAAGTCGACCGTGCTTTCGACGCGCGCCAGCTTGAAGGCTGCCCGCCACAGGGGATTGATCTTCGGCACCTCAGTCGTGCGGCGCTGGTCCAGCCAGACAATCGCGGGCCGCAAGGGCTTGCCGTCGCGGTCGAGGTTGACGACGGTGCCGCGCTGCGTGGTAACGGCGACGCCGCGCACGGCGGACTTCGGCACGTTCGATTGCGCCCACAGCCGTTGGCATGCGGTGCATAGCGCCTGCCAGTAGTCTTCGACGCCGTGCTCGGCCCAGCCGGGCTGGTCGGAAAAATAGGCATCGAGATGGACTTGCGACTTGGCGACGATGTGCCCCTGCAGGTCGAACAGCAGCGCGCGTACGCTTTGCGTGCCGTTGTCGATTGCCAGCAGATATTCGGATGTCATGCTGATCTCCCCCTGTTGTTATCAAGCGCGCCGGGTGCGCAGCCTGGGCAGTTTGCGCCAGTCCGGAATCAGGTATTGCGGCGGCAATCCGTAGCACCTCTGCCATAGTGCCAGATAAGCGGCTTGCTCCGTATCCCAGCGTGCATCGTCCCATCCGAGTTCCGGCTGGCAGATGGCGCGGATGCGTTTTATCAGGGGAGCGCCACCTTCGCGCAGCAGCAGGCCGAGGCGGGTGCGGCGCAGGAGCAGGTCTTCGAGATGGAACACGGCCTCCGCGCGTGCAGCCCAGCGGAGTTCTGCCCACATGGTCTCTGTGCCGGGAATGATATCGAGCTCACCGGGTTGAGCACACTCGAGCACCGACAACGCACGGGGGCCGTAGCGCCCCTGCAGGCGCATGCGTTGAAGGTTGCCTACGACGGTACGCGCGATTGGCGACGGCGGCGCAAACACCGGTTTGGGACGGAGGTCGGGTTGCCAGCCTGGAATCATGGTTGCGGCATGCTTCAGCGCGTCCAGCGCAATGAGCCGGAAGGTGGTCAGCTTGCCGCCGGTGACGGTGAGCAGGCCATCCTCGAGCCAGACTGCATGGTCGCGGCCTTCCTTGGACGGATTGGCCTTGCCGGTATCGACCACCGGTCGCACGCCGGCGTAGGTGGCAATCACGTCATCCGGACGGATCGCCAGTTCGGGAAACTGGAATTCAAGCGCCATCATCAGGTAGGAAAACTCATCCGGCGTGATGGCGGCTTCCATCTGCAGGTCCTGCTTGTGGTCGACGTCGGTGGTGCCGACCAGGGTGACACCTTCCCACGGAAAGGCAAACACCGGGCGGCCGTCGAGCGGATGCATGAGGCTGACAGCCTGCGCGACGGGTAGGCGCCATGCGGGCAGCACAAGGTGGCTGCCGCGCAGCGGGCGCAGCTTCTGGCGGCCGGCACCCAGCTGGCGCAGCCGGTCGGCCCAGACGCCGGTGGCGTTGATGACGACCTTCGCAGCGATGGAGAACGTGCCGCCATTGGCAGCATCCGACAGTTCGATGCCGCAGACCTTATCACCGTTGCGCAGAATGCGGCTCGCCGACAGGTAGTTGACCGCCACGCCGCCGGCGTCGACCGCTTCCTGCAGCACGCGCAGAACGAGGCGTGCGTCGTCCGTCTTCGCGTCCTCGTAGGACAGGCCGCCGTCCAGGCGCTCGCGACGGATGTGCGGCGCAAGCATCAGGAAATCGTCCGCGGCGTGGTATTGGCGGGAACGCTTGCCGGCCATCAGGTCATACAGCGCAAGGCCGACGGCAAACAACCTGCGTCCCGGCTTGCGCCCTTGGTAATCGCCGAAAGCAAAGCCTTGGGGTTCGACCAGGCCGGGTACTTCGCGGAGCAGGTTCTGCCGCTCGCGCACCGAGTCGCGTGTCAGCAGAAGCTTGCCCTCCTTGATGTAGCGCAGCCCGCCATGGACCAGCTTGGAAGAACGGCTGGACGTGCCCCAGGCGAAGTCGCGCTGTTCCACCAGCAGCGACTTCAGTCCCTGGCGTGCCGCCTCCAGCAGGATGCCGGCGCCGGTGATGCCGCCGCCGATGATGATGACATCCCATTCGCGCGAAGCCAGCTCGCCCGGCAGGCGGTCACGCCAGTTTCCGTGCCACATGCTTGTGCGCCTCCTCGTTGTCCATTCCGACCAGCTTGCCGGGGTTCATGAGTCCTTGCGGATCGAAATGGCGGAACAGCTGGTGCATCGCGCCCATGCCGAGCGCGCCTTTTTCTGCGTGGAGATAAGGCGCGTGGTCGGTTCCGACGCCATGCTGGTGGCTGATCGTGCCGCCCGTCCGGACAATCGCATCGCTGACTGCTGCCTTCAAGCGGCGCCAGCGGGCAAGATCCTGCTCGAAATCGCCGGCAAGCCGGTACACGAAGGTGCTGTAGACGCTCGCGCCCTGCGCATACACGTGCGAGAGATGGGTATAGGCATGCACCCGCTCGCCGTCCTTCCCGAGGGCGAGACCGGCGGCCTGTTCGACCGCGCACATCATGTTCCAGACCTTTGGCCATTCGACCGCGGTTTCAACCGTATCCACCGCATAACCCTGCTGCCAAAGGGAATTGCGCAGGTAGACGTTGCGGAAACGGTTGGCTTTCCATTTGCGCCCGATTGCTTCGCCCGCCTGTACGCCGCCGAATCCGCGTGCGATGCGCATTGTCCCGGCAAGTGCCTGCGCTACCTGCGCCGCATCGCCGCTGGCGCCGACCACCAGCAGGCATTTGTTGTGGCCGCAGCCGCGCCAGCGCAAGTAGCGCTCGAGCAGGCCGATCAGGGTCTTGTGGCCGGCCAGCCGCAAGGTAGTCAGCGTTTCCACGGGATTCGACAGCCGCAGCATCGACAGCGGCAGCCTTGCCTGCGCGATACTGCGGAGCGCATTCTCCGCCTCCACCCAGCTCGGGAAGAATACGGCGTGGAAGGACTCCGATTGCGGCAGGCGTGAAATGCGCACGGTCGCTTCGGTCAGGATGCCCAGCCTTCCTTCGGAACCCAGGACCAATTCGCGCAGGTCGGTTCCGGCTGCCGAGGCGGGGAAGGTCGGTATGTCGAGCGTGCCGGCCGGGGTCTCGATGCGGCCGCCCGCAAACAGCTGTTCGATCCGCCCATAGCGCAACGATTGCTGTCCGGAAGAACGCGTCACCACCCAGCCGCCGAGAGTCGAGTATTCGAAGGACTGCGGGAAGTGGCCGAGGGTATAGCCGCGCGCGCGCAGTTGCGCCTCCAGGTCCGGTCCGGCGACGCCGGCGCCGAAGGTGGCCAGTTGCGCTTCCGTGTCGATGTCGATCAGGCGGGACAAGCGCGACAGGTTAATGGTCAGCACCGGGCGATCGCCTGGCAATGCGCTCAGGTGGCCGACGACGCTCGTGCCGCCGCCATAGGGAATCACCGAGACATCGTGGCGCGCGGCGTAATCCAGCAGTTCGCGCACCTGTTCGCTGCTCTCCGGAAAGGCAACGCCATCGGGCAAGGGGCCGACCTCACCGTAACGCAGCCGCAACCAGTCCTGCATGCTCTGGCCAAGACCGTTACGCAGACGCGCCTGCGGAGACGTATCGATGAGCGCGTGCGGTTTCAGCCGCCCCGGCGGAATGCAACGGCATGCCAGGTCGAAAGTGGCGTCATTGGGCTTGATACCCGGGCCGATGCGCTCGCGCAGGAAAGCCAGCGCGTCCTCGTTCAGGGCAAACTCGACCGTATCGTCGCCCCATCCATTCCATCGTCTCACCATGCTGCTCCTTTTGTTTATACTTTGGCAGCTTATTCATGCATGAGATGCTTGTATTGCGCATTCATGCCAGTCCATTTGTCAAAACATGCCAACACCGCAAACCGTCAATCCTGATCAAGCCCGGGGCGTCGTCGCCGGGCCGTACCTGCAGCCGCTGCTGGCAGCTGCATCGGCGCGCGGCGTGCCGGCTGACAAGCTGGCGGCGGCGGCGGGTTTACCGGTCGATGCGTTCGCGACCTTGCCGGAGAGCCTGCCCGTGACGGTTTATGTGCGCCTGCTCGATGCCGGCGCGGAACTCGCGTGCGACCCGCATTTCGGATTGCATGTCGGCGAATGCGTGGAGCTCGGCGCATACAACGTGTACGGCTTGATCCTGCTGAGCTGCCGCGATTTCGGACAGGCCTTGCAGCAGACCTTGCGCTTCGAAGGACTGGCGCACGACCTCGGGAGATCGGCCTTGCGGGTCGACGGCAGGTTCGCCGAATACCGATGGGATTGCGCCGTGCCGGCCGCGAGCCGGCATCTCGTAGAAAGCGTTTTCGCCGGCATCCAGATAACGGCGGGCTGGCTTGCCGGCAGGCCGTTGCCGCCGGCGGAAATCTCTTTTACGCATCCAGCACCCGCAGACCAGAGCGAGCACCGGCGCCTGTTCGGCGAGGGCATCCGCTTCAGTGCGCCGGCCAATACCGCACGCTTCGATGCGGCGCTCCTGTCATGGCCGGTGCGGAATGCCGACGTCGGTTTGTATCCGGTACTGCAGCAGCATGCCGAGCAGTTGCTGCAGGCAAAACAGCGCGCGCAGGGCGACGCCGGCATCGTGGCGCAGGTGCGCAGTGTCATCGTGCGCAACCTGGCGCAAGACCGCGTGCGTGTGGCCACGGTCGCGGAAGAAATGAATATCACCCAGCGCACGCTGCAGCGAAAACTGAATGAGGCCGGCGTAACCTTCCAGCAAGTGCTGGACCAGACGAGACGCGATCTGGCGCTCGATTACCTGAAGCGCGACAAGTTGAGCCTTGCCGAAATCGCTTTCCTGCTCGGCTACCAGGAACAAAGCTCTTTCTGCCACGCATTCAAGGAATGGACTGGACTCAATCCGGGCGCTTACCGTGAAAAAAGCGGGGAAAGAAACGGGGAAGGCATCGCGGAGCGGCCGTGAAAAAAGGCGGGGAGGGCGGTCGCCGTCCCCGCAAAGAGCCTCGGGGATTCAGGCGGTTTCGTGGACAAAGGCACCGTGCCTTGTCTCAAGGATGTGCAACGCGGGAACCGGCCAGACAGGCAATTCGGACGGCGCTCGGCGCGCTCCGGCCGAACGGCGAACCGGCTGTGGCTGATAGGCCGATACGGCGTCGTACATTGTCATGATGGTCTGGATCGCGGCCGTGACTTCCATATCGCTCAATGCGTCGACTTCGATGCGGATTTCGTGCGGGATGCTCTTGACCGGGAAGCGTGAAATGCGCCGGAGCAGTCGCTCGTGGTCGGCCGCGACCTCCGATGGAAGATCCTTCGGTTTAAGTTTGATGAGTTTGCCGTAGGCGCCGGCTAGCCGGTCGCGCCTGTCGGTCGTGCCGGCCAGGGTTCGAATTGCGGATTGTAGTTGCCGCCAAGCGTAGGACATGGTTGTCTCCATTTTATGTATGGTTCGTCGTCTCTGCGGACGATCGTGACCTTGTCGTTTTGTACATCCTAGGATCAAGTCGCGGGAAATAAAATCGTCCGAATGGACGAATGCCGGGGTGGGGAAGGAGTATTTCTGCGGTCGAAAAGAACCGGTGTACTTGGAGAGAGTTAGAGGGTGGCGCACAAAATTGCATTTGTGATAACATGCTGATTTTTTTCACAGTGCTGTTGTTTTATACAGTACTTGTGCTAAAGTAAGGTCTCAAACAACGACATTTGGGAGGACAGAGCTATGGCACACCTGAACAATTCCTTCGGCGCACGTTTCGGTCTCGAATACGCTCCGACGTCTTTTCTGGTCCGTTTCGGCCGCCGCGAAATTTTCGCCTGCCGGGATTTCCGCAAGCGCTACTACCGCGTCAATCCAATCGTCGACTGCAGCACCGGCGTCGAGCCCGGCCACCTGGAACTGCTGCTCTTTCGCAAGTGGCTCGTCATCCTTTCCCGCGCACGCTGATCGTTTCAGCTTCGTTCGGACGCCACGGGAACGTGTGACGTCCGAAAAATGACGAGTTGACGTATCATTCGGCCGACAGTCATTGGATAGAGAATGAGCTCCATGACGGGCAACGCTGCAATGAATTTGCCGCGGCGGTAGAATTCCGACAATGTTGACTCAGGTCAATGATTCGGGCGTATCCGTTTACGTACACTTGATGTGTACACTGGATGCTGCAAGACCGGGAAACCAAAACGATCAAGCATGAGATTCTCTCGTCACTCGCGTATTGTCACCGCGCTCATCGCGCTGTTCAGCGTGCTGTTCATGCAGCTCGCGGTGGCGGCTTACGCCTGCCCGACGGTAGAGAAGAGTCCGTCAATGGATGCGCATGCCGGCTGGACGAGTGCCGACAGCCACGACTCCATGCCCGGCTGTGAAGGCGGCGTCGATGTCGACCAGCCCGCGCTCTGCTTCGCCTTTTCCCAGGAAGGCAGCCAGTCCCTGTACAAGCCGCCGGTGCCCGATGTACAGCCCGCCATTGTCACTGCCATTGTCCGGATCATCAGCGCCCCCGAGCTCGATTTCCGTCCCGCTCCTCCCGTCGCGCAAGCCCCATGGCTGATGCGCGCATCCGATCCGCCTCTCTCCATCCGGAACTGCTGCTTCCGAATCTGACATTCCAGGCCGCCTGATTCGCTGCCGCCGCGCCATTGGCGGGCGGTGATCGCATATCGCTGCCTGGAGTTGTCATGTCTATCCAAAAGCTTGTCTCGTCGGACGAGCACACTGCACGGCCGTTGCCGGCGTGCTCGTTTTCTTCCATGGGAGTTCCCGTTTCCCATACACTGCGCGCCTGCATCGCGGCACTTGCGTTCGTTGCGCCTTTTTCCGCAATTGCGGCTGAGTCCTTGCCGGGCAATTCCGTGGAAAGCCTTCTCGAATACGCGAGGCAACGCAATCCGGAATACGCGTCGATGCGGCACGAAGCCGAGGCCGCCGGCGAGCGCGTGTTTTCCGCCGGCGCATTGCCCGATCCGAAGTTGCGCGTCGAGCTGGAAGACATCACGCGCATGGGCGAACAAAACCCTTCGCTGTTGCCGGGTCGGGTCGGCAGGACGCGCTACCAGCTGATGCAGGAATTGCCCTGGTTCGGCAAGCGGGGACTCAAGCGCGAGATCGCCGGATTTGAGGCCGAAGCCGCCAGGGTGAAAGCGGCCTCCGCATGGTCGGAGCTTTCGGCGCGCATCAAATCGGGCTATGCCCAGTATTACTACATCGCGCAAAACGAGCGTCTGACGCGAGAAATCCTCGACCTCATGATGCGGCTGGAAAAGGTCACGCAGGCGCGCTACGCCGGCGGCCTCGCTGCGCAGTCCGATGCGATCCGCGCACAGGTGGAGCAGACGGCAATGCGCAACGAGCTGATCATGCTCGAAAACGAAAAACGGATGACGCAGTCGCGGCTGAACATGCTGTTGGCGCGGCCCGCCGTCGCACCATTGGCCGAGCCGGAAAGCCTGCGTCCCCTGCCGCAGCCGGTGAAGCTGGAGTACAAGACGCTCGAAGGCCTCGCGCGCAGCCGCAATCCACAGATTGCCGCGGACGAGGCACGCCTCGGCGCCGCGGAAAAGAACCGCGAACTGACCTACAAGAACCGCTATCCGGATTTCGCGGTCGGATTCGCTCCCGTGCAGGTCGGCAGTTCCGTCAAGGAATGGGAAGTCATGTTCGAAATGAACATCCCCATCCAGCAGTCCTGGCACCGCAGCATGGAAAGGGAAAGCGAGGCCATGCTTGCCGCCGCCCGCACCCGCAAGGAAGCCACCGCCAACCAGGTGCTTGCCGAACTGGCTGAAAACCTGTCCGGTCTGGAAGCAGCCCGGCGCACAGAATCCCTTATCGCCAACAACCTGCTTCCGCAAGCGCAACTCACCTACCAGTCAGCCCTGGCGAGCTATGAAAACGGCAAGGTCGACTTTGCCACCTTGCTCGACGCCCAGCGACAGATACGCACCGCAAGACAGAACCAGATCAAGGCGCAGGCCGAAGCCCGGATTCGCCTGGCGGAAATCGAACGCATCCTTGGAGAAGAACTATGAAAGGCCCCATCCTTGCAGCCGGCGTCGTCGCGATTGCCGCCCTCGCAGCCGGCGGCGGATACTGGATCGGCAACCGGAACGCAGGCGAACACGCCATTCCCGCGTCCGCTCCTGCAAACAACGCGCAGGCAGCGAAGAAAGAACGCAAGCTCCTGTATTACCGCAACCCGATGGGTCTTCCGGACACGTCCCCGGTGCCGAAGAAGGATCCGATGGGCATGGATTACATCCCCGTCTATGAAGGCGAGGAGGAATCGTCCGGTACCGGCCAGATCCGCATCAGTACCGAAAAAATCCAGAAACTGGGCGTGCGGACAGAAAAGGCCAGCCTCAAGCCGATCGACAGGGCGGTGCGCGCAGCCGGCCGCGTCGAAGCGGACGAGCGCCGCACCTACACGATCTCGCCAAAATTCGAAGGCTACGTCGAGCGCCTGCACGTCAACGCCACCGGCCAGTTGATCGCCAAGGGCCAGCCACTGTTCGAGGTCTACAGTCCCGAACTCGTATCCGCGCAGCGCGAATACGCCATTGCCGCGCAGGGCATGCAGTCGCTCAAGGGCGCCGACAGCGATGCCCAGGCCGGCATGAAGCAGCTGGCCGAATCGAGCCTGCTGCGCCTGAAGAACTGGGATATCTCCGACGAGCAGATCCGCTTGCTCGCCCGAACCGGCGAAGCAAAGCGCACGATGACCTTCCGCTCCCCGGTCAGCGGCATCGTGACGGAAAAGAAGGCCGTGCAGGGCATGCGCTTCATGCCCGGCGAGATGCTTTACCAGGTCACAGACCTGTCCACGGTCTGGGTGCTGGCTGACGTGTTCGAACAGGATATCGGCCTGCTCAAGCCGCGCGCGAAGGCTAGGGTGGCGATCAATGCTTATCCGGGCAAGGAGTTCGAAGGCACTGTGACCTATGTTTATCCGACCTTGCAAGCGGAAACCCGTACTGTACAGGTCAGGCTCGAACTGCCCAACCCGGGCGGCTTGCTGAAGCCGGGCATGTTTGCCGACGTGGAACTGGCCGTCGATTCGACCGGCAACAGGGTGACTGTTCCCGTCTCCGCCGTGATCGACAGCGGTACCCGTCGCATCGTGCTGGTGCAAGCCAGGGAAGGGCGCTTCGAGCCGCGCGAGGTCAAGCTCGGCGCACGCAGCAGCGACTACGTCGAGGTTCTGGAGGGAGTGCAAGAAGGTGAAGATGTCGTGGTTGCCGCCAATTTCCTGATCGACGCGGAAAGCAACCTCAAGGCGGCGCTCGGCAGTTTCAATGCCCCGCAGGCGAAGGAAACGCCGAAATCCGGTGGCGCCGGACACCAGGCCGAAGGCACGATCGGCGAGATCGATGCGGCCGCCGGCACGGTAAGCATTACCCACGGGCCGGTCGACAGCCTGAAATGGCCGCCGATGACCATGACCTTCCATGTTGCCAACAGCGCGCTCCTGAAGAACATGAAACCCGGTAACCCGGTCCGTTTCGAGTTCGTGGAGCGCCAGCCGGGCGAATGGGTGATCACGAAGTTCCAGCCGGCGGCCGCCCCGCACGCCGCGCATCGTTAACGGGACGACATCATGCTGAACAAGATCATCGACTGGTCCGGCAGGAATGTTTTCCTGGTCCTGCTTGCGACGCTGTTCATCACCGTCGCCGGCATCTATGCGCTCCTGAAGACGCCGATCGACGCGCTGCCCGACCTGTCCGACGTGCAGGTCATCGTCTACACCGAGTACCCCGGCCAGGCGCCGCAGGTGGTGGAAGACCAGGTGACCTATCCGCTTACGACCGCCATGCTGTCGGTGCCGAAGTCCAGGGTGGTGCGCGGGTTCTCCTTCTTCGGCGCATCCTTCGTTTACATCATCTTCGAGGACGGCACCGACATCTACTGGGCACGCTCGCGGGTGCTGGAATACCTGAACTTCGCTTCCGGCCGCATGCCCAAGGGCGTCACGCCCCAGATCGGGCCGGACGCCACCGGTGTGGGCTGGGTCTATCAATATGTGGTACTGGCCAAGGATAAAACGCTGGCCGAACTGCGCACGCTGCAGGACTGGTACCTGCGATACCAGTTGACCAAGGCGCACGGCGTCGCCGAGGTCGCGTCGGTCGGCGGATTCGTGCAGACCTACCAGGTGACGGTAGACCCGGTAAAGCTGCGCGCCTACGGCATTCCGCTGATGAAGGTGGCGCAGGTAATCCGCGAGTCCAACCGCGACGTCGGCGGCCGCGTCGTCGAAATGGCCGAGACCGAGTACATGGTGCGCGGCAAAGGCTACCTGCGCGGCAAGGCAGATTTGGAGAGTCTGGTGGTGAAGTCCGAGCGCGGCACCCCGGTACTGGTGCGCGACATTGCGCGGGTGGAACTCGCGCCGGACGAACGCCGCGGTCTCGCCGAACTGAACGGCGAAGGAGAAGTGGTTTCCGGCATCGCCATGTCGCGCTACGGACAGAACGCGCTGGAGGTCATCCACAACCTCAAGACCAGGATCGCCGAGATCAGCGCCGGCCTGCCGGAAGGCGTCAGCATCGAATCGGTGTATGACCGCTCCGATCTGATCCACCGCGCGATCGACACGCTGAAAGCAACGCTGATCGAGGAAAGCATCATCGTCGCGCTGGTGTGCATCGTCTTCCTGCTGCATGTGCGCAGCGCGCTGGTCGCGATCCTGATGCTCCCGGTCGGCGTGCTGATGGCATTCATCGCCATGCGCGCGCTCGGCATGAACTCCAACCTGATGAGCCTGGGCGGGATCGCCATCGCCATCGGCGCCATGGTCGACGCCGCGATCGTGATGATCGAGAACGCGCACAAGCACCTCGAGCGGCTGAAAGACGGTGAATCCCGGCTGGAAGCCATGCTCGCCGCCTGCAGGGAAGTCGGCACCTCGCTGTTCTTCTCGCTGCTCATCATCACCGTTTCCTTCCTGCCGGTGTTCACGCTTGAATCGCAGGAGGGCCGGCTGTTCTCGCCGCTCGCCTGGACCAAGACCTTTGCGATGGCTGGCGCGGCATTGCTGTCGATCACGCTGGTGCCGGTGCTGATGATGCTGTTCATCCGCGGCCGGATCATGCCGGAATCGAAGAACCCGGTGAACCGCTTCCTGATCTGGATCTACCGTCCGGTCATCAAGGGCGTCATGCGCTGGAAACGGCTGACCATCCTGGCAGCCATCGTCGTGCTCGCCGCCACGGCGTTCCCGGCAATGAAGATCGGCAGCGAGTTCATGCCAACGCTGAACGAAGGCACGCTGCTCTACATGCCGTCCAGCCTGCCTGGCATGACGATGACCAAGGCTGCCGAGCTGGTGCAGACGCAGAACAAGATCATCAAGTCCTTCCCCGAGGTGGCATCGGTATACGGCAAGGCAGGACGCGCCAATACGGCGACCGACCCGGCGCCGACCGAGATGTTCGAGACGGTGATCAACTTCAAGCCGGAATCGGAATGGCGGGCCGGCATGACCATGGACAAGCTGATCGGGGAAATGGACAGCGCTCTGCAGTTTCCGGGTGTCTCCAATGCATGGACTATGCCGATCAAGGCCCGCATCGACATGCTTTCGACCGGCATCCGCACGCCGATCGGCATCAAGGTCTTCGGCAAGGACCTGGAGGAAATGGAAAAACTCGCCAAGCAGATCGAATCGGTGGTCAAGACCGTCCCCGGTACGACCTCAGCCTTTGCCGAGCGGATCACCGGCGGCTTCTACCTCAACATCGAGCCCGACCGCACGCAGCTGGCCCGGTACGGTCTGACGATCGGCGAGGTGCAGGACGTCATTGCGACGGCACTCGGCGCGGAAATGGCGACGACCACGGTCGAAGGGCGCGAACGCTTTGGCGTCACCGTGCGCTATCCGAGGGAGATGCGCGCCGACCCGCAGCAGATCGCACGCGAAGTCCTGGTGCCGACCATGGACGGCCCGATGATCCCGCTCGGCCAGCTGGCACGCATCGAGATCGCGAAGGGCACGCCGGGCATCCGCACCGAAAACGCGCTGCTGTCCGCCTATATCTACGTGGATATCCGCGGCCGCGACATCGGCGGCTACGTGGCCGATGCACGCAAGGCAGTGAGCGAACAGGTGAAGTTCCCGCCCGGCTATTACGCCACCTGGAGCGGCCAGTTCGAAGCGATGGAACGCGCGATCGACAAAATGAAGATTGTCGTGCCGGTCACGCTGCTGATCATCTTCCTGCTGCTGTATCTCAATTTCAAGCGTCTGACCGAGACCCTGATCGTCATGTTGTCGGTGCCGTTTGCGCTGGTGGGCGGTGTGTGGTTGATGTGGCTGCTTGGCTACAACATGTCGGTGGCCGTCGCGGTAGGCTTCATTGCACTGGCCGGTGTGGCGGCTGAGACGGGCGTGGTCATGCTGATCTATCTCGACCATGCATGGGAAGATGTCAAGAAGAAATGCCGTGCTTCGGGATCCCGACCCACTGCTGGCGACCTGTATGAAGCCGTGATGGAAGGGGCCGTCGAGCGCGTGCGGCCGAAGATGATGACGGTGGTCGCCATCATGGCCGGCCTGCTGCCGATTTTGTGGAGCACAGGTACGGGTTCCGAAGTGATGAGCCGCATTGCGGCGCCGATGGTGGGCGGCATGATCTCGTCGACCGTTCTCACGCTGGCGGTGATTCCGGCAATTTACGCACTGGTGAAGCAGTGGCGACTCAAGAAAGGACTGGAAGGATGAATTTCAAGATAACGGGGAAATGGTGGATAGCGCTCGCAGCCTTCTGCTCATTGGCAGCTTCGGCTGCGACAGCGCAATCGATGAAGATTCCCAAGCCGAGCGAAGGATTGATGCCCAATCCCGCACGCGGAAAGAGTTTGTTTACTGCGAATTGCGCGTCATGCCACGGCGCGGACCTCAAGGGTAGCGCCAAGGGGCCGCCAATGCTGCACAAGGTGTATGAGCCGTCGCATCACAGCGACGCCGCATTCCAGCTCGCGGTGAAGCAGGGCGTACGCGCGCATCACTGGCAGTTCGGCGACATGCCGCCGGTTCCCGGGTTATCGCCGGACGATGTGGCGCACATTACGGCGTTTATCCGCCTGGAGCAACGGAAGACGGGAATACAGTGAATCTCCTGCGTTAAGGAAAAGGGAGAAAGAAGATATCGCGGACTGTCGCCTTTGCTCCGGAGCCCAGAAGGATAAGGCCCGCAACAAGGAATCCCCAGAAACCGTACGGGTTAAAAGGTGACACGAAGAACAGGAACCAGCCAGATACGGCGAGGCATAGCAAGCCGGCTATTCCGTAGATTATCCGAACGATCTTGTCCCAAACAGACGGGAGGTCATTGTTCCGGCTTTTATCCATTTCATCCACGACGCAATGAAGCCGCTTCACGGGCGTGACGTTCGAACGCAACGAGTCGGCTGAATTCAAACAGCAGGAACCCGAGCAAGCCGATTCCCGCCACGAGGGACAGATATACACCGACGACAAAGAACTCTGCGCCGCTTTCCGTTTGCTGCTTGATCAACAGCCGCATCAGCGGACCCGCAGACCAGGCGGCAATGGTAATGACCGCCCCGAGGTGAATACAAAAGACGCCAATGGCACGCAGCGCTGCGATTCCTCCTGAAAGGGGTGGAGAGTCCAAGGTTCCTTTCATGCGCCAGACAAGATAGATCCGATAGAGACCCAGTGCGAGCAGGAGAATCGGCCCGAGAAACGGGATCATGCCCATCGGCGTGGCTCCGGTTGCCAGCGCAACCCAGCCAGAGTTCGCCAGGCCAACCGGAACGACGGTGCCAAGTATGACCAGGCAATATGAAAACTTGAGCGCGAATGACGGCTGATGATGCATCTGGCAAGTCTCCTCGGGACAGTTGGCGTAAGGATCACGCCCATGCTGCCATGAGGATCTTGCGATAGAAATACCGGGTTTATGGGATGCGGACCGCCATCACATCGCTTCGATCGCCGGATAGAAATGCCTGTCTTCCTGTCGAATCCGCGTATGCAGCATTTTCAGCACGGTATTGGCGTCGGACCTGAAACCTTCGGGATTGGCCGCGACGCTTGCAGGCGTATTCCATTTCCGCGCGAACTCTTCGTAGCTCGAAGCGATCACCTTCATCTCCGACTGGTATTCCTCGCCCATTCGCGCGACGGAACGGCTTCTGCCCGTACGCAGGGCAGGATAGAGGACTGTGTCCTCGACGGTGAGATGCAGCTTGATGACCGAACTCATCGCGACGACCGTGGAGGCGATCTCCCTTGCGTTTTCGATAATGCCCGCCGACGCATGGCGGCGCAAGGTGTCGATGCAGTCGAAGATCTTCCGGTGCTGATGCTTGAATTTATCGATGTTCATTTCTCAATCCTTGTTGGTGTGCATGCATTTTATGCCCCGACATTTAAACATTCAAGTAAAATAGATGTTTAAAGGGATTGCCGAAATCAGTCGCCACAACGCTTATGGAGAAATCACGAATGCGACCCTATCAATCAACGCAGAAAACCTCGACGCCGCCAGGCACCTGGAGTACCGACGACTACATCCGGCGCTGGGCACGCAACCACGGAATGGGGCAGGGAGAATGTGTCATCCCGCTGCAGAGCCTGCAGGACGAGTGGACGGCGCGGATCCATTTTGACCGGCAGGGAGAACCTGTCGAACGCATTGCCTATCCTGCAGCGGTTCCGCTGGCGGCTTAGTTGTTCGACGCGGCTACGTAATCCTGGCCAGCCGCGTCGATCCAGATGCTTTGCCCATTCTGTGGCTTCATCGGGAGGATCGCGTCGCGCGCCTGTCCACCGACATGACGGGCGACGACATCCATGACCCAGCCGTGCGTAATGACGAGCACCCGTTCTCCGGGGTGACGCGCGCCGATCTCGTCCAACGCAGCCATTACCCGATCGGCGAATTCATCCATCGACTCGCCGCCGACGAAATCGGCCGCAGGGTTGCGCCGGAGGATTTGTTCCAGCAGCGCCGGGTTCAATTCGGCGAGTTCATTTTTCGGGATGCCCTGTATGGCGCCGAAGTTCCGCTCCTTCAGCCCCTCGTGGCTGGAGGGTGCAGGCAGCTGCAGGGCGGAGGCAATGATTTCGGCTGTTTGGCTTGCCCGTACCAGAGGGCTCGTCCACACCGCATCGAAACCTGCACCGGCAAATCGAGCCGCCATCTCGCTTGCCTGTCGGAGTCCCAAGTCATTAACCGGTACATCTAACCAGCCTTGCAGGATGCCTCGCTTGTTCCAGTCGGTCTCGCCATGGCGCGTGATGCAGATACGGGTGGTTTTCCAGGGAGTGAAAGGCCTGGCCCGTTTGGCCGGACCAGTTTGCGCTACATGGAAAACAGGACTGGTGTGCACGAAAGCCTCCTTCCCCGAAAGGCGCAGGAATATCTGCTTCGTACCATCGTGGCATGAAAGGTGCATGGAGGCAATATTGCGCTGCAGTGCGCTCTAATCCCGCTGTGGACAAGAATGCGGCGAAACGGTATTCAGTGCATGCACAAGGAATGGCACCCGCATGGCCGCCCCCCCGCAGTCGATCTTCACTGCCGGATACCGGCCGAGCAGATGACGCACCAGTGCGGATCCGATGCCGCAGCGCCGGAACTGCGGTTTGACGTAAACCATGTTGATGGAAATACTGTCCCGGCTTCGCGTGAAATCGAGCGCAGCTACTTGTTCCTTGTCGAAGTAGGCATAGAGCGCCGCATGCGTTCCATCGGCTGCGGAGGCGTCGACCGCTTCGTGGATCTCGACGCCGGGCGGGGATTTTCCCGAATCGGGCGGGCCGGTGATGAAACCTCCCGTGTCACCTTTGCATCCAGTCTCCATTCGAAACACTCCCATCGGCATTGTGGTCGTCCGAAAGCTGTCATTGCGATGACATTTTCGATATCCAGATTTTGCCTCGGACTTCAACAAGCGAGAATGCGGAATTGGCGAAGCGAGCCTTCGGCCTGGCCGAAGGCTCTTTGCAGGGTGACAAGATCGGAGAGAAAGCATCCCCTTCGAACTCGCTTATTGGCTATTGAAGAACCGATGCCGGACCGGCAGCCTCCGCACCAGACGGTGTTGTCAACCGCTGCGCAAAAAACGCAAGGATCTCGTCACGAGCGGCGATCGTCGGCTGCCCGGCTTCGTCGATCAGGTGTGCGGTGAAGACACTGTGCGGGCATCCGACCACCTTTTCGAAGAATGGCGGCGTCTCGCGGTTGGCCGCCTCGTCGGGAAGCACGCGCGCGACGAAGCGGTCGCCGAGCGCCTTGGAGTAGGCTGCGAAACGCTGTGCGGTGCAGAATTTGTCGCCCTGGAAGCGATAGGCCATCACGGTCAGGTTTTCGCGATCCAGGCGCTGCCGCACCGCCTGCAAATCGTCGGGCGAGATTTCCAGGCCGGCGGGATCGCTGAAGGGCAGCGAAGGCTGGGACAGTACCGGTGCGAGCATAGCAGGCTCCAACATCATGGTGAGCGCAAAATTGCCGGTAAAGCACATCCCGATCGCGCCCACGCCCGGGCCGCCGCATTCTTGGTGCGCCTGCCTTGCCAGCGCACGCAGCCATACTGTGACGGGGCTGGTTTCGTTGGCGGCGAGTGCGCGGAATTCCGCGCTGACACACGCACGCTTGAAGACGGCAGTGCCTTCCTCCGCGCTCGGTACCGCGCCGTCGCGGCCGAAGAGCGACGGCATGTATACCGTGAAACCGGCGTCGCGTACCCAGCGGGCGAAACGCGCAACGTGGGGGCTGATACCGGGCATCTCCGTCATGACGATCACCGCCGGCCCGCTGCCGGCGACATGGACCACCTTGCTGATTCCATCAAGCGTGATTTCCCGGGCGGTGAAATCATCGAGCGGATCGTCTTCGTTCATGTTTCTTCTTGACATGGACTGGGCTCCTTATCGTGTTGTGTCGTGTTGGTGGATCGAACCGTTGTTACGACAGCGCCAGTCTGTCTTTTCGACGCCAATCCCGGAACTGTCATTTTTGACATTTTTCATGCCAAAATAGACATATGAAAACGATCTTGACCTTGGCACTGGACGGCGTCATGGACTCCAGCCTTGCCATCACGCTCGATACGATCCGCGCCGCGCAGGCATTCCAGTCCAGGGCTGGCAAGCCCGCGCAGATCCGGCTTGTGGTCGCCGGCCACAGGAAGTCGGTGCGAACGGGGGGAGGCATGAGGCTGACTGCGGATGTCACCTTCGCCGAGGTGCTCCGCGGAACAGTGCGTCCCGACTGGATCGTCGTACCCGGACTGGGGCTGGTGTCGGAGAAAGCCATCGCGGCGCGCTTCGCACAGAAAGACACGCTTGCCGCCATGGAGCTGCTGCGGCAGGCGCCGGAGCCGGTCCGGATCGGCGCATCATGCTCGTCGGTTTTCCTGCTGGCGCAGGCGGGACTGCTTTCCGGGCGCCACGTCACGATGACGTGGTGGCTGGCGCAGATCTTCAGGGCGCGCTATCCGGATATCAGGCTGGACGAATCGAAAATGCTGGTCCGTGATGGGCGATACCTGACGGCAGGTTCAGCGTACGCCCAGCTCGACCTGGCACTGGCGATTGTGGCTGAAACGATGGGTACGGCCGTCGCGCAACTGTGCTCGCGCTACCTGCTGATCGACCAGCGGCCGTCGCAGGCGCGCTACATGATCCAGGCCCATACCCAGCATGTCGATCCGACAGTGGTTGCGGCGGAGCGATGGATAGACGCACGGCTTTCCGGGCCGATCAGCATCACGGAACTTGCCGCTGCACTTGCCGTCACCCCGAAGACCCTGGCGCGCCGCATCGATGCCGCTACGGGCATCTCGCCAGTCAAATTCATCCAGCGGCGGCGCCTGCTGCACGCGTCCCACCTGATCGAGACCACATCCAAGTCCATCGAAGCCATTGCCGCCGAGGTCGGCTATCAGGATGCGACGGCACTCAGGAAACTGGTGAAGCGGGAGTTCGGGACGACGCCGGCGGCTTTGCGCGGATAAGGAACTGCGACCGGAGACTGGCAAGCTACATGGGCTCGACGCGTGCGCCATGAAAGCCCTTGAACCAGGCGGTGAGCTGTTCGACAAGCACATCCTTGTCCGCAGCGCTCACCATCCTTGAGGCGTGCACCTCGAGGCAATGCGATCCTCCATAACCGGAAAGCACATAGGCCTTGAACTGGACAAAAGGGTCCATGCGCACGGGGAACAAGACGACGAAAGTATTGGCGTCGACTTTTCGTCTTGTGACGTTCTTCGGATCCAGCCGGTAACGCGCCATCAAGCTGTTGAATATCGACACGGCGCATGCTTCCGGCCCGAAGCCGGGATCGCTCGTAGGCGTGAGGATCGAGATGGTGTAGCCGGTTCCATCCCGTCCCATGTAGCGGGCATGCGGCTGCATTGCGGCGTTCGGATGATCCGCCATCTCCATTTGAGGGATGTCCGGTATCAGGATGCGCAGGCGCTCTTTCGGCATTTCGAAGGAAAACCCTTCACCGGCATGAGCCGCGGCGGCAGATAGCGCGACGCATGCGAGCGCGATGACGAACTGACGGCAAGTCCTGACAAAAACCACGTTATCTCCCCAATCCAGAACGGAATGCGACCCACAAGGACAACAACTTCTCCCTGGGCAGCTGGAAACCATGCTTGCATGAAAAAGCGCGTGGTTCAATGTTTGGCTCGCGAAGTATATGAATGACGGCCATGAGGCTGGGGCGTGTCGGGCAGCGCCAATGCGGAACGCTATAGCCGTCGATAGATGTCCCTGGCAAATCGGACTCCATGCTTGATGAAGGTTTCAGCCCTGATGGATTCGTAGAACTTCACCCCATTCCGACGGTCTTTTCGATGGAAGGAGGGGCCTGCCATGAATAAGCAATCTCCGCCGGAACGAACCCGCAGGAAACTGCTTCTTGCCGCGACGACCGGGATGGGAGGTTTCGGCCTGCTTGCATCGGCAATTCCATTTGTCCGGAACTTGTCGCCGAGCGAAGCCGCCAAGGCGGCGGGAGCGCCGGTCGAGGTTGACGTGAGCCAACTCGAACCAGGTGTACTCCGCACGGTAGAGTGGCGTGGAAAACCGATATGGATCCTGCGCCGGACCGAAGCCATGCTTTCCTCGCTGGGAGGTCATGACGGCCAGCTGGTCGATCCGAAATCCAACGAACCCCAGCAACCGACTTACGCTGCCAATCCCGTTCGCGCAATCAAGCCGCCGATTTTCATCGTGACGGGCATTTGCTCGCATCTGGGTTGCGTTCCGGTTTACCGGCCGGAGGCGGGAGCGCCGGACCTGGGAAGCGATTGGCCCGGCGGTTTCTACTGCCCGTGCCACGGGTCGAAATTCGATCTGGCCGGGCGTGTGTTCAAGAACGTTCCCGCGCCGGTCAATCTGGAAATTCCTCCGCACACCTACCTGAGCGAAACCCGGCTGCTGATCGGCGAGGATAGTTCACGCGGCTGAATGTCGGCGTTGCCGGTCAATGGTGGCGCAGGGACAGGGCTCGGGAAGTGTGCCCGCCCGATTCCTGCCGGCACCTCTACGCGGCGCGGTTCCGCATTTCGTTCATCGCCGTGCGCAAGCGCGCCGGCTGCGGTCATCGACAATACAAGGGCAATAACGGCGCAAGGGCCGGCATGCCTTCCGTTGATTCCATTTTCATTTGGTTATCGTGACATTCTCTTTGTTGTTGTTCGACCGCCTTGCGACGATCTCCCCCTGGCAGTGCTCGCGCAGCACTTTTGCATTCAAGCCAAAGAAAAGTTGATATTACACAGTAGGACAAGCTTGCCGAGGATTTATCTTCATCACACCCGCGCAAACCTCGGGACCCCGGCTGACTGAACGAACACGCTCTTCGCGACCCGTGCATCGTCGACGATGCGCATGTCTGGCCGGGATTCGAACAAGATCAAGAATCCGGAGCCCACACATTGAACGCCCGCGTTCTCATCGTCGCCTCAGAAGCTGTTCCATTGATCAAAACCGGCGGACTCGCCGATGTCATTACCTCCCTGGCCCGCACGCTGCGACGGCGCGGCATCGATGCCACCGTCCTGATCCCCGCCTATCCGGCCGCAATTGAACGTGCTGGGACGCTAGAGGATGCAGGCGCATTGTCCGACCTGCCTGGCGGCGCTGGCCGCTTGCTGCAAGGGACGATACCGGACAGCGACGTGCCGGTGATACTCCTGAGCACTGCGGGATTCGACCGGCGTGTCGACAATCCCTATGTCGATGCCGACGGCCGGGAATTCGCGGACAATGCGCTGTGTTTCGGTGCACTTGCCCATGCGGCAGTCGCTCTCTGCGCGGGAAAGACCGCGCTTGCGCCACCGCATATCGTGCATGCAAACGACTGGCACGCGGGCCTGATCCCGGCGCTCCTGAAGCTGGCCGGTATCGGTGGCGTCGGCACATTGCTGACGATCCACAATCTTGCCTTCCAGGGCAATTATGCGATGGAGCATGCTGCCAAACTCGGCATTCCGCCTGACATGCAGTCGGCGGACGGCTGCGAGTTCTGGGGGCAACTCAGTTTCCTCAAGACCGGCATCCGCTATGCGGACCGCATATCGACCGTCAGCCATTCGTACGCGTCGGAAATCCTGACGCCGCGCTTTGGCCATGGCATGGACGGCCTGCTGAACGCGCGGCGTCCGGACCTGCGCGCGATCCGTAACGGCGTCGACACGGCCACCTGGGACCCTGCGACCGATCCGCTCATTGCGCGACAGTTCTCGCTGCAGGACATGCGCGGCAAAAGCGTCTGCAAACGGGAACTGCAGTCGCTGTTCGGCTTGCCGGCCGATCCCTTCGCGCCGGTCCTGGCTATCGGCAGCCGGATCACGCACCAGAAGATGGCCGACGTGGTACAGGTATCACTGCCGTCGGTACTGCAGCGATTTCCGCGCGCGCAGGCCGTCATTCTCGGCTGCGGCGACCATGCGTATGAAGCCGGCTTCGCCATGCTGGCCAAGCACTTTCCCGGCCGGGTCGGCGTGCATATCGGTTACGACGAGCAGCGCGCCCATGCGCTGCATGCGGGCGCTGACATGCTGCTGCATGGCAGCCGTTTCGAACCCTTCGGACTCACGCCTCTGTACTCGATGCGTTACGGCACGATACCGATCGCATCGCGTGTCGGCGGCATCATCGATACGGTGGCCGACGCCGGGCTGTCGGGTGCGCCGGACAGTTCGGCAAACGGCATCCTGTTCGACGGCGAGGATCCGGACGCCATGACGGCGGCCGTCAGCCGCGCATTCGAACTCTACGCCAATCCAAGCCGCTGGCACGCGATGCAATGCAATGCGATGGCGGCCGACTATTCGTGGGAGCAACCGGCTCAGGAATACATTGCCGCATACAAGGAAGTGGCTTCCGACACCGCCAAGGGATTCTTCGACTTGCCTGCGCCCGGCAACGTGGCCGTGCCGGTGCAGTACATGACGGCCTGACACCGCGACATGGGTACCCGGTATCGCGGCAACTTATTCGAACGGCAACAATCTCTCTCATACGGCGGCCGTGCGCGTGCGGCGCTCCGCCACCATACCGTGGAGACCTGACGCATGTTTTTCGAGATTCCCGACCGCCTGATGCCGGGCCGTCCGTTTCCGCTGGGCGCGGCCTATGACGGCCAGGGAGTCAATTTCGCCGTGTTTTCTGCCAACGCCGAGAAGATCGAGCTTTGCATATTCGACACGGCCGGCCGCAAGGAAGTCGCGCGGCTGCCATTGCCTGACTGCACCGACGAGGTATGGCACGGCTACCTGCCTGAAGCCGGCCCGGGGCTGCTGTATGGCTATCGCGCATACGGCCCTTACGAGCCGCAGCGGGGATATCGATTCAATCCCCACAAGCTGCTGCTCGACCCTTATGCGCGGCTGATGTCCGGACCCTTGCGATGGTCCGACGCCTTGTTCGGTTACCGCCTCGGATCGCCGCGCGGCGATCTCAGCTTCGACCGCCGCGACAGCGCGCAGGCGATGCCCAAGTCGGTCGTGGTGGAGGATGTGTTCAACTGGGGCGGCGACCAGCGCCCCTATGTGCCTTGGTCGAAGACGGTGATCTATGAAGCGCACGTGCGCGGCATCTCCATCCTTCGCGACGACCTGCGTCCGGATCTGCGCGGCACCTTCGCCGCACTCGCCAATCCACGCTTCATCGACCACCTGCTGAAGCTTGGCGTGACGACACTGGAACTCATGCCGGTCAATGCCTTCCTGCAGGATCGCTTCCTGCTGGAAAAGGGATTGCGCAATTACTGGGGCTACAGTCCGTTCTCCTTCTTCGCGCCGGAGCCTGCCTACCTGTCCACGGGCGGACTGAACGACATGCGGCTGGCGGTGCGGCGCCTGCATGCCGCCGGCATCGAGGTCATCCTCGACGTTGTCTACAACCATACGGGCAGCGGCAATGAAATGGGGCCGACCATCTGTTTTCGCGGCCTCGACAATCCCAGCTATTTCCGTCTCATCCCTGGCAACGAACGGTATTACATCAACGAAACCGGTTGCGGCAACACGCTGAACGTGTCGCATCCGCGCGTGCTGCAACTCGTCATGGATTCATTGCGCTACTGGGCGGAATCCTTCCACATCGACGGCTTCCGTTTCGACCTCGGCGCCACGCTCGGCAGGGAAGGCACCGGGTTCGACCCGGGATCCGGCTTCTTCGATGCGATCCTGCAAGATCCCTTGCTCTCGCGGCTGAAACTGATTTCAGAGCCCTGGGATATCGGACCTGGCGGGTACCAGCTCGGCAACCATCCGCCCGGTTTTGCGGAATGGAACGACAAGTTCCGTGACGGCGTGCGGCGTTTCTGGCGCGGCGATCCCGCGCAGCGGCCGGAACTTGCCGCACGTCTTTCAGGATCGTCCGACCTGTTCAACCGGCGGCGTCGCAAACCGTGGGCCTCGATCAATTACGTCGCCTCGCACGACGGCTTCACCCTGCAGGACCTGGTCAGCCATAACGAAAAGCACAATGAGGCCAATGGTGAGAACAACAATGACGGTCATTCGGAAAACTACAGCAACAACTGGGGCATCGAAGGCCCGACGGACGACGTTGCCATTCTGGAGGTGCGCAACCGCGTGAAGCGCGCGATGCTGGCAACCGCCGCCTTGTCGCAAGGCACGCCAATGCTGCTGGCCGGCGACGAGTTCGGGCGCACCCAGCGCGGCAACAACAATGCCTACTGCCAGGACAATGAGATTTCCTGGGTCGACTGGACGCTCGCACAGAGCGACGAAGGCCGGGCATTGATCGAGTTTGTCTGCCGCGTGATGACGGTGCGCCACAGTTTCGATGCCCTGCAGTCGCAGCGTTTTCTGCATGGAGAGGAGATCGCGCCGGGAATGCGCGACATCGCCTGGTTCGACGAACAAGGACATGATCTGCCGCCGGAAGCCTGGCAGAATCCCGAGGCGAGGGCGCTGGCCGTCCAGCGGGCCAGTGCCAGCCCCGACGGCAGGATCGATGTCGTCCTGATGCTGGTGAATGGCGGACACGATCCGATCAGTTTTACTCCTCCACCGCCTCCGGGCAAATGGTACTTGCTCATCGACAGCGCGACCGGCAACGGAACAATAAGGGAAGTCTGCGGGGAAGTCAGCGAAACCGCGCTCGATGTGCCCGGCCACAGCATCTTCGTGCTGGCCAACCGCGTACCGAAGGCGTTGCGGCTGTATGAATAGCTCGCAGTGGTGCGGATCCGGTTGTTTTGTACAATCGGACATTGCTCGTTTCAGAGAAACCACGTCCGCCCATGAAACACGTCACCGAACTGCCCGGACCATTCATCGTGAACCGTGCCGTGCATACCATGGCCGTCATCGTGATCATCCTGTTCGCATTCCATTTCGCCCGGCTTTCGGGCTTTGCCGCGTTGCCTGTCGCAATCGCCCTTGCGGTGGCGCTGGCCGCGGCCGGCTCGCTTGCCTTGCGGAAGACAGCGACGCTGGAATCGGATGCACGCCGCCTTGTCACAACCACACGGATTTTTTCTTTCCCGCTGCGGAGCGTGCAAACCGATCTTTCCTCGGTCACATGGGCGGCGGTGCGCGCCGACCTGCCGGATCTCGTGGTGGAAGTGGGAACACCGGTCGACGAAACGGTCGAGATCGTCCGTTTCAGGAATGCCTGGGGCAGCAGGGAAGGGGAAGCGGCGGCAGCCTGCGCGTCGATCGCTTCGGCCCTGCGGATCGAGGACCGCAGCCGTGCCGCACGTTGATCGGGCCGCCCGCCGTCATGCTTTGCTGAAGGAGGCATCGATGCAAAAGATCACCCCGTTTCTCTGGTTCGACAACCAGGCCGAAGAGGCCGCGAACTTCTACGTCTCGGTGTTTCCGAACTCCCGGATTCTTGGCATCACCCGGTACGGATCAGTGGGGCCACGTCCGCCGGGCACCGTGATGACGGTCGCCTTCGAGCTCGACGGGCAGGAATTCACCGCACTCAACGGCGGCCCCGCCTTCAAGTTCAATGAGGCTGTCTCCTTCGTCGTGAACTGCGAGACGCAGGACGAAGTAGACACCATGTGGCGCAAGCTCACCGACGGCGGACAGGAGGTGGAATGCGGCTGGCTCACCGACCGCTATGGCGTGTCTTGGCAAATCGTCCCGACGGTCCTGAAGGAAATGCTCGCCGATCCCGATCCCGGCAGGACGGAGCGCGTGATGCAGGCGCTGATGCAGATGAAGAAGCTGGATATCGGGTTATTGAAGAAGGCCTACGAGGCGGCTTGACCGGCTTGCCGTTTGCAGAACGGCATTCAGCATGCATGCGCCGCGATCATATGCGCGGCGCTGCGGTTGGCGGACATTAGTACAGCCAAGTAAGGGCGCCGCGCGGGCCGCGGTCGAGTTCCCTCATGCGGCGTTCCAGGTCGAAGCGATCGCTCGATTGTGCGAGATAGGCTTCATCGGCTTCGCGGCGGCTTTCCTCCATACTGTGGGTGAAAGCATTGCCCATGTTCTCAAGAGCCGCATGGATAGACGCGGCGAAGTCATGCCCGGCTGCACGCATGGCGGTAACCAGTGCATTGGGCATGGTGGAGATGGATGCGGTAGACATTTTTCTTTCCTCAAAGTAGTGCATGGATTTCATGCACTTGCAGTATAGGTAGAGCCCTTCATCACCGATACTTTTGATTGGGAATGAGAGATATACGGTCCGTGAATTTGTCAGGCTGGGTCAGGCGGCCAGCAGGCAGAAGCCGCTTACGTCCAGCGATACCGCGTTCCCATCGATATGGGCGTGTTGCCCGAGCAGCATATCGCCCGTGTCCATGCCGCAAACTTTCTTCGGGGCAATACCCATGTTGAACAAGCAGGTGACCATGCGGTCGTTGTGCGTACGCGAGAAGGCGAGCACGCCCTCCGGTGCATCTAGCAATGTGATCTGCCCTTGGGAAAGTTCCGGCCGTGATTTGCGCAGTGCAATCATCTCCTTGGCAAAGCGCAGGATGGAGCTGGAATCGCGCTCCTGGCTGTCGACATTCAATTCGATGTGCGACTCGGCGACCGGCAACCACGGCTCGGCCTCACTGAAGCCGCCATGCATCTCGCCGCTCCACGGCATCGGCGTGCGGCAGCCGTCGCGTCCCTTGAACTTCGGCCAGAATGAAATCCCGAAGGGATCTTGCAGCTTTTCGTAGGGCACGTCGGCCTGTGGCAGGCCCAGTTCTTCGCCCTGGTACAGGCAGATGTCGCCGCGCATGCAGAACAGCATCGCGAGATGCGCCTTGGCCGTATCCTTCGGGTCGCGCCCGTTCAGCCAGCGCGTGGCCACGCGCGGCTTGTCGTGGTTGCTCATCGCGTAGCAGGCCGAGCTTTGCGGATGGAGATGTTCCTCCAGCGTCGAGATGACCTTCCGCACGTATTCCACACTGTAGTCGGGACGCATCAGCGCGAAGCTGTAGGCTGAATGAAGACGGCCCGGCTGCGTGTATTGCCCCATCAGCTTGAGCGGATCGACGCCGCCCACTTCCGCGAGGCTGAAGGCTCCGTATGCGTCGAGCAATGTACGGATGCGCTCGAGGAAGGGCAGCATTTCCGGCCGCCCCTGGTCGTAGACGTGCACCTGGAAGCCGTAGGGATGCAGGGCGTCAGCGGTGTTTTCGCGCGGCGGGTTGTTCCGCAGCAGCGCATCCTGGAAGACGTGGTTGCAGGCATCGAATCGGAAGCCCGACACGCCCATGTCCAGCCAGAAATCCATTTCCGCCAGCACCGCATCCTGCACGGCCGGATTGTGCATGTTCAGGTCCGGCTGGCAGGAAAGGAATGAGTGGAAGTAATACTGCCGGCGCTCGGCATCCCAGCGCCACGCAGGGCCGCCGAATACCGACACCCAGTTGTTCGGCGGACTGCCATCCGGCCTGGGATCGGCCCACAAGTACCAGTCGGACTTGTTGTTCTCGCGTGCGCGGCTCTGCTTGAACCAGCTGTGTTCTTCCGACGTGTGCGAGATCACCATGTCGACGATCACGCCGAGACCCATTGCCTTCGCGCGGCGCATCAGGCTCTTGAAATCGTCCATCGTGCCGAAGATCGGATCGACCGCACGATAGTCGGCGACGTCGTAACCGAAATCCTTCATCGGCGACTTGAAGAAAGGACTGATCCAGATCGCGTCGACCCCGAGGCTCTTGATATAGGAAAGCTTCTGCTCGATGCCGGCCAGATCGCCAATGCCGTCGTTGTTGGTATCGCTGAAACTGCGCGGATACACCTGGTAAATAATCATTGCCTGCCTCACAAACATTGCACGTCCGGGGACGCGTGGTTTCCGCCAGGCAGAAACCGTCTATGGGAATATCTGTTCCCGGAGGAAATTCCGCAATGTCGTAGAGGAAAGAAAGGGACATTTTGTTCCTGTGCCGCAACTGATTGTGGCATTGGTGACAGCAGGTGTGACGCATCTTGCAATGATTGCGATGCAAGGTTGCGATTTCTGAATGTCTTTTCGCGAACAAAGTCCGAGGTCGGCTGCTCTATTGGAAATGATCCGCGTGCCGGGGCATTAGCGCCACGGTGTGCAATTTTCGCAACCAAGAGCAATTCCAACGACAATGCGACCAGCGAAGCCTTTTCTGCCGAGGATCTATTACATCGATCCGAACCTTGTCAGGGACACATCGGAACGGGACAAACTGCTGGAGCGGTGCGCGGAGATGGGTTTCGATCATGTGCTCATGCCGTCGCCCGGCAACGACGGCATCCGCGGATGGGCTTCCGTCTGCGCGTCAAGGAAACTGAAGCTGCTGCTGGACGTCGATGTGCGCACGACGGGTAGCGACGCCTCTCTTGTCGACGGTCATCCGGAATGGTTCCATCCCGGCACGCCCGAAGACGACTTGCCCGATCCGCGCCGGGTACCGCGCCGCCACAACATTCGCGCGCTGCGCCTTGACCAGCCGGAAATCGTGGAACAGGTCGTGCAGTACTGGCAGCAGCGCCTGCTGGCATGGATGGAGACGGGCGCATCCGGCTTCCGATGCCTGGGCTTGGGCGAGGCGCCGCCGTCCCTATGGAAGGACCTTGCCGCTACGGTAAAGGCCTCGCGCGCGGCGGCACGCTTCCTGGGATGGACGCCGGGTTGCACGCCAGAGCAGATCGACGCATTGGCCGATTGCGGCTTTGATGCGACCTTTTCCTCGGGGGCGTGGTGGGACTTTCGGTCAAGCTGGCTCGCCGACGAGCAGGCGCGACTCTTGCGCATCGCACCGCCCATTGCTTTCCCGGACAGCCCGGACGAGCCCGTGGCCGGACGCGTTGCCGGCACCGAAGAAGCCGGCATCCACCGTCAGATCTTCCTGCGCGCGCTCGGCCTTGCGGCGGCAAGCGGAAACGGCATCCTGGTGCCGATGGGATTCGAATACGGCGCCTCCGGCATCACGGCGGGCAGGCATAGCTGGGACAATCTCCGTTCGCATGCGGCGCTCGACCTGTCAGGCGAAATCGCACAAGCCAATGCTTTCATCGCATCGGGCGGCGGTGTCTTCTACGGCAATCCGTTCCGCATCATCAGCAGTCCCAACGGGCGCGTGGCGATGCTGTTGCGCGACGCAACGCAGGCAGCGAGTGCACCTCGTTCGGCCTTGCTCGCGGTTGCCAATGCCGACGCCTCCCATCCCTGCGCCATAACGGAAAACCAGTTACTCGAGCGTACTGGCGGCTTCATCCGGCACAGCCGCGTCTGGCCATCTGCCGGCGAAGGCGGCGCGGAAGGAGCTATCGCGCTGGACGCCGGCGACTTCCAGATGTTCGCGGTACACAAACCGCCGCCGATCCTGATGCCGCCGCCGCGCGGCAAGCAGGCAGTGACCGCAGCCGCGAAATCGCCGCGCATCGCGATCGAATCGGTATCGCCATCGGTCGACGACGGCCGGTTCCCTGCGAAGCGGACGGTAGGCGAATCGGTCAGCATCGAAGCCGACGTGTTTGCCGACGGCCACGACAAGCTTGCGGTGACCGCGCTCTGGCGTACCGCCGACGAAGCGGAATGGCATGAAATGCGCATGCATCCGATCGGCAATGACCGCTGGGCCGCATCGCTGCCGCTCACGCGTGTCGGCCGCTACCTGTTTGCGGTCGAAGCCTGGCGCGACGTGTTCGCCACCTACCGCGACGAACTGGAAAAGAAGACGACGGCCGGACTGAATGTCGCGGTGGAACTGGAAGAGGGCCGGCTGATGGTCGAAGCCGCACTGGCCCACGCGCAGGAAGCCGGTATCGAGGACGCGGCCAACAGCCTGAAGACATTCGCCAAGTCGCTCAAGGGCGGCCGCAGCCAAGCCAAGACCAAGGCAAAGGCCGCGGACAAGGATCCCAAGGATCACAAGGATTCGGAACGGGACGCCGAGCGCGTCGCCATCCTGCTGTCCGAACCCATGCTGGAAGCGATGCGTGCCGCCGACGCCAGGCCTTTCGCGGTACGCAGCGACCCGGTGATGCGCATCGATGCGGAACGCACCGCGGCCCGCTTTTCCAGCTGGTACGAACTGTTCCCGCGCTCGCAGAGCGGCGATCCGTCGCGCCACGGCACGTTCAGGGATGTCGAGCAGCGGCTGCCGGCGATCCAGGCGATGGGCTTCGACACGCTGTACTTCACGCCCATCCATCCGATCGGCCGCAAGCACCGCAAGGGACGCAACAACAGCCTGGCCGCGGAGGCGGGCGATCCCGGCAGCCCGTATGCGATCGGCGCGGAAGAGGGTGGCCATGACGCCGTCCACCCGCAGCTCGGCACGATCGAGGATTTCCGCCACCTGCGCGACGAGGCGGCCAATCACGGACTGGAGCTGGCGCTCGATTTCGCGATCCAGTGTTCCCCGGACCATCCATGGCTGAAGGAACATCCCGAATGGTTTGCCTGGCGCCCGGACGGCACGATCCGTTATGCGGAAAACCCGCCAAAGAAATACCAGGACATCGTCAACGTCGACTTCTACGCGCAGGGCGCCGTACCCGACCTGTGGATCGCGCTGCGCGACGTCGTGTTGTTCTGGGTGAAGGAGGGCGTGCGCGTATTCCGCGTCGACAATCCGCACACCAAGACATTGCCGTTCTGGGAATGGATGATCGGCGACATCCGCGGCCGCTATCCGGACACGATCTTCCTGTCCGAGGCCTTCACGCGCCCGAAGATGATGTACCGGCTGGCCAAGCTCGGCTATTCGCAGTCCTACACCTATTTCACCTGGCGCCACGGCAAGCAGGAATTCATCGACTACATGACCGAGCTGACGCAGACGCCGGTGCGGGAATACTTCCGCCCGCATTTCTTCGTCAACACACCTGACATCAATCCCTATTTCCTGCAGCGTTCCGGCCGGCCAGGATTCCTGATCCGCGCCGCACTGGCGACCATGCTGTCCGGCCTGTGGGGCATGTACAGCGGCTTCGAATTGTGCGAAGGAACGCCCGTCCCCGGGAAGGAAGAGTATCTCGACTCGGAAAAGTACGAGATCAAGGCCTGGGACTGGAACCGCCCGGGCAACATCATCCACGAGATCACGCAGCTCAACCGCATCCGCAGCGAGAATCCGGCGCTGCAGACGCATTTGAACATCCGTTTCCTACATGCGTCGAGCGACAACATTCTTTTCTTCATGAAGTCGACGATGCCGTCGGACAAGAGCATTCTGTGCGGGGACAACGTGGTGTTCGTGGCGATCAACCTCGACCCCTTTGCCGCGCACGACACGGCACTCGAAGTTCCGCTTTGGGAATTCGGCCTGCCCGACGACGGCGCGCTCGAACTCGACGATCTCGTCAATGCCGTTCACACGACCTGGCGCGGGAAGCACCAGCACCTGCGCCTGGATCCGTTTGCAAATCCCTATGCCATCTGGCGCGTACGACAGAAGTGAGTTTTCAATATGGATATGAGTACGGACCGCCGCAGGACAGCGCGCCGCGCATCGGGCGCTACTGCGGGCATCCCCGGGGTGTCGTTCAGCAAGGACCCGACCTGGTACAAGGACGCGATCATCTACCAGGTGCACGTCAAGTCGTTCTTCGACTCCAACAATGACGGAGTCGGCGACTTTGCCGGCCTGATCGAAAAAATCGACTATATCGCCGAACTCGGCATCAACACCATCTGGCTGCTGCCGTTCTACCCGTCGCCAAGGCGCGACGACGGCTACGACATCGCCGAATACAAGGGTGTCCATCCGGACTACGGCACGATGGCCGACGCCAAGCGCTTCATCGCCGAGGCGCACAAGCGTGGGTTGCGCGTGATCACAGAGCTGGTGATCAACCATACCTCGGACCAGCATCCGTGGTTCCAGCGCGCACGCAAGGCCAAGCCGGGGTCCAAGGCACGCAACTTCTATGTCTGGTCGGACAACGACAACACCTACGCCGGCACACGCATCATCTTCTGCGATACCGAGAAATCGAACTGGACCTGGGACCCCGTGGCCAACGCCTTCTTCTGGCACCGCTTCTATTCCCACCAACCCGACCTGAACTTCGACAATCCGCAGGTGCTGAAGGCGGTGCTCGGCATCATGAAATACTGGCTGGACCTCGGCGTGGACGGGCTGCGCCTGGACGCCGTTCCCTACCTGATCGAGCGTGAAGGCACGACCAACGAGAACCTGCCGGAAACGCACGCCATCCTCAAGGTCATCCGCGCCGAGATCGACCGCAGCTATCCGGGCCGGATGCTGCTGGCCGAGGCGAACATGTGGCCGGAAGACGTGCTGCCGTACTTCGGCAACAATGACGAATGCCACATGGCCTTCCATTTCCCGCTGATGCCGCGCATGTACATGGCGCTGGCGCAGGAAGACCGCTTCCCGATCGCCGACATCCTGCGGCAGACGCCGGAAATCCCCGGCGCCTGCCAATGGGCGGTTTTCCTGCGCAACCATGACGAGCTGACACTGGAGATGGTGACCGACAAGGAGCGGGATTACCTCTGGAACTACTACGCGTCGGAAAAACGTGCCCGCATCAACCTAGGCATCCGCCGGCGACTGGCGCCGCTGCTGGAGCGCGACCGCCGCCGCACGGAACTGCTCAACAGTTTCCTGCTGTCGATGCCGGGCACGCCAGTCCTGTACTACGGCGACGAAATCGGCATGGGCGACAATATTCACCTCGGCGACCGAGACGGGGTACGTACGCCGATGCAGTGGACGTCCGACCGCAACGGCGGATTCTCGCGAGCCGATCCGGCACGGCTGGTGCTGCCGCCCATCCAGGACCCGCTGTACGGCTACCAGGCCGTCAACGTCGAGGCGCAGGTCGCCGACCCGTATTCCACGCTCAACTGGATGCGCCGCATGCTCGCCGTGCGCAAGCAGCATTGCGCATTCAGCCGGGGCACGTTCACGCTGCTCTATCCGACGAACCGCCGCATCCTGGCCTACCTGCGCGAGTTCACCGCCGAAGGCGACGGCGGCGAGATTGTCCTTTGCGTGGCCAACGTGTCCCGCTCTGCGCAGGCGGTGGAGCTGGACCTGTCCAGCTACGCCGGCCGCGTGCCGCTGGAAATGCTCGGCGGCTTCGCCTTCCCGCCGATCGGCAAGCTGCCTTACTTGCTGACGCTGCCGCCGTACGGCTTCTACTGGTTCCTGCTTGCGCCGGAAGAAGCGCGGATGCCGGCGTGGCACGTCCCGGCGCCCGAGCCTTTGCCCGAGATGGCGACGCTGGTGCTGCGCCAGGGTATCGCGGAGCTGCTGGAACCGCAGCGGCGCCTCATCCTGGAAAACGAAGCGCTGCCGGCCTACCTGCCCAAACGCCGCTGGTATGCGGGCAAGCACGAGAAGCTCAAGCATGCGCGCATTGCAGCGACGGCGCTGATGCCTGGATCGACCGCCCGGCCGCATGTGATGCCAGCCATGCTGGCCGAGATCGAAACCGTGACTTCGGGCGGCACTGCGCACTACCTGCTGCCGCTCGGCTACATCCGGGAAGAAGACATCGTCACGGCAATGCCAAGCCAACTGGCATTGGCGCGTGCGCGCCGGGGACGCCATGTGGGGCTGCTGACGGATGCCTTCGTGCTCGATTCCTTCTCGTATGTGATCGTCGAAATGCTGCGCGCCCGCGCCACGCTGCCGGCGGACGACGGCCAGGTACATTTCCTGCCGACCGCCGCGTTCGACCAGGTGGAACTGCCTGCCGAACCGGCGATCAGGCGCTTCTCCGCCGAACAGTCCAACAGCTCGCTTGCCATGGAAGACAAGGTGGTCGTCAAGTTCATCCGCCGCCTGTTGCCCGGCATGCATCCGGAAGCCGAGATGGGACGCTACCTCACCACGCTCGGATTCGCGAATGCGCCGCGCATGTACGGCGAAGTGACCCGCATCGCAACCGACGGCACGCGCTATACGATGATCCTGCTGCAACAGTTCATCCACAGCCAGGGCGACGCCTGGCAATGGGTGCTGGACACGCTCGCCCGCTGGATACAGCAGATCGCGATCCCCGAAGCCGTGCCGGCGCCCGAGAGTACCCAGGAAATCTCGCATCCGCAGGACGAGCTTCTGGCGCTGGCCGCCAATCTCGGCCGCCGGCTGGGTGAAATGCATGCGCTGCTGGCCGCGCCGACGGACAACCCGGACTTTTCGCCCGAGGCGACCAGCGTCGACGACGCCGAGGAGTGGGCGACCGGTGCGAAACACCAGCTGGAAGCCGCCTTCTCGGCGCTGAAAGGCAGGACCGAATGGAGCAATGAAGCCGAAGCACGCCGCGCTGCGCGGCTGATCAGCCAGCGCGACCAATTGCTGGACCGGCTGGATGCACTGGCTGCAGCCGGGGTCGGCACCTTGCGCACGCGCATCCACGGCGACCTCCACCTTGGCCAGATCATGGTTTCGCAAGGCGATGTCTACATCATCGACTTCGAAGGCGAACCGGCCAAACCGCTGGAGGCCAGGCGCGGCAAGTCCAGCCCCTTGCGCGACGTGGCCGGCGTGCTGCGCTCCTTCGATTACGCCGCCGCCTTCGCCAACAGCACAGGGCCGGCCGACCTCGACGAGACTGGCGAATTGCGCAAGCAGGAAATCATCCGCAGCTTCGCACCATCCTGCCAGGCCGCGTTCCTCGAGGCATACCGGCAAACCGCCTATACCGGCGCACTGCAGATGCCGCCAGAAACGGAACGCCGCCTGCTGCAGCTCTTCGTGCTGGAAAAGGCCGGATACGAAGTCTGCTACGAAGCGGCAAACCGCCCGGCGTGGATGCCCGTACCGATGAACGGACTGGCAAAGATTGCCGATGAATTGCTGAGTCTTCCTGAAGGAGAACCGCCAAATGGCTGAACCAATGGCTGAACTAAGGGCAGACCCCGCGGAGGACCTGACTGGCATCGACCAGAGGACGATCGACGCTGTCGTCCATGGACAGCTGATGGACCCGTTCGCGCTTTTCGGGCCGCACCGCGTCGGGGACGGGGTAGTGATCCGCACCTTCCAGCCGGGCGCGCTCGCCGTCGATGTCATCGAACGCAAGCCGGGCAATGATGCAGGCGGTGCGCTGCTGGAATCGCTGTACAACGTCAACCAGACCGGCTTGTTCGTAAGCGGCGCGCCGACGCTGGCGCCTGGGCAGGACTACCTGTTGCGCATCACCTGGCCGACGCCGGCGGGCGGCGAACAGGTGCAGTACACGGAAGATCCTTATCGCTTCGGCATGCTCCTGGGTGAGCTCGATATCCATCTCCTGCGCGAGGGGACACACCGCGAGCTCGGCCGTTGCCTGGGGGCCAATCCGATGGTCATCGACGGCATTGCCGGGACCCGCTTTGCGGTCTGGGCGCCCAATGCCCGCCGGGTATCGGTCGTCGGCGACTTCAACCTGTGGGACGGCCGCCGCCATCCCATGCGCCTGCGTCTCGAAGCCGGCGTCTGGGAACTGTTCATTCCCCGCCTGCGCAGCGGTACTCGCTATCAGTACGAGGTCGTCGGCGTCGATGGAAATGTCCTGCCGCTGAAGGCAGACCCGGTCGCGCGCGCGACCGAGATGCCGCCGTCGACGGTTTCCGTGGTGCCGCCCGACATGCCGTTCACCTGGACCGACGGTGCATGGATGGCGAACCGTGCCGCGCGCCAGGCCCACAGCGCCCCGATGGCCGTGTACGAAGTGCACGCCGGGTCGTGGCTGCGCATCCTGGAGGAAGACCATCGCAGCCTCAACTGGCATGAACTCGGCGACCGCCTGATCCCGTATGTGAAGGGAATGGGCTTCACCCATGTCGAATTCCTGCCGATCATGGAGCACCCGTTCGGCGGCTCGTGGGGTTACCAGCCGCTGGGCATGTACGCGCCGACCGCGCGTTTCGGCTCGCCCGCCGGGTTTGCATCCTTCGTGGACCGCTGCCATGCGGAGGGCATCGGCGTCATCCTCGACTGGGTGCCGGCGCATTTTCCTTCCGATCCGCACGGCCTGGTGCGCTTCGACGGCACCGCACTGTATGAGCACCAGGACCCGCGCGAAGGCTACCACCAGGACTGGAACACGCTGATCTACAACCTCGGCCGCAACGAGGTCTGCGCCTTCCTGATCGCCAGCGCGCTGGAATGGCTGGAGCACTTCCACATCGACGGCCTGCGCGTCGATGCTGTGGCGTCCATGCTCTACCGCGACTACAGCCGCAAGGCCGGCGAGTGGGTGCCCAACGTCTATGGCGGCAGGGAAAACCTGGAGGCGGTCGCCTTCCTGCGCAATCTCAACCAGGTGATCGCGCAGCGCTGCCCCGGCGCGCTGATGATCGCCGAAGAGTCGACGGCCTGGCCGGGCGTGTCGGCGCCGGTGGAAGAGGGCGGTCTCGGGTTCACCCACAAGTGGAACATGGGCTGGATGCACGACACCCTGCGTTACATGAGCACCGACCCGCTGTTCCGGCGGCATCACCACCATGACATGACCTTCGGGCTCATCTATGCATTTTCGGAAAAATTCATCCTGCCGATCTCGCACGACGAGGTGGTGCACGGCAAGGGCTCGCTGCTCAACAAGATGCCGGGCGACGGCATGCAGAAACTGGCCAACCTGCGCGCCTACCTCGCTTTCATGTGGACGCACCCTGGCAAGAAGCTGCTGTTCATGGGGTGCGAGATCGCCCAGCAGTCCGAGTGGAACCACGACAGTTCGCCAGACTGGAGTCTGCTCGACCACCCGCCGCATCGTGGCATCCAGCGCCTCCTGCGCGACCTGAACCGGCTGTATGCCGCCGAACATGCACTGCACCGCAAGGACCACAGCCCGGACGGATTTGCCTGGGTGATCGGCGACGACCACAACAACAGCGTGTTCGCCTTCCTGCGCCGCGGCGAAGAGGGCGATCCGCCGCTGATGGTGGTGCTGAACATGACGCCGGTCGCGCGCGAAGGCTATCGCATCGGCGTGCCGGAAGCTGGCGAAGGCGCGTGGCAGGAGGTAATGAATACGGACGCGTCCGCCTATGGCGGCGGCGGGATGGGCAACGGCGAGCGGATCGCGGTCGAGGCAGAAGCATCGCACGGCATGGCGCAATCGCTCTTACTGCGGTTGCCGCCATTGTCGGTGCTCGTACTGAAGCCGGTGCGTTAGATGGGTGCCGTGCCGGTGACTTCGATTCCCGGGTGACCAGCGTGGCGCCCATCAACCTTCCTTTGTCTGTCATCCTGTCGGGCGCGCCATACCCTCTGGGCGCCACCTACGACGGCGACGGCACCAACTTTGCCGTGTTCTCGGCAAACGCCGTCAAGATCGAAATCTGCCTGTTCGATCCGACCGGCCGCCACGAGGTCGCACGCTTTGCGCTGCCGCAATGCACGAACGAGATCTGGCACGGCTACCTCCCCGGCGTGCATCCGGGTGCGCTGTACGGCTACCGCGCCTACGGTCCCTACCAGCCGGAGCAAGGGCACCGCTTCAACCCCAACAAGCTGCTGCTCGATCCCTACGCACGCCAGATCCATGGACAGGTGCGATGGACCGACAGTTTGTATGGCTACCGTCTCCACTCGCCACGCCTCGACCTGTCCTACGACCACCGCGACAGCGCGCCGTCCATGCCCAAGGCAGTCGTCACCGAATCCGCCTTCAACTGGCACGGCGACCGGCCGCCGAATGTGCCGTGGGAAAGAACCGTGATCTATGAAACCCACGTGCGCGGCCTGACCTTGCACCTGGACAAGATACCGGAAGCGGAGCGCGGCACCTTTGCCGGCCTGGCCAATCCATGGGTGATCGACTATCTCGTCAAGCTGGGCGTCACGGCGGTCGAGCTGTTGCCGGTGCATGCGATCCTGCACGACCGGCGCCTGGTCAGCCACGGGCTGCTCAACTACTGGGGCTACAACACGCTCAGTTTTTTCACACCCGAACCGCGCTACCTGGCGAGCGGTCATGCGGACGAAATGCGCCGCGCAGTCCGCCAGTTGCATTCAGCCGGCATCGAACTGATCCTCGATGTGGTCTACAACCACACCTGCGAGGAAAGCGAACTCGGCCCGACGCTTTCCTTCCGCGGCCTCGACAATGCCAGCTATTACCGGCTCCACAGGGATTTCCCGCGCCATCATGTGAACGACACCGGCTGCGGCAATACCGTCAACATGAGCCATCCGCGCGTGCTCCAGCTGGTGATGGATTCGCTGCGCTACTGGGTGCAGGAGTTCCATGTCGACGGCTTCCGCTTCGACTTGGGCGCAACGCTTGGACGGGAAAGTTACGGCTTCGACCCCGGTTCCGGTTTCTTCGATGCCTTGATGCAGGATCCGCTGCTGGCGAGGGTGAAGCTGATCTCGGAGCCTTGGGACCTTGGCCCCGGCGGCTACCAGGTGGGCAACCATCCGCCGGGCATCGCCGAATGGAATGACCGTTTCCGCGACGACGTGCGGCGCTTCTGGCGCGGCGATCCCGGCATGCGCGGCGCCGTCGCCAGCCGGCTGATGGGCTCGGCCGACCTGTTCAACCACCGCCGCAGGCGGTCATGGTCGTCCGTCAACTTCGTGACCGCGCACGACGGTTTCACGCTGCAGGACCTGGTCAGCTACAGCCGCAAGCACAACGAGGCCAACCAAGAGGAAAACCGCGACGGCAGCAACGAAAACCACAGTGCCAACTGGGGCGAGGAAGGTCCATCCAGCGATCCTGCCGTCCTCATCAAGCGCGAACGGATCAAGCGCGCGATGCTGATGACGCTGCTGTTTTCCCATGGCACACCGATGATGCTCGGCGGCGATGAATTCGGCCGCACACAACAAGGCAACAACAATCCGTATTGCCAGGATACGGAAATTTCCTGGTTCGACTGGAGTCTCATCGATACGCCCGAGGGCAAGGCGCTGCACGATTTCGTGCATCGCTGCATCGCTGCCCGGCGCACCCTGCCGCGCCTGCGCAGCACGCGTTTCCTTGCTTCAAATCTGCGCACGCTGCATCGCATCCCGGACATCAGCTGGTTCGACGAAACGGGCACGGAGATGACGCTCGAGCGCTGGAATTTTCCGGAAGGCCGCCTGCTGGCGCTGCGGCGCGTGGGGCAGGAACTGCGCGCCGGTGCGATGTCGGCGTCCTTGCTTTTGCTTAACGCATCGTCGAAGGACTGCGAATTCATCCTACCGGAACCCGACATGCCCTGGCAGGTTGCCGTCGATGCAGCACATTCTGCAGCAGATTCCGGGTCGGGGGAGCAGTCTGCCAGCGAGCCGAGAAGTGAGCTGGAAAGCGGCAAGGTCTTTGTTTCCTCACACAGCGCTGTCTTGCTTGTAACCGACAATGTCATCATTTGAATCTTCCTTCGGTGCGCGCCTGGTCGCACCCGGTCGTACCCGTTTCCGGCTGTGGGCGCCGAACAGCCAAGAGATCCAGTTGGAGGTCGAGGGACTTCCGCCTGTCCCGATGACGCGGCTTGAGGACGGCTGGTTCGAGGCCGAAGCCGGGTGCAGCGTCGGCGCCCGCTATCGCTTCCGGGTGCCCGGCGGCCTGGCGGTTCCTGACCCGGCATCGCGCGCGCAGAACGGCGACGTCCACGATGCGAGCGTCGTCTGCGATCCGGACGCGTATCGATGGAAGAACACGGCCTGGACCGGACGCCCGTGGCACGAGACCGTGCTCTACGAGCTGCATGCCGGGGCGCTCGGCGGCTTCGACGGCGTGACGCGTGCCTTACCGGCGCTCAGGGACCTCGGCGTTACCGCCGTCGAGCTGATGCCGGTCGCCGACTTCCCGGGGCCACGCAACTGGGGCTACGACGGCGTGCTGCCGTACGCGCCCGACGCTGCCTACGGCACACCCGACCAGCTGAAGGCGCTGGTCGACACCGCGCACGGGCTGGGGATGATGGTTTTCCTCGACGTCGTCTACAACCATTTCGGGCCGGACGGGAATTATCTCGGTGCCTATGCGGGCGACTTCTTCCGCGACGACGTCCACACGCCCTGGGGCCAGGCGATCGATTTCCGGCGCCGCCAGGTGCGCGACTTCTTTACCGAAAACGCAATCTACTGGCTGACCGAATTCCGCTTCGACGGCCTGCGCCTGGACGCCGTGCATGCGATCAGCGAAAAGGACTGGCTGGTCGAGATGGCGCAGCGCGTGCGTGCCGCCGTACCGGCCGGCCGCCACGTCCATCTGGTGCTCGAGAACGACGACAATTCGGCGAGCCTGCTGGCACGTTCGCCGCAACGCCTGTTCGATGCGCAATGGAATGACGATATGCACCACATCATGCATGTGATGCTGACCGGTGAGCGCGAAGGCTATTACGCCGGCTACAAAAGTCAGGCGGCGGAAAAACTGGCGCGCGGCCTGACGGAAGGTTTCATCTACCAGGGCGAGGCATCGCTCTATCCCGGCAGCCGCCCGCGCGGCGAGCCGAGCGCGCATCTTCCGCCGACATCCTTTGTCTTCTTCCTGCAGAACCATGACCAGGTCGGCAATCGCGCTTTCGGAGAACGGCTGACAACGATGGCCGATCCGCATGCGCTGCGCGCCGCCACCGCGCTGCAACTGCTGTCGCCGCACATTCCGCTGCTGTTCATGGGGGAAGAGTTCGGCGCGACACATCCATTCTTGTATTTCACCAGCCATCTCAATCAGGAATTGGCCGATGCGGTTCGCAACGGCCGGCGCCAGGAATTCGCGCGCTTCGCCGCATTCTCCGATCCCGCACGGCGCGAGCAGATTCCCGACCCGAATGCAGAGCAGACCTTCCAGCGCTCCATACCTCGGCCGGATCCCGAAATCTCGCATGTATGGGCCGACTGGATCAAGGCCCTGCTGGCCATCCGCCGCACGCATATCGTGCCCCGCCTTGAGGGCGCCGCAGCCGCCGGTGCCGATGTTCTCGGGCCAATGGCCGTCAAGGCGCGCTGGCGGATGTCGGACGGCCGCGTGCTGATGCTGGCAGTGAACCTGGCGGCTGCGCCGGTGCCTATCTCTTACGACAAGCTTGCGGACGGGCAGGGCGGAACCTTGCTCTTCGCCACGGACGGCGTGGAGGATGCCGTCCATAACGGTGAATTGGGCGAATTGCCTGCCCGCGCCTTTCTTGCAGTACTGGAGCCTTCCGAATGATGGATGAACACATTTTGAAACTCGCGCAGGCCGCCGGCCTTGCGCAGCACTGGACCAATGCCTTCGGACAGCCGATGACGGTCGCGCCCGACGCCTTGGGCCGCATACTCGAGGCGCTGGGTTTCCCTTGTTCAAACGAGGCACAGTGCCGCGACAGCATGGCACGCGTTGCGATGCTCGACAGCACGGACAATCTGCCGCCGCTCGTGACCGGTACCATCGGCCAGCCGCTGCGGCTGCCCGCCGTCAAGCGGTATGCGGGCATGCCCTACCGCATCCAACTGGAAGGCGGCGATTCCCTGGACGGCCGACTTCCTGCCGACATTTCGCAAGGCATCGAACTGCCGCCGGTCGAGCACTACGGATACCACCACCTCCATATCGGCGATGCAATGACAACATTGGCCGTCGCACCGAAAAGATGCTTCGGCGTCGAGGACTCGCACGCCGCGAACGGCCAGGCCAACATTGGCGCGCGCCTGTGGGGACTCGGCGTGCAGCTCTATTCGTTGCGCCGCGAGGGCGACGGCGGCATCGGCGATTTCACGGCGCTGTCCACCCTGGTGCGCGCTGCGGCCGAACAGGGCGCGTCCGCTGTGGCGATCAGTCCGGTGCATGCAATGTTCAGCGCGGACGTGCACCGCTTCAGTCCGTACGGCCCGTCCAGCCGGCTGTTCCTGAATGCCTTGCACATTGATCCGGCCGATGTGCTCGGACCGGAAGCGATGCGCGTCGAACTCGACGCGCTGGGCAACGACGCCGCTGCCAGATTCGCGGTGCCGGAAAAGGAGGAGCTGGTCGACTGGCCGGTGGCGGCGCAATTGCGCCTGGCATTGCTGCGCCGCCTGTATGACCGCATGCTCGCATCGGGCGGAAACAGCGATTTCGATGCGTTCCGCCAGCGCGGCGGCTGGGCGCTGGAGAACCATGCGCGTTTCGAGGCCCTGCACGCGTGGCAGCTCGCCAATGGCGAAAGCAGCGACTGGAGAACATGGACGGAAGGGTTGCGCACCCCGCGCGGCGCCGCGGTCGAAGATTTCGCGCGACATCATTCCGTCGACGTCGGCTTCCACGCCTTCCTCCAATGGCAGGCGGCACGCGGATTGGCGGGTGCACAGCAGGCCGCGCGCGCAGCCGGGATGCCGGTCGGCCTCATCACCGACCTCGCCGTCGGCGCCGACAACGACGGCAGCCAGGCGTGGAGCCGGCAGGCGGAGATCATCAACGGCCTGTCGGTGGGTGCGCCGCCGGATGTGCTCAATACCCGCGGCCAGAGCTGGGGCCTGGGCGCTTTCTCCCCGCACGCAATGAAGGCGAAGGGTTTCGGCGCCTACATCGAGATGCTGCGCGCCATCTTCGCCTACGCAGGCGGCGCGCGTATCGACCATGTGCTCGGCCTGAACCGGCTGTGGCTGGTGCCCAGCGGCGCATCGCCCGAGCACGGCGCCTACCTGCAATATCCTCTGCACGACCTGCTGCGCCTGATCGCGCTGGAATCCTGGCGCAATCGCGCCATCGTCATCGGCGAAGATCTTGGCACGGTGCCGGAGGGCTTCGACACGCTGCTGTCGGACGCCGGCCTGCTCGGCATTCGCGTCCTCCTGTTCCAGCAGCACGGGGGGCGCTTCTTCCGTCCGGACGAATGGCCCGGCCATGCCATCGCCACCACGACCACGCATGACCTGCCGACGATCGCCGGCTGGTGGCAGGAGCGCGACATCGACTGGCGCAAGAAGCTGGACCTGCTGATGCCCGGCCAGACCGAGGGCGATGCGCGGCAGGAGCGTGTGCACGAGCGCGCGGCCTTGTGGCGCGCCATGTCCGAAGCAGGATGCGCGCATGGCCCGATGCCGGCGCGCGAAGACGGCGTGCCGGCCGTGGACGCTGCAACCCGTTTCATCTCGGCCACGCCAGCACCGTTGGCGATGCTGCAGATCGAGGATGCACTCGCATTGACCGAAGCGCCGAACCTGCCGGGCACCATCGACACGCATCCCAACTGGCGACGGCGACTGGCCCAGCCGGTAGATAAGGTGCTGGAGGACGACGCGGTGAAGCAGCGTCTCGCCGTCATGAAGCAGTCAAGGTCTTTCAAGGGGAGCGCCTGATGTCCATACCGCGCGCAACCGCACGATTGCAGTTGCACAAGGATTTCAATTTCGACCAGGCCGCCGAGGTCGTGCCGTACTATGCGACGCTCGGCATCAGCCATATCTACTCGTCGCCAATCCTGACCGCCCGCAGCGGCTCCACCCACGGCTACGACATCGTCGATCCGACGCGCATCAATCCCGAACTCGGCGGGGAGGAGGGATTCCGCCACCTGGTGGCGCGCATCCGCGAGGCCGGCATGGGCCTCATCCTCGACATCGTGCCCAACCACATGGGCGTCGGCCCGGAAAACCCGTGGTGGCAGCACGTACTGGAATGGGGCGAAGGCAGCCCGTACGCTCGCTGGTTCGACATCGACTGGAACCCCGCCGACGAAACGCTGCGCGGCAAGGTGATGGCGCCGTTCCTCGGCAAGACCTATGGCGAATCGCTGGCCGCAGGCGAAATCCGGCTTCAGTACGAGGAGACGCGGGGCAAGTTCTTCGTCGCCTATTACAGCCACCGCTTCCCGGTCTCGCCGTCCGGCTATGCAAGCATCCTGCGGGCGGCCGGTTCCGACCGGCTGGCGGCAGCGATTGCGACTTTCGAAGAAAAGACAGGCGAGGGCGGCGACATCACCCAGCAAAATGCCAACATCGGCTTCGGCCTGCTGCGGGAACTGGGCCTGAGCGCCGAAGGCAAGGCGGATATCGATACCGCACTCGCGGCATTTTCCGCCGCGACGCCACAAGGGATGGACGCCCTGCATGCGCTGCTGGAACACCAGCACTACCGCCTCGCGTGGTGGCGCTGCGCGGCCGACGGCATCAACTGGCGGCGCTTCTTCGAAGTCACCGACCTTGCCGGCGTGCGCGTCGAGCAGGACGACGTGTTCGAGGCCACCCATGCCACCATCTTCCGTTTGTATACAGAAGGACTGATCGACGGCGTGCGCGTCGACCACATCGACGGCCTGGCCGATCCCGGCGCCTATTGCCGCAAGCTGCGCCGGCGGCTGCAGGCGCTGAGTTCGCAGCGCCCGCCGGAATTACCGCCGGCCCCGGCCTACGTCGTCGTGGAGAAAATCCTCGCCCACGGCGAGCACCTGCGACAAAACTGGGAGATCGACGGCACCAGCGGCTACGACTTCATGGACCGCGTCGGCGCGCTGCTGCACGATCCGGCGGGCGAGGTGCCGCTGTCGGCAATGTGGCGCGAGCTGACCGGACATGACCAGGATTTCCAGGCCGAGGTTCGCCAGGCGCGCCGCCAGCTCCTCACGAACAATCTTGCCGGAGAATTCGAAGCCGCGGCACGCGCCCTGCATGCCGTCGCCCGGACCGACCTGCGCACCCGCGACTTTTCCCTCGGCGCGATCCGCCGCGTGTTCGGCGAATTGTTGGTGCATTTTCCGGTCTACCGCACTTACGCCGACGCCAACGGCCGCGACGAACTCGACGAACAGGTCATCGAGCGGGCGCTGGAACAGGCCCGCCAGAGCGTGGATCGGACAGAAGCCGCCCTGCTCGACGTGGTCGCGCATTGGCTGGGCGGCGATGCCCCACGCGACGCCGCCAATCCGCGCATCCGCCACCTGCATCAGCGCGCAATTACGCGCTTCCAGCAACTGACGCCGCCGCTGGCCGCCAAATCCGTCGAAGATACCGCCTTCTACCGCTACGGACGGCTGCTCTCCCGCAATGAAGTCGGCTCCGATCCAAGCCAGTTCGCCTGCAGCGTGCGGGAATTCCACGAAGCCAACCGGGAACGCGCCGAGCGTTTCCCGAACTCCATGCTCGCGACCGCAACCCACGACCACAAGCGGGGCGAAGACGTCCGCGCCCGCCTCGCGGTCCTGAGCGAAATACCCGGTGAATGGAATACGGCCATCCACGCCTGGATGGACCTGAACGCGCCGCACCGGAGCGAAGTGGCGGGCGAGGGCGGCAGCGCTCCCTCCATGGCGCCCCAGCCGGCGGACGAACTGATGCTGTACCAGATGCTGGTTGGCGCCTGGCCGATCGGCCTCGATCCGAAAGACCGCGACGGCGTCCGCCAATTTGTGGAGCGGCTGGAAAAATGGCAAACCAAGGCGCTGCGCGAAGCCAAGCAGGTCAGCGACTGGGTGATGCCGAACGAGGAATACGAGGCCGCCTGCCGCCGTTTTCTTTTTGGCATTCTCGACGCCCCGCCGGACAGCCGGTTCCTGGTGGAGCTGACGTCATGGGTGGCCCGGCTCACCGCGCCCGGCGTGGTGAACAGCCTTGCGCAAAGCGTCCTGCGCATGACATGCCCGGGTGTTCCCGACCTGTACCAGGGTACGGATTTCTGGGACTTCAGCCTGGTCGACCCTGACAACCGGCGGCCGGTGGACTACCCCGCCCGGATGCAGGCGCTGCAAACCGCAACGCAACCTATCGCCGGCATCGAAGGCTGGCAGGACGGCCGGATCAAGCAGCATCTGATCCGGCATACCCTGCAACTGCGCGCACAGGATCCGGAACTGTTCGCGCGCGGCGAATATGTGCCGCTGCAATCAGATGGTGCGTTGGCCGACCACTCTGTCGCTTTCGCCCGCCGCTTGCCGGAGCGGTCGGCAATCGTAGTGACGACGCATCTGCCGGTTCACATCCTCGCGCAAGATGGTGCGCCGATTGTGCCTGCAACGCGCTGGCAGGATACGGCTGTGCTGTGGCCGTCGACTGCAGATTCGACCTGGATGGATATCTATACCGGCTCAAGGGTTCGGATCCACGGCGGGAGATTGATGCTTTCGGAGGCGTTGGAACTGTTGCCGGTGGCAGTCTTGGTGGAGGCCTGAAAATTCACGTGGGATTTTGCGAATGCGTCTGATCGGGGTGACATTCTCAGAGAATTTTTCTTTTTAAATCAATTATTTATCTTCAATTATTAAATTAATACACGAGGTTGAGGCAGGTCGGTTTACACATCAAAACAGTACCTTGCCTATGCGAATTCAAGGAACGCCCCGTCAGAAGATGCACGATGATCTCCCCACAGCAGCGCCAGGTGGAATGGGAAGTACAGAGGGCACAACACGGAAGTGATCGACGCAACACTAAACCTTATAAATCAAATGATTACGCACGCTTCCTCATAGCAAACCTCCACACGAGAAACTGCGCCGGAAGCTCCGCATCAGATCATTTATCTTTTTATTTCAACAACTTATATACGAATTCGAAAGTCGATTGTGAGAATTTCCCATTTCTGATATTTAAGGCAGATACGCCATTACTGATGCGGTCTGCCGCGCTTCCCGATCCTCGGGTTTCGGAATGCTGAGAATTAGACGGGATTAATGCTGCCGTAAGACGTTCGGCTTCACATGGCGTCCTGACCGCACCGTGTTGCACGACGACCGAAACTCGAAACGATCTTGCACGAATCACTTGCCTTGCCCCCCAAGGCACAAATCAACACGCGTGGCGCGCGCCATACAGGAGGTATCGGCGTACCTTACGTCAATGTATAGTCAGCAATAAATAATAAGGGGTGGGAGGCATGCATGACTGGATTCGACCAGGCAGGAAACAGGGCGCCGCGCCTGAAACAAGTTTGCATTGCGGTGGGCCTGCTTCTGGCCGGTCAGGCGGTCCAGGCGTTCGAATTCGATACCGGAACCGATCTCAAGGTCCGCTGGGACAACACGATCAAGTACAGCGCCGCCTATCGCGCCCAGGGCCCGGCCGGCGAAACCGTCGGTGCCGCCAATCCGAACGGCGATGACGGCAACCTCAATTTTCGGCGGGGCCTCGTATCGAACCGGGCTGACCTCCTGTCGGAACTGGATCTCACCTACAGGAGTGCCGGGGCGCGCCTGAGTGGCGCCGCATGGCATGATGGGCTGTACCGGCGCTCGAACCGCAACAATTCGCCCCTGACCGCGAACACCTTTTCCAACAATGCATTCGATCCTGCCACAGCGGACCTCCATGGCGGGCGCGCGGAAGTCCTTGATGCCTTCGTCTTCGGCCAAGGGGATCTGGGGGAGGGGCGTCTGGCCAATGTACACCTGGGCCGGCACTCGTTGCTGTACGGCGAGAGCCTGTACTTCGGCAACAACGGCATCGCCGGAACACAAGGCCCGATCGATGCGATCAAGGCGTTGCAGGTGCCTTCATCCCAGGTCAAGGAGGTCGTCCGGCCGGTGAGCCAGCTGTCCGGTCAGGTGCAATTGTCGCCCTCGCTGAGCGCCGGCGGCTACTATCAGTTCGAGTGGCGCAAGAACCGCTTGCCTGGCGCCGGCAGCTATCTCTCCGTGGCCGATTTTCTCGACGACGGAGGACAACGCATCCTGGCCGGTGCGCCGCTTGTTCCGGGAGGAGGGCCGCAGGCCTTGCTGCGGAGCGGGGACAGGGAAGCAGCCAATTCAGGGCAATTCGGAGCACAGCTGCGCTGGCGTCCGGCAGGCATCGATGCGGAGTTCGGTTTCTATGCCACCCGTTCACATGACAAGAATCCCATCGTCCATGTGCAGCCATCTTTCGTACCCGGTGTCGGCGTGGTCAATCCCCCAGCGTTCAACCCGCTGACCGGCCAGGTGGGCACGTATACGCTGGTGTACCACGAGGGGATCAAGACCATCGGCGCCAGCGCCAGCACCGCGTTCGGGGATCTGAATGTAGCAGGCGAGGCATCGGTGCGGCATGACATGCCGCTGGTCGTGAGCGTGGTACCCGTCTTGCCGGGGCAGGTCGTCGACAATCATGCCGATACGCTCTACCCCGTCGGCAAATCGGCGCATCTGCAGGTATCGGCGATTTATGCGCTGCCGCGTACCGGCTTGTGGGATGGCGGCTCGCTGACCGTCGAACTTGCATGGAACCGCCGCCTGAGCGTCACGCGTCATCCGGAGCTGCTCGATCCGAACAGCACACGCGATGCCACCGCGATCCGGCTGGTATTCGAACCGGCGTACTACCAGGCCTTGCCTGGCCTCGATCTGACTGTGCCGGTCGGCTTCGGCTACGGGGTGTCGGGGCGCTCGTCCGTGATACCGCAGTTCAGCGTCTACCACGGCGGCGACATCACCGTCGGCATCAACGCCGAGTACCAGAAGCAGTGGAAATTCGGCCTGAGCTATGTGCACTTCACAGGAACGGCGACGCCGATAACCACGCAGGCAGCGACACCATCCGGCACGGCATTTTCCTTCGGGCCGACGCTGGCCGACCGCAGTTTCTTTGCATTCAGCGCACAGCGCACTTTCTGAGGACGAGGGCATCATGTTGAATCGCGTTTCGCGCGCCGCTCTCATTGCGGCATGGCTGGCGGGCTCAGGCACTGCGGCGGCAGTTACTGCCGAAGAAGCGGTAAAACTCAAGACGACGCTCACGCCGCTGGGCGCCGAGAGGGCGGGCAATGCCGCCGGGACGATTCCCCCCTGGGAAGGCGGGCTGACGAAGGTGCCGAAACCCGGCGAGGTTTCCGGGAACCTGTTCACCGACAAGCCGATCGCGAGCATTACCTCTGCCAACCTGTCGCAATACGCAGACAAGCTCGCCGAGGGAACGCTGGCGATGTTCAAGAAGTACCAGGACTATCGCATCGATATTTACAAGACGCAGCGGACTGCCGCCGCGCCGCAGTGGGTGTACGACAATACATTCCGCAATGCGACCTCGGCCAGGGTAACGCAAGGCGGCATGTCGATCTCGAACGTGTATGGCGGCATTCCGTTCCCGATCCCGAAGAGTGGCGCAGAGGCGATGTGGAACCATCTGCTCGCGTACGCCGGCAGCGCATCGCGCTTCCAGTTCCGCGTATGGCTGGTGAGCCCGGAGGGCAAGCGCGTCCTGGCCAGCGAAGCGGTTTCAGAGCGCCAGCTGCCGTATTACGACCATGAAGGGAGCCTGGAAAAGTTCGACGGTACGTTAAGCCTGATACGCACCCTGCAGACGGCGCCGGCATTCAAGGCAGGTGAACAGGTGCTGGTCCGGGAGCCGGTCGACCAGGTGGGCGTCGGCCGGCAGGCGTGGCAATACCTGGTCGGCCAACGCCGCGTGCGAAGGGCGCCGGGCATCGGCTACGACACGCCCAATTTCTCCGCTTCCGGCGCGATCAATTTCGATGAAGTGAACATGTTCAATGGCGCGCTCGACCGGTATGAATGGAAGCTTCTCGGCAAGAAGGAAATCTACATTCCCTATAACCGGAACAAGCAATTCCTTGCGCAGGACTCCCAGGCACTGACGCCGAATTTCGTCAATCCCGACGTCGCGCGCTGGGAACTGCACCGCGTATGGGTGGTGGAGGCGAATGTGGCCAACGGCAAGCGCCATGTCTTCCAGAAGCGCCGTTTCTATCTGGACGAAGACACCTGGGGCGTGATGCTCGCCGAAGCCTATGACGCACAAGGGCGGTTATGGCGCTATTCCGAGAATGTGCCGTTCGCCGCCGGCGATCCGGGGCAGGGATGGGCCGGCGAAGTGCATTACAACATGCTGGACGGCAGCTACGTCAGCAACTTCATCATGGTCGAGCCGTTCAAGACCGTGACCAAAAAGCCGGACACCTATTTTGCGCCTGAAGCACTGGCGGGATCCGGCGCACGCTGACATGGATCGCTCCGCGGTTCCGCTGCGCATGGTGGCGCCCCCGAACGGAGCAATACCATGTTGAATCGAATCAAGGCCGGCGTCCTGACCGGTTTACTGCAGATGGTCTTGCTCGTTCCGCCAAGCGTCGCGCATGCCGCGCAAGCGGCCTGGGAGCGGCCCGCACCGGCCGTACAGCGTGCGGGACAGGCGGCGCTGCTTCATGTCGCCGTCGCAGGCAAGCGCCTCGTCGCCGTCGGCGAGCGCGGCCTCGTCCTGCTGTCGGACGACGATGGCCGGAACTGGACGCAATCGCCAACCCCGGTCAGCGTGACGCTCGTCAAGGCATTCTTCGTTTCACCGAAAACCGGTTGGGCGGTCGGGCATTCCGGCGTCGTGCTGTGCACTGACGATGGCGGCAGGAGTTGGACCACGCAGCTCGACGGCATGCGGGCTGCGCGCCTCGCGGTTGAAAAGTACACCGGGGAAATTGCCGGCGCCCGCTCGCAGGGACTGGCTGCCGCCGCCCGGCAGATGCAGCAGGATGGTGCGGACAAGCCATTCTTCGACGTCCTGTTTACGGACGAGCGGAACGGATTTGCCGTCGGCGCTTACGGCCTGATCTTCCGCACGGAGGACGGCGGCAAGCGTTGGAACCCGTGGATGGAACATCTCGACAATCCGAACGGCCTGCATCTGTACGGCATGGCCCGAATCGGTGCATCGCTGTTCATCGCCGGCGAGCAGGGACTGCTGCTGCGCTCGACGGATGGCGGGCGGCGATTCAACAGTGTCGCGACGCCGTACAAGGGCAGCTACTTCGGGATCGTTCCACTGCCGGGCGGCGGCCTGTATCTCTATGGATTGCGCGGCAATCTGTTTTACAGCGCGGACGAGGGCAGGGCGTGGACGCGGATCGATTCGCCTTCTCAGGCATCGTTCAGCACGGGCCTTGCGCTTTCCGGCAGCGAGGCCGTCTTCGCCAATCATGCCGGTCAGGTATTCACGATCCGGCAGCGGGCAGGGGGCTTGCAGGCGATATCCGGTATCGCCCCTGCGCCCTATACCTCGGTAGCACGCGCCCCGGACGGCGCCTGGGTCCTGACCAGCATGCGCGGCGTCGCACGCATTGAACCCTCCAGGCCGGCGGGCGCAAGCCCGGCAGTCGAGGTACCGAAATGAAGATCGAGTCCGGCCAACCGTTCGCGATCATCCGCAGCCTCAACGATTTCGACCTGCGTTCGGGAACACTGATCGAACGCGCACTTTTCAATCACCGCCGCTGGGTCGTCCTTTTCTGTGTACTCGTGACGCTGGCCATGGCCTGGCAGCTGCCGAAGCTGCGCATGAACACCAGTTTCGAAAGCATGATTCCGGCGCACCATCCCTATATCGTCAATTTCCTTGCCCATCACGACGACCTCAAAGGGCTCGGCAACCGGGTGACGATCGTGGTGGAGGCAAAGGAGGGGACGATATTCGACGCCGCCTATCTCGAAACGCTGCGCCGGCTGAACGATGAAGTACTGCTGATGCCCGTCGTGGACCGCACGTTCATGAAATCCTTGTGGACGCCGAACACACGCTGGATTGCCGCAACCGAAGACGGTCTGGACGGCGGCACGGTCATTCCTGACGATTACGACGGCGGCGCGAAAAGCGTCGCGCGGGTGCGCGACAACGTCGAGCGATCCGGCGAGGTCGGCCAGCTGGTCGCATCCAACTACCGTTCCAGCGTGCTGCACGTGCCCCTGCTCGAACGCGATCCGGCAACGGGCGGCACGCTGGACTACGGCAAACTGTCGGATGCGCTTGAAGATCTCCGCGCCAAGTACCGGAGCGACGACATCGAGATCCGTGTCACCGGCTTTGCCAAATTGGTCGGCGACCTCATCGACGGCGCAAAGGCCGTGATCGCCTTCTTTGCGCTCGCCGTGGCAATTTGCGCGGCTACGGTGTTCTGGTACACGCGCTGCGTCCGCTGCACGCTGCTGGTGATGCTTTGCTCGCTGGTCGCCGTGATATGGCAACTCGGGATGCTGCCCTTGCTCGGATTCGCGCTCGACCCGTATTCCATGCTGGTCCCGTTCCTCGTGTTTGCCATCGGCACGGGCCACGGCACGCAGGTAATGAACGACGTCATGCGGGACATCGGGCGCGGCACGCACAAGCTGGTGGCGGCGCGCCATACCTTCCGCCGCCTGTTCCTCACAGGTCTCGCGGCGCTGCTGTGCGACGCGATCGGATTCGCGGTGCTGATGACGATCGAGATCAAGGCAATCCAGGATCTTGCCGTCACCGCCAGCCTCGGCGTGGCCGTGCTGGTATTGACCAATCTCATGCTGCTGCCGGTAATGCTGAGCTTTACCGGCGTGAGCCGGACCGCCGCGTTCCGCAGCCCGAAGGCGGATGCGCGGCAAGGCCGCATCGAATTGCAGCCGGGCCCCTTCACCGAGGCCCGCTGGGCCTGGTCGACCGTGCTGCTGGCGGCCGTGCTGGCTGCCGCCAGCTTCATCGCGAGCCAGCATCTGCAGACAGGCGATCTCGATCCGGGGGCACCGGAACTGCGCCCGGATTCGCGCTACAACAGGGACAACGCCTTCGTCGCTGCCAATTACGCCGCCAGTTCGGATGTGCTGATCGTCATGGTCCAGACGCCGGAGAACCAGTGCGCGACGTACGATGTTCAATCGGCCATCGACCGGCTCGAGCAGCAACTGCAGCAGCTGCCCGGCGTCGAGAGCACGATGTCGCTGGCGAACCTGAGCAAGCGTGTGATCGTCGGCATGAACGAAGGGCATTTCGCATGGTACGACCTGGTGCCCAACCAAAGCATGCTCAATGCCGTGACCACCATAGCGCCGCGTGAACTTCTCAACCAGAACTGCAGCCTGTTGCCGATATTCGTCTTCCTGAAAGACCACAGGGCCGTCACCTTGAGCGAAACCGTGCAGGCAGTCGAGCACTTCGCGGCCGCGAATAACACCAGGGATATGCGGTTCCTCCTTGCCGCCGGCAATGCCGGCATCGAAGCGGCAACGAATATCGTGGTGCGCGAGGCGTCGCGCGACATGCTGCTCTGGGTGTACGGTGCGGTGGCCGTACTGTGTTTCATCACGTTTCGATCCTGGCGGGCTGTTGTCGTGGCGATCCTCCCGCTGGTCCTGACCTCGATGCTGTGCAAAGCGCTGATGGCAGGGATGGGTATCGGTGTGAAGGTCGGGACCTTGCCGGTCATTGCGCTAGGCGTTGGAATCGGCATGGACTACGCGCTTTATGTGCTGAGCGTGATGCTGCCGCAATTGCGTGCCGGAGTGCCGCTCCGGCGCGCGTATGCGGAAGCTCTGCGCTTTACCGGCACGGTCGTCATGCTCACCGGAGTCACGCTCGGGCTCGCAGTCATGACCTGGGTTTTCTCACCCATCAAGTTCCAGGCCGACATGGGCTTGCTGCTTGGCTTCATGTTCATATCGAACGTACTCGGCGCGCTGGTGATGCTGCCAGCGCTGGCATTTTTCCTCCTGAATCCGGTGGCGGTGCCAACCAGACGAGCATGAACAGGGAATTCGGCCGGAACGACTTTTCAGCATGATCCAACTGCAATATGGACATTTCTATTTGGGGGAATCGCGGCATTTTAATTAGGGTTCTACATCATTTATTCGCATAATTTGCATTTAGCCGGTGCGAACCTTTACCTCATGTCATCACGCGGAAAGCCTTGTTCCACGCGGGTTCACGCATGACATGAGGACTTCAAAACCCATGGAAAATTTTTCCAACATCAGCGTCCAAGCAGCCTGAACTTCAGGAGACGGCGACCTTTCTTTAGAGCGTTCCCGATGCATGTCGAGCATCACAAGGGCGGGCTCTTTTCCAAGCACGGCGGCAATACGAACGCACACTTCATCACTGAAGAAATCGAGGTTTTTCCGATATCGGCCAATCTGCTGCTTTGACAGCAAAAGCGGCTTTTGCAGCGCGTAATCGGACGGTGCGCCGAGAGCGACGCGGGCGGCGTCGAGGTATTCAGACGGTTTCATGTGGATTCCCTTGGTCAATGGAATGCCCAAGTGTTGACTTGGGATAAGCCGAAGAGTAGTCCATAGTCAAGAGACGTGCAACTAGGACATAGATGCTTGACTAGTCCTTAGGTACTGACCTATATTCCGTCTTGCCGTCCGGTAATTCCTTCAAAAATTCCCTTGGTCGGGTCTGTTGCCACAGTTGCCGGACGGCTTCCCAGACCAAGGAAAAGCAGACCAAGGGGGCATCATGGCAGTTACAACAAGTAACAAAAAAGCAACAGACAACCACGCTTTGCGCTGCGCCGCAACCGGCCTATATCTGGCTGACGCGACAACCGATTTCCACGTAATTTCCGTAACACCGAAACCCGAAAAGGCGCTGCCGCTGGCAGACCTCGAAGCGGCGGAGCATGCCCGCAAGTTCATGCGCTCGCTGTATGGTTCATTCGATTGGCAGTCCGTACCGCTCAAGGGGTAATCCATGGGCATCGCTTCCAAGGAAGAGGCGGACGCACTGTCCCACGCAACCGGCAACGCGGCCATTGAGGCCGCGTTTTCTTTGCTCAATACAGATCGAGAGGCCGTGCGCGCCGCGCACTGGAACCGTCTGGACGAGAAAACACGCATGCTGGTTTGCCACATGGCCGGGCTTGATCCGAAGAAGGGGAAGGGCGCTCTCCGTGATCTGGACGCCATGGAACGCGGCAAAATCCATTGCGAGGTGCGGCGGCTGCTTAAGTCGCTGGAAATCCTCCTGAAGTGCGCGCAGGGCGGCGCAATGCCGGTGAAGGCCGGGGCGCTGGCTGGTCACAGCTTTGACGGCATCGCGGCATCAGGGGCGCTGCAATGACCGAATTTGCATTGGTCGGTGCCTTCTTCCTTGGCGTCCTCGTCGGCGTGTTCGTAGCTGCATGATGCAGTCTCCCTACATTACGGGGCTTCCCCGTCGCATGGGCCGCGCATTGTCGGCCATGTTCGCTCGAGACGGATTCGAGAAGCATCGCCGGAAATGGGAAATTGTCCATGAGGTGCAAAGCGAGCCGGGGCCGCTGCCGCTCGATGCGGACGAAGCGGCCATCTATCAGGCGGCGGACGCGGCGGCGCGTGAGTGCTACTCGTACTGCCAGCGTTACAAGCTCGATGCGCTGGTGCTGGACGCCATTGGTGCTTTCTGCGATCGCATGGAAGTGGCGCAGCCTGTAGGCGCTGAACCGCGTGAAAAGATCGCCAGGGCGACGGACAAAGCGTGGTGGCTCCGGTCAATCCGCAAGGCCCATGCGCGCCGCTTCGAGCATACGGCCATCAAGTTGGGTTTCGTCGGCGCGAAAACCGGCCTGTACATCAGTGACGAAAGCGCCATGCGCCAGCGCGAGCGCAACCGGCAGAACGCGCGGCTGCTGGACAGCCGGGAGATGAAAAACGAGTTCGGCCAGACCTACACGGTCGCGCAACTGGCTGACCTCGGCATGGCAAACAAGACGCTCCGGCGCGGCGAACTGATGACGCGCATCAGGGGCTTCGAGGAAATCGCCCAAGACCTTGGACACGTCGGCATGTTCTGGACGGTCACATGCCCGTCCAAATATCACGCTGTAGGTGGCGAAAACGAGCGATACGGCGGTTTTTCCCCGAAAGAGGCCCAAGAGTACCTAGTCCATATGTGGGCGCTGATTCGTTCGGCATTGGACAAGCTCGGGATTCAACCTTACGGCTTCCGGATCGCGGAGCCGCACACCGATGGGTGCCCGCATTGGCATCTGCTGCTGTTCGTCGCGCCGGAGCATCAGGCGGCAATGGAAAAGACCGTGCGCGCCTATGCGCTGGCGGAGGATGGCGACGAGCCGGGCGCGCAGGAAAACCGCGTGAAGCTGGTCAAGATCGAGCCGGGCAGGGGAACGGCGGCGGGCTACATCGCGAAGTACATCGCGAAGAACATCGACGGCGCGCACGTCGGCGACTACAGGACGCGGGACGGCGAAACGGTGCGCGCAGAGGATATGTTCGACAAGGGCGAGATTTCGCTTGCGGAGCGCGTGACGTACTGGGCGCAAATTTGGGGCATTCGCCAGTTTCAGCAGCTTGGCGGCGCTCCTGTCGGCGTGTGGCGCGAACTACGCCGCATCAAGGAAGAGACGGTGCGCCATGCGCCGGAAACCATCAAGGCGGCATGGCGGGCCGTCCAGAAAATCGAGGGCAGTGATGAGATTGCAAAACAGGCGTCGTGGGCGGATTACCTGCGGGCGCAAGGCGGTGCGACGGTTGGCCGAAATGCGGCGGTTCAGCTTGCTACGCGCCTTACGGTTATCGAAGGTCGATACGGTAGTTATGAGGATCGACGGCCATGTGGTGTTTTCGCTGCCGGTGACGGACGCGCTGTGTATGAGTCCGTTCGTTACCAATGGACTGCTGTCGATGGCGCCGGAGTCGTTGCCGTCCCTTGGACTGGTGTAAATAACTGTACGCAGATTGACCATGAAGCGGTCGGATTGCGCATGTGGTTGGCAACGCGGGCGCTGTCGGATGAGGTCAAAAACAAGAATTTCCGCCCGCCGATGTGGGTCGATTGGCCGGAAATCCGGCGAACGGCAAAAGAGATCGAGAAAAAAACTGAAAAATTCGCTGCGCGAAGGGGTGGGCATGGATGAATCAAAGGAATTGGAGCGCGAAGCCATCGCGCTACTGAAACAGTACGGCTTTCTGCTGCCAGCAGCCGTGCGGGGCTTTATGCGACGGCTGGCAGTACATCTCAAGTGGGATGAACTTCAAAGGGTGATGCGGTGAAAAAAGGGGATCAGGTGCGGGTAAACGAAACCGTACGCGTCAATACGGGCAAGCTCGCCGGGATGGCGGGAGTGGTCGAAGCCATCGACGGCGACATGGTGACGGTGTACATCAGTGGCGTGCAAAACGGCGAGCATGTCGAAGTGCGCCAGCAGTTCAATGAAAAGGCATTGGGGAGACTGAAACATGGCTAAGACGCGCAAGGGACTGATGCCGTGCGAGGGCCAGCGGTGCGAATCGCACGACCATAACGCGCCGGTGGTGGTATTCGAGAATGAGCGCGAGACGCTTTCCTACTCGTGCGACTTCTGCGGGCGTGCGCCGTACGCACGGAAGGGAACCGGGCAGCATGCGGAGTGGCTGGAGGAAATGGCGCGGCGTGCGCCTGTTCCGGCTACTGCGCCGGCTGCCCAGGTTCCGCCGCCAGCAGCAAAACAGGGCGAACCAAAAGCGCCTGGTCAAACAGGTGACAAGCCCGCGAAAACGGGCGCAGGAACGTTTTTCGGATAAGGGGGAAGGGAATGCAACAGGTAGAGCAAGAAAACGCGGCTGTGGCGGCTCCTGAGGATCAGGCGCGGGCGGAATCGCTGGCGGCAATTCAGGGCCAAGTATTGGAGGCGGAGCCGGTCGAAGGAACCGGCGAGGGGGCCGGGGCAGGGGGGGTATCAGGGACGGTGCCAATGAGTCCGGCAGACGAGGCGCGGGACTTGATCCAGTTCGGGCTGTCGCTGTTCGCCCCCCTGTATCCATCGCTGGAGCGCATCTACACGCCGGATAAGCAGGAACGGCTTGCGCAGGTGACGGGGCCGTTGATGGCGAAATATAACCTGTCCCTTGGGGCCATATTCGAGAAGTGGGGGCCGGAGATCAACTTTGCAATCGTGGCGCTGCCGCTGGCGGCGGAAACGGCGAAGGCCATCAAGGCGGACAATGCGGCACGCAAGGCAGCGGCGGAGCGCGAAGCGAAGGAAAAGGAGGCGGCGGCCAATGAAAACCGATGACGGCACTCTGATCGTCATTTCTGGCACGTCGCGCACCGGCAAATCGGTCTATACCGAACGACAGGTCAGGAGTGACCGGCGCGTATTCGTGTGGGATCCGGAAGATCAATGGTCGAAGCTGCGCGGCTATCAGCGCGTCACGAAGCGGGCGGAACTGGTGCGGCTGGCGGACAAGCCGGGGCAGATGAAGGTCGCCTATGTGGCATCCGCCAACCTGAAAGCCGAGTTCGATTTCTTCTGCCATTGCGCTTTCCATTGGGGGCGTTTCCATGGGGGTGGCGTCGTGGTCGCAGAAGAACTGGCGGACGTGACCACGACAGCAAAAGCGCCGGACGGGTGGGGCATCCTCATCAGGCGGGGTCTCAAGAGGGGCATCACGATCTACTGCATTTCTCAACGGTGGGCTGAAGCGGACAAAACGGCATTCGGCAACGCGAAACAGTACGTGTGTTTCATGTCGTCGAGTGCTGACGATGTGGCCTATCTGAGCCGGAAAACACGCATCCCGCAGGCCGATCTAGACGGCCTGTTGCCGTTGCAATACATCCGATTCGAGCCGGGAAAGCCACTGGAGAGGGGAAAAATCAAGTTTTAGACGGGGGTCTCTGAGGGGGTACGCAATAGCAGCCTGCGCAATGCGCGGGCTGTTCGCTTTTTGGGGGCCAGAAAAGCACGATGCAAGGGCAATTTCAACAGGAGGCGCAAGCCATGAACCAAACCGTGAAAACAGTCCTGATCGTGCTGGCGACGATGGCAGTAGTCCATCGCATATCCGATCTTCGTCGACTGGTCACAAACTCTTTCTAAGGGAGAAACACATGAATGCATATCTGAAAACCGCCTTGATCGCCGTCGCAGCCATCGCTGTGATTTCGCGTGTCGATGCTGCGCGCAAGATCGTGTTCAACGTCGCAGCCTAAGCGGGGTCACACATGCAACTCGTTAAAAATCTCCCGTTCTTCAACGTCGTCGCCACTGGCGTGGCCACGCTGGCGCTGCCGCTCGGCATGACGTACGAGCGCATCATTCTGGCGCTTGGCGGTACCGCCTTCACCAAGGCGATGATTACCGACCTGAAGGTCAAGCTCAACGGCAAACCGATCTGGCAAACGACCGGCCCGCGTCTCGATGCGCTCAACAAGTATCGCGGCATGGCGACGGACGCAAGCCATCTCGTGCTGGATTTCACGGAAATCTATGCCCGCGATGAAGTCGGCCAGTCTCTGGGCGCAATCGGCACGGCGGAGGGCGTAGGCTCGTTCACGCTGGAAGTCACCATTACCGGCGCAACCGCTCCGACTCTGGAAAGTTGGGCTGTCCTGTCCGGCCCGAAAAAGCTTGGCGCAATCGCTAAGATCACAAGCTATAACGTGCCGCTGGCTGCTGCGGGCAAGTTCCCGATTGCTCTTCCGTACGGCAAAGACGGTGGCAGCATCATCAAGCGCGTGGGCTTCTTCAACGCCAACATGACTGAACTCGAAGTCAAGAAGAACGGCCTCGTGATCCATGATTCGACGAAAGCAATCAACGAGTTTTTCCAGACGGAGAACAACAAGGTTCCTCAGGCTGGTCTCTACGTTGCCGACTTCATCGTGGACAACAACATGTCCGGCATGCTGGTCACTGCTGACGCGCAGTCTATGCAGTGGAACGTGACCGTCAGCGCGGCTGACGTGATTACCGTGCAGATCGAACATATCGACATGCTCGGCAACCTGTAACCGGGGGCGGCTATGGACGGAGAAGTCGTAACGACCACGGCGGACAGCGGTCCGGCGTGGTATGAAGTCCTGATCGGTGATGTGGTGCGGGCGGCGGCAATGAAAAAATACGCCACGCCACAACTGCAAAACGGCCAGTCGTACTACGTGGACAACTACGGCAACGTGGTTCCCACCGGTCAGGTGGTACCGGGGCAGGGCCAAGTCGCGAACGCACTGGCGGCAAACCCGCTGGTCATGCTCGCGGCGCTGGCGCTGACTGGCGTCCTGCTCTACAAGCTGGTGAAGTAATCATGTCGGATTGGGCAGACGGCGTATTCAGCGCGGGCGGAACGGCAGGCGGCAGTGCCGTCCTGTCAAAGCTGCTAGGCTCGGCATCGATCGCAAGCCCTTGGACGGCTGCGGCAGGCGCGTTGGGCGCTGCCGCAGGCTCCACGGCCACATCGGCATCCAGCAATAACAAGAATGACGCGACAAACGATAACTCCGGTTGGAACGTCAACTTCGGTGGGGGTTCGATCACCAGTAGCGCGACGCGGGAAAGCATGAGCCAATGGATTGGCATTGCTGCTGGAGTCGTCACGATTTTGGTCGCGCTCAAACTGATCAAGGGGTAAAGCATGGGTCTTTTCGGTGGGGGCAATTCAAGCTCCAGCACGACGTACCTAACAGAAAACACCGACCGTCGCGTAGCCCTCGATAACCAGTCGCAGGGCATTACCGGCGACGGCAACACCATGACCGTCAATGCATCCGACTATGGCGCGATCAAAAGCGCCATGGAGGTCAGCGGCACGGCAGTCAACGGGGCCAATGCCAATGTGATGGCGGCGCTCGAAGCGGCCAATTCGGCGGCGCGGGATGCGCTGTCAGCGGCGCAGCAATCCATTTCGGGCATCGCGAGCGCGAATCGGGATTCGCTCGCCTTTGCATCGCAGGTCAACCGGGATTCGCTCACTCTGGCGGAGCGGGGACAAACCCTCATTGCCAACAGCGCGGCGGAATCGCTCAAGATGGTAGGCCATGTGGTGGATTCGGCTTTCTCGTTGAATGACAAGAACGCAAAAATGACCATGGATGCGGTCGCGAACTCAAACAACCTCGTGGGGCGCGCCTATGAAACGGCGACGGCCTACCAAGCGGAAAAGCAGACGGCGGACAGCAAATATTTGGTGGCTGCTGGCTTGCTGGTGGTCGCGCTGGTTGCGATGAAAGTGTTTGGAAAATAGGGGCTTTCAGATGCAGCAATTCATTCAAGCGATGGGGGCGGGTTCGACGTGGACGCTTCAGACCGGGGGCGAGTACTTCCGGCTGGTGACCTGTCCTGATCCGGTAGACGTCAAGTTCTATCGCGGGCAGGTTGAAGTCGCGAGCGCCACACAGATGGATACCGGCTTCTACCTGAAGCCCGCAGGCGGCTTTGACCGCGTGGACATCACAAGCGCGACGGCGCAAACCGTCAAGATCATGGTAATCGACGGTGACGGCGGCTACGACCATTTCAACGTGGATATCAGCGGCACGGCGACCATGACCACAAAGCAGGCTGCAACGGTCAATGACGTGGCGGCGGTGGCGGTCGGGCTGGCGGCTACGCAACTGGTAGCGGCCAGTGCGACGCGCCGGGGCTTGCGCTTCTTCAATGCCGGGACAGCGGATGTGTACCTTGGCGGCGCGGGCGTGACGGTCGCAGGCGGCGCAATCAAGATCAGCGCAGGTCAAACGTGGATTGAATCCGAAGCGGCTCCGGCTGCGTGGTACGGCATCAGCGGCACGGCGGCGCAGTCAATCCGCATTCAGGAGCTGACGGCATGAGCGGCGTCATTGATCTGGCTTCTGCGCTGGTGCGGCTGGCTCCTACGCTGACAGCGGCGGGGGCGGCGAGCGTCGATATTGCGGTGGCGGACTACATCGCGGCAGGCTACAAAAAATTCATCATCGAGGCCAAGGGCGTCAAGGGCAGCGTGGACGATGCGCAGTTGAGCATGTATGTCAAGACAGGCGGCGCATGGGGAAGCCCGGACTACTACCTGTCGTCGAACGGCGCGAATCCTCCAGTGCTGACCTACGGCGCTGGCGGCGTGGTCGCGTTTCATTCGGGAACGGCTGCGGCGGCAAATCAGATCGCGGCATTTACAACGGAATTCACGGCTCCGAATGCTGCCGCTGACGCAAAGATTATCCAGACGCGTGGCGCGTGGTATAGCGGCTACTCGGGCATACCGGTCAACAAGATCGATTCCACGGTGCTGTCAATCGCTGCAACGGCCATCACTGATATTCGCTTCATGATGAGTCCCGGCACATTGACCGGCAAATTCGACATTTTCGGGGTGAAGTGATGGGCATGCATCGAATGACTTTGGACGGGCCGGTCGCGCTATCGCCTGAAGAGGTGGCCGAGTATGAGCAGCGGCAGGCGCAGGCGGCAATCGACGCGGCGCGCAATGCCATCCTCGCCCAGATAGTGGCGCTGGAAGGCACGGTGACGCAGCGGCGCATGCGGGAAGCATTGCTGACCGAAGCGGGCGCGGCTTGGCTGGCAAACGTGGATGGACAAATTGCGGCGCTGCGTGCGCAGTTGGCGTAATGGATCGTCGGCTGCTGCTATGCGCCTATGGCTTGCTGCTTGGCGTCGTTATCTACGAATGGACGAAGCGCCAGGGCGAGCAGGGGACAGATGGCGATGGTGAAGGCTTCGCCGGAGAAGTGACTTCGGAACTGGAATCCGCGGCTTATGCGGCGGCAGATTTCATCGACTCGGCAACGGGGGGATTCTTGAAAATTTCAGCAATGCGCACGGTCGATCTATCCGTGCTGAACAATGCCAACGTGCGGGCTTTCCTGCGCGTGATCCGGGCCGGTGAAGGCACGTCGGACGAGCAAGGATACCGGCGTCTGTTTGGCGGCGGTCTGTTCTCGTCGTATGACGATCACCCGCGCGTCACGGTCAACAAAAGCGGCTACAGGAGCACGGCGGCCGGCGCGTATCAGATGCTGTCCTCGACGTGGGACGAGACACGGCAAATGATGGGCCTGCGCGACTTTACGCCAGCGTCGCAGGATGCGGCCGCAGTCGGGCGCATTGCGGCGCGTGGGGCGCTTCCTGACGTGCTGGCGGGGCGATTTGATATCGCAATCAAGAAGGTGGCGCGGGAATGGGCCAGCATGCCCGGATCGCCATACGGTCAACCAACAATCACGCTCGACCGGGCGCGGCAGTTGTACGCGAGCGCGGGCGGTTCCATGGGAGCGGTCGCATGAAAGAAGTTCTTATTTTCGCTGGTGTGGCGGTCGCGGCATACATGCTGCTCAAGGGGCGGGACGCAAGAGCCGCGAGGACAAACGAGATCACGAATCCGGCGCTGCCGGGACAGATCGGCTACGGCTGGCGCTATTTCTCGGACGGCACGGCCATCGACCCGAACGGGAATTACTACCTCAAGGGTGCGCCGATTTGGTCGACGTCGTATGACGGCGTGAGCGTCGGCGGCAACTATTCAAATCTGGTGACCTGATGCTGAGCAATCGAACCTTGGTGATTGCCGGGGCGGCGGTCGGTGTTGCGGTGCTCGTGTGGCTTTCCACGCGGGGCGCAAAGGGCGTAGGCGAGGATATCGGCAGCGGTGCCGTCAACCTCGTGGACGGTGTGGTATCGGGCGCGGTGACGACGGCGGGTTCATTCCTCGGCATACCGCTCACGGACAAGGAAAAAGCGGAGCAAGCGCGCAAGGCTGGCGACGTGTGGGAGGCGTCGAAATACATGACGGCGCCGGAATTCATGAAGTGGATAGCGGCAGGCATGCCGCGCAACTAAGGGAGAAAAACCATGAAAGACCGAATCAAAGAGCCGTCCACCTGGGCGGGTATCGCTGCAATCTTCCAAGTGCTGAAGGTGTTCCTGCCGCAACACACCGTTTTCGCTGACGCGCTGACCGCAGGCGCTGGCGCGATTGCGATGGCGCTGCCGGAAAAAGGCAAGGCCATCGAAACGAAATGAGCGCAATGGAATTGATTTCGCTGCTGACCAGTTCAGGCGTATGCGCTGGCGGAATCGGTATTTTCCGATGGGTTGTCAGCATGGAGCGGCGTGTGATGGTCCTTGAGGTCAAGAGCGGCATTCGGTGACGGGAAAGCGATCACGTTATTGACGACAAGGCCAAGGCGTTGCCGGTGACCGTATATCTGCATTTGGCGCAAGCGGTCGGCATGCTCCATGGCCTGAAGCCGCAGGATTTCAGGAACCCACCACGGAACTTTTTTCCGTCCGTTCATCCAGTCGCGCACGGTGCGCTCGTCGCGCCGTAGGTGCTTGGCTAAGTCCTTCAAGGGCATGCGCTGGCCGTAGTAGATCAATTCGTTGGGATTGCCGTAACGCAGATTCGGATACCGCATTGCATTTCTCCACGGAAAGAAAAAGGCCGGGTAACGTAGCCCGGCCTTTGAGGGATTTGCATCCCATGTTTTGGGTAAGATTCGCACCGACTTACTTTACAGCAACATGCGATTTATTTCGCATAATTTGTATTATGTAAAATATCCTACACAGATCAAAAAAGCCGCAAAGTCCCATGTGGAAGCCGTCATGGTCGGTCGACCAATAAATCCTCTTCTGTGAGAAAGGCACTACCGCTCGGATTCCCACCTGCGTGTTACCCGGCTTTCCCTGTCAAGGCGTTGCCACAAGCCTCCTTGCACGACTCGCGAGGTATAGCAGAACCAGAGCGATGCCGAAAGCGCTGGCCATCAGAGGCATCACGCCGAGTACGCTTTCGGCCTCGATCGATTCGAACTTAGGCAAGTCAACCAAGTCCTCACGGCTCAGCCCGCGGTAACTCATGATCCGCGGAACGAAAAACTCACACCAGCGCGCCTCGAACCGATCCACTGCTTCGGCATAACGCGCGTAGCGCTGCGCGTCCGCCCCCGCCAGCCTGTCCCCCGTCATGACAATGGCAAGTCCCGGCGACAGCCAGGCGAAACGTTCGATGAATGATGCCTGGCGGGCGCGCTTCCGGTCGAACTCGGCCATCAGCGGAACGATCACGCTGTCCTGTTTTTCGTAGCGTGGCATGAACGACACCGGCCACGCATGTTTTCCGATGCTTGCGGGACGGTGCTCCGGATTGCCTGCATACCACGCTTTCAACAAGCCCTCTTCCTGTGCCTCGGCATCCAGTTGTGCCTTGCGTACTTTGATCATGGCGTCCAGCCGTGAAGGCATCGGTTCAGCCGCTTCTGCCAGCGCAGACAAGACCGGCGGCACGGCAAAGGTCGTGAACAGCCAGATTGCCAGCAGGCCTAGCGCCGAAGCGGCGGCCGAGATACGCAGCCCGCAGGACAAGGCAACAACCAGGAACCAGATCAGGCAGAATACGCCGCTGACAAGGGTCCAGCAAAGAAAAGCCGTGAGCGACGCACCGGGATCGAGCCCGAATGCAACAAGCGAAGCAATGAACACCATCGCGAACACGGCCATGAAGCGCACGATGCAACTGGCAACCGGCACTTTCCATGGTGCCGGAGATTGCGTGCATACCAGGCGCCAGGTCCCATTTTCACGCGCTTCCTGCACCAGGCCGTAGCCGAGGCCAATGACAACCAGGGGAACAAGCAGGGCAACCACGACGGAGAAATCCGGCATGCCGACGCTGTGCAACAATGGATTGGAAATGACGTCGCTCTTCCGGCCGTCCAGATGCCGGCTGTCCACCGAGACGCGCACGTCCGACGGCAAGGCGGCGAACTGCCGCACGCCGAGCGCTAGACCGCCCAAGGCCGGACGCAATGCTGGCGGCGCCTCATTGCGGGCAAAATCGAAGGTTGCACGTGCGGCCGCAGCGCTTTCTCCTTCACTCCTGGCCGGCAGCTTCATTGCGAGTGCCTCCAGGCGCCCTTCCCAATGTGCTGTCTTTTCCGCGGCTTCGCGCCGTTGGCGGGCAGCCTCGAGACCGGACGATACGGCCGCAGCCAAGAGGAGCAGCAATGCCAGCGCCAGGATGATGAGGTTGGGACGATGGCGAATGAAACGCATCCACTCCGCGCGTAAAAGGAGTATCACAGTCGCAACCTCCATGCCGCGGCCACGAGGAGCGACATAGCCGCTGCGGCCCACAATGCAAGAATGCCGAGGGCCGGCATGGCAGACAGAAGTGCGCTCCCGGCGGGCGGCGGCTCGTACGTGAAGCGGTCCATCGATTGCCACAACGCATCGTTGCCGTACTTGTCGTCAAAGGAGCGCAAGCCGCGCGAATGGGCGGCATCCCACTCGTCGATGCGCGTGTTGATTCGGCGCCGGTATGCCTCGGCGGCTTCTTCGAAATGCCCGCGGTGCTGCAGGTCGGTCCCGGCGAGTTTCATCGACGTCAGCTGCATCGCCAGCGCCGGGCTGAAGAAGGAGGCACTCCGCAGGATTGCTTCCTGCCGGGCAAAGCGACGCCATAACTCGTCGAAATGCAGCTGGTGCACCCTGTCGGCGTACGCATCCCTTTCGAGACGGCGCACTGCGTAGGCGCCGACAGGAAGATCTTCGAGTCTTTGCACGCCATACCTGCGCAGCAGCTCTTCGTCGAAGCGCTTGCCGCGCGTGGCGAGGTCGCCATCACCGGGAAGGCCCTGTTCGTAATCGCGCTTGATCGCGCTCCAGAATTCTGCCGGCGTCGGCAACCGGACAGTCTGCTCGGCAATGGCCGCAGCGCCGCGCGGCACGATGAACACAAGCAGGATCCACACGCTCAGGAGAATAAGGAGTGCCTGCCTTGCCGTTGCGGAAAAGGCGGAAACGGCGATGGCGAGCGCGACGAAGACGCCTGCATATCCCAGGAAGGCCAGGCCAAGCAGAGCGCCGCGGACGAGCACGTCCAACGAATCCGCCTGCCATGCCAGCGGAATCATGATCAGAGAAAACGCCAGCGCCAGCGCCGACGCCGTAGCCGCGGACAACGCCATGAACTTGCTCCAGACGAACTCCTGCTTGCGAACGGCCAGGCCTCGCAGCATGCGCAGCGTGCCCGATTCGCGTTCCTGGACCACGGCGCCGAAACCAAGCCCCACGACCAGGAGCGGCAGGATCGACGTCAGCACGAAAGAAGGTGTGAACTGACTGAAACGGCCAGCGACGGGAGCATCATTCGCCCGGCTGAAGCGCAGCATATTGCGCTTGTGCGGTTCCATCCAGAGCGCATTGCCGAGGAAGCGTCCGATGCCCGGGTCGAAGGCAGCCAAGGGAGAATCCGGCGCGAAGACATACATGCCGAAGTGCGCGCCGCGGTGCGGATGCTTGTCGCCCTGCGCATCCCATTGCTCGCGTGCGGAGGCCTCGGCCGCCCTTTCGGCTTTCCGCGCCCTTTCCAGCTCGAGATGCGCGATGCCGAATACCGAAAGAAAGAGCACTAGAATGGCAACGCCGAGCGTCCACGCCCGTCCATCGCGCATCACCGCCAACAGCTCCTTGCGCACCAGGAGCCGCATCATGGCGTCCCCCGCGCATGGGCAAGGTAGAGGTCTTCGAGATCCTGGTGGCTGACTTGGTGCGCATCGATTTCCACCACAAGCCGTCCTCCCTCGAGAATGCCGATGCGGTCTGCGACCTGCCTGGCGTTAAAGAGATCATGGGTCGCCATCAGCACGGTTATCCCCGCACTCCCTGCGGCACGAATCCGTTCTGCAAAATCGCTGGCGGCGCCGGGATCGAGCCCTGAAGTCGGCTCGTCCAGCAGCATGGCGCGGGCGTTGCGCGCGTAGGCAATCGACAAGCCGACCTTTTGCCGCATGCCTTTCGAGTAGGATCCCACGCGAGCATCGTGCGCATCCGCCGCCAGGCCTGACTCAGCCAGCAAGGCGCGGGCCTTCTCGCCGGACAGATCGACGCCAGCCAGCGCACAGAAGTAACAGAGGTTTTCCACGCCGCTCAGGTAGGGATACAGGGCGACGTTCTCGGGCAGGTACGCCAGCTGCCGTGAGGCTTCCGGTTCCTCCGCAAGCGACCGCCCGCCGATCAGGATGCTGCCGCCTGACGGCCGTACGAAGCCAAGCAGCGCATTGATCGTCGTGGTCTTCCCTGCCCCGTTTCCGCCCAGCAGGGCATACACGCATCCCTGGCCGATTGCAAGATCGAGCCGGTTCACGACCTGGCGGCTGCCGTAGGAGACGGCCAACTGCCTTGTCTCGATAATCGGTTGCATCGCGCTCGTCAGAAGAAATAACGCGCCGAAATGCCGAAGTGATGGCGCGGCTGCGTGGAGACCCACAAGCCGGCTGCGGTCGCGAAGAACGATTCGCTGATCAGTTGCGGCTGGAACACGGCGAAAGCGCTCCACTCGATGTCGCGGATGCTGTAGGTAGCACGCAGGTCATAGCGCGTGTAGGTCGGCACGGTGCGCTGCTGGAGTGGCGTGCCGCTGAAATACGGTATGCCGGACGTGACATAGGCATCCGCGTTGTAGCGAAGATATCCGGCGCCAAGCGCGTGCCGGTATTCCGCACCGAGCTTGAACTGGTGTCGCGGCACGGAAAGCAGGTAGGCCGAATTGGGGTCCGAATTGTTGATCTCGGCCTGCAGGAGACGCGTGTAGCTCGCGTAGGCGGATGCATTCTTCCACAGGTGCAGGCGCGATTCCAGCTCGAAGCCCTTGCGTGTGGTATCGCCCACGGAGCGGAAGACGTTCGGAGCGGTCATGACGATCTCGTCTTCATTGAGCGTATAAAACGCCACGCCGGAGAGGGACCAGCCTTCCGCCGGCGTGGCGGTGAATCCGGCGTCGTATGAACGGACCTTCGATGGGGCGATTCCGGTGTTGACGTTGCCGCCGGGTGCGCCGAGACGCCCTTGCGCACCGGCGGGACTGATCTGTTGCGCGGCCGGGGAGCGGAAGCCCTGCGCGATATTCGCGAACACGTCCAGCCGCGGCAGGACCGTCCAGGCAGCCCCGATCTTCGGCGTCGTCACGGTCTTGCGATAGCCTGTCGACGTGGTCGGGAGCTTGCGGTTTTCGATGTCATAGTCGAAGCGGTCGACACGCAGGCCGCCGGTCAGTTTCAGGTGATCCGCCGGCTTGACCTGCCCCTGCGCGAAGACCCCGTAGGTGTACAGGTCCATGTTCAGGTTGGTCAGGTAGGTGGACGTGGGGAGACGGTTTTCGTAACGCTGGCGGATCCCCTCTCCTTTATCCCGGCGGATGTCCGCTCCGGCTTGCAATGCCGCCCTGTCGCTAAAGACGAAATTGTTCGACACGCTTGCGCCGGCGATGATGCGGTCATCGGATCCGACATTGTGTACATTGCCGCCGGCGGCGCCCCCACGTATCCGTTCAAAGTCTTCGAGATAGGCGGTAGCGTACAGGCCGGCCTCGCCTGCGGCCGGGGCACGGTTCACAACCAGGCCGGTACGACGCCCGCCGCCGAAGGGAAGCAGCGCGTTCTCTTCCGGCGCGCTCCGCGCCACCTGGCCAGCGGCAAGGCGGTCGTAACGCAGGTAGCCGGCTGCTTCGAAGTCGGAACGGTAGTGATTGAGGCGGATGCTGTAACGCGCATCATCCCTGATCGTCGAGAGCTTCCAGAACAGGTTGTCGCGCTCCTGCCATGCGCCCTGCCGGTAACTGTCGGTCCGGTAACTGTCCGCAATGAGTGTCGACGCCACGGAACCGAGCTGCTTCGACCAGACGAGCGAAGCCCGCCTGCCGCCGTGGCTCTCCAGCGTCAGACCCACGCTGGAAGGGACAAGATCATCCACAGTCCGGATGCTTACCGCACCGGCCCGGTTCTGGTCGCCGAACAGGGCGGACACAGGTCCCTTGATCACGTCGATGCGTTGGATCATGTCCGGCGTCAGCCACTCCAGGAATGCCGGTCCATGCCCGGCACCGGCCTCGCTCGACGGCATGTTCTGCGGCACGCCGTCCACGTACACCGCGGTATCTGCGCCGTGAGTGCCTCCAGTGGCAAAACCGCGCATGCGGAATCCGTTCCCGGTATCTCCCTGGTCGAGATTGTTGGCCACGACGCCGGGAACACGACGAAACACGTTCGATATGTCTCGGCTGACATTGATCGTGCCAATCTCCTCGCTGGTGATTGGACTGACCGCGGAAGGCAGACCGGTCGCCGAATTGGTTACCCGTGTGCGTGTGCCCTGCAGTTCGACCCGGCTGCGCTCTCCAGTGACTGTGACGGCAGGTAGCGTTGCTTCGTTTCCTGATCCGACCGGCCTGTCGTCAAGAGCGACGCTCGGCTGTGAGTTCGCTTCGGAGGCAAGCACGAGCAATGCAACAGCGGCAGGAAGGGAAATTTTCTTGTTTTTCATGGTTGTGACACTGAAAGGATGGGAAAAATCGAGCGATCCTCTCCTGGCTGGCGCCGTCGGCCAAGGAAAGCAGAATCGGGATAGGCGATGCGAAAGGCGACTTACGTAGTGACCCATCCCGCCCCAAAACATGGTTGCATCGAGCGTGCAAACAAGTCGCTCCGGGCGGCAAATGGGAAGCCTATTTGCAACTCAGTTGCATTTTCGGAATTATATGGAAGCAAGCGCCAGAATGCAACTGTGTTGCAATTTGACGTTTACTTGACAAAACTTTGCATTCTTTGAGGGCTGCGATCCGCCGGTAACACCTTCGGCTAGGAGCTTGATCGAACCGCCTACGCCGTATTTGCAGAACCGGATTAGTTCTCAACACGGGAGCAAACTCGCGGGATAATGCCGCTGCGTTGGAAGACGAAAAACAGAAGGAACCTCGAGGAGAAAAACAATGATGCTCCGGCCGACACGACTTCGGATGATGGCATGGCGGTTGTCTGCCATAGCGGCGCTTGCATCCGCCCTTTCATCGGCTGCATGGGCCTGGAGCAACCACGCGCTGGGAACCTGGCAGGCACTCGCGCCGGTGGCCGAAGTCGCGAATGCTGCCCCGGCCCGCGTGGAAAGCCTGGAGGCGTTTCTTGCCGCCGAGGGGCCCGCGCTCGAACACGTGCTCGAATCGGCCGAGTCCTGGGCCCGGGTGAACGTCCCGCACTATCCGCCGCGGCCGGATGCATTGCGCTTCAAGGCCGGCGGCGCCGCGCCGGAGTTGCGCCGGCGCTTTCTGTCGGCGCTGCGCATCAACCCGGCAGCACGGCTGACGCTGTTCATGCAGACGCGCCCCGGCGCCACGATCTCCCCCGGCGCCGCCATGTCACGGGCCGAGGTGACCACGATCGACCAGCGCGACGACCATAACAATGCGACCTTCCTGCGTTTGCGCGAAGGCGACATGGTGCGAGCGCTGGATGTGGTGGCGACTGCCTCGGACGAGCCGGATTTCGGGCTGGACCTCGGTATCTGGGAAGACAACGGCACGGACTACGGCAGGCAATACGGTTTCGGCAAGCAACCGTTCGGCAATCCGGCGCTGGAGTTTTCCAGTCAGGCGCCGATGCACATGGGATTCTTTCATGAGCAATGGATCGTGTACAAGGCGGCGCCCTTCCTGCTTCGGACCTTTCCGGAATACCGCATCCACCTCTACCGGACTCTTGCGCAGCATGCCTTTCGGACCGGACACAACTATTGGGGCTGGCGTTTCGCGGGCTGGGCGCTGCATTACGTACAGGATCTGACTCAGCCGTATCACGCCCGCGTCCTGCCCGGCGTCGGCACGCCTTCGCTGTTGTGGACCAATGCGCTTGCCATGATCGGATTCCCGACACGGAAGGAGCACGCGATTTCGCTCGTGTCGAACCGGCACCAGGCGTTGGAAAATTACCAGTTCAGGAGGATGCGGGAGGCGTACCTGAAAAAGGATGACAACGACGCCCTGCTGCTTGCCGCACGCAATACGGCCGGCGATAGCGGTTATCCACGCTATACCGATGCAGCAGTCCGGCAATCCATCACGAAGCAGTCGCACCGCGCGGCGGACGCGACCGATGCAGTGCTGGAGCGTGGCGTGCCGCCTAAATACATCTCGGATCCAGGTTATCTGATGTCTGCCTCCAGAGAGGACGTCGACCTGCATGCCCTGGTGTCGGCGGGGACGCCGTCGACGCGCGACGAGATGACGTCGCTGGTGGCTGGATTGATGATGAATTTCGGTACCCATTCGCGGCTGTTCATCCGCACCGTGGCCGAGGGCGCCCGAACACCGGGTGGCCTCAGTTCTGGCGCGACTTCCCGCTGAAATGACTGCGCGGGATATGGTCGGCCTCGGTGTTAACATAGTCGTCGCACATCGACACAAGCCTCCAGCATGACCAATACCTTGGCCGATTACCCGGCCTTCCGCAATTTCTTCTTCAGCCGCGTAGCGACCACTATGGCCAACCAGATGATGATGGTAGTGGTCGCCTGGCAGATGTACGACCTTACGAACAGCGCATACGACCTCGGCATGGTGGGACTCGCGCAATTCCTGCCTGCGCTGGCACTTGCGCTGGTCACCGGCCAGGCGGCGGACCGTTATGACCGGCGCCGGGTCCTGGCTTGCTGCCTGGCAGGGCAACTGCTGGTCAGCGCCCTGCTCATTGCAGGCACGCTCGGCGGCTGGCTGAGCCGGGAATTCATCCTGCTCGCTTCGATAGCGCTCGGCACGGCCAAGGCTTTCCAGATGCCGTCGCAGCAGGCGCTGGGTCCGTTGCTGGTACCGCCATTCGAGCTGCCGCGGGCGCTTGCGATCAGCTCCGCCGGCACCCAGTTCGCCATCATCATCGGCCCCGCGGCCGGCGGTTTCCTGTATATCGCGGGCGCCGAGGTGGTGTACGGCGTTTCCGCCCTTCTCTTCCTGCTGGCCATCGCGGCCGTGCTGCTGATCCGCTTTGACCGCGCGCCAGCCCCGCGCGAGAAGGTGAGCTTGCAGACGCTGTTCGCCGGCATCAGCTTCATTTGGCGTCGAAAAGAGGTACTGGGCGCGATCTCGCTCGACCTGTTCGCTGTGCTGCTCGGCGGCGCAACCGCCCTGCTGCCGATCTTCGCCCGCGACATACTCCATGTCGGACCGTGGGGGCTGGGCGTGCTGCGCTCGGCGCCGGCGGTCGGTGCGCTGCTGGTATCGCTGTATCTCGCGCGGCATCCGATACAGCGCAAGGCGGGCAAGGTGATGTTCGGTGCGGTGGCGCTGTACGGCGTTGCAACCCTGGTATTCGCGCTGTCGACATCTTTCTGGCTGTCGCTGGCAGCACTGGCGCTGACCGGCGCCTTCGACATGGTGAGCGTGGTGATCCGGCAGTCTCTGGTGCAACTCGACACGCCGGACGAAATGCGCGGACGGGTCAGCGCCGTCAACTCCATCTTCATCGGCGCCTCCAATCAGCTCGGCGAATTCGAGTCCGGCGTGACGGCCGCGTGGTTTGGCACGATGGCATCGGTGCTGATCGGCGGCGCCGGCACGCTGCTGATTGTCGCCATCTGGATGAAACTGTTTCCGTCGCTGGTGACGCGCGAACAGCTGGCGGCCACACCCCGTGACTGACCGCCGCTATTTCATTTGAAAGTGAACCGCACGCTCTGCGCGGGCTTCCCGGCCAGCGTCACAACGGCAACCGCCTTCGTTTCCTTCTCTACTTTAAAGACCCCCTTCGCCTCGAGTTTGTTCTCGCCCGCCGGCGACAGGGGCGTCTCGGTCTTTTCGCTGCCATTGAGCAATGTGACCTTGGCGGTTGCTCCCTTGGTATCGACCTTCTTGCCGTGGTCGTCCACATAAATTGCGATGCTGTCTGGCTTGGCCACCAGTTCGTATTGTGTTTCCTTCACTTCAGTCACCACACCGCCGTACTGCGCCTTATGTTCGTCGTGATGTTGGGCTCCTGCCGCGAACGCGGATGCCGATATCAGCAGGGCTGCCAATGCGTGAGTCGCTGCAATTGATTGTTTCATCGTTTTCCTTTCATAAGCGGAGCGTTTGAAGGTGAATGCCGCGGCGTGTCCGCACGTGCCGCAGCCCATTGCAAAAAACTCAAAAGGCTTCCTTGCCGCTCTCGACGACCAGGCGTTCGGTCGGCTTTTGGCCAAACAGCCAGAACATTACCGGCGTCAGGAAGGTATCGAGAACCGTGGAGCTGATAAGCCCCGAGAAGATCACCACCGCGACCGGGTGCAGGACTTCGGTTCCCGGCATCTCGGCTTCGAACAGCAGCGGCGCCAGTGCAAAGGCAGCCACCAGCGCTGTCATCAGCACCGGCGTCAGGCGTTCGAGAGAGCCGCGGACAATCATCTTCCTGTCGAAGCCCTCCCCTTCAAATGCGCACAGGTTGATGTAATGGCTGACCTTGAGGATGCCGTTCCTGGTTGAAATGCCCGCCAGGGTGATGAAGCCGATGAGCGCGGCGATGGACAGGGGCTGCCCCGACAGCCAGAGCCCGACGACGGAGCCCACGAGCGCCAGTGGAATGTTCGCCATGATCATGAGCGTGAGCGTCGTCGAGCGATAGCGGGAATACAGCACGAGGAAAACCATCGCGACCGAAATGAGCGACAGCAGTGCGATCAACCGGCTTGCCTGCTCCTGTGCCTGGAACTGGCCATCCATCGTCACGAAGTACCCTTCCGGCATCTTCGTCCCGGCAATGACGCCACGAACATCGGCGACGATCTCCGACAAGGGCCGTCCCTGAGCGTTGGCCGACAGCACAATCCGCCGGCGTCCGTCATCCCGGGAGATCTGGTTCGGTCCGTCGGACTCTTCGATGGTCGCCAGCTTCTCGAGCGGCACCCTGCCCATCGGTGTGTCAATTAGCAGCTGGCGAAGGCCGTCGACCGATCTTGCTGTTTCCGGCAGGCGCAGCATCAGATTGAAGCGGCGATTGCCTTCGATGACCTGGGTGATGCGTTCGCCATCGATCAGCGTCTGCAACTCCCTGGTCAGCATCGATGGTGCGATGCCGTACTGCTCGGCGCGGTCGTAATCCACCCGGACTTTGATTTCCGGCGTCAAGACCTGCTTTTCGACCTCAAGATCGGCAATGCCTGGAATGCCGGCCAATGCCGCACGCAGCGCTTCCGCCTGCCCTCGCAGCGCATCCAGGTCGTCACCGAAAATCTTGATGGCGATCTGGGCCCGTACGCCGGACAGCATATGGTCAATCCGGTGGGAGATCGGCTGTCCGATGTTAACGGCGGCGGGCAGCGTGGACAAACGCTTCCTGATGTCGGCGTAAATCTCGTCCTTTGTGCGGCCCGACGGCTTCAGGTTCAGGTCCAACTCCGAGACGTGCACGCCCTCCGCATGTTCATCCAGTTCGGCCCGGCCGGAGCGGCGCCCGACGTATTGCACCTCGGGCACCTGCTTGACCAGCAGTTCGGCCTGGCTGGCAAGGCGCACCGACTCTGCCAGCGTCGTTCCCGGGTTGAGCCGCAGTCCGATGAGGACCGAGCCTTCGTTGAACGGCGGCAGGAACGTCGTCGGAAAAAACGGGATGCTTATCGCTGCCACCGCGACCGCCGCACCCGCGGCGATGAGCAATGCGCGCCCATGAGAGAGCGCCCATTCCAGCCCGCGGGCGTAACACTCCTTGAGCCAGCGTACCAGGCGCGGATCGCCATGATCGAGCTGCTTCATGCCCGGAAGCAGGTAGTACGCCATGACCGGCGTCAGCATCACCGATACCAGCATCGACGCCAGAATGGAGACGATATAGGCGACACCCAACGGCACGAACAGGCGTCCCTCCATGCCCGGCAAGACAAAGAGCGGCACGAACACGAGGACGATGATGATGGTCGCTACCACGATGGCGGACCGTACCTCCAGGGTGGCGCGCGCAATCAGCTCGAGGGGATTGAGCCTGGCCGCATGTCCGCGGTCCTGCTTCAGGCGGCGCAATACGTTCTCGACGCCCACCACCGCATCATCCACCAGTTCCCCGATCGCAATGGCCAGGCCGCCGAGCGTCATGGTATTGATCGACAGGCCGAAGTATCGGAAGACGAGTACCGTGATCAGGATCGAGACTGGAATCGCGGTGAGCGAAATCACGGTCGTCCGGAAGTTCCCGAGGAAGAAGTACAGGATGACGGCAACCAGCACCGCAGCGCTGATCAGCTTGCCCTGGAGATTGCCGATGGATGCCTCGATGAAGTTTGCCTGCCTGAAGGTGACCTGCGGTGTTTCCATTCCCGGCGGCAGGCTCTTCTTCATCTCGACCAGCGCATTCTCGATCTGACGGGTGAGTTTTACCGTGTCGGCATCCGGCTGCTTTTGTACGCCGAGGATGACAGCCGGTTTACCGTTGTAGCCGGCGTCGCCGCGCTTGATAGCCGGCGCAAAGGTCACATCCGCGACTTGCTTCAGCAGGATGGCCTGTCCATCCCTGGCAGCCAGGGGCAGGCGCTGCAAATCCTCCAGCCGCGATGTCCGCCCGATATTCCGGATCAGGTACTCCCGGGCATTCAACTCCAGAAAGCCGCCGCTCGTGTTGGCCGCGAACCCGCGCAAGGCGGCTTCAACCTGCTCGACAGTGATGCCAAGGTTCGCCATCCGGGCGGTATCGGGCTGAACCTGATACTGACGGACCTCACCGCCAATGGGGATCACCTGGGCAATGCCGGGGATGGTCAGCAGGCGCGGCCTGAGCACGAAGTCCGCGTACTCGCGCGTGGCCATTGGCGAGATTCTCTGCGGGTCGATGGGAATCGCGATGAGCATGATTTCGCCCATCACGGATGAAATCGGCCCCATCGACGGCGTAATCCCCTCCGGCATCTGCTCCCTGGCCAGGTTCAAGCGCTCCGATACCATCTGACGCGCGCGATAGATATCCATCCCCCAGTCGAACTGGACATAGAGGAAGGACAGGCCGACGGAAGACACCGAGCGTACGGCGGTGACGCCGGGCATGCCGTTCATCGTTGTCTCAAGGGGGAAGGTGATGAGCTGCTCGACTTCCACCGGTGCCATGCCGCCGGCTTCGGTCATCAGCGTCACCGTCGGCCGGTTCAGGTCGGGGAAGACGTCGACCGGCATGCGCACAAGCGTGAGTGCGCCGTATATTATCAGGACGGTGGCCAAAGCCAGCACGAACAGGCGGTTCTTCAGGCCTGCGTTGACGAGATAGTTGAACATCGGCTTACCTCACCTGGTTGACCAGCGGGGCGCCCTGTACAACGACGCGTTCGCCGCCCTCCAGTCCATTGACGACGGTCACGGTATTCGCGTCCAGCGGCACATGACGTACCGGCTTCTGCACGAACCGCTCGGCACCGGTGTGAACCCATACGATGTCCTGGTTGCTGGCATTCTTGACGATGGCGCTAGCCGGTACGGCAATACCTGTGACTGCCGTCCTCGATTGCGCAACGACTTTCATGGGCTGGCCAACGGTCAGTGCGGGCGCATTGCCGTCCTTCGCAACCTTGATGCGGAAGTGAACGGGGATAGCCTGCTCACGCAGGGTTCGGCCGGCACCTGCGAACTCGAGTTCCAGTTTGCTGCCGGTCGCTGTCTGGGTAAATGCCGAAGCGATATCGGCGGCACGGTGAGCGTCGTGTGCGACTGCCTCGATACGGAGGCGACTCGGGTCGACGATCTCGAACAGCACTTCGCGGGCGTCGACAACCTGCCCCGCCACGACGTTTGCTGCCGAGATCACACCGGACACGGGTGCAACCATTGCCTCCTTCGACATCAGGCTGCCTTTGACTGCCGCCAAACGCTCGTTCAGACCGATGAGTTCGGCTTGGGCGGCGTCGATATCCTTCTGCGGCACGCTGCCCTCAAGCTGCTTGACGCGTGCCAGCCGCTTTTCGGCCAGCGCCTGCGCGGAGCGCAGTTCTGCTTCCTGTGCTGCCTGGTTTGCCTTCTCGATCGCGCCCGTCGAAGGGCGGACATAAGCAAGGACTTCGCCTTTGCGTACTACTTGTCCCAGCGACGGCAAGCCCCGCGGGCCGGGCTCGATCCGGCCGGCCGCCGTAGGCTGCACCTTGCCGCCCGCATTCGGGTCCATCACCACTTTGCCGACCATTTCAAAGGCCTGCGGCAGGTCTTTCTGCTCGCTCAACAGAGTGCGAACCGCCAACTGGCGCTGGGAGACTTTAGGCAGGAATACGCTGCCGTCCGGCAGGCGCCTGGGACTGTTGCCATTGGCGGCCGGCGCCGCCTCTTCGCCATGGTCGTGGCCAGGGCCTGCGATGGTGTAACCCGGCAGCACCGCGAGCAGCATGCCGGCAAATAGGCTTTTATGGAAAATGTTCTTCATCACTTTAATCCTCCGGCGTTGCGGCGCTTTTGCCACCGGCGTACTACAAGCACGAGCGCGAGGCCCGCAAGCAATGCAGCCGCACCGATCCACAGTTTTTCGTTCCGATGTGACGACTCGTCATGGCCGTCTTCAGCGTGCTCGTCAGGCACGACGAGATTGCCTGCCAAAATATCCACGTCTTCACCAGCGGTCACCATGACGGTGATGGGATAGCTGCCGGGCTTCTTGAACGATCCACCGTCAAAGCTGTAATCGCCGTGCTCTTCATGAAACTTCCCTTCCGCCTTCAGGGAACTGCTTTCCAGCTCGACTTTGGCTTTCAACACCGGCGCATTGTCGGCAAAGCGGTCCACAAAAACGGCCAGCTCGTTCTCTTCCAGTACGCCCACGACTTCGAACAAATCCGAGTGCGCCTCAAAGCGTGGCGACGCCTGGTTCCCGGGCGCAACCGGCGCTTCGTCGCGGTGGTCGTGTCCCGGACCTGCAACGGCAGTACCCAACGAAAATGCCAGGACTACGAGCAGTCCGGCGATGGTTGACATGAGTCGGTTCATGGCAACAGACCTAATGCTTGGTTGATTCGAGAAATCGCCCGGCCTGTTTCGAGGCGAGCGCGCGATAGGGATAGTTCGGCGTCGAAGAATTCGTTCTCGCTGCGAAGCCGGGTTGGCAGGTCGAGTTCTCCGAGCCGGAATGCCTTGGCATACAAGGCTTTTGTGTCCGAGGCGAGCTGGTAGCGCTCTTCGGCAAGCTTTTCGATCTGCTGTGCATGCATCAGCTCGGCTTTGGCAGTGTCGACCTCCGCCTGGATACGTTCTCGCTCGCGCGCAAGGGCGGTCTCCGCCTCGATCAATTCCGCGTTCGCGGCAGTGATGCGGGGAGCATTTCTCGATTGCGCTGCGAGAGGAATCCTGACAGCAAGACGGACTGAGTTTTCGTACGCCTCGCCGAACGTGGGTCTTTCACGACGCATGCCGACGGAAACCTCCGGCGGCTCGCGTCGTTCCGCGCTGGCCTGGGCAAGCTTGGCCCGCTGTACCTGGAGGTTGGCCTCCAGCGCCGATAGTTGGGGATGATCACCAGATGCCCTCTCCTCCGGCAGGCGGTCACCGGATTCCGGGAGTTGCGCCAGGCCCGTCAGGGCGGTGAATGCCTTCAACGTCCTGAAGGCGCGCGCCTCGGCATCCGCCAGGCTTGCGCGTGCCAGCCGCTCGGCGCCTTGCGCCTGGTTGGCATCGACCCGTGCCGCTTCGCCCGCTTTCAGACGACGCTCGACGTCTTGCATCAGCAGGGCTGCTTCGTCGGCTTTGCGGACACTCACCGCCCGATCGTTCTGCGCAAGACGCGCCTGCCAATAGGTATCACGGACCTCGCCGGCCAGCCGCAGCCTGGCAGAAAGTGTGCTGGTATCAAGAAAAGCAGTTTCGGCAGCGGCGAGGCGCTGCGCGCTGTCCCGTGTCCCAGGCATCCATACCGGAGCCGTGAGCTCGGCTTCCGTTTCCCGGTCCCCGCGGTTTTGATTGAAGCGGTCAGTGCGCTGGGCCAGCGCAATGCTGGGCGGCGCTGGAAACAGCGCCGAGGCGGCATCGCGTTTTGCCGCCATTTCTTCCTGACGTGCCGTATGCGCGCTGCTTTCCGGCTGCCTGCCCCATGCAGCTTCGACTGCATCTCGCAAGCTTGGTGATGAAGCGAATGCCGAGCCTGTCCAGCCCAGCACCATCGCCACCATCATTTTTGACAACAAAATGCTTGGCGAACGAAAACGTCGCATTGGATTCTCCTTGTTGAAAAAGCAAAGGGAATCCGACGAGCGAAGTCAGCTGATCGTTAGAGAGATAAGGAAGAAATCGGCTCGCCGGACTAGACGGCGAGCGGCCATTTCGGCCGTTCCGGCCGGAGAGGAAGAATGGAGGTGTACGAATCCGGGCTAGCCGGGATCGTTATCGTTGAAAAGACAAAGTGCTCGAGAGTGCCGGAAGCGGAAAGCAGGCCCACCGCGGTGCCATGGCATGGAGCGCAATCGGCATGCACCTTGCCCTTGGCCTTGTCGTTCGCCTGGTCTGCGTCATCATGGTCCTGCGCATGCTGATGCTCATGATGACCGGGATGCGATGTCGACACTTCATTTTCATGTTGGCAATAAACGGCCGCAGCAGCCCAGGAAACCTGGAACGGCAAAACCACCAGCAAGAAAATGAGGAAGAGTTTTTTCACGGAGCGAATCATATCACTGAAGTGGTAGCGCTTCGAGTAGACATTTTGACTCGGGAAAGTCACATTGCACGCAGCACCAGGCCTCGTAAACCTAATCGAGGAATTTCCGGACTTCCGGAGCAATCGGCATTCGTTTGAACATGCTGATATTCGTCCCTCCGGTATTCCCCGTTGGAACCACTCCTATGGCGGAGCCGAGCGCACCGAGGATGATCCGTATTCCTTGACCGATCACTTCCGTTGTCGAACGCCTTCTTAAACCGATCTTCAGCATCCACCAGTGGGAAACCACATGAGGCACGACATATTGCTGGCCAAGCACATGCGCGACTTCGAGGTGCTTGAATGCCTGGTCCAGCTGCCCCTTCCTGTATCGCAGGACGGCAGCGGCCATTTCAGCATCAAAGGCTTTTCTGAGTTCAGTGTTCATTGTCAGCTCTCAATCAATTTCGGGGTTACGACACTGATTAAAAGCGTAAACCTTCCCATTGCGGGAATGTCAAGGAAAGCGTTCTGCAGGCTGTCCCGGCAGCCGCGGTGTTGGATGCCGGCTATTCAACTGCCTGCGAAACATCGGATCGCGTACCCGCTGCATACTTCGTCATGTTTCCGAGCAGTTCAACTTCATCGGTAATGATTTGAGCCGCTTCGTTCAACCAGACGTCCTTCTCATCCTTCGAGCCTTCATTGCCTCCCAAGCCCGCCCGCATTTGCGCTTCTCGTGCCTGCACCGAATTTGCCGGGTTTGGTGCACTGGCTCTCGTCACGTCGCTATTTTCGCGCGACTTGATCCTGGCCTGCTGGATCTCGCGTTCCTTGATGCGTTCGGCCTCGTTCAAGGTAATGCCACCCGTCTTCCGCTTTGCCCTGAGTTCCGCGATGTCCCCTAAGAGATATTGGAAATCCTTGTCCTGCGCGATGCGTGCCTCGTGGCGGCGCTTCAACAGCGGCGTCCGTGAAGCAAGGTCGCCGATCCGCACGTAGGGTGCAGGCTTCACCCGCGCCGATGGCAGCGCGTTGTCGTAAGCAGATTCGCCAAAACGCTCCAGATCCGAGATCGGAGGGAAATTGATATCGGGTGTTACGCCCTGCAGCTGGGTGGTGCCTCCGTTCACACGAAAAAACTGTGCGATCGTCATCTTGATCTCACCCAGTTCCGGTTTCTCATTTTGCGCAATCTTGTCGAGGTCAATAACCGTTTGCACGGTGCCTTTCCCGAAGCTCGGCTCACCGATGATCACGCCGCGGCCATAGTCCTGTATCGCGGCTGCAAAGATCTCCGATGCCGAGGCCGAGCCCCGATTGATCAACACACCCATCGCCCCATCCCACAGCGGTTGAGGTAACGTACTGGTATCTACGCGCACCTGGCCTTGCGCATTCCGTTCCTGCACGACCGGTCCCGGGCCGATGAACAGGCCGGCCAGGGCGACCGCCTCTTCCAGTGAGCCGCCGCCGTTGTTGCGCAGATCGATCAGCACGGCGTCCACCTTGTCATTCTTCAGTTCCGTCAGCAGGCGAATCACATCGCGGGTCGCACTCTTGAAATCCTTCTCGCCTTTGCGCCGCGCGTCGAAGTCCTGGTAGAACGTCGGCAGGGAAATCACTCCGACCTGCCGGCTGACGCCTCCCCGCGTGACTGTGATGACGGATTTGCTGGCCGCCTGCTGCTCCAGGCTGATTTTGCTGCGGACAAGGGTAACCAATTCCTGCTTGCCGTCCGGGCCGGCATCGGCCGGGAGCACGTTGAGTCGGACAATCGAATCCTTGGGACCACGGATCAGGTCGACGACCTCGTCAAGCCGCATGCCAACCACGTCGATAAGCGGTCCATCGTTGCCCTGCCCTACGCCGACGATGCGATCGCCGGGACGCAGATGATTGGACAGAAAGGCCGGTCCGCCTGGCACGATTTCCCGGACCGTGGTGTACTCGTCCTTGTCCTGCAACACGGCGCCGATGCCAAACAGCGACAGCTTCATCGCGATATCGAAGTTCTCCGAATCGGCTGGTGCGAAATAATCCGTATGCGGATCGACGGACGTCGCGATCGCATCCATGAAGACCTGGAACACGTCTTCGCTCTTGTACTTGCCGATACGAGCGGCGAACTTGGCGTAGCGTTTATCGAGGGTCGCCCGGATCTCCGGCGTCTCCTTGCCCGCCAGCTTCAATTGCAGCCAATCGTTCTTTACGCGCTTGCGCCACAGCTCGCGCACCTCTTCATCCGTTTTCGCAAAGGGTGACCTGGAGCGGTCGAACTGAAATGTCTCGTCCTGAGTGAAATCGAAACCGCCTTTCAGCAGTTCGCGCGCGTAGCCGAGGCGTTCGGCGGAACGGCGTGCATACGCGTTGAAGACGTCGAATGCGAGTTGCAGCTCGCCGCGCTCGATTTCGGCAGTCAGGTTTCGCTTGGCGTCAGCGAACCGATCGATGTCCGCCTGGGTAAAGATAAGTTTTTCCGGATCGAGTGACTTGAGATAGTGCTCGAAGATGCGCTCCGAGGTCACGGGATTGAACGGAATCGCGCGGTAAGGAAAACGCGTCAGGATGCTGGTTGCAAGTTGCATCGTCTGCACTTGCCGCTGCGAGGGTTCAAGCCGCTTCTGCTCGATGCTCTCAAATGCAGAAGCGGTCGTTGCAGCAACAAACGCCAAGACGACCGGCAGCAACTTCCACTTCATTCGGATCCTCCCTCGATGGTCGACAGATAAGCGGTACGACTATGATCTGCGAGGAAATTGTTGTTTTGAGCAAAGTCAAAGCGACCAGGCCGGGTAGGGGCTGCCGGAGCAATGTTGGCTCGCAAAGTCAATAAAACGGCAGCGGCCGCATGGTCCCCCTGTCCAAGGGATCATGCCCGGCTAAATTCGGCGTTGTTTGAATCGGGATTACGGCGAAGTCGCGACGACACTGATTTGGCAAAAAGCCTCGGCGCGGCCCTGACGTTTTTCTTGCCCGGCCTGGGCGAGGTGCTCAGTCCTTGCGGAAGGTGTTCAGCACTTCCATCATTTGCGCAAACTTCACCGGCTTTTCGAATACCCGCTCGAAGCCGGCCTGCAACGCACGCTCACGCTCTTCCCCGTGCGCATAACCGGTAACCGCGATCAGCGGAATGTGCGCCAGGGACGGGTCGGCGCGCATCTCGGAAGCAAGCTCGAACCCGCTTTTGCCGCCCGGGAGGCGCAGGTCGCAGAAAACGAGGTCCGGCGCGTCGCGCCTTGCACTCTCCAGCGCGCTGCGAGCGTTGAATACCGCCTCGGCGATACATCCCATCACTTCCAACAGGTCGCAAAAGAGCTTGGCCAAGTCTCGGTTGTCCTCGACCACCAGAACCCTGAGGGGATATTGTTGCAGGAGCATGTTTGCGCCTTGCCCTGTTGCGTTGTGCATGTTTGTTGTCGTTATGGTCGGTCGGCTGCGTAGTCAAGAACGCCTCGATCCTGTCGCGGCTGGCTAAAGTTGCATCTCGGCAATATATCCGGCGCCGCATTATACCTTTCCACGCATTACACTTCCGCGTGGCATGGATAAAGAAGTGCAAAAGGAAGATTTCCGGCAAGACCCTTCCAAAATTCTTCGAGGCGCGTTGCCGCCGCAGGGTTCCCGCTTTTGCTCAGGATACTGCCCATCTCCCCGAATACCCGCACGGCGCCGAAACGCGCGCGCGCACGTGCGATCAAGTCCTCCGACAACTGCATGAAACGATGCTTCTCCGGCATCCCGTCGACCATGACCGAAGCCAAGGCCATTTCGGCATCCACACTGCGGAGCTGGCCTTTCATGACAGACTCGACAAGGTCCACGCCACGCATCGTCGCCAGGCCGCCCACGAGGGATGCCCAGCGCGTGGCGGTCGCCACGACGATGACGGCCTCGCCGCGCCGCAAGCCGTCCGCGACGTACTGGCATGCCGCTTCGACCAGCTGACCATCGTCCTTGAACCGGTGTCCGATGTGCTGGCCTTCCCTTATGCCGCCCAACAATTCTCTTAACGAGGACGGTATGTGCATTGTGTTATTTCCTCCATATAGTTGCATTTCTTTTCATATCGCTGGCGATTCCCGCATCGGCATGCTTGAGGGCGCCGCGAAAAGACAGTGCCCGCAGTCAATCGTTCCGTTCCTCGGCGAAATCATTCCCGTGTAAAAGAGCGGGCTGGCGCCATGCGAGCGAAATTGCCGCTTGATTTAGCCTAATGCACGGTATTTGCTTTCATTCAATAATGAGACGGTTAACATGTGACGTATCCGCCTCCCTTTGCGCATTCGTGCCCTTCCATCCTTCCTGACGGGGTTGCGCACCCTCGCTCCGCTGTGCCGGCTCGCTGCCGCATGCCTTGTGCTGTCCTGGCTTCCCATGCCGGCCTGCGGGCAGGAGACCCGCCAGTACACGGTAGAAATCACCGGCGCCGGAGAACAGCGCGAGCTGTTGAACAAACATCTCGACATCACACGCCAGTCCGACACGCCAATGCCGCCCGAACAGATCGACCGGCTTGTCGCGGCGACGCCGGAGCAGATCCGGGAATTACTTGCGACGGAAGGCTATTTTTCCCCCGTCATCCACTACACCATCGACAATGCGGACATCCCGTGGAATGTGCGGTTCGATGTGGATCCCGGGCCGCGCACAAGAATTGTGGCGGTCACGATCAATTTCAAGGGGGGAATAGCGGAAGGACCGCTTGCCGACAAGGCGCGGATGGACCGTCTGCGCCGGCGCTGGCGCCTCGATCCGGGGGACGTTTTCCGCCAGGCGGCGTGGAGCGAGGCGAAAGGCGACTTGCTGAAGGAACTGCTGACGCGCGATTATCCTGCCGCAACCATCACCCATAGCCAAGCGCGCATCGATCCGGCGAGCAACAGTGCAACGCTCACGGTGAATGTCGATTCCGGGCCGGCCTTCACCTTCGGCGAACTGGAAATCCAGGGTCTGACCCGCTACTCGCGCGCCATGATCGACCAGCTCAACCCGATCCATCCCGGCGATTCCTATTCGCAGGACAAACTGAATGAATTGCAGGCGCGATTGGAAGACAGCGGCTACTTCCGTTCCGCGACGGCTACCGTCGATATCGATCGTTCGCGGCCGCAGCAAGTGCCGGTGCGCCTGGAACTGGTCGAAAACCCGCTCAAACGGCTCTCGCTCGGCGGCGGTTTTTCCACCGACACCGGCGCCCGCGTGCAGGCCCGGTGGCTGGACCGGAATTTCCTCCGGCGCGACTGGCGGCTGGAATCGGAGTTGCGATTCGACCGCGAGACGCACCTGCTCGGCGGCGACATCTATCTTCCCGCGGCAAGTGGCGGCTGGCTGCCGGCGGGATGGCTGCCCAGCTTCGGCGCGCGCCTGGAGCGCACGACCAGCGGTGGCGAGACCGATGACAAGCTGCGCGCCGGTGCGCGCGTGGCCAGTCCCAACCGGCAGGACGAGAAAGCCTGGGCGCTGACCTTCTATTCCGACCGCCAGCGTGTCGGCGACACCTTCCTCAACAACCGCCAGGCGCTCTACGCTTCGTTCACCTATACGAAACGGCGGCTCGACCATCCGCTACGGCCGAGACGCGGTTACGTCGCATCCATCGAACTCGGCGGCGGCCCGGAGGGCCTGGTCAATGAAATCACATTCACACGCGTCGTCGCGCGCGGCCTGCTGTTGCAGACGATCGCGCCCCGCTGGCAAGCTGTCGTGCGCGGACAGGTCGGCCAGGTATTTGGCGGAAGCCGCCTGACTATCCCCGCAGACCTGTTGTTCCGCACCGGCGGCGACCAGACGGTACGCGGCTACGGCTACAACACCCTCGGCGTACCGCAGGACGGCGCGACCGTGGGCGGCCCTGTCACCGCCGTCGCAAGTGTGGAACTGGTGAGGCAGCTGCCCCCCCAATGGGGAGCTGCCGTCTTCGTCGACGCCGGCAATGCCGCCGATTCCTGGAGAGACTTCAAGGTGGAACGCGGCACCGGCGTCGGCGCTCGCTGGCGCAGCCCGATCGGGCCGGTCAATGTCGACCTCGCATACGGACATGCCATTCGCAAGGCGCGACTTCATTTTTCGGTGGGTTATGGCTTCTGACACGGGACGCAAGAGATGGCGGGTACCGCGGCTGTTGATTGCAGCCCTGGCCGTGCCGGTCATCCTGCTCGCTGCCTGCGCATGGTTGCTCGGCACCACAAGCGGTGCACGCGTCTTGCTCTCGGCCGCCGGCGACGCAGTCGATGCGCAGGGCGTCGACGGACGCGTCGCCGGCCCCTTGCAGATCGGCCGCCTGCGCGTGAAACAAAAGGACTCGGTCATCGAGCTGTCCGACATCCGGCTCGAATGGCGCCCGCTCGACTTGCTGCGAGGCACGCTGCACGTTGAGAGACTGCACGTCAGGCATGTTCTCGTGCGCGGCGGTCCCGATGAAAAACAGGAAAAATTGCGGCTGCCCGAGAGCATTTCCCTGCCGATGGCGCTGCAACTGGACGAACTGCGCTTGGACGGCGGCGAGATCCGCAAAGGTCCGGACACCGTGGCGGCACTCGGACCGCTTGCCCTACGCCTGACATTCGACGGCAGCCGGTACCAGCTCGTCCTCGACCGTCTTTCCGCCGGTTCGGTGCGGGAAAGCGGGCAGTTCAACGTGGATTTCAACGGAAGCGCAACGCTCTCCACCACCCGTCCCTACGCGATCGACGGGCGCTTCGCGAGCAAGAGCAAGGCAAGCATCGAGGAACACCCGCTCGGTGCGAGCGGCACGCTCACGCTCGGCGGTTCGCTGGAACAGCTGGAAGCGGCAATCGACCTTGCTGTCAACCGCGCCGATGTCAACGGCAGTGTCGTCGTGCGGCCGTTTTCCGAAGCCCCGCTGGGCCGCTCGCAACTGCAAGCCCGCTCGATCGATCTGTCGCAGTTCGCCCCCGGCATGCCGGTCACGGTGCTGGACATACGCCTGGATACGGACAAGGACGGTGCCGGAGAATTGAGCGTGACCAATGCGGCTGCCGGGACCTGGGACGCAGGCAGGCTGCCGCTGCAGTCGCTCACGGCCGGCTTCCGGCAAGACCCGAAAGGCATCGCTGCCGATCGCATCACTATCCATCTCGGCACGCCTGCCCAACCGGCCGGCAACATCCTCGGACGCGGGCGGTTTGGAGACGACCTCACGCTCAGCTTGCGTACGGAGGGACTGGACCTCAAGCGCCTCGACCGCCGCGCCCGGGCGACACGCCTGACCGGTGAAGCGGAATTGAGCCAGTCAGCCCAGCCGGTCGGAATGCAGGAGATACGACTCGCACTCAGCGAACCCTTGGAAAACCGGCAATCGCTTGCTCTCGATGCGCACGCAGTGCGGTCCGGGCAGGAGATCTCGCTGCGGCGCGTGGAACTGCGCGCAGGTAGCGGGCGGATGAACCTGGCAGGCAGGATCGCGCTCGACGGCAGGCAGGCGTTCGATGCGCAAGGAACGGTCAATGCCTTCCGTCTGCGGGAACTCGGCGCCTTTCCCCAGCTTCCGGACCTCGACCTCAGCGGCAAGTTTTCGCTCCACGGCACCCGCCAGCCGCAACTCGACGCCGACCTCTCGTTCAATATTGCGGACAGCCGGTTGGCCGGCCAGCCACTGCGGGGCGACGGCGAAGCCCGCGTGCGCGGAGAGCACCTGGAAGTTCCGCGCCTGCAGCTGGCCTCGGGGGCGAACCGGCTGAACATCGAAGGCCGGCTTACCGGTGACGACGCCCGGCTGACGTTTGCACTGGATGCGCCGCAACTCGGCCAGCTCGGTTCCGCCTTCGGGGGAGCGCTCCAAGCCTCGGGCATTGCACGGGGCACGCTTCAGAAGCCGCGTGTCGACGCAGAATGGAACGCCAACGGCGCACTCCTGCCCGGCGGCATCCGGTTCGAGCGAATGCAGGGCAAGGCGCAGATCGCCGTCGACCGCTCGCGCGCGTTCATCATCGAGTCGGGTAATGCGGCGTTGAACGCGAGCGGTCTGCGTCATGGCGACGAACAACTGTCGGAACTGGCCGCGCAATTGCGCCTGTCTCCGCAGCCCGATGCGCCACTATCGCTGGACGTGCGCGCAAAAGGCATCTCGACCGCACGCCTGCGCGCCGACCAATTGACCGTGACCGCCATCGGCACGACGGCCGCGCACACGATCGATGTCGCGCTGAATGAACCCGGCCAGGCGTGGACGATGAAGGCCGCCGGCGGCCTCTCCCAGCTTGAAACCTCGCCGCGCTGGAAAGGCAACATCCAGTCACTGGACGCGAAGGGGCGCCTGGTTGCCCGCCTCACCTCGCCCGCTCCGCTGCTGCTGTCCGCCGAACGCGTGCAGCTCGACAATTTCCTGGTCGATGCGGATAGCGGTCGCTTTGTCGTCGAACAGTTCCTGCGCGATGAGACGGGCATTGCCACCCGTGGCCGTGTGGAACGCCTGCAGCTCGCGAACCTGCTGCAGCACGCCGTCAAGCCACCGCCCGTCAAGACCGACCTCGAGCTTTCCGGCGAGTGGAACGTCCGTATTGCCGACGCGCTCACCGGCACCCTGGCGATGCGCCGGGAACGCGGCGATCTCACCGTGCTCGCCAATGCGCCCGTCAGCCTCGGCCTCAGCAACCTGACAGCAAGCGCGACCGCCTCATCGGGGCGTTTGGCGCTGCAGGTGCAGGCTATCGGAAAGCAGCTCGGCCGGATCGAACTGAACGGCGGTACCGCCATCGGTACAAGCGAGAGCCTGGTCGCGGTCCCGCCCGGCGCACCGCTTGTCGGAAACATGCGCATCGATGTGCCGTCGCTCGCCTGGATCGGGCCGCTGCTGTCGCCGACCACCGTCCTCGACGGCCGCCTGCAGAGTGATGTATCGCTCGACGGGACCGTCGCACAGCCGAACCTCGCCGGACGCATCAACGGGCAGGATCTCCGCGTGGCGCTTGCCGACTTGGGATTGGACCTTCGCCAGGGGACGCTCGACAGCGAATTCCGCGGCGAACAGTTGGTGATCCGCGCGTTGAGCTTCCAGGGGGAGGAAGGCAAGGTGTCGCTGAGCGGCCCGATCGATTTCAGCGGCGGCACGGTAGCCGCACAGCTTTCCCTCGTCGCGGAGCGATTCCTTCTACTGAACCGCAGCGACCGCCGTATCGTCGTCAGCGGCACCAGCGAACTTTCCTGGCGCGACAAACACGGCAAGGCCGGCGGGAGCTTCACCATCGATTCCGGGTTCATCGACCTGGGCAGCGCCGACAAGCCACGGCTGTCGGACGACGTCGTCATCGTTGGCAGCGAAAAGAAGCAGGCCACCAACACGACGGCGTTCGACCTCGATATGACGATTGCTTTGGGCGACGGCGTCGTACTGAAGGGCCGCGGCATCGATGCCGTACTTGCCGGACAGGTACGGCTCCTGAGCAATGCCGGCGAACCCTTGCGGGCACAGGGCGCGCTCAACATCGTCAAGGGTTCCTACAGCGCCTACGGCCGGGAGCTGGCCATCGAACAGGGGTTGTTGCGATTCCGGGGCGCGCTGAACAATCCTTCGCTCGACATCCTTGCAATGCGGCGCGAACAGGAAGTGGAGGCCGGCGTGTCGATCCGCGGCACCGCCCTCGCCCCGCGCATTGCGCTGGTGTCCGAACCGCCCGTGCCCGACGCCGAAAAACTCTCGTGGCTGGTGCTTGGCCGGGGCCTGGCCACCACCGGCGACGCCGACACCGGCGCGCTGCAGAGCGCAGCGGCCGCGCTGCTGGCGCAAGGTGCGGCCGCCGGCGTGCAATCGCGCGCTGCCAGCGGCTTCGGTCTCGATACCTTCAGCGTCGGAACCAGCCAGGACAGCCTCCACGAACGAATCGTCACCGTCGGCAAGCGGATTTCCTCCCGTCTCTACCTCGGTTACCAGCAGGGACTCGAGAGCGCGGCCAGCGTCGTCCAGGTGCGCTACACGCTGACGCCCAAGCTGTCGCTGGAAGCGGAAGCCGGCACCCGCAGCGCGCTCCTGCTCTTCTACAACATTGCCTTTGATTAATTGAATGGAACAAACTGCGCCGCTGCAAGACCAAGATGGACGGCCGCGCACAAAAACTCATCGACGGAGGCATCCATGCAAACACCCCCGAACGGCATCCGCTGGTGGTTCGAATCCCTCGACAAGATGCGCAGGCGGCGGGGCAACGCGATGGACCAGATCGGCTATGGCCCAAGCGAAACCCCGTACCAGACTGCCCTGAACGTGCCCGGTGTGCGTTTGCGCTATTACGGTGGCACCCACGCAAGCCGTGGCATCGCGCTGATCGTGCCGGCGCCGATCAAGCGGCACTACATCTGGGACTTGGCGCCGGACTGCAGCGTGGTGCAGCGCGCCCTGCAGGCGGATATGCATGTCTATCTCGCAGAATGGACCGACCCGCCTGGCGAACAGGGCCAGCTCGGCCTTGCCGACTATGCGTACAGGCTGCTGGACCAGTGCGTGCGTGCCGTACGCACTACCCATCTTTCCGGGCAACTGTTCCTGCTCAGCCATTCGCTCGGCGGCGTGTTTGCGGCCATCTATTCTGCCATGCGCCCGGAACAGGTGGCGGCGCTGGTGCTGGTCGAATCGCCGTTGCATTTCGGTGACGCGTCCGGCTCCTTCGCGCCGCTGGTCACCTTCGGGCCGTCCGCCGACAAGATTGTGCGGATTTTCGACAAGGTGCCCGGATCGGTGCTGAACATGGCGAGCGTGATCGCCTCGCCGGCCACGTTCAATGTCGAGCGCTACGGCGACTTTGTTGCCAGCCTCGGCTCGTCAAAGCTGTTGCGGACGCACATGCTGGTGGAGCGCTGGATGCTGGACGAAGCGCCGATGCAGGGACGCCTCTTTGAGCAGGTCGTCGAAGACATCTACCGCCGCGACAGCCTGATGAAAGGTTTGCTCACCATCGCCGGCCGCACGGTGTCACCGGAGGCAGTGACGGTTCCCCTCCTGTCCGTGTACGACCCGCACAGCGTAGTCATTCCGCCGGATTCCGTGATTGCATTCCACGAGGCGGCAGGCAGCAGGCAGAAACGCCTGTTGTCGTATGAAGGCGATACCGGCGTGGCGCTTGCACATGTCGGCGCGTTGATGGGAGAAAACGCACACCGCCACCTCTGGCCGGAGATCCTCAGATGGCTGGGTGAGATCGGCGCCCAGCGTCACTAGCGGCGCGAAAGAAACAAACCATTAGCCATTCCCACCTAGGCAGGAATGGCTGTGCGACAAGGCTCGGAATTTCGGACAGCAGCCCGCAGGTTGCCCTCCGAAAGTATGGGGTATTGTTGACCGTATTACTTCGTATTACTTGCCCGCTCCGTTATCCCCTCCGGCGCTGCTTCCCGACGAAGCGTCCGAACCGGTCGACGCGCCGGACGAAGCATCTCCGCCGCCGCTCGCGCCCTTGGACGACTTCTTCGACTTCATATGCTTGCCGGACTTCTTGGCCTTCGTCCCGCTGTCACCGGAACTCATATCTCCGGAAGACTGCTGGCGCGACTGGATTTCCTCGGCGCGTCGCATCACTTCGTCAGCGCGGGCGGGATCGGTGCTCTCCGTGATTTCGGATGTCGGTTCAGGCGTTTTCGCTTTCGATTGCGCAAAGCTGGTGCCCGAAAGCGCCAGCAGCGATACGAATAATGCGAGGGATAATTTCTTCATTGTTGCCTCCTTGGACGATTCGACGTTGTCATGTCCGCCGGGCAAGAATCAGGAACCCCATTGCACTTGCACGGCTACGTATAGTTAGGACTATGCAAACCTGTTTCGGTTTCGTCATTTCCGGAGCGGTCAATAATTCAGTGCGTCCGAGCTGGATGTCCTTGTCACTTTCCCGCTGCCCATATCAAAGTGCACATTGAACAGGCGCGGCGCCGTCACGTCCTGGTAGCGCCAATCCCACACCTCTTCGTTCTTGAGCTTGAACTGGACGACCGAGCGCGGGCGGCCGAGCAGCCGCCTGATTTCATCCTTGCTCATCCCCTGTGTCACACGGGAAAAGTTCTCCGGCGTCAGGAGCTGGCGGTAGTCCTTCAGCTTGCCGGACTTGTCGATCGTGAATTCCCAGGTGCGCACGCCTTCCGGACCCTTGGGATATTGCAAGGCCCGCGTTCCGTCTTCTTCCTCCCAGACGGTTTCCGGCTGTCCCATAATCGCCAGCACCTCGCCTTCCGTGGAAATGCCCTTTGATAATTTGTCCAGCCCGAACTCCTCGACCGGACGACCATGCCGGTCGCAGGCAAACAAGACTGCGGCAAGCAGTCCGAGTCCGATCACCAGTCCCCATTGCATCATGAAGGTGTTTCCTTTTCTCATATCCATGAAAGTAAGAGCGGGAATCGCCGCACGTGTTTCTTCAATTCATATGCGGCGTTGACTGCGGTCAAAAAGGGGGGAATCGATGCGCACGGCGGGAAAACGACAAGACACGGCTCCCGCGACGAAAAGCAGACTCGTAGTCCGACACTCTTCGATTTTCGGATTGTGCTTACTTGCAGTGTAATGAGTTGAAATTTCAGATCCCTTTCTTCGTCGTTCCCGCGAAGGCGCTACGCTGTGCCCACATCTTTGCAACATGCGTTCGAGGGCGGGTTACTACAGTCGGTTTACCGCAAAAAGAGCCCGTCATCCCCGCGAAGGCGGGGATCCATGGGGAGGCGGCTCGTGCTACCTGCCTATGGATTCCCGCCTTCGCGGGAATGTCGGGGGGAAATTGTTGAAGTACTACTGTATCAGCCCGCACGCAAGCGTAATCTGAAAATCAAAATATGTTTGTACTAGAAGCCGATGCGGCGGCGCCCGGCGTCGGACTTCAGCCTCACGTCCTCCGGCACAAGTGCCGTGCGGCCGTTCGCGACAGCGAAGCCCAGGCCGTCGAGCAGTGTCTTGCGCATCTCGCGCGGCGAGATGGTCGACAGTTTGTCGAGCACGCTGTCCGGCAGATCCTCCTCAACATGCTGCAGTTTCAGTTCGCGCAGCAGGCCAATATACACGCGCCTGGCGATTCCCGTCGCTTCGTCGGGCGTAGGCGACGGGACTTCGTAAATGGCCATGCGCGACAGCAGCGCCGGAGGAATGCCTTCGAGGCTGTTGGCAGTCAGGACCCAGAATACCTGGCTCGCATCCAGGTCGACGTCGATGAACTCGTCATGGAAGGCGCGCGAGGTTTCGGGTTCGAGCAACTGGTAGAGCGCGGCCATCGGATCCGACTGCGTCGATCCGGTCGCCTTTTCGACTTCATCCAGCAGCACGACGGGGTTGGCGAACTTGCCCCGCACAAGGCGTTCCGCGACCTTGCCGCATTTCGCGCCTTTCCAGGTGGACGAGCTGCCGGTGATCACAAAGCCGGCCGACAGCGCGTTCATGCTGATGAATTCGAATTCGGTCCCGAGCACTGCGGCCAGCCGTTTGCCGAAATGCGTCTTGCCGACGCCCGGATCGCCGAGCAGCAGCACCGGCATCACGTTGACACTGGCGCCGCCGGCGATCGCCAGCCCCAGGTAGCGCGTCAGGTCATCCAGCACCTCGCGGAAATTCGGGCAATCCTCGTACAGGGGCTGGAGCGCGCTGGTCGACGATGGGGTGGTGACGAAGCGCTCTGCCCCTTTTTCGAGCATGTCTTCGTAGAAGGCTTCGAGCTCCGGCGATTTCAGTGCACGCGCCTTTTCCTGGGCGCTTTCGACTGCTTTCACGCTGTAGATAGTATGAGGGCGGGCGAGAGTAATCGACATGGTGAAACACTCCTCCAGTACATGCAGTCTCCAAGAACGAGCATTGCGGTGCCATATTTCCGCGCTGCTGATTTCATTATCGTCCGCACTACGCGCGAACTTGAAAATGGCGCACGGAAAAACAATGCTTGGCAGACCGGTATATGCAAGCTCTGTTCCAGTCATCATTACGATTGACTGTATGAATCATTTCAGCGAAATCGAAATCCTGTGTCAATCGAAGCGCGAGGATTGTTGCGCGGATACAAGACTGGCAGCAGCAGAGCGCGAGTGCTACTCCGCTGCCTTGTACGGGTCGAACAGCCGGACGGTTTCAGCTGTTGATCGGCAGGATGTGCATGAGTTCGACGGCGGCGACGGCAATCGGCTCGGCGACATCGATCTGGTTGGTGGGATGGACGATGGTATTGCAGCTGACGATTTTTTCGACACCGGCCACGCTCAAGTCGTGGTATGCCGTGCCGGCAAAGACCGGGTGTACGGTAATACAGATCGGGGACGGCAAGCCGGCTTCCTTCAGCTTGCGCACCGCGGCGATCATGGTCTGTGCCGTGGAGGTAATGTCATCCACCAGCACCGGTGTCCCGCCCTTCCAGGCCGATGCGTCCAGGTCGGACACCTCCACCTCGCGGTCGCCCCTGCGCGTCTTGTCCAGTATCACGCACGGGCAGCCGACGGACTGCGCGACCTTGGAGGCCCATTGTTCGCTCTCCGCATCCGGACCGATGATGACCGGCTGCTCCACATGCTCGGCGATCCAGTCGCCGATGGCCGGGGCGGCGTGAACAACCTTGGTCGGGATGCTGTAGATTTCGTTGAGCTTGTTATGACGATGCAGGTGCGGGTCGACCGTGACCAGCCAGTCGCAGAAATCGGACAGGAAGGACGCGAAGTGCGCCGAGGTGATCCCCTCCCCCTCCTTGAAGCGCGCATCCTGGCGCATGTATGCAAGGTAAGGCGCAATCAGGCCGATGCGGCGCGCACCCAGTTCGCACGCGGTCCTTGCAGCGAGGTAGAGCGACATGACCTTTTCGTCAGGACGGTCGAGCGTGCAAACGAAGATCACGTCCCGCCCGTGCACCGGCGACAGGATGCGAACGTAGGTTTCGCCGTCCGGGAAACGGCGCATTTCCATCTGGCCCACCTCGCAGGAAATCGCGCGGTCCAGATGCATGGCAAATGCCTCGTTGCCGGGCATCGCGAAAAGAATCGGTATCATCTGATCAAGCTCCAGCGTTTGTCATTCATTGTTCGAGGTCGATATCGATGCCCATGCGCCGCTTGCGCAATGCCATCTCCGCGTTTCCTCGATGCGACGACGCAGTGCGTCGGCCGCTTCCGGCTCGCCATGCGTGATGAACGTGCGTTTTGGCGCTTCGCGGAATTTCGATATCAAGGCAAGGATTTCATCCACGTCCGCATGCGCCGAAAGGTTTTCGATCTGGACCACCTGCGCGCGCAGCGGGATGTACTCGCCGTGAATCTTGATGGACTCGGCACTACCGAGCATCGCTGCGCCGCGCGTACCGCCGGCCTGGAAGCCGTCGAACAGGATAGTGTTGCGCGGATCGGAGGCCAAAGCCTTGAGGTGATGCAAGACGCGGCCGCCGGTTGCCATTCCACTCGCGGCGATGATGACCATCGGCATGCGCCTCTGGTTCAGCGCCTTCGACTCCTCGGCCGAGTCGACGAACTTCGCGACGTGGCACAGTACCCTGCACTGCTCGTCGTTCAGGCGATGTTCCTTTCGATACCCCCTGTACAGGGCAGTTACGTCGGCGGCCATCGGGCTGACCGGGGAAAAGTATTTCAGTGTCTCGACGGCATCGGCTTCCGTGTAGAGCGGGAGTGCCCGGCTATGCTCAATGGACGACACCGCCACCGGCAACTGGGGCCAGTTGCGCAGGCGCAGTTGTTTGTAGCCTTGGAACCGGCCGCAGTCGACGAGTATTCTCGACCGGTCGCACGTGACCAGGTACTTCGATCCAGTGACGGTGCCGGTCGCACCAAGAAATTGCATGTGCATATCAATGTCCTCCGCCGGCCCATGTCACCGGCGCTCTTGGAGCCTGTCCACACTATGTCCAAGAGGGAAATTTTCTCCATTGATGTAGATCAACCATTCCGGAACGCACTGTTAGTAGCAGTTCTATTCAGCGATGCCTCTGCGAACTCCTTCCCGCATGTAAGTTCTTCAAAGAGATCCTCTCTCTCTACGCACCGCTCTTTCACAGAGCTTGCGCATGTCCCTCCGAAGCGCCCTGCGGAGAGCCACATATGCTTGCATGCATCTTGCTACCACTATGGATACCGATATGCACAAACGATGCAGCGTGGGGCGGATGGGAAACACATAGCTGTGCATTCATTGACCATCCTCATCATTCGAGCTTTTTGCAGCGCCCTATACTTAAATTGAAGGTGTCGATCGAGAGTCACAGAAACGTAAACCCATTTCGGCTGTCCATTCTGGGCATTCGATAAACTTACGGGGAGCACATGCAATGACCACGCATAGCGACGTCAATCGTACCGAGCAGCAAGACGACCTGCTGAAAAGCCTGATCGAGTTCACGAAGGATCATCGGGCAATCCACTGGTCCGGGACGGTCTCCGAATTCCTCGAGAGAGTGATGACGGCAGATCCGAAAGGAGCCGCGCGCACGTCGCACCAGTACATGTGGGACATGATCCGCTGGATGGGCTGTGAAGACGAGAACGGCACGTTCCGCTGCAAACTGTTCGACCAGGAATTGTTCGGTGTCGACGAGGCCATCGAGCGCGTCGTCGATTATTTCAAGGCGGCAGCGGCAGGGTCCGAAGTGGGTCGCCGCCTGCTGCTCCTGCTCGGCCCGCCATCGGGCGGCAAATCCACCCTGGTGATCCTGCTCAAACGCGGCCTCGAGGAATACAGCCGCACGGAAGAAGGCGCGATGTATGCCATCCAGGGCTGCCCGGTACATGAATCGCCGCTCCACCTGATCCCGCATTCGCTGCGTCCGCGCTTCCGCGAGACCTACGGCGTCGACATCATCGGCGAGGTATGCCCGCACTGCCGCACGCGCCTCGAGAACGACTACGCGGGCGATTTCCTGCGCATGCCGGTGGAACGCATCTTCGTATCCGAAGCGGGCCGCGTCGGCATCGGCACCTATGCGCCGCACGATCCGACGACCGCTGACCTCGCCGATCTCGTCGGTTCGGTCGACTTGTCCAAAGTCGCGGAATACGGCGACGAAGGCGACCCGCGCGCATGGTCCTGGTCGGGCGCCGTGTATGCGGCAAGCCGCGGCATGCTCGAAATGATCGAGATCCTGAAGGTCAAGCGCGAATTCCTTTATCTGCTGCTCACCCTCACGCAGGAAAAGAACGTGAAGGTGTCGCGCTTCCCGCTCATCTATCTCGACGAGACGATTCTTGCGCACACCAACCTGGCCGAATTCCGCAAATTCCTGCAGGAGAGCGAGAACGAAGCCCTGCTGGACCGCATGGTTATTATCCAGGTCCCATATACCTTGAATTACAAGGATGAGGCGAGAATTTACAAGAAACTGATTTCCTCCGCGGCACCCGCGTTCCGCGAAGTGCATCTCGATCCGCATGTTCTGCACGCAGCAGCGGTATTCGCGATCCTCACGCGCCTTCACGAAGCCGACGACAAGGAGGTGGAACTAAGCAAGAAAGTCCGCCTCTACGCCAATGAAGAGGTGGAAGGCTATGCCCACGCCGAGGCCGAGCGCATGAAGCAGCGCATGCCGGACGAGGGATTGGCTGGAATTTCGCCGCGCTTCGTGATCAATGCGCTGTCGAACGCAATCATCCAGACCAATGTGAAGAGCCTGACCACGATGGATGTGCTGCTCGCTCTCAAGGATGCAATCGAGAACGACGCCCGCATCGATCCGAAACGCAAGCGTAAGTGGATCGATTACCTGGTGCTGGCGCGCAAGGACTTCTACAACCGTTGGGTAAAGGAAGACGTGCACAAGGCGCTGTTCGTCTCTTTCGAACAGGAAGCGCAGGATCTGCTCGACAAGTACCTGGACGAGGTGGAAGCGATGCTCGACAACCGCCAGATCAAGGATCCGATCACCAACGAGGAGCGCAAGCCGGACGAACGTTTCCTGCGCGCGGTGGAAGAAAAGATCCACATCTCCGACTCCGGCAAGCAGTCGTTCCGGCAGGAGGTGGTGCGCAAGGCGATGGGTGCTTACAAGCGCGGCGAGAAATTCACGCTCGACAGTCATGCGCAACTGCATAACGCCGTGCAGCAGTACCTGTTCGAACAGCGGCGTGAAGTATTGCGCCTGGTGAGCTCGACCACCCGACCGGACGAGGAAGTGCGGCAAAAGATCTCGGTCGTCGAGAAGCGTCTGGTTGATGAGTACGGTTATGACAGCCACAGCGCACGCGAGGCGCTCAACTATGTGACCACGCTGATGGCACAGGAATAGGCGGCATGCTTTATGACAGACCACATCACGATTTCTGCTGAAACGCCCTGGTATGACCTGTTCTCCAGGGGCTCTCGCGACTGGCTGCGCCACAACCAGAAGGTCCGCGAGGCGGTACAGCAGAACCTGCCCAACCTGGTGGCCGGTCCGGATGTCATGACCGGCGCGGAGGATCGCACCGTGCAGGTGCCGGTCCGCCTGCTCGAGCACGCCCGCTTCCGGCTGGCGGATTCGAACCAGACCTTCACCAGTGCTGGGCAAGGCAAGGGTAAACCCGGCGATGTGCTTCGCCAGGCGCAACCCGACATGGGCGGCGAAGAAGGCGAAGGCGGCAACAATGATGGCGAGGTGAAACTGCTGCTTGAATTCAAGGTCGACGACATCATCGACTGGCTGTGGGAAGAGCTGCAGCTGCCCGACTTGCAGCCGAAACGCAACACCGCCGTCACCGACGACGAGTACGTACGCGAAGGCTGGGACAAGCACGGCGCCCGCGCCCGCCTCGACCGCCGCCGCACAGTGAAGGAAGCCGTCAAGCGGCGTGCGACACAGGAAAGGACGACGGAAAATCCGGTTCCCTTCACCAATGAAGACTTGCGCTTCAAACAACTGGTGCAGCGACGCAAGCCGGCGACAAATGCCGTCGTCATCTTCGCGCTCGACGTGTCGGCCAGCATGACCGATGCCGAACGCAAGCTGGCGAAGAGTTTCTTCTTCTTCGTGCTGCAAGGCATCCGCCGCCGCTACGGCAAGGTGGAAACGCGCTTCATCGCGCATACCACCCAGGCATGGGAGTTTTCCGAGAGTGAATTCTTCAATGTCAGCGGCACGGGCGGTACCGGGGCGTCGACTGCGTTCAAGCTCGCGCTGGAACTCGTCGAAACCGAGTACGACCCGTCGCAGTACAACGGCTACCTGTTCTACGCGTCCGACGGCGAAAACTTCACCGAGGACCGTGCGGCGGCAACCGATTACCTGAGCAAACTCGGCAAGCTGCTCAACTACATCGGCTATGTCGAAACCGTGCCGGGATCGCCGCGCACCACGGAGACCGAAATGAAGATGCTGTGCACCGAAGTCGAGCGCAGCGGTGCACCGATCGGCAGCAGCATCCTGACCAAGCATGAGGACGTGTGGAAAGCCATCCGCAAGTTCTTCGTGCAACAGCAGGAGGAATAATCCATGTGCAACTCCACGCATACTCCTGAAGCGGTTGAACAGCTCAAGGAGTATTCGACACGCATCGAAAAGCTGGCGCGCGATCTCGGCCTGGATTACTACCCGGTCGACTTCGAGCTGGTGCCGAACAACTTCATGATGGAAATCGCGGTGTACGGCTTGCCGGTGCGCATGCACCACTGGTCGTTCGGCGTGCGCTACATCCATCAGCTGATCCGGCAAGGAATGGGACATTCGCGCATCTTCGAGGTGATGTTCCCGGGCGATCCCTGCCGCGCCTACCTGGTCAACGGCAATTCGCTGCCGGAAAATGCGCTCGTGACCGCCCACGTGCTCGGCCACGCGGATTTCGCGAAGAACAATCACCTGTTCGCGCAGTTCATGGAGATGGCCGGCGGCCATATCCTCGAGCAGGCGGCCGACCGCGCGCATCGCATCGAAACGGCGATCCAGGAACACGGACAGGAACGCGTCGAGGCAGTGCTCGATGCGGCGCTCGCGCTGGAGCCGCATATCGACATCAATCGCGAACTGCACCGCGCGCTGTATCCCACGCAGGCGCCGAAGGCGGAACCCGAGCCGGCACTCGATGAGTTCCAGAAGCGCTTCCGCAGCCTGCCGGGAGAAAGGTTGTTCACGGAAACGCATACGGCAGCCAAGCGTCCGAGCATCCCGCCGCAGCCGGAATACGACCTGCTCTGGTTCATCGCCCACTACGCGCCGGAAATGGAGGACTGGGAACGCGACATTTTCCTCGCGGTGCGCGAGGAGTCCTACTACTTCTATCCGGTGTTTGCCTGCCAGATCATGAACGAAGGCTGGGCGTCCTACTGGCATGCCCGCCTGTTGCGCGAAGCCGATTTCCTGCCGCAGGACCTGTACCTGTCGGCGATCAAGGCCCACTCCGACGTGGTCCGGCCCTATGCCGCCGAGCGCCAGCTCGCGCTTGCGGTCAATCCCTACCACCTTGGCTTCTCGATGTGGGAAGACATCATCGAGAAACATGGCCTGGAAAAGGCGCGCCAGATCGTCAAGGAAGAAGACGACTTCGGCTTCGTCCGGAACTACCTGACCAAGGAGCTGATCGAGAAGCTCGAACTCTTTGTCTACGAGGCGCGAGACGACGGCGACATCCGCATTTCCGCCAATGAAGTCCACGCGGTGCACGAGGCCATCCTCGCGCCGAAATTCAACTACGGCGCACCGCGCATCGCAGCCAACCACCTGCACGTGGACGGCAGCCTGCAGCTTGTGCACGACCACCAGAGCGATGGCCGCGGTGTCGACCTTGCACGAGCCGAGCGCGTGCTGGAATACATCGGGCGTGTCTGGCGTCGTCCGGTCACCTTGCATACCGTCGGCGACCGGGGTGAAGCCCGGGTGGTAACGAGCAAACGCCTGTAATCGCTCGCAAATCGCACGGGAGGGTTGTCATTTCGATCACCCTCCTGTTGGCCTGCCCGCCTCATGCCGGCATGCTGTCGGCGCGTACGCAACATAAGATCTATAATGGATCAATCAATTTCCGCGGCAGATATATAATTGGGTCAAGGCCCGCACCGCCTGCCGGCCGGATTTCCGTCAACCAACGATTCCTGCCATGCGCCTGACCGATTACACCGACTATTCGCTGCGGACCCTGATGTACCTTGGCATGCACCGTGACAAGCTGGTCACGATCCAGGACATCGCCGATGCCTACGGCATCTCCAAAAGCCACCTGATGAAAGTCGTACACCAGCTCGGCCTGTCCGGCCTGGTGGAGACCATACGCGGTCGCAGCGGCGGCCTGCGGCTGGGCAAGGAACCGGAAGAGATCAATATCGGCGCAGTCGTTCGCGGCACGGAGCCGGATTTCATGATGGTTGAGTGCTTCAGCCGCGATCTGAACGAATGCATCCTGTCGCCTTCCTGCGAGCTGCAAGATGTGCTGCGGCGGGCGACCAACGCCTATCTCGAGGTCCTGAGCGGCGTCACACTGGCCGACCTGCTGAACAAGAGTCCCAGCCTGCGCAAGCTGGCGCGTATACAAATCCACCCGAGGGAAAAGGCCAAGGCGGCCTGAATCCCGCCGGCATGTCCCACCTGGCGTGGTAACATAATTGCACCGAGTCCACGGAGCAATAAGTCCTCGGCCGCCGGTATTCAGCAATCTTCCCGTCCGTGTCGCCCGCTACCTGTGCTTCGACCTGCGCAATAAGCGGGGAGCCCCCCGGCGGCGATTCGTTTCAACTCAGCTTACACTCCTTGTATGTCACTAGCGCACGCCTTGTTGACTTCTCTTTCCGAGCAACCTGCCTCCGGGTACGACCTGGCCCGGCGCTTTGACAAATCCATCGGCTTTTACTGGCATGCGACACATCAGCAGATTTATCGTGAGCTGGCACGCATGCTTGAGAAGAAATGGATCTCCCAAAAGACCATTCCGCAGAACGCGCGTCCCACGAAGAATGTTTACGCGATCCTGGAGGCCGGACGACGCGAGCTGAAGCGCTGGGCGATGGAAGAGTCGGTGCCCATCGAATTGCGGGAGGACATGTTCGTCAAGTTACGGGCAGATGCCGCCTGCGGTCCGTTCGGCCTTCAAAACGAATTGGAACGCCGGCTGGAAATACATTCAAGCAGGCTGGCGTACTACCTCGAGACTGAGAAAAGGGACTTTCCCAAGCCTGAAAATCTGCCCCGGGAAGCGCGCCTCCAGCACTTGATTCTTCGGGCCGGCATTATTTTCGAAATGGGAAATGTCTCCTGGTGCAAGGAGGCGCTGGCGGTATTGAAGGACGTCGATTCGAAGTAAGGGACACGGAGGACGATGATCGCCCTCCTTCGCTTAACGCAAGGCCTTACACACGCAGCTCCCGGCGAAGTATCTTGCCGACGGGGCTTTTGGGAAGTGCCTGCCTGAACTCGATATGCCGAGGAACCTTGTAAGCGGCAAGGTTGCTGCGGCAATGGGCTTCCACCGCCGCGGCGTCCAGTGCAGGATCAGACCGGACAATGAACAGTTTAACCGCCTCACCTGTTTTCGTATCGGACACGCCAACGACCGCGCATTCGAATACCCCGGGGCAAGCAGCTGCCACAGCCTCAACCTCGGTCGGGTAAACGTTAAACCCCGATACCAGGATCATGTCCTTCTTCCGGTCGGTAATGCGCACGTAACCGCGCTTGTCCATGGTCCCAATATCGCCGGTACGAAACCAGCCATCGCGGGAAAGCGCAACAGCCGTTTCTTCCGGCCGATTCCAGTACCCCTTCATTACCTGCGGTCCCCTGATGCAGATTTCTCCATCGTATCCGGCAGGAACCGGATTGCCATCCTCACTGCGTATGCTGACTTCGGTTGAAGGCAGAGGCAGCCCGATCGTTCCCGTGTAGCCCTCTTCGGCCTTGTTCGCAATGGCGAAGGGCGATGTTTCGCTCAAGCCGTAACCTTCCATGATCGGCACCCTTGTCAGACTCAGCCACCTTTCCGCCACCACGCGCTGCACCGCGGCTCCGCCGCCTATAGTCAACTTGAGCGCGGAGAAATCGACATCGGCAAATCCTGGACTATTCATCAAGCCATTGAACAAGGTATTCACCCCGGTGAATACGGTGAAACGCGTTTTTTCCAGTTCCCGGATGAATTCCTTCATGTTGCGCGGATCCGCAATCAACAGGCAGCATCCGCCAAACTTGGTCATCATGAGGCAGTTCGCCGTCAGCGCGAAGACGTGGTAAAGCGGAAGTGCCGTCACGGCCACTTCCCTGCCGTACTCGAACCGGCTCCCCATCCAGGCGCTGGCCTGCTGCAAATTGGCGACGAGGTTGCCGTGCGTGAGGACGGCGCCCTTGGAGAGGCCTGTAGTGCCGCCCGTGTACTGCAAGAACGCGATGTCATTTCGATCGGCAATCACGGTGTCGCGATCCGGCCGCGCCTCGTCAAGCATCCGCCGGAACGGCATCGCACCGTCGATGCGCCAGACCGGAATCATTTTCCTGACTTTTCTTACCACCCAATTGATCAGGAACCTGCGAGGCTGCGGAAGAAGGTCGGCAATCTCCGTGGTCACCACATGCCGAATGCTGGTGCCATCAAGGGCGGTTTGCAGGACGTGTGCAAAGTTTTCCAGCACGATGATGACTTCCGCGCCGGAATCGATCAGCTGATGTTGCAGCTCTCTTGGCGTGTACAGCGGATTCACATTGACCACGACCATTCCTGCACGCAATGTCCCGTACATGGCCACCGGATACTGCAACAGGTTCGGCATCATGATTGCGACACGCGCGCCGCGTTTGAGCCCGGGAAGGGAGCGAAGGTACGAGGCAAAACGCAGGCTCAATTCATCCAGTTCGCGATACGACATCTTCACCCCCATGCTTTGGAAGGCGGGACGATCCGAATACGATGCGCATGTCCGTTCGAACAACTCGTTAAGCGACTGGAATTCGTGTGTATCAATCTCCGACGACACACCAGGCGGGTAGCTCGTCAGCCAAGTTTTCTCCATGATTTCTCCTCTCTGTGACTATAGTTATGCGCTTACATCAGGCTGCAATGCCTTGGCATGGCCGCCTGTCGAATTGCTTCAGGAAATGCATGCCGTCCGCCTTTCCAAGAGCAAAGGTTTTTTCTACGAGATCGGGCCTCGTGTAGTCCCAGCTACGCACCGGAACCGGCTGGGATGGCTGGATGTACAAGAGTTGCTGCGCGTTGCGGGCGCGCGTAAAAATCTGGGGGAGATGCTTGTAAGGCCGCGTGAGCAGAACAAGAACGGATCCAGCGCGATTGTCGATGCCATCGACGGGTACGTTGTCCACAATGCCACCATCGAGAATCGGCCTGCCGCCTGCCGTACTCAGCAATGGGGTAAACGGTGGCGTACAGGACGATTTCAGTATGAGAGAAACGAGCTCATCCGCGCTGGAACAGTCCTGTGCCCTGAAAAAAGAAGCTTGAAAGCCGATACGCCGGGCGATGGCGGGATGAAGGGCTTTTCGAACGTGCTTGTCCACGTTGTAAGCGGCGATACCGACGGCCAACGCCGCGTACGGTGGGAGCCATGACGGGGGATGCGAAACGCCTATTCGAATCTCCGGCGCATCGCGAAGATGCCGGAACGCATCCTTGAACAGGGAGCGCATTGTCGATTCATAGAGCTCGTAATGCGGAAACACACGCTTGCGCCGGACCAGGTTTCCAAGATTGAAGTTCTTCCCGTTCTGCGCGAAAGCCTCGCAGAATCGAGCCATGGCTTGCTCCGAATCCTGCGTATGAATCAAACAAGACATAAGCGCGCCGGCCGAAACCGCACTGACAACCCGCGGCTGCAACTCCATTTCGGCGGAGACGGCCTTCCAGAAACCCGCCTGCCATGTGCAGCGGCCGCCGCCACCGGCAAATACGACCTGATCGAACATTGCTTCCTGACCTTTCTTAACCGATAAGGACGACGCCGGCGGACTGCACGGCGCGCACTTCAAGACATATGCAACAAGTTGCATAGTATCCCGCCCTCGGCCCATACGCAACAAGGTGCATAACGATATTAGAGCGTTCATTCAAATTGAATTGCAACTGGTTGCATATGTGAGTAGCATGTATGCACCTTGTTGCATATAAGGTTCGTTCCGTACATAACTTGACAGGTAAGCCTATGAACCATTTCCCACTCCTTACACAGCCGCTAGACCTTGGATTCACAACGCTGAAGAACCGCGTCCTGATGGGTTCCATGCATGTCGGTCTTGAGGAAGTACCCAATGGGTTCAACAGAATGGCGGCGTTCTACGCCGAACGTGTGCGCGGCGAAGTCGGCCTCATCGTGACGGGTGGCATCTCGCCCAACGAGCGGGGACGTCCGATGCATGGCGGCGCGATGCTTACTACCGAGGATGAGGCGGAGCATCACCGGGTGGTTACCCGGGCGGTCCATGCCGAAGGTGGCAAGATTGCGATGCAGATCCTTCACTTTGGCCGCTATTCCTATCAGCCAAAACTGGTCGCCCCGAGCGCACTGCAGGCGCCGATCAACCCCTTCGTGCCTCATGAATTGACGACTGAGGAAGTCGAACAAACGATTCAGGACTTCGTTCGTTGCGCCGCCCTGTCCCAGTACGCCGGATATGACGGCGTCGAGATCATGGGGTCGGAAGGCTATCTCATCAACGAGTTCATTGCAGCCCGGACCAATCATCGCTCCGACGAATGGGGTGGAAGCTATGAGAACAGGATGCGCTTTCCAGTCGAGATCGTGCGCCGTGTGCGCCAACAGGTCGGGCCGAATTTCATCATCATCTACAGGCTTTCGATGCTCGATCTTGTCGAGGGCGGATCGACCCTGGATGAGGTGATCCAGCTTGCCCAGGCGATTGAAGCGGCTGGAGCCACGATCATCAACACCGGTATCGGCTGGCACGAAGCGCGAATCCCGACCATTGCAACGAGTGTGCCGCGCGGCGCGTACGCTTGGGTCACGCAGCGCCTCATGGGCAAGGTCGGAGTTCCTTTAGTGGCAACCAACCGCATCAACACCCCGGAACTGGCCGAGAAACTGCTCGCCGACGGCGTGTGCGACATGGTTTCAATGGCGCGCCCCCTGCTGGCCGATCCAGACTTCGTGCGAAAGGCCCGCGAAGGACGGGCTGATGAGATCAACACCTGCATCGCCTGCAACCAGGCTTGCCTGGATCACACGTTCGCCGGCAAGGTCACCTCATGCCTGGTGAACCCGCGCGCCTGTCATGAATCCGAGATAGAGATCAAGCCAGCAGCGAAACGCAAGCACATCGCGGTCGTCGGCTCCGGCCCTGCCGGTCTCAGCTTTGCCGTTACCGCTGCCGAACGCGGCCACCAAGTCACGCTCTTTGAAGCCGATTCGAAAATCGGTGGGCAGCTCAACATTGCGAAGAAGGTGCCGGGAAAGGAAGAATTCAACGAGACCTTGCGTTATTTCCGAAGCAAGATCGAGTCATCCGGCGTCCATCTCCGTCTCAATACACGCGCAACGGTCGAGACCCTGAAATGGGGCGAATTCGAGGAAGTAGTCCTCGCCACGGGCGTCAAGCCGCGCACTCCGGACATCGAGGGTGTGAGCCATCCGAAGGTGCTGGGCTACCTTGATGTACTCAGGGACGACGCGCCTGTCGGCTCGAATGTCGCCATCGTCGGCGCAGGCGGTATCGGTTTTGATGTGGCGGAATACATTACCCATGCCGGCAAGAGCGCCGCGGAAGATCCATCGACCTTCTATACAGAATGGGGTGTTGACGTCCTCTATGAGAACCGTGGCGGACTTTCCCAGCCGCAGCCCGCAAAGTCCGCGCGACAGGTACATCTGCTGCAACGCAAGAAATCGAAGGTCGGCGACCAGCTCGGCAAGACGACCGGCTGGATCCACCGTACTGCGCTGAAGTCGCGTGGCGTCGCAATGGCTTCGTCGGTTGCATACCGGCGCGTCGACGACCAAGGATTCCACGTCGAGATCGCAGGCAAGGAAGAGACGCTGGCTGTAGACAATGTCGTTATATGTGCCGGGCAGGAGCCGCTACGAGACCTGCTCGACGGCCTGAAAACGGCCGGCATTTCCGTGCATCTCATCGGGGGTGCCGACGTAGCAGCAGAGCTCGATGCGAAGCGAGCGATCCATCAAGGCACCACCCTCGGTGCCGCCATCTGACAACTTGCATCAATTTGATTCCAAGGAGATTTCAATGAGCCAAGCCCCCACCAACCTGAACCCCGCTGTAGCCAAGTCGCTTGAGATCTGGCACGCCCTTGTCGAAGCCGGCGACCTTAGCACTCTGGAGAAGATTGTCCATCCGGAAGCGGTATTCCGTTCACCGATGTCGATCAACCCGTATGGTCCGGCGCCGGCACTGCTGATCGCGCTGCAGACAGTTCTGACGATCTTCAAGGAGTTCACCTATCACCGTCAGTTTGGCAGCAGCGACGGTATGAGCGTCGTACTCGAATTCAGCGCGATGGTGGAAGACAAGAAGCTCAAAGGTATTGACATGATCCGCTTCGATGAACAGGGACGCATCGTCGAATTCGAAGTCATGATCCGGCCACTGAATTCATTGCAGGCCCTTGGAGCGGAAATGGGTGCGCGCCTGGGACAGCACCTCCCGTCGTTCAAGTTCAAGGATTAACTGCCACAGGGCCGCCGCAAAAAAATTCAGCATTCCATTTTCAGGAGAACTCCAATGCCTTATTCAATCGATTCCACAGTCCGTGACCTGCTCGACAATGATGTCGTCAAGGCCATCGTTGAACAACACCTGCCGGGCTTTTCAGCACATCCCCAGATCGGGATGGCTCGCGGGATGTCACTATCAATGGTGGCCAAGTTCTCCGAAGGATTGATCACCGACGATGCCCTGCAGAATATCGACGAGGCACTTCGGGCGCTGGGCTAGGGGCAGAAGTTGCAGCCAACCGTCGGTTTCATTAGGCAGCCGGCGATCCGCGACGCCTGATACGCCCGCATCAGAAAGGACAAAGCCGCCTGTTTCTCTCGGCGGCTTTGTTTTTGCCACTACATGGCCTACACCAGCTCGCAACGAATCGTAGCCGGCTCGTTGCACAGCTTGCGCAGCAAATCCTTCGAGATCGGCGCTTCCACATCCGTGATCACATAACCAATCGGCCCGCGCGTCTGCAGATGCTGCGCGACGATGTTCAGCCCCGCTTCCGCAAAATCCGCATTCATCCTTGCAATCACGCCAGGTTCGTTCCGGTGCACATGCAGCACCCTGCTGCGCGCCTGTTTTTCCACATGCGAGATCTCGGGGAAGTTGACCGCCCAGCGCGTCGTTCCTGCCTTCAGGAAGCGTGCCAGCTTGTCCGACACTTCGCGGCCGATGTTTTCCTGCGCCTCCTCCGTGCTGCCGCCGATATGCGGCGTGAGGATCACATTGTCGAGGCCGCGCAGCGGTGAAACGAACTCTTCCTTGTCATTACGCGGCTCGGCCGGGAAGACATCCAGCGCCGCGCCGGCCAGCTTTTTCTCGCGCAAGGCTTCATTCAATGCATCGATATCGACAACGGTGCCGCGCGAAGCGTTGATCAGCACGGCGGTCGGCTTCATCTGCGCCAGCCTTTCGGCCGTCATCATGTTCGCCGTGCCCTGTCCGCCCGGCACATGCAGCGTCACGACATCCGCCTGCTCCAGCAAAGCCTCCAGCGCCGGAACGGGCTTCGCATTCCCGAGCGGCAGCTTGCTCTCGACGTCGTAGTAGCAGACGCGCATGCCGACGCTTTCCGCAAGGATGCCGACTTGCGCGCCGATGTTTCCGTATCCGATGATACCCAGCACTTTGTTGCGCACCTCGTAGGCGCCCTGCGCCGTCTTGTCCCAATACCCGCGGTGGGTGCGCGCATTCTTTTCCGGGATCCGGCGCAGCAAAAGGATCGCCTGCGCGATCACCAGCTCGGCGACCGAGCGCGTATTGGAAAACGGCGCATTGAAAACCGGAACTCCCATTCCCGCCGCCGCGGTCAAATCCACCTGGTTGGTGCCGATGCAGAAGCAGCCGATTGCCTTGAGCCTTGGAAGCGCCTTGAGGGTATCCGCCGAAATATGCGTGGCCGACCGGATGCCGACGGCATCCGCGTCCGCAAGCACGGTCTTCAGTTCATCGGCCTTCAGGGCGGTCGAAATCTGCACGATGTCGGAAAATCCTTCCGCGCCCAGATGCGCAGCGGCGCTTGCGTGAATTTTTTCCAGAAGCACTATTTTTGCCATCGCTCACCTCGATCTTAAGATTCATCTACAATACATATTAATACCAATCCGGCATCGCCGTCTTTTCCCGGATAAAGGATCCACCATGCTGATCGACCCGAAGACCGCAGAAAAAGCCACCGTGGAAAAAGTTCTCCGCCTTCAATGGTGGACTGACAAGCTGGTGACATTTACGACAACGCGACCGCCTGCATATTCCTTCGCGGCCGGCCAATATGCGCGCCTCGGCTTGCGCGACGAGCGCGGGCTGGTATGGCGCGCCTATTCGATGGTCTCTTCACCCGCGCAGGAATTCCTCGAGTTCTATGGCGTCCTCGTGCCGGGCGGGCTGTTCACGACGCAACTGAAGGCGCTGAAGGAAGGCGACGGCATCCTGCTGGAAAAACAGTGCTTCGGCTTCATGACGCCGGACCGTTTCCCCGACGGCGAAGACCTTTGGATGATCGCCACCGGAACGGGAGTGGGTCCGTTCATCTCGATGCTGCGCGATCCCTTTGTATGGGGAAAATTCCGCAACCTGGTGCTCGTGCACGGCGTGCGCCACGCCGAGGAATTCGCCTACACCGAAGAACTGGAAAGCTACGCGCGGCATGAGCCTTTCGAGTCGCAAGCCCGGCTCACCGTCGTGCGCTCGGTTACCCGTGAGCAGCAGCCGGCAACCAATCCCCTGCTGCTGCACGGTCGTGTGACGACGCTGTTCGAATCGGGAGCGCTGGAACGCGCGACCGGCCTGCCGATCGCGGATGCCGCCTCGCGCATCATGTTATGTGGCAATCCCGAGATGATCGAGGACATGCGGCGCCTGCTGCACGCGCGCAATTTGCGCCCGGTTCGCCGCGCCCTGCCCGGCCATTTCGTCACGGAGAATTATTGGTAGCCGCCATGCGGCCAAACCGGGCTCAACGTGACGGGCTCAACGCGATGGCCGATACGGCAACCACACGGTGAATTCCGATCCCTCCTGCAGCTTGCTGCTCACCGTCATCGCGCCGCCATGCAGTTCCACCAGCTGTTTGACCAAGGCCAATCCGAGCCCGGTGCCCTCATACTTGCGCGCCAGGCTGCTGTCGAGTTGAACGAAGGGCTTGAACAGGCGGCCGAGATCCTCTTCGCTGATGCCTATCCCGGTGTCGATTACCGAAACCGTCAAGTATTGGCCGGCCGCCTTGGTTAAGCCTGCCTCGCCAACCAGCGGCCCGCCTTTCAATTGCGCCGCATCCAGGCAACACATGCGCAAGGTCACCACACCACCAGCCGGGGTGAATTTCACCGCGTTGGACAACAGGTTGTAGACGATCTGCCGCGTCTTGCGACGATCGACCTCCACCTGGTCAATCGCTTCCATTTCCAGCCGCAGGCGGACCTGCCCCGCCAGCGCCCTGTCCTTGAACACCGTCAGCGTGCTCTGCAGGAGATCCTGGAGATCGGTCGGCTCCAGGTCGAGCTCCATCTTCCCGGCCTCGATCTTGGACAGGTCGAGGATATCGTTGATCAGTGCCAGCAGATGCTTGCCGCTGTCGTAGATGTCGCCCGCCGCCTCCCGCTGCTGGGGATCGAGCGCTCCCAGCAAGCCGTCGCGCAGTGCCTCGGAAAAACCGATGATCGCGTTGAGCGGCGTGCGCAGTTCATGCGACATGTTGGCGAGGAATTCCGATTTCATGCGGCTTGCCTGTTCGAGTTCGGCATTCTGCCTGGCGATCTCGCGGTTGACCGCCTCCAGCTGCGCGGCGTGCTGGCCGAGGCGCACGTTCAGCTCATTGACCTGCCGCTCCCGCGCCTGCAGCTGCTCGTTGACCTGCACCGCCTGTTCATAGGTGGACACAAGCAGGTCGAGGATCTGCTGGCGTTCCGCATCGATGTTGTGCAGGCGTCCATTGAGATAGATGGCAATGCCGGCCGACGTGCCGCCCTGCCTCAGCTTGCGGTTCATCAGGACATGTTCGATACGCAGCAGCAGGTAATCGTCCGCGTAGGGTTTGCGCACGAAGTTGTCGGCGCCGCATTCGAGACCGCGCACGATGTCCTGGGTATCGATCAGGGAAGTCACCAGAATCACGGGAATCTCTTTCGTCGCGGGGTCGGACTTGATCGCGTGGCACAGGCCGTATCCATCCATTTCGGGCATCATGATGTCGGACAGGACGAGGCCGGGTGTCTGGCGGCGAAGCGCATCCAGCGCCAGTGCGCCGTTGCTCGCCACCTTCACGCCGTAGCCCTTGCCTTCGAGCAAAAAACGCAGCTTCGCCGCTTGCGTCGGGCTATCCTCGACGACAAGAATCTCGGTTACCTCCTGCGCGTTGCCGCTGTCTGACTGCACCTGTCGCTCCTGTTCTTGCCTCTTCCTCATTCCAGTTATTGGAGCCGTTCCAGGCTAAGGTGTGCCATGATCAGGATCAACACGGCGAGCATTCATCCCGGGTGCATTTTGCGACGCCGGAATGCGTCGCGTATGCAGGCCTGCAATCGCTCTGCATTCACCGGCTTGGGCAGTACCTTGTACACCTCGCCGCGATTGACCGCATCGATCAGTTCGTCCGGTTCGGCATCGGCCGGCGTGAAAATCCGCATGGTATCGGGGTACATGTCGCGGATGCGCTGCATGAACGCGCCCGGCAAGCCGGACACCACCACGCCGACGTTGTTGACCGGCAGCAGCGAAAGCGCCTCGTCGGCACCGCCCGCTGACAGCACCCGCCACCCGTCGCGCGCCAGCGTCAGCCGCAAGGTCTCACGCTCGGCGGCATCGTCTTCCACCAGAAGCACCGCAGAATAGGCAACGTCTGCCGCGGCATCCGACAGCAGCCTTTTCCCTTCTGCAAGCATGCGTGCGATTTCGCCGGCGGGAACCGCCCGGCTGAACAGGAATCCCTGCATCTCGTCGCAAGGTTGCTTGCGCAGGTATTCGAACTGCGCCTTCGTCTCGACACCTTCGGCAATGGTCTGCAAGCCGAGGTTATGCGCCATCGCGAGGATGCTGCGCACGAGCGCAGCGCTGCCGGCATGCGCGCCCATATCGCGGATGAAGGACTGGTCGATCTTGATGCGGTCGACCGGATACCGGCGCAGATAGCTGAGCGACGAATACCCGGTGCCGAAATCGTCAAGCGAGAGACTAACGCCGAGCCGTTTCAGTTCATGCATGGCCTCGATCGTCTGCTCGACGTTTTCCAGGATCAGGCTCTCGGTCAGTTCCAGCTCCAGCCAATGCGGCGCGAGACCGGCTTCCTCCAGCGCGCCGCGCACGACGAAAACCAGGTCGGCAAGGCGGAACTGCAGGGCGGACAGATTGACGCCGATGCGCAGCGGCGGACATCCCTGCTCCTGCCAAGCCTTGGCCTGCCTGCATGCCTCGCGCAATACCCAGGTGCCCACGGCAGGCATGAGTCCGCATTCTTCGAGCAGGGAAATGAACTCGCCGGGACCGACCAGCCCGCGTTGCGGATGGTGCCATTGCAGCAATGCTTCGACACCCACCATCGCCCCTGTGCGCAGGCTGATCTGCGGCTGGTAGGCGAGCTGGAATTCCTTCCTCTCCAGCGCCCGGTGCAATTCCGCTTCGGTGCGCGCCCGCTGCTCGATCCCCAGGTCGAGCTCACTGCTGAACATGCAAAAACCATCCTCGCCGCGACGGTAGTCCGCCGCTGCCCTCGCCCGCCGCAGCAATTGAGTGATATCGCTGTTGTGCACCGGATAGATCGCCGCGCCGACGCTTGCACGAAGAAAGACTTCGCGCTCGCCGAGACGCACCGGCTCCTCGACGGACGCCATCATCCTGCGCGCAAGCGCTTCAATCACTGAGTGGTCGCCCACGCCCGGCACGACCAATGCGAATTCATCCTGGCCGAGTTGCGCCAGGAAACCGTCCTTGCCGCGCAATGCCTCGAGCCGCGCGCCGATCAATCGAAGCAGGTCATCCATCGCCAGCCTGCCGAACAGGTGCAGCGCACGGTCCAGCCGCTGCAGGCGTATATCCAGCAAGGCAAGCATTGCGCCGGGATGCGCCAGCTTCGGTAGCCGCTCTTCCAGTAGCGCCTGGTTAGGCAGCCCGGTCTGCGCGTCATAAAAGGCCATGTAGTACAGCTTGGACTCGGCCGCCAGCCTGCGCTGGTCGCCGATCATGTTTTGCAACGAAAAGGATATGTCGCGGCTGATTTCTTGCAGCAGCGTCATCGTCGCCTCGTCGAAGCAGTCACGATGAGACGCATAGAGCATCAGTACGCCGGATACCTTGCCGTCTTCATGTAGGGGCAAGCCCGCCACTGCGGCGACACCGGCGCGCCGGAGCTCCGGCGACTGGCTCGCTACGTCCTTGCAGACGCAGACTTGCCCGCGCTCCTGCACCCGTCCTGCCAGTCCGTAAGCCACTGCCACCCCTCGTTCGCCGCCGGCATCGCCGCCCGAGGCAAGCATGCGGATTCCACTGCCCGCAGGGTCAGGCAAGCCGACCCAGGCGAAACGGAACAAGCCGCATTCCACCGCAATGCGGCAGGCTTCGCGGAACAGCATATCGGGAGAATCCGCGCGCACGGAAGCACGCACAATGCCGCCGAGCATGGCAAGCATGCGGCTGGCGCTGCTCAGGTTGGCGTCCTGTTTATCCATTGTTCCCGGCGCGTTGATTCAGGAGTCTGGCGACATGCTGTAACAACTGCCACCGGTCGATCGGCTTGGTGATGACTTCGTCCGCCCCGGCGGACATGACGCGGCGGCGGGATGCGACGTCATCGAGGGAGGAAACGACGATCAGCGGAATTGCCTGCAACGCATCGTCGCTCTTGAGGAGACGCGCAACCTCGAAACCGTCCATCGCGGGCATCATCATGTCGAGCAGGATGAGATCGGGATGTTCGCTGGCGGCAACGGCAAGTGCCGTTTGTCCATCGTCCACAACAATCGTCCGGTAACCTTCCGCCTGCATGAAGACTTCGAGCAGCTTTCGGTTCCGCTCTTCGTCATCAACAATGAGTATGGTCGCGGGGACGGGTACATTCATGCGGCGCCTTGTTCTGGTTATCGTGGGACATGCCCTTGGACAATGCTGCTGCCGAATTGTTGCACTCCGGGATGTTCGCAGGCATGACCGGGTGGAATCGAAACTGCCCCACCGGTAACTCGAGTGGTTTGACAGCGCATTCAAGGGAGGTGAGGTCGGGCCGAGAAGCGCAGCCGTACGCGATGTACGGCGAGCATCGCAGGCCCGAGATCGCCCCCTCTAATGCGCTGGCAAACCGCTCTAAGGACATGCCAGGTATCTTAGCAAGAAGCTGCGAGACGTTCAGGCGACGAAACTCTTTCTTACTTGAATGGTTCGCTCTACGCAAGAAAAAAGCCCGGGACATGCCCGGGCTTGAAACAAGATTGGAGCGTCTTGTGTTTAGTTGAAGGTCTTGCCTTCCGCAGCGAGCTTGGCCAACAGCGGCGCCGGTTTCCATGCCTCGCCATGGCGGCCCTTCGCGAATTTTTCCATCGCCATCACGACGTTCTGCAGGCCGACGGTGTCTGCGTACAGCATCGGGCCGCCGCGGAACAGCGGGAAGCCGTAGCCGGTCAGGTACACCATATCGATGTCGGATGCGCGCTGCGCGATGCCTTCCTCGAGGATGTAGGCAGCTTCGTTGACCAGTGCGTACACCAGGCGCTCAACGATTTCCTGGTCGCTGATCTTGCGGCGCTCGATGCCGAGGTCGGCCGAGTGCTTGACGATCATATCGTTGACGGCTTGCGACGGATACGCCTTGCGGTCGCCCGGCTTGTAGTCGTACCAGCCGGCCGAGGTCTTCTGGCCGAAGCGGCCCATTTCGCACAGCAGGTCGGCGGTCTTCGAGTAGGTGACTTCCGGCTTCTCGATGTAGCGGCGCTTGCGGATGTACCAGCCGATGTCGTTGCCGGCCAGGTCGCCCATGCGGAACGGGCCCATTGCGAAGCCGAACTTCTCGATCGCCTTGTCGACTTGCTCCGGCGTGCAGCCTTCTTCCAGCAGGAAGCCAGCCTGGCGGCTGTACTGCTCGATCATGCGGTTACCGATGAAGCCGTCGCACACACCGGACACGACACCGGTCTTCTTGATCTTCTTCGACAGCGCCATGGAGGTCGCCAGCACGTCCTTGGCAGTCTTTTCGCCGCGCACGATTTCCAGCAGCTTCATCACGTTGGCTGGGCTGAAGAAGTGCAGGCCGATCACGTCCTGCGGACGCTTGGTGAAGCTGGCGATCTTGTTGACGTCCAGCGTGGAGGTGTTGGAGGCCAGGATCGCGCCCGGCTTCATCACTTCATCCAGCTTCTTGAACACTTGCTCCTTGACGCCGATATCCTCAAACACGGCTTCGATCACGATGTCGGCCTGCGCAATCTCTTCATACGACAGCGTGCCGGTGATCAGGCCGACGCGCTGCTCGAACTTCTCCGGCGTCAGCTTGCCCTTCTTCATCGTGTTTTCGTAGTTCTTGCGGATGGTCGCCAGGCCCTTGTCCAGCGCTTCCGGCTTCATCTCGAGGATTTTGACCGGGATGCCGGCGTTGGCGAAGTTCATCGCGATGCCGCCGCCCATGGTGCCCGCGCCGATGACTGCCGCGCTCTTGATCGGACGGGTCGGAGTATCTTCCGGCACATCCGGGATCTTGCTGGCGGCGCGCTCGCCGAAGAAGGCATGGCGCAGCGCCTTCGATTCGGTGGTCTGCACCAGTTCCACGAACAGGTCGCGCTCGAACTTGATGCCGTCGTCGAACTTCTTGGTTACTGCAGCGGCCACTGCCTCGACGCACTTGAGCGGCGCCGGGAACGGGCCAGCCATCGCACGGACGGTGTTGCGCGAGAACTGCAGGAAAGCCTCATGGTTCGGGTAATCGATCTTGATGTCGCGCACTTTCGGCAGCGGACGCACGTCGGCAACCTTGTTGGCGAAAGCGATTGCCTTTTCCATCAGGTCGCCTTCGACCACTTCGTTGAACAACGCGGTCTTGGCCAGCTTTTCGGAAGGCACAGGGGTACCGGACACGATCATGTTCAGTGCCAGCTCCAGGCCGACCACGCGCGGCAGGCGCTGCGTGCCGCCCGCGCCCGGCAGGATGCCCAGCTTCACTTCCGGCAGCGCGATCTGCGCGCCCGGGGAGACGAGACGGTAGTGGCAGCCGAGCGCCAGCTCCAGGCCACCGCCCATGCAGACGGTGTGGATCGCGGCAACGACCGGCTTGGTGGAATTTTCGATGACGTTGATGACCGTATGCAGGGTCGGCTCGGCCATTGCCTTGGGCGAATTGAATTCCTTGATGTCCGCACCGCCCGAGAATGCCTTGCCGGCACCGGTGATCACGACTGCCTTCACGGCGGCGTCGTTCTGTGCCTGCTTCATGCCCTCCACGACCGCGCTGCGGGTCGAATGGCCCAGGCCGTTGACGGGAGGATTGTTGAGCGTAATGACGGCAACCGCGCCGTTGACCTTGTATTCGGCAGTCATATCTCTTCCTTATAAATTAGATGTGTGTAGGGTCAGTGAAGCTGGTCTTGTTTGTGTTCTTGTTTTGTAGCGCTTAACTATACCGCAAAAATAGAACGATCGTATTATTTTTAAATAAAAAATGTCGTCGTCACAAGAAGGTCATGTTGCTGTATCGAATTGCAGGCCGCCTGGCACCTCGGATGTCTAGAAATCGGAATGGTCAAAAAGATAATTTCTGACCGATCTTTCGATGCTGCCGGTACTGGCTTTGGCGCGCGCAGCTACCAGCGCAGCAGACGCGGCCCGCTTGCGGCACCCGCAAATGCCGGGATCGCCATGCCGAGCACATACCAGACCGCCAGGAACGGTGCCCCTGTTTCCGGACAATGCAGCGCATAAACAGTCGCGCTCACCGCACCTGCGAGCAATCCCCCCGCACCGCCGGCAAGCGCAAGGCGGGTCGGCGCAAGCCCTTTCATCGCCCATATCGCAGCGGCAAAGACGGGAATCGACAGGGCGGGAATACTGAACAGGCAGAACAGCCAAGTATCGCCGAAGACAAGGTGCTTGCGCTCGAACGGCTCCGCATTGAGCAGCGCAACTACGGCGATCAGCCATATTGTTGCAACCAGTGCGGAAAGCGCACCGGGCACGCGTCCCAGTCGCATTCCGGGGCGCGCCAATCGAGTCCCTGCGAGGTAAGCTGCGATGGCGACCGATGCAGGAAACGCCAGCTTCATCCAGAACGCCGGAAGCAGCATCGCATCGGCGATATCCGCCCGCACCCCGAGCATGATCATCATCAACAGAGCCGTTCCGGACACTCCCCATCCGAGCGCGGTGCCGAAGCGGCGCGCCACCGCATTCGGGGCAACCGGGCCGGCATCCTTCGCCAGCAGGGCCACGAGTTCATCCGTCTTCATTTCTCACCTCTTACTTTCGCCGCAAGAGCCTTCAAGCCTCGGTGCACGCCGACCTTGACGGCGGACTCCGACATGCCGGTCAACTGTGACGTCTCGACGACCGAAAGGCCGTCGAGTTTCACATACTGGATCGGCAGGCGTTGCCGTTCGGGCAGATGTTCAAGCAGCTTCGCGATATCGCGGCGCGCATCCATGGCTTCCGTGTCCGATGAGGCCATTATGTCGGTCTCGTCGTCCAACGGATCGTTCAGCGCATCTCGTCCCAGGCGGACGCGCAGCATATCAGCAAGCTTGTAGCGTGCAATCGCATGGACCCAGGCCGACAGCGGCAGGCCGGGGTCGTAAGTGTGGCGGTGATTGTGCACCGCCAGCAGCGTTTCCTGCACCAGGTCCTCGACCTCGTCCGGCATGCGGATCAGCCGTTTTCTGAAGAAGGCCCGCAGATGGGCGCTGAGCGCCTTCAGAAATGCATGGTAAGCGGCGCCGTCACCGGCATTGCCGCGTACCAGCAGCTCACGCAATTTCAATCTGTCTTCATCGATGCTCATGCGACATTCCCGTTCATAGGTTCGTGCATTTCACGCATCCGGTTACATCCGGGTAAAAAAATAAATTATGGACGCCCTTGTAACCTCCGTCCATTTCACTCCGAACTACCTGACATGCTGCCCGCTTCCTGCATCTCCATCCGAACAGGAAGGGCAATTCTTCACCACGCAGACTGTTAAAGAAAGGAGCTTGCACCATGGAATCGCGTTCTCTCGCCGTTGCCGCCTTTACTCTTGCCGCACTGGCTTCCGGCGTCGCTGCCGCCCAGGACAAACCAGACAAGAAAGCCGCTGACGGCAAACCCGCAACGGAAAAATGCTATGGCGTTGCGCTTGCCGGCAAGAATGACTGCGCCGCCGGCCCCGGCACTACCTGTGCCGGAACGTCGAAGGTGGATTACCAGGGCAATGCCTGGAAGAATGTGCCTGCCGGTACATGCACAAGCATCAAGACGCCGAAGGGCAACGGCTCGCTACAGCCGATCAAGAGCTGAAACCACGCAAATCGCGACCATGACCGCAATCCTGGCAGCCGGACTTAGTCTGAAGCCGCAATACTACGAAGCGGCGCAGGCCTGCCGTGCCGACGGATTGTGGTTCGAGGTGCATCCGGAGAACTATATGGTCGACGGCGGGCCGCGTCTCGGATGGCTCCAGTCGATTCGGGCCGAGCACCCGGTCTCGCTGCACGGAGTAGCGTTGTCGCTGGCCGACGATTCCGCGCCGGATGCCGCACATCTTTCCCGGCTTTCCGCCCTTGCACGCAGGCTCGAGCCGGCGCTGATATCGGAGCATCTTGCCTGGTCGGCCTGGCGCGGCGCCTACCACCCTGACCTGCTCCCTTTCCCGAGAACGAACGAGGCCTTGTCGCGCATTGCCGACAATATCGCACGCACGCAGGAAGCGCTCGCGCGGCGCATAGCCATCGAAAACCCGTCCCATTACGTTCACATCGACGGCCATGCATGGGATGAAATCGAGTTCCTTGCCGAGTTGGCCCGGCGCACTGGTTGCGGCTTGCTGCTGGATGTCAATAACGTGTTCGTCGGGGCGCGCAATCTCGGATACTCGGCCGTCAGTTATATCGACAGATTTCCGGGCGAGTTCGTAATGGAAATCCATGTGGCGGGCCATACGCCCGATCCAAGCCTGGGTGCCGCGCTGCTCATCGACTCGCACGACGCGCCGGTTCCCCCCGATGTCTGGGCACTCTACAAGCGGCTGACGGACCGGATCGGTCCACGCCCGACCTTGATTGAACGCGATGGCAACCTGCCCGATTTCGAGGTCCTGCTGGCCGAGCGCGACATCGCGGAAGCCCTCGCGCATGGATCGCTTGCAAAGGAAGCATACGCATGATGGCCAGTCTCGCCCGATTCCAGGAACGTGTTTCGCAGGCGCTGTATGCGTCGGAGCCCGATGCCGTACCCGAATTCGCCGCGCTGGCAAGCCAGCCCGGATTCGCGGTCTATCGGAACACGGTCATGAAAGGCTGTATCGATGCGCTGCAGGCCAATTATCCGTCGGTCGCGCGGCTGGTTGGCGAGGAATGGTTTCGAGCCGCTGCCACGGCTTACGCATGCGTGAACCATCCGAAAGATGCACGCATGCTGTACTACGGTGAAAATTTTCCGGATTTTCTGGCCCGTTTCGAACCAGCCGCCGGCCTGCCTTACCTGCCCGATGTCGCGCGACTCGACCGTTTTTGGACCGAGGCGCATGCCGCGAGGGACGAACCGCCGCTCGCCCCCGTCCAACTTTCTCACCTCGCCCCGGAAGCGCTCGCCGAAACCGTCCTGTATCCGCATGCCGCAGCACGCTGGAAGTGGTTTTCGGACCTGCCGATCTACACGATCTGGCGAAGAAATCGCGAGCTGTCAGACTGCGGCAGCGAGATCGAATGGCGGGGCGAAGGCGCGCTGCTGGTGCGGCCGTACGATGCCGTGGCCTGGATCGGGCTGGATGCGGCGGGCTGCGCATTCCTTGACGCATGCATGGCCGGCCTCCCTCTGGGCGATGCGGCGGCCGCGGCGCTGGGCGTGGATCGGGATGCCGACCTTGCGCGACTGTTGTCCACGCTGCTAGATGCCGGCGCGTTCGGCCGCATCATGCGAATCCAAGACCAGCAACAAAAGGAGGCATCATGAATCACTCTACCGCTTCCGTGACCGCTCCGAGAAGCGGCATTCGCGGACTCTGGAATCGGTTCGCCGATACGTTGGCGAACCTGATCGGCCACACGGTGCTTGCGCTCATCGACCGCTTCGCGATCGCGGCGATCTTCTTTTTATCGGGCCGCACCAAGGTCGACGCTTTCCTGACGGTGAACGACAGCGCTTACGCGCTGTTTCGCGATGAATACAAGGTGCCGCTTATTCCGCCGGAGATCGCAGCGCATACGGCCACCTATGCCGAACACCTTTTCCCGATCCTGCTCGTGCTCGGCCTGTTCACGCGCCTTTCCGCGCTGGCGCTGCTCGGCATGACCGCCGTCATCCAGATCTTCGTCTATCCGGACGCATGGCCGACGCACTTGTCGTGGGCCGGACTGCTGCTTTATCTAGTCGCCCACGGCGCTGGCAAGGCTTCGCTCGACCATCTGGCCGGAATCAAATAGGCGGACATCGCGAAATCGAGCCAAGCTGCAATGAAAACCGGGAACAGCGGCAATACGGACATAAAACGGCCAGGCAATTGCAGATGCCGTCTTCCGCCGACCTATCGCCCCTTCATCCGGAGCAGTGCACCGCGCCTCTGGTCATCCGCATACGCGTAATCAACCCGTCCGCCGGCCACCACGCCCATCAGCAACATGTTCTGCGTGATCGCGTCGTGGTCCTCCCTGGAAAACGGTTTGTTGTAGCTGGTGATGACGCCCTGGTAGCGGCTCTTCAGGTTCTCCAGCGCCTCCTTGATCTTGACCCCGTCGGTGGAATTGGCCTGCCGCAGTGCAAGATACAGAAGGTGCATGCCGTCATAGCCCTGCGCGGCGCTCATTGGCGAAGGAATGCGGTCGGTCTTGAATGCACGCTTGTATGCGAGCAGGAAGCTGTTCTTGCTGCTCGCCCCCAAATCCTGGATGAAGGTCTGCGGCATCAGCGCGCCCTCGCCGGCCTTGCCGGACATGTCGATGAAGTTGCGCATCGAGAAGGTCCAGCTGCCCAGCAGCGGCGCCTTCCATCCGATCGCGTCCTTGTTGCGGGCAATTGCCGCCAGTTCCGGACCAATGCCCCACACCACCAGCGCCTGCGCGCCGCTCGCCTTCGCGCGCTTGACCTGCGGGCTCATGTCCTGGTCGCCGATCTTGAAGCGCTCTTCCGCTGTCACCTGCAGTCCTGCCGCGTGCGCCTGTTCCTGGAAAGCTTTCAGGCCGGCGTCGCCGTAGGCGGTCGTATCGGCAAGGATGGAAGCGCTCTGTATCCCCTTGCGTTTGAGGTCGGCGACGACCACCTTCGCCTCCAGATCAAGCGTGGGCGAGATCCGGAAGATGTAATTCTCCGGCGCAGCAGGTGGCGCGTACTTCCGTGTGAGCGAGGTGCCGGTGGAGACAGCAATCAGCAAGGGAATCTTCGCATTCTGGTACGCGTCGATCGAAGCCAGCCCGACGCCAGTGTTCACGATGCCGACTGTCGCGACCACCTTCATCTTCGTCAGCTCATCCGCGATCTTCGCGCCGAGGTTATTGTTGGCCTGGTCGTCGCGTTCGATCAGTTCGATCTTGCGGCCATTAACGCCGCCAATGTTGTTGATTTCGTCTACGGCAATGCGGATGCCGTTGCGCATGCTCTCGCCCATCGGGCTGGAGCCGCCGGTGAAGGGGCCGGAAACGCCAATGCGGATCGGCGTGCTGTCTTCCGCCTGCGCGAAAGCGATAACCGGGATCAGGGAAATGGCACAAAGAAGCAGTGCGCGGCGGCCATGCGTGGTGAACATCTATCTCTCCTCCTCGTGAGCATATCGTGCCGCCGTCACGGCCCTCTAGTCGGGGCGTTGGAGCGACGGGCATCAGCGCAGTATTGAGGACGCGCGACAGGGCGGCAAGCGTGGTTTTACGTAGGCCTGCTCAGTGTAATTACGTAGAAGCCTGCACAACAAGCGCAAGATTTTGCGGAGGGTGTTGAAATTAATTCACGGCTCGCCGGCATTCTCGCCAGCAAGCAAGGCCGTCAGACGCTGCATTTCCGCCATCATGTCGGCAGGGAAGGATGTCTCATCCCAGGCGCGATAGTTGCCAGACGCATAGGCGAGCGCATTCTTGTAGTAGGCATAAGCATTGAGGCGATTGCGCACGAAGTTGTTCTGTGTGCGCGTCACCTTCCCTGGCGATCCGACGACAATGGAATTCGGCGGAATGACCGTGCCTTCCTTGAGATAGGTATGCCCGCCGACGATGCTGTTTTCCCCGATCACGCAACCATCCATGATGGTCGCATTGATGCCAATCAGGCAATTGTCGCCGATGGTACAGCCATGGATGGTGCAGTGGTGCGTGATGGAGCAATGGCTGCCGATGATGGTATCGGTGCGGTCGCCGATGTGCAGCATCACGAAGTCCTGGATGTTGGTGTACGCGCCGATCACGATTTGCTTGTGCTCGGCGCGCGCCACGACATTGGCCCAGATCGACGCATGCGCATCAACCGTCACCTTGCCATACAGGTAAGCAGTCTCGTGCACATACGCCGGGTTGCGGAGTACGACATCCGGGCCGATGAATCCCATCACACCTCCAGCCATTCCTTGCGGATGGTGGCATTCGCACGCAGGTCAGCGGGCGAGCCTTCGAACACGATGGAGCCATGCCCCATCACATACACCCGCTGCGAGATCTCCAGTGCGATCGCCAGCTTCTGCTCCACCAGCAGCACCGAGATGCCACGGTTCTTCAGCTCCTTCAGGTATTCCGCCACCAGGTCCACGATCTTCGGCGCCAGGCCTTCGGTCGGCTCGTCGATCATGATCAGGTCGGGGTCGCCCATCAGAGTACGGCACAGGGTCAGCATCTGCTGCTCGCCGCCCGACAGCACGCCGGCCGGCGTGTGCTGGCGCTCCTTCAGGCGCGGGAACATCTTGTACATGTCCTCGATGTTCCAGCGCGACTTCTTGCCCTTCTTCTCGCCAAGGATCAGGTTCTGCTCCACGGTGAGGGTCGGGAACACGTCGCGGTTTTCGGGCACGTAGCCCAAGCCTTTATGCGCGACCTCGAAGGCCTTCAGGCCGGTGATTTCCTCGCCCTTGAACTTGATCGAGCCTTCCACATCGACCTGGCCCATGGTGGCTTTCACAGTGGTGGAGCGGCCAACACCGTTACGGCCCAGCAGGCTGACAATCTCGCCTTCGCCCACGTTCAGGTCGACGCCGTGCAGCACGTGGCTCTTGCCGTAGAACGCGTGCAGATTCTTGATTTCCAGTAATGCCATTTATGCTGCCTCCACCGGTGCATGGCCGCCGAGGTAGGCTTCCTGCACCTTTGCGTTATTGCGGATATTGGCCGGCGTATCGCAGGCGATCACTTCGCCGTACACCACCACCGCGATCTTGTCGGCGAGACCAAACACCACGCTCATGTCGT
>DASPMC010000107.1:0-54124 GCA_035627275.1 Noviherbaspirillum sp.
CCGAAGGAAATCCGCTTCGGCGACAACCTGCCCAAGACCCGCTCCGGCAAGATCATGCGCCGCCTGTTGCGCGTGCTGGCCAAGGGCGACCAGATCACGCAAGACGTGTCGACACTCGAGAATCCGGCAATCCTGGAGCAAATGCGGCAAGTTCAATAGACGGGTCGCGAACTGCGAAAGCCTGCAAGGTTATCCGCCTTGCAGGCTTTTTTGTTTTGGGCGGAATCACTTGTACTTACAGACTGCGATCGAATGCGGGTGGTGAGGCGATGATGAAAATCTCCCACCCCGTCATTCCCGCGAAGGCCTCGGCGGCCCCGCGGCAATCCATAGTGAGGTTAATTGTGCAGGCTCAGCATGGATTCCCGCCTTCGCGGGAATGACGGGGTGTGTGATGTGGATGAGTTGAACGTGCGCCCGCATGCGGAAGTGATTCTTTGCACCCGGAAATCCTGCGGCAGTTTGTGACAGTCCCATCCGGACTGCTCAATTACGTGACAACCCCCGCAGCATATTTCGTCGCAAACCGGCCATAAACCGCGCATTTCCCGCCGAATTTGACCTCTCAACCCCATGGCACGCCAATTGCCATAACCAAAACGTCCCGGCAAAAAAACCGGCTCACACAACTTCCACAATCCACAAATCGGAGGACGGCATGAATCTCGCAGACATCACCAAGCTCGGCATCAAGAATCCCTTCAAGCAGCGCTATGACAACTTCATCGGCGGCAAATTCGTGGCGCCGGCCAAGGGTGAATACTTCCAGAACATCAGCCCGGTGATCGGCCAGGCCTTCTGCGAAGTGGCACGTTCCACCGAAGAAGACATCGAAACCGCACTCGACGCCGCCCATGCAGCGAAGAAGGCCTGGGGCAAGACCTCGCCGACCGAGCGCGCCAACATCCTGAACAAGATCGCCGACCGCATGGAAGCCAACCTGCAGCTGCTGGCGACCGCGGAGACCATCGACAACGGCAAGCCGATCCGCGAAACCATGGCCGCCGACATCCCGCTGGCCATTGACCACTTCCGCTATTTCGCCGGCTGCATCCGCGCGCAGGAAGGTTCGATCGCGCCTATCGATTCCGAAACCTACGCCTACCATTTCCATGAGCCGCTGGGCGTCGTCGGCCAGATCATTCCCTGGAACTTCCCGATCCTGATGGCGGTGTGGAAGCTGGCTCCGGCACTGGCCGCAGGCAACTGCGTGGTGCTCAAGCCCGCCGAGCAGACCCCGGCCTCGATCATGGTCCTGATGGAGCTGATCGCCGACTTGCTGCCGCCGGGTGTGATCAACGTCGTCAACGGCTTCGGTCTCGAGGCAGGCAAGCCGCTCGCCACCAGCAAGCGCATCGCCAAGATCGCCTTCACCGGCGAGACAGGCACCGGCCGCCTGATCATGCAATACGCTGCGCAGAACATCATCCCGGTCACGCTGGAACTCGGCGGCAAGTCGCCCAACATCTTCTTCGCCGACGTGATGGAGAAGGACGACGACTACTTCGACAAGTGCCTGGAAGGTTTCGCGATGTTCGCGCTGAACCAGGGCGAAGTCTGCACCTGCCCGTCGCGTGTGCTGGTGCAGGAATCGATCTACGACAAGTTCATGGAGCGCGCCGTCAAGCGCGTGGCGGCGATCAAGCAGGGCAGCCCGCTCGACAGCAGCACCATGATCGGCGCGCAGGCCTCGCAGGAACAGATGGAAAAGATACTGTCCTACCTCGACATCGGCCGCCAGGAAGGCGCGAAGGTGCTGATCGGCGGCGAACGCAACCAGCTCGGCGGCGATCTTGCGAGCGGCTACTACATCAAGCCGACCATCTTCGCCGGCCACAACAAGATGCGCATCTTCCAGGAAGAAATCTTCGGCCCGGTGGTGTCGGTCACGACCTTCAAGGATGAAGACGAGGCGCTGGAAATCGCCAACGACACGCTCTACGGCCTCGGCGCCGGCGTGTGGACGCGCGACGGTTCCCGTGCCTTCCGCATGGGCCGCAACATCCAGGCCGGCCGCGTGTGGACCAATTGCTATCACCTGTATCCGGCGCACGCTGCATTCGGCGGCTACAAGCAGTCGGGCATCGGCCGCGAGACCCACAAGATGATGCTCGATCACTATCAGCAGACCAAGAACCTGCTGGTGAGCTACAGCCCCAAGGCGCTCGGCTTCTTCTGATCGCCTGAACATGCGGCGGCAGTTTCTGCCGCCGCTGCAACAAAGGAACAGACATGGCATACACGCTTCCACCACGAGTGGTCGCCACCGAGGCCGCGATGCAACTGATCGACACCCTGACGCAGCGTTACGGCCCGCTGATGTTTTTCCAGTCCGGCGGCTGCTGCGACGGCAGCTCGCCGATGTGTTATCCGCTGGGCGATTTCAACGTCAGTCCGACCGATGTCTTCCTCGGCCATCTCGGCGACACACCGTTCTACATCGGCCGTGACCAGTTCGAGTACTGGCAGCACACGCAGCTGATCATCGATGTGGTCGAAGGCATGGGTGGCATGTTCTCGCTCGAGAATGGAACGGGGAAACGCTTCCTGACGCGATCGCGGTTGTTCAGCGACGAGGAATGCGACCAGCTTGCACGGCATGCGGCACGGGAGCAGGTGAAAACCTGACGGCGCCAATTCAATCAAAAAACGGAGGAGCAATGAAACACAATCTGATGCGGCTGTCCCTGCTGGCAGCCTTCGCCGGTGCTGCCGGCGCACATGCGGCGGGCGTGACCGACGCGATGATCGAAACCGATGCCAAGAGCACCAACGACGTGTTGTCCTGGGGTATGGGGCAGCAGGGCCAGCGCTTTTCCCCGCTGACGCAAATCAATACCAAGACCGTGTCGAAGCTGGTTCCAGCGTGGTCCTTCTCCTTCGGCGGCGAGAAACAGCGCGGCCAAGAGTCGCAGCCGCTGATCCATGACGGGCGCATGTTCGTCACCGCGTCGTATTCGCGCATCTATGCGCTCGATGCAAAGACCGGCGAAAAGCTGTGGAAATACGAACACCGTCTTCCGGACGCGATCATGCCTTGCTGTGACGTGGTCAACCGCGGCGCTGCCCTGTTCGAGAATCTCGTGATCTTCAGCACGTTGGATGCGCAGCTGATCGCGCTCGACCAGAAAACCGGAGATGTAGTCTGGAAGGAAAAGATCGATGACTATGCGGCAGGTTATTCCAGCACCGCCGCGCCGCTGATCGCCAAGGGCCTGCTGCTGACCGGCGTGTCGGGCGGCGAGTTCGGCGTCGTTGGCCGCGTCGAGGCACGCGACCCGCGCACCGGTCAGCTGGTCTGGGTGCGCCCGACCGTCGAAGGCCATATGGGCTACAAGTACGACAAGGACGGCAATGAGATCAAGAACGGCATCTCCGGCACTACCAACAAGACCTGGCCGGGCGAGTTGTGGAAGACCGGCGGTGCGGCAACCTGGCTGGGCGGCACCTACGATCCTTCCACTGGTCTCGCATACTTCGGCACCGGCAACCCCGCACCGTGGAACAGCCACCTGCGCCCGGGCGACAATCTCTATTCTTCTTCGACCGTCGCGATCGACGTCGAGACCGGCCAGATCAAATGGCATTACCAGACCACGCCGCATGACGGCTGGGACTTCGACGGCGTGAACGAGTTCGTCACCTTCGACATGAACGGCAAGCGTTACGGCGGCAAGGCCGACCGCAACGGCTTCTTCTACGTCGTCGATGCGAAGAACGGCAAGCTGGAGAATGCCTTTCCCTTCGTGAAGAAGATCACCTGGGCCAGCGGCATTGACCTGAAGACCGGCCGGCCGAACTACACGCCGAACGGCCGCCCCGGCGACCCGACCAAGGGCGCGGATGGCAAGAAGGGAGAAACCATCTTCTCGGCACCGTCCTTCCTTGGCGGAAAGAACCAGCAGCCGATGGCCTACAGCCCGAAGACCGGCCTGTTCTATGTGCCGGCCAACGAGTGGGGCATGGATATCTGGAACGAGCCGATCAGCTACAAGAAGGGCGCGGCCTTCCTCGGTGCCGGCTTCACCATCAAGCCGCTGCATGAGGAATATATCGGTGTCATGCGCGCCGTCGATCCCAAGAGCGGCAAGATCGTCTGGGAAGCGAAGAACAACGCGCCATTGTGGGGTGGCGCGATGACCACTGCGGGCAACCTCGTGTTCTACGGCACGCCGGAAGGCTACCTGAAGGCGCTCGACGCCAAGACCGGCAAGGAGCTGTGGAAGTTCCAGACCGGCTCCGGCGTGGTCGCGCCGCCGGTCACCTGGCAGGAGGGCGGCACGCAATACGTCGCGGTCGTGTCCGGCTGGGGGGGCGCAGTGCCCCTGTGGGGCGGTGAGGTCGCCAAGCGCGTGAATTTCCTCGAGCAGGGCGGCTCCGTCTGGGTCTTCAAACTGTCGTCCATCTAATCCGATGTCTCCGCTCTCTTCCTGACCTGTACGCCTCCTGTCCAGTACAAAGGTGAGATGCGTTGGCCGATGGCGCAAGCCGTCGGCCTTTTTTTATTGTGCGCAGCTTGTAACCGGGATGTGTCCGGTTGGGATGCGTCAAAACGCAACAATGATGTTGCTAAATGCAGCGATGCAACTGGCATGGCATAGTCGGTGGCAGCTACGGCAGTGGCATGCAACTTGCAGAACTGAAAGTACGGCATTGACGACAAACCCAACCGAGGTATCCATGCATAACCCGCTCTTCATCCGCCGCGCAGTCGCTGCCGCGATATCGGCCAATTCGCTCCTGATGCTCTGCGGCGACGCGGTCGCCCAGACGGAGAAACAGCTTGATCCCGTCGTCGTTTCGGCAAACCGGATGGAACAGAAGCGCTTCGATGCCGCCGCATCCATCGATGCCGTGCAGGTGGATCCGATGCGCACACCTTCGCCGCTGGTGAACATGTCCGAACTGCTGCAGGCAGCGCCCGGCATCCAGATCCGCGAACGCCAGAACTACGCGCAGGACTTGCAACTGTCGGTACGCGGCTTCGGCACGCGATCGACCTTCGGCGTGCGCGGCGTGCGCATCCTGATTGACGGCATTCCCGCCACGATGCCGGACGGGCAGGGGCAGGCAGCGACGGCGACACTCCAGTCCGCGCGGCGTATCGAAGTGCTGCGCGGTCCGCTGGCCCAGCTCTATGGCAATGCGGCGGGTGGCGTCGTCCAGGTCTTCACGGCCGATCCCCCCTTGGAGCCGGAGAAATCCTACGCCATTGCATCGCTTGGCGCCGGCAGCTACGGCCAGCGGCAGACAGGTTTTACTCTTGCCGGCGGCGGCAGCGAGCTGGGCGGCCTGCTGGACGTGTCGCACTATCGCACCGACGGCTATCGCGACCATAGTGCGGCTGAGCGCACGCAGCTCAACGGCAAGCTGAAGTGGCGTCCGTCTTCCTCGACCACGATTACCGGCCTGGTGAACCTGTTCGACCAGCCGGTTTCGCAGGATCCGCTCGGACTGACGCATGCCCAGTTCAAACAGAACCCGCGCCAGGTCGCGCCCGTGGCGTTGACATTCGACACACGCAAGACGATCGAGCAGCGCCAAGGCGGCGTCGTGATCGAACACAAGGTCGACAGCAGCAACACGCTGAATGCGCGTGCCTACGTCGGCCTGCGCAAGGTCATGCAGACGCTTGGGTTCAGCGGGGCCGCGGCTAATTCGGCGGGCGGCGTGGTGGACCTCGACAACGATTTTCGCGGCGTTGGCCTGAACTGGTCGCATGCGACGAAGCTGAACGGCATGCCGCTTAACTGGACCGTGGGTGTCGAAGCCGATGAACTCGAGCAGGTGCGCCGGGGCTTCGTGAACAACAACGGCACGGCCGGTGCGCTGCGACGGAACGAAATCGACGAAGCAAACAATGTCGATGTCTTCGGGCAATTCGACTGGCAATTCGCGCCGCAATGGAAGGGAACGGCGGGTTTGCGCGCCAGCCGCGTGCGACTGTCGGTCGACGATCACTTCGTCACCGCGGCCAGTCCGAACGACAGCGGCAGCGTGGAATACCACAACACCAGCCCTGTGCTGGGTCTGGTCTGGTTCGCCAATGATGAGCTGAATGTATATGGCAATCTGGGCAGAGGTTTCGAAACGCCAACCATCACCGAGTCCGCCTACCGTCCCGGCGGCACCGGACCGAATCTCAGCCTGGACCCGTCGCGCAGCCACCAAGCCGAGATCGGCATGAAATGGCGGCGGGATGGACATACGCTCGATCTCGCGGTGTTCTATGCGCGCAGCAATGACGAGATCGTGCCGCTGGCAAATGAGAACGGCCGCGCGATCTTCCAAAACGTGGACAAAGTGGAACGCCGCGGCTTCGAAGCGGGCTGGGCCATGCACGCCGGCGCGTTCTCGACCCAACTGGCCTATACGCTGCTGGATGCGCGCTTCCGGCAGAGTTTCACATCGGGTGGGGGCGCAGTTGCTTCCGGCAATCGTTTACCCGGCGCGCCGATGCACAGCCTGTTCACCCAGCTCGAGTACCGGCCTGCGCCTGGACTGACTACGGCGGTGGAAATGCGCGCAGAAAGCAAGGCCTATGTCGACGACGTGAACAGCGACGCCGCGCCGGGTTACGCCGTGTTCAACCTGCGCGCCGGGCAGGAGTTCCGTGCCGGCGCAGCGAAGTGGACTGTGTTCGGCCGCGTCGACAACGTGTTCGACCGCAACTACGCCGGCTCGGTGATCGTGAACGAAAGCAATCGCCGCTTCTTCGAACCCGCCGCAGGGCGCCGCTTGTTCATTGGCCTGCGCGCGGCGGTGTAACCAGTCATTGCAGGCAAGCGTCTCCTCTTGCTCGCGACCATTTCCCGAAGCGGGAAACAGTCGCGAGCTTTTTTGCAGGCCTTCGCATTCGTCAACAAAGCTTGAACCGTGAAAGGATCGAAAGAGGGCATCCTACTTTGTGATGAAGCGGGACGTTGCAGCCTTGCTCAATCCGGTGTCACGATGCCTTCAAGCAGGCGCGGATAGCGTGCCAACAGTGCGTCATGCAAACACCGGACCGTTGCATCGCCGAGGTCGCGCGGCCTTTCAGCTTGTACAGAAAAATCCAGGATGACACGCGAAGGACGCGCGGAAAGGAACAGGACACGATCTGCCAGGGCCAGCGCCTCATGCAGGCTGTGCGTGACGAAAAGCACCGTCGGCCGGGTCCGCTGCCAGAGGTCCTGCAGCAATTCCCGGAGATGACTGGCGGTCGGCTGGTCCAGCGATTCGAAAGGTTCATCCATCAGCAGCATGTCGGGTTCGATGATGAAGGCGCGCAGCAGGGCGACGCGCCGCTTCATCCCGCCCGACAGCTGGTCGGGAAACATGAAAGCACAGCCGCCAAGGCCGACGCTGTCCAGCAGCTTGTTCAGCGTATCGTCATCAAGCGTCTTGCCATGGGGGCGCAGGACCAGCTCCAGGTTCTGGCGCACGGTGAGCCATGGCATCAGCCGCGGTTCCTGGAACATGAAGCTCGCCTTCGGCTCGGTTGCCGGGCCATCCGTCGTGCCGAAATAGATCATGCCGTCCATGTCGTGGTCGAGACCGGCGATCAGGTTGAGCAGGGTGGTCTTGCCTGCGCCGGAAGGGCCGACCAGCGCAACGAACTCGCCGGGACGGGCGGTAAAGGCAAGCTGCTCGATTGCGCGGGTGCCGTTCTTGTATGCCTTGCGACGGATGTCGACTGCGATCCTGGTCATGGCCGCCACCTGTTAAGCCGTGCTTCGAGCGGACGCAGCAGCAGTGCCTCGATGCTGAAGATCACGAGCATGAATGCCAGCGTATATGCGAGGATGCCGGCGATATCGAAAAAGTGGAACAGGCTACCGAGCCGGAAGCCGACGCCGTCGCTGCGTCCGAGCAGTTCCACCACGAGGACGATTTTCCAGATCATGGACAGCCCGTTGCGCGCCGCGCCGAACAGATAGGGGTAGAGCTGCGGGAGATAGACATGGAAGAAGATGTCGCGCCGCGACAGACGGTAGATCCGGGCGACCTCCAGCAGCCTGGGATCCATGGCGCGTGCGCCTTCACGGATGCTGATGGCGACGGAGGGAAGCTTGTTGAGGGTGACGGCGAGCACCGCGGCGGTTTCCGTCAGTCCGAACCAGACGTAGCACAGGATGATGACTACCAGAGCCGGGGTGTTGAGGCCGAGGATGAGGATGCCGTCCAGCGGCCTGTCCCAGCGCGCGGAGCGGCCCATCAGCATGCCGAGGCCGACGCCGGCGATCATCGCGAGGAAGAAACCGGCCGCGACCCGGCAAAGGGTATTGCCGAGATGGAGCAGCAATTCGCCGCCGGCCGTTTCCCAATATAGCGTCAGCAGTACCATCGCCGGCGACGGAACGTTCTTGTTGTCGAGCGTGAGCGACAAGACCTGCCACAGGCAGGCCAGCGCCAGCAATGGCGCGAACCGCTGCCACGACGCGGCCGCGAAATGGGGCCGGTTCTGGGGCTGGCTCAGCCGGCCGGGCATGGCGGCAACCGGAAGCCGGACCAGAACGTCCCCGGCGCCAGCTCCGCCGACTTGCCGACCAGCTGCGTCCCGCCGAACTCCGCCAGGATCCGGAAGGTCTTGCCAACCGCGCTCATGGTGTCTTGGTCTGAACATGTCGGTATCCCCTTGATGAATCCTGCGCGCAAGGCGGTGAAGATTGCGTCGTTCTCGGCACGCATCTTCGGCTTGATCCTGTTCCACTCGGTGTCCGAACCGGCGAGGATGGTCTTCGCCTCATAGGAGGCCGCGAGGAAGCCCTTTACCGCGTCCGCGTTGCGCACCGCCCAATCCTCCTGGAACACCCACCCGATCATCGGGATCGGCTTGTGGATGCCCAAACCTTTCAGGATTTCCGGCATGTCGATCACGGTAGACATGCCGTTGGCTTCGAGGCGTGCCGCGTAGTGCCAGTAGTTCAATGCGGCGTCGACCTGATTGCGCAGCGCCAGCTCGGTCAGCAGCGGCGGCGCGGCATAGGTGGGTTTCGTGAATTTCGTCAGGTCGGCGTTCAGCTTGTGTTGCGCATAAGCGCGCAGGAGCAGCCAGGTCTTGTCGGTCGGCCCGCCGGCAATGCCGAGCTTCCTGTCCTTCAGGTCGGCAATGGCCCTGATGCCGCTACTGCGGTCGGCCACCAGCGCGCCGACAGCGTTGGAATAGGGGGCGAAGGTATACATCCTCGATTCGGCGCGCTGGCGCGACACCCAAATCCAGTCGGTGACGATGATGTCGACTGCGCCGCCCTGCAGGGCAACGGTTGGCGCGTCGGGCGAGGCCAGCGGGACGATCTTCAACTCGATGCCGCGTTTTTTCGCCAGACCGTGCGCCTGGATGACATCGAGTTCCCAGTTCACGGTGCCGAACTCCATCACGCCGACACGAATCACGTTCGACGCAGCATGCGCGCCGAGGGAAAGCGCCAGCAGAAGCATGGCAGTCAAGACGTTTTGCAGGTATCGGACATGCATGAATGCGCCCCGGAGAATGGATGAGGTGGAGGCTCGCGCCTCCTGCCGAAAGGAGTAGCAATTGCCGTACCTGTACCGTGATCGAGGGAGCCACGGTGCGGCCGGCCACCTTTCGCCTGGTTTGCGCGTCCGCACTGTGTCAGGAATGAACAGCTGTCCCGGAAAGGAGTGGTTCTGACACAGGGAGGGAAGATAGGTTTGGTCGCCGCATGCGTCGACTGTCCCTTTTTGTCATAGCGCTGCAATGGTATGGAAAGTGCTTGATGTCCGATGTCTTTGGAGATCCAGTCCCATGTCACACCCATTGAAGGTCAATCGGCTCAGCAAATCGTACGGCGCGCGCAAGGCAGTGGATGACGTCAGCCTGTGCGTGTGCGAGGGCGAGTTCGTTGCCCTGCTCGGACCGAACGGCGCAGGCAAGACCACCTTGTTCCAGATGCTGACCGGCTTGTTCACTGCCGACAGCGGGAGTGCGCAAATCGTCGGTCATGACTTCGTCACGGCGCCGCTTGCCGCACTGGCCCAGCTGGGCGTCGTGTTCCAGCAGCCGGCGCTCGACCTCGATCTGACGGTCATCGCCAATCTCCAGTTCCATTCCGACCTGCATGGCATTCCACGTGCAGAAGCGCGAAACCGCATACAGCACTGGCTGCAGCGCTTCGGCCTACACGAACGGGCGCGGGACAAGGCACGCGAGCTCTCCGGCGGCAACCGGCGCAAAGTGGAATTGGCACGCGCATTGCTCACCTGTCCCAGGCTGCTCCTGATGGACGAAGCGACAGTCGGCATCGACCCGGCATCGCGCGCCCAGATCCTGGCCGACGTGAAGTCACTGTGCGCGGATGGTCTCGGGGTGCTCTGGGCGACCCACCTGATTGACGAGGCGGAGGCCGCCGACCGCGTCGTGGTGATGGCGAAAGGGACGGTGAGATTCGACGGCAGCGCGCAAGAATTGATTGCCTTGCACGGCCATGCGGGATTGACGGATGCCTTCCTGCATCTGACGCAGGCCGAGAGGCTGGCGGCGTAAGACGCCAGAGGGCGGCAGAAACGCATTCATACGACCACATGGGGAGACAAGCCAATGAACAGCACATTCCGTACGACCCTGCTCCTTGCCTTGCCGCTTCTGGCGGCTGCCGCTCCTGCGGCCGCAAAGGAAACAGGCAGCGTCTTCATCTCGAGCGAAAAGGACAATGTCGTCACCGTGCTGGATGCGAAATCGCAGCAGCAGACGGGCGTGATCAAGACATGCAAGCGGCCGCGCGACATGCGGCTGACCGCGGACAGGGACAGGCTGCTGGTCCTGTGCGGCGACGATGGCAGCGTTGCCGTGATCGATGTCGCCGCGAAAAAGGTGGTCGACAAGATCAAGTTGCAGGAAGGTGCGGAAATGTTCGATCTTTCGCCCGACGGCAAGACGCTGTACTTCTCCAATGAGGACGACGCGCTGCTGGTAGCGGTCGACCTTGCGACGAAGAAGATCGCCCGCGAGATCAAGGTTGGCGAGGAGCCCGAAGGCGTGATGATGTCGCGGGACGGCAAGAGGCTCTACGTCACATCGGAAGTCGCGAGCCTGGTTCACGTCATCGATGCGGCAAGCGGAAAAGTGCTTAAAAACATCCAGGTCGACAAGCGCCCGCGCCGCTTTGCAATGACCCCGGACGGCAAGGAATTGTGGGTGACAAACGAACTTGGCGCCTCCGTCAGCATCATCCGCACGGCGGACCACACAGTGGCCCAGACCATCCGTTTTGAACCGAAGGGTTTTCGTGCCGACGACATCACGCCGGTCGGCATCACGATGAGCCGAGACGGCAAGACCGCGTTCGTCGCGCTGGGCAAGGCGAATCATGTCGCCGTCGTGGATGTCGCCGGCCGCGCGGTCCGCAACCTCGTCCTCGTCGGCAAGCGCGCCTGGGGATTGGGACTGTCGCGCGACGAAGGGACGCTGTATGTCGCCAACGGACTCTCCGACGACATCTCGATCGTCGATGTCGCAAAGGGGCGTGCCGTGAAATCCGTCAAGGCGGGCCGGGTACCGCATAGCGTGGTGGTCGATGACTAGGCTTGTCGCTTTCCTGGTCCTGCTGGGCCTGACGTGGAGCGCGCATGGGCGCGACCTGAAGATCGGCATCGTGTTCGATCCCGATGATCCGCGCTACGACAGCAAGCGGCTGGAAAAACTGTATCCCGGGCAGGCCTTGGGCCGGCCGAAGGCCGGTGCCGAACTGGCGCTCGCGGAGTCCGGTTTCCAGCTCGAGCAGGCGAAACTCCGAATCATGCTCGAAGATGTGCCCGCCGGCAGCGCCAGGGACGCACGCGCACAGATCGAGGCGCTGGCGAAAAAGGGCGTCACGCATTTCCTCGCCGACCTGCCTGGCCCTGCACTGGCGGAACTGGCGAAATCAGTCTCGCAGCAGGACATTCTGCTGTTCAACGTCTCCGCACCGGATGCCCAACTGCGCCGCGGGACCTGTGCACCGAATCTGTTCCACACGTTGCCGGACGAGGTGATGATGAGCGATGCCATCGCGCAGTTCTTGACCGTGCGCAAGTGGAGCAAGGTGCTGCTGCTCGCCAGCGCGCTGCCGGAAGATCAGCCGGCGGTCGAGGCCGCCCGGCAGGCGATCAAACGCTACGGCTTGAAGCTGGCCGCCGGCAAGCCGTTCAAGCTGTCCAACGATCCGCGCGAACGCGAGCTCGGCAACGTGGCCTTGCTCACCGCAGGCGTCGATGCCGACGTGGTCTGGGTTGTCGATCCTGATGGCGAATTCGCGCGCCAGGTTCCTTATGCGTCGGTGGCACGTCCGGTAGTCGGCAGCGCCGGCCTGGTTCCCGAAGCATGGCATGCGTCATGGGAGCGTCACGGCGCGCCCCAGCTGAACCGGCGCTTCAGGAAGACGATGAACCGCTGGATGTCCGGTCCGGACTGGGCGGCCTGGATTGCTACCAAAGCCATCATCGATGTCGCGCTGCGCTCGCCGGATGCGAAGTCGCATCGCCGCATGCTGCGCAGTGAGGGCGGGGATTTGGTGCTGGACGGGTTCAAGGGTGCGCGCCTGTCCTTCCGGCCATGGGACCAGCAATTGCGGCAGCCGGTGTTTCTCGCGCACGGCGGAATCGGCGGCGGCATTGCCGGCGTCGCGCCGTTCGACGGCTTCCTGCATGCGAAGAACAACCTGGACACGCTGGGCGCGGACGAGCGCGAGTCGCCCTGCAAGGCCATGGGGGGCAAGCCGTGAAGCCAGGCCATGCCATCCTCGCTATGCGCGCGATTTGCGGACGCGAGGTGCACAAGTTCCTGCGCCAGCCGGGAAGGCTGGCATCGTCGCTGGTGCGGCCCGCGCTGTGGCTGGTGGTGTTTGCAGCCGGTTTCCAGAACGTGTTCGGCGTCGCCATCGTGCCGCCGTACGACACCTATGTCGAGTATCGTGTCTATATGGTTCCGGGCCTGGTGATGATGATCTGCCTGTTCAACGGCATGCAATCCTCGCTGGCGATGGTCTACGACCGCGAGATGGGCGTGATGCGCCTGTTGCTGACCGCGCCCCTGCCGCGGTCCTGGCTGCTGCTGTGCAAGTTGCTGGCGGGGGCCTTCCTGTCGATGCTGCAGGCACTGGCGTTCTTTGCGATGGCCGTGCTGTTCGGCGTGGAGCTGACACCAGGCCAGCTTCTCGCCGGCCTGCCGGTCACGATGCTGGGGGCCGTCATGCTGTCCGCCCTGGGACTGGCGCTATCGGTGCATATTCGCCAGCTCGAGAACTTCGCGGGGACGATGAACTTCGTGATCTTCCCGATGTTCTTCCTGTCCTCCGCCCTGTATCCCTTGTGGAAGGTGCGGGAGTCCGGCGCGGAATGGATTTACATTGTCGCGCAGCTCAACCCCTTCACACATGCGGTCGAACTGCTGCGTTTCGCGCTCTACGGCCAGCTCGAGCGGACATCGCTGCTGGTTGTCGCCACCACCACCGCGGTGATGTTCGCGCTGGCCATGGCCGGTTACAACCCGCAGCGGGGATTGATCAGGGCGGCGCGCGGCGCATGAGCAGCGCCGGTCAGCCCAGTTTGCGGTAGATCGTGTTGCGCGAGATGCCGAGCGCGCGCGCCGCTGCAGACACATTGCCGCCGTGCGCCTGCAGCGCCTTCTGGATGGTGATCAGTTCGACGTCTTCCAGCTTCGCGCTGGCAGGCGCCGTATCAAGCGCCGGCGGCCGGTTGCCGTCCTGGTTGCTCATGCTTTTCACATCGTCGAGGAAATCGTCCGGCAAGTGCTCCATGCGGATCTCGCCGTCGTCGCCGGTCATCACCATGGCCGTGCGCAGCAGGTTAGTGAGCTGGCGGAAATTGCCAGGCCAGTTGTGCTGCTTGAACAGTTGCATGACATCCGCTGCGACGGTGTAGCGGGTGTCTTTGCTTTCGCATGAAAGCAGCTTGTTCACTACAACTTCGAAGTCGGTCCGCTCGCGCAACGGCGGCAGTTTGACCACCAGGCCATTGAGCCGGTAGTAGAGGTCTTCACGGAACTCGCCCTTGGCGATCATGTCGCGCAAATTGCGGTGGGTCGCGCAGATCACGTTGACGTTCACCGGGATCGATTTCGCGCTGCCCAGCGGCGTCACCATGCGTTCCTGCAGCACGCGCAGCAGCCGTGCCTGCAGGTTCAGCGGCATGTCGCCGATCTCATCGAGGAAGAGGGTGCCGCCGTTGGCTTGCAGGATGCGGCCGATGCTGCCTTTCTTGCGCGCACCGGTGAAGGCGCCGTCCTCGTAGCCGAAGAGTTCGGATTCGATCAGGGTTTCCGGAATGGAAGCGCAGTTGACCGCGACGAACGGGCTGCCCGTGCGCGGTGAATCGTTATGGATGGCCTGCGCGAGCAATTCCTTGCCGGTGCCGGTCTCGCCGGTGATCAGGATGGGGATGTCGCGGCCGTTCACCTTGTTGAGCTTGGTGATGATGGCGGCGACTTGCGGATCGCCGGTGTTCAGGTAGCGCAGGCTGGACAGGCGGTGGCTCGCGTCGCTGTCTTGTGTGGCATTTGTGCCCGGCCGCGCGGGAGCGATATCCGCGCCGCAGATCATGCTGTTGCTCAGGCGGACCGATGCACGGGCATAGACGCGCACTCCGCTGGGCAGGCACATATGCAGCAGCTCGGGCGCAGCGGTCCGGTAATGGTCGAACAGTGCCGACACGCCGAGGCCGAACAGGGAATTCAGCGTATGCACGCTCAGCGCCTGCGGCGTCAGTCCAAGCTGGAACATCGCGCTGCGGTTGGCGGCAATGAAGCGTCCGCCGGGCGTGAAGGAAACGATGCCTTCCATCAGCGTGCCGATGAATTCCGGTCGGCTGTGGAAATGCAGCGTGATACCGTCCTGATAGGCAGCGGCGAACAGTTGGTTTTCGATCATCTGCGCCGACATGCGCACCAGCGCCATGGTGTGGCGGTGGAAGCTGGTGCAGTCGCCCGTCACGTCGAGCACGCCGATGACGGCGCCGCGCGGATCGAAGATGGGCGCGGCGGAGCAGGTCAGGATGTGGTTGGCACGCAGGTAGTGTTCGTCAGCATGTACCAGCGTCGGCGTGCCTTCGGCGATCGCGGTACCGATCGCATTGGTGCCGCGCCGCTGCTCGGACCAGGCGACGCCGGGTGTGAGCGCCACCCGGTTGGCCTTCTCGAGGAAATCATCGTCGCCGAGCGTATGCATGATCACGCCCTGCGCATCCGTCAGGATGACCATGTTGTGCGTGTTGACGATCTGCTCGTACAGCGTTTCCATCACCGGCAGCGCGTACTTGTGCAGCGCCAGGTTCTGTTCGATGACGAGGGAGAGATCGGATTTGGCGAGAGGAGCGAAGTCCGGATTGTCGGCGGCGCCGAGCCCGTAGGCAGCCGAACGCTGATGCGATTTTTCAACCATGATGCCGCGCTCGTCTGCATGAAGCGTGCCAAACTGCGCGGCACTGGGAACCGTTCCCGGCTGACCCATACGGGTAAATGCATTGCCAACCGCAGCCGGCATGTCTGCTTTTGCGTGTTCCACCGTTGTCTCCTTTGCGGCGAGCTTGGTCGCTCTCGTCGCTCTCTTCTCTCGCGAATGTTCCAATTTGTGACACTGTGTCAGTCTGGAGCAGGCTCCTGTGTCACTCGGCGCATCCTGATCGTCGTTTTTGTATTTATCGAGCGCAGTTCATCATACCCCGTTTGTCTCGCAGGACGTTGCGTTTCCAGATCAAGTTTTCACTCGATCAGCACTGTCCTGTTTTTGTACGGGTACATTCATCCGTGCAAAAGTCGTTCCTTACGCGAGGTAGGAGTATTGGAGATGCAAGAATGCCAACTAGGCAGGAAAACAAGAGGAGGGGAGTATGTACTGACTGCCGCCTGCACTGGCGCGCGGCAGTTCAGATGCGGAATGCTTATCGCGCCGTAGCTGCGACGTCGATGATGCCGCCACCAAGGCAGACTTCGCCGTCGTACAGCACTGCCGACTGGCCGGGCGTGACCGCCCATTGCGGCGTCGGGAAAGCAAGCGAGAAGCGCTCTTCGCCTTCGGCGGCGAAGTTGCAAGGCACATCGGCCTGCCGATAGCGTGTCTTTGCCGACAGCTGTCCGGCCGCGGGCGGCGTGCCTGCGACCCAGCTCGTCTGTCCCGCCGCCAGCGATGCCGACAGGAGCCAGGGATGGTCATGGCCCTGCACCACGTACAGCGTGTTGTTCTCGACGTCCTTCTTCGCCACATACCAGGCATCGCTGTTGCCGTCGGCGTTCTGGTAGGACTTCATGCCGCCCAGGCCAATGCCCTTGCGCTGGCCAAGCGTGTAGAAGCTCAGGCCGACATGCTCGCCGACGGTCTTGCCGTCCGGCGTTTTCATCGGCCCCGGCTTGTAGGACAGGTAACGGTTGAGGAATTCGCGGAACGGGCGTTCGCCGATGAAGCAGATGCCGGTCGAATCCTTCTTCTTCGCATTGGGCAGGCCGATCTTCTCGGCGATCTTCCGCACTTCGGTCTTCGGGATCTCGCCGAGCGGAAACAGCGTCTTCGACAGTTGCGCCTGGTTCAGCCGGTGCAGGAAGTAGCTCTGGTCCTTGGTATGGTCGAGTGCCTTCAGCAGTTCGAACTTGCCGTTGTCCGCCTGCCGTACGCGCGCATAGTGGCCGGTCGCGATCAGGTCCGCACCCAGATGCATCGCGTGGTCAAGGAAGGCCTTGAACTTGATCTCGGCATTGCACAGCACGTCGGGATTCGGCGTGCGGCCGGCCTGATATTCGCGCAGAAACTCGGCGAACACGCGGTCCTTGTATTCGGCGGCGAAGTTGACCGCCTCGATGTCCACACCCACCACATCGGCCACGCTGGCCGCGTCGATCCAGTCCTGGCGTGTGGAGCAATATTCGGAATCGTCGTCGTCTTCCCAGTTCTTCATGAACAGGCCGATCACCTCGTAACCCTGTTCCTGCAGCATCCATGCCGAGACGGAAGAATCGACGCCGCCCGACATGCCGATCACGACACGCTTCTTAGCCATTGAATGCCCCGATGACGCTGGGATGGGTATAGATCAGCGACAGCGGCGCGCGCTGTCCGGCGAGGTAGTCGTCGATGCACTGGAGCACCAGCGGGCTGCGGTGCTTTTCCTGGCAGGCAAGCAATTCGTCGCGGGTCATCCAGACGGCGCGCAGGATGCCTTCGTCCAGCGCGCGGTCCACCTGCTGTCCGAGGTCGCCGCAGAACGCAAAGCGCAGATAGGTCACTTCCTTGCGGGTGCGGGACGAGACGTAGCGCGACATGTACACGCCGACCAGCGCGGTCGGGGTGAATTCATATGCGGCTTCTTCCAGCGTTTCGCGCGCCACGGCCTCGGCCAGCGACTCATTCGGGTCGAGGTGGCCGGCGGGCTGGTTGAAGCGGATGCCGTCGCTGGTTTCTTCCTCGACCAGCAAAAAACGGCCGTCGCGCTCGATGATCCCGGCAACGGTAACAGAGGGTTTCCAGACTTCAGACATAGGTATCCTTGAAGAGGCCGCCATTTTACCGTGAAGCCGGGGCCTGCTCGAAAACAGGAATGATCTGCTGCGGGCAGGAAAAATGCTTGATCCCGAACAACTCTTCTGAACGGCATTCTTCGGCGCACCGGCAAAAGCCGCTAAATTTAATTTTTGTCATTTGTTTCTTGCATGCTCGAAAACCCGGCAAAAAAATGGAGGGAAACAGGATTTAGAGTGCGTCGTCGATAAGAAACAAAAAAAGAACGGTTGTGCTAATTTTTCTTTTCCGTGTAAGATCGGTGTAAGAAATCCAATAAGTGGGAACCCCGAGGGGCGATGTCAGTGCCGTCTAGCGGGGAAGGGAGTTGTACAGCAGGGTTTCGCAGGACATTTCCCGGAAATGTTAATGATTCAGAATACCTGTCGTGCCGCGCCACGCGGCGCGGTGGATCGTTGTTGCGTGATACCGGTGCTATCCGGACCAATTAGGAATGGAGCAGGCAGCAACCTGCTTCATAAGCTGTCCAACCCAATCTACAACCAGAATCAAGGGGAACACGTATGCCGCTAATGATAGGAGTACCACGGGAAGTCTTCCCGGGCGAAAAGCGCGTTGCGACCGTGCCCGATGTGGTCGAAAAGCTCATCAAGCTGGGTTTTTCGGTCCAGGTCGAGACCGGCGCGGGCGATGAGGCCAATTTCAGCGATGAGACTTACGTCGCTGCCGGCGCAAAGATCGTGGACGGCGCCGCCGAGCTGTGGGGCACCTCCGACATCGTCTTCAAGGTGCGCCCGCCGAGTCCCGAGGAAGTTGGCTTGATGCGCGAAGGCGGCACGCTGATTTCCTTTATCTGGCCGGCACAGAACCCCGAACTGATGAAACAGCTGGCGGCGAAGAAGGTGACTGTGCTGGCCATCGACTCGTTGCCCCGCACGTTGAGCCGCGCCCAGAAGATGGACGCCTTGACCTCCCAGGCCGGCGTTGCCGGCTATCGCGCCGTCATCGAGGCTGCCAATGCCTTCGGCCGCTTCTTCAGCGGCCAGGTGACGGCGGCCGGCAAGATTCCGCCGGCCAAGGTCTTTATCGCCGGTGCCGGTGTGGCTGGCCTGGCGGCAATCGGCACCGCTGCAGGTTTGGGCGCCATCGTGCGCGCCAACGACACCCGCGCCGAAGTGGCCGATCAGGTCGTGTCGCTAGGCGGCGAATTCGTCAAGGTGGATTACGAGGAAGAGGGCTCCGGCGGCGGCGGTTACGCCAAAGTGATGAGCGAAGGCTTCCAGCAGGCACAGCGCGAGATGTATGCCAAGCAGGCCAAGGAGGTGGACATCATCATCACGACCGCCTTGATCCCCGGCAAGCCGGCGCCCAAGCTGATCACCGCGGACATGGTGAAGAGCATGAAGCCGGGCAGCGTGATCGTCGACATGGCAGCCGAGCAGGGGGGCAACTGCGAACTGACCGAGCCCGGCAAAGTGGTGGTGAAGCATGGCGTGACCATCGTCGGCTACACCGACCTTGTCAGCCGCCTGTCAAAGCAATCGTCGACGCTGTATTCGACCAACCTGTTACGCCTGACCGAGGAACTGTGCAAGACCAAGGACGGCAACATCAACGTCAATATGGAAGACGAAGCCATCCGCGGCCTGACCGTTATCAAGGACGGCGAGGTGACATGGCCGCCGCCGGCGCCCAAGCAGCCGGCCGCGCCCGCAAAAGCGCCGGCAGCTGCCAAGCCCGCTGCGGCGCCAGCAGCGAAAGGGCATGGCCATGGTCCGAGCGGCGAGCAGGTGTCCGGCACCCGGAGCGCAGTCCTGTTCGGTATTGCGGCGGCAATTTTCTGGGCGATCGGCGCTTATGCGCCGGCGGCTTTCCTCGGCCACTTCACCGTCTTCGTACTGGCTTGCTTCGTGGGCTACATGGTGGTGTGGAACGTGACACCGTCGCTGCACACGCCGCTGATGAGCGTGACGAACGCAATTTCGAGCATCATTGCCATCGGCGCGCTGGTGCAGATCGCGCCGCCGTTGACAGCAGGCATCGAGCGTCCGGGTGACGTGATCCGCTGGCTGGCCGTGGTCGGCATCGTGCTCACCACCATCAACATGTTCGGCGGATTCGCCGTGACCCGTCGCATGCTGGCGATGTTCCGCAAATAAGGGAGTCGATAATAATGTCGGAAAGTCTCACAACAGTCGCGTACATCGGTGCGACCATCCTCTTCATCCTGAGCCTGGGCGGCCTCTCGCATCCGGAAACGGCGCGTCGCGGCAACCTGTACGGCATGATCGGCATGGCCATCGCCGTACTGGCCACCGTGTTCGGCCCGCATGTCACCACGACAGGCATCACATGGATCGTCGCCGCAATGGTTGTCGGCGGCGCGATCGGCCTGTATGCCGCACGCGTCGTGCAGATGACGCAGATGCCGGAACTGGTTGCATTGATGCACAGCCTGGTCGGTCTGGCGGCAACGCTGGTCGGCTACGCCAGCTACATCGATCCGGCCGCCTCGGCCAACTTCACCGGCGCGGAAAAGGCGATCCACGAAGTGGAAATCTATGTAGGTGTCCTGATCGGCGCGGTGACCTTCTCGGGTTCCATCATCGCCTTCGGCAAGCTGTCCGGGCGCATTGGCGGCAAGCCGCTGCTGCTGCCGGCGCGTCATTGGCTGAATCTGGCCGGGCTGCTGATCGTCATCTACTTCGGCGCGCAGTTCCTGAAGGCCCATTCGATCCAGGACGGCATGACTCCGCTGATCGTGATGACCGTGATCGCCCTGCTCTTCGGCATCCACATGGTGATGGCAATCGGCGGCGCCGACATGCCGGTCGTGGTGTCCATGCTCAACAGCTATTCGGGTTGGGCAGCGGCGGCAACCGGCTTCATGCTGTCGAACGACCTGCTGATCGTGACCGGCGCGCTGGTGGGCTCGAGCGGTGCGATCCTGTCGTACATCATGTGCCGCGCGATGAACCGCAACTTCATCAGCGTGATTGCCGGCGGCTTCGGTTCCGAGGGCGGCAAGCCCGCAGCGGCAGGCGGCGCTGCTGCCCAGCCGCAAGGCGAGGTGGTGCCGGTGTCCGCCTTGGAAACCGGCGAGCTGCTGCGCGAAGCCAAGAACGTGATCATCGTCCCGGGCTACGGCATGGCGGTGGCTCAGGCGCAGCACACGGTCTATGAAATCACCAAGCATCTGCGCGAGAAGGGCGTCAACGTGCGCTTCGGCATCCACCCGGTCGCGGGCCGCATGCCTGGTCACATGAACGTGCTGCTGGCAGAAGCCAAGGTGCCGTACGACATCGTGATGGAAATGGACGAGATCAACGGCGATTTCTCGGACACCGACGTCGCCATGGTGATCGGCGCCAACGACATCGTCAACCCGGCCGCCATGGAAGACCCGACCAGCCCGATCGCCGGCATGCCGGTGCTCGAGGTATGGAAGGCGAAGACTTCCATCGTAATGAAACGCAGCATGGCATCCGGCTATGCGGGCGTGGACAATCCGCTGTTCTACAAGGACAACAACCGCATGCTGTTTGGTGATGCCAAAAAGATGCTGGACGAAGTGCTGGTGGCGCTGAAGACCGCCTGAGCGCAGACTTCCTGCCAATGAAAAAGCCGCGCATTGCGCGGCTTTTTTTTTCGGGCGAAACCCTGTCCTATCGCAGGCCGAACATGAACTGTTCGGCGAGCAGCCGCTTGGCGCCCGGCATGGTGTCGACCATGGCAAGGGAGAGGCCCAGTGCCGATTGGGTCAGCGCCCCATCCGGCGCGCTGGCAAACACCCGCGCCAACGTATCGGTCAACGAGATCGTCACCCGGCGGTCCGCCTGCCGTTCCTTTACGAAGCGAAGCAGGTTGTCGGGCACCGGCTCGCGCGCCAGCATGCGGGCGAGCACCGCGGCATCCCGCAGACCGAGGTTGAGACCCTGGCCCGCAACCGGATGCAGCGTCTGCGCCGCATTGCCGATGGCGACCGTGCGCATGGAAGCGGCGGCTTGGGCATTCAGGCCGAGCGGGAAGGTGACGCGCGGCGTGACGCCGGTAAAGCGGCCGACGCGCGTGCCGAACATTGCGCCGAGTTCTGCCAGGAATTCCGCATCGGACAGCGCGTACAGCCGGGACGCGGTCCCCGGGCGCGCGCACCAGACGAGCGCATAGCCGTCATCCTGCGGCAGTAGTGCGAGCGGACCTTCTTCAGTGAAGCGCTCGAACGCGCGATGGGCGATAGGAGCACTCGTCGCCACATGCGCAATGATCGCAGTCTGCTCGTAATCGCGGCGCACTGCCTTGGCATCCTGCTCGGAGAAGACGCCGCCCTCGGCCTGCACCATGATGCCGGCGGTGACGGATTTGCCATCGGCAAAGCGGATTTCGACCGCATCCTCGCGTTCCACGGACGACGTGACGTGCACCGGGCGCAGTACGGCAATGGCTGTCTGCTTCACGGCGGCGGACAGTGCGGTGACCACCGCGCCGTAGCGCGTCACATAACCGAGCGCGGGCACGCCATATTCCTCGCGAGTGATCATCGTGCGACCAAAATGGCCACGCCGCGAGACATGAATGTCGTGGATGGGATCGGAGGCAACCGGCCAAGCGCTGATGTCTTCGAGGATCTGCGTGCTGCCGTAGGACAGGGCCAGGGAGCGCGGATCCTTGTTCACCTGCTCCAGGGTCTTGGCATCGATGAGTGCGATGCGCGACGCCTGTGCGCCGCGCTTGACGAGCAGCAGCGCCAGCGCCAGGCCGACCGGGCCGGCGCCGCAGACGGCGATGTCGAAATCGGTTGCGGCCATCACTGCTTCATGACGGCTTCGATGTCGGCTACCGTCTTCGGCGCGGCTTCGGTGATGATCTCGCAGCCGTTCTCGGTCACCAGAGCATCGTCCTCGATGCGGATGCCGATGTTCCAGAACTGTTCAGGCACGCCGGGTTCCGGACGCACGTAGATGCCGGGCTCGATCGTGAGCATCATTCCCGGCTGCAGCGTACGCCACGGCTTTTCCTCGCCCGCGCCATTCAGCTCGCGGTACTCGCCGACATCATGCACGTCCATGCCCAGCCAGTGGCCGGTGCGGTGCATGTAGAACTGACGGTAGGCGCCTTTCTCGATCACGTCGTCCAGCGTGCCGACCTTGTCCTTGTCGAGCAGGCCGGTGTCGAGCATGCCCTGCGCAAGGACGCGCACGGCCGCATCGTGGCCGTCGATGAAGCGCTTGCCCGGCCTGGTTTCGGCAATGGCAGCGTACTGCGAGGCGAGCACGATTTCGTACAGCGCTTTCTGCGGGCCGCTGAACTTTCCGTTGGCCGGGAAAGTACGGGTGATATCCGATGCATAGCTGTCGAGTTCGCAGCCGGCGTCGATCAGGACAAGGTCGCCATCCTTGATCTCGGCATCGCTGGCGCGGTAGTGCAGCACGCAGGCATTGGCACCGGTGGCGACGATGGAGCCGTAGGCGGGGAATTGCGAACCGTGGCGACGGAATTCATGCAGCAGTTCGGCCTCGAGGTGGTACTCCCGCAGGCCGGGGCGCACGGTCTGCATCGCGCGGCGGTGTGCGCCGGCGGAGATCGCCGCGGCACGTTTCATGATGGCGACTTCTTCGTCATCCTTGCGCAGCCGCATTTCATCGAGCAGCACATGCACATCGTGCACGATGGACGGTGCGGTCACGCCGGCGCGCGCTTGCATGCGCACGCTCTGCAGCCAGGACTTTACCTGGCCGTCGAGCTTGCTGTCGCTGCCGATGGCGTAGAACAGTGCAGGTGCGTCGGCCAGCAGTTTCGTGATCTCGGTGTCGAGCGCGGCGATCGGGTGGGCGGCATCGAAGCCGAATGTTTCGCGCGCGGCTTCCGGGCCGTAGCGGTAGCCGTCCCAGATTTCCCGCTCGAGGTTCTTCTCCCGGCAAAAGAGGACAGCCTGATTGGTTTTTCCTGCAACCAGCACGATGACCGCCTCCGGCTCGGTGAAGCCGGACAGATAGTAGAAGTAGCTGTCGTGCCGGTACGGATAGTCGGCATCGCGGTTGCGCATCACTTCGGGCGCGGTGGGGATGATCGCCACGCCGCCACCCTTGGCCTTCATTTGCGCCATTAACGTGGCGCGCCTGGCTGCATAGGATTTCATCGACACTCCTTATCCGTTGAGTTGGGCGAGCCGTTCCGGGGTGCCTACGTCGGTCCAGTCGCCGCGGAAGACTTCGCCGCCGACTTGGCCGCGCGATGCGTACTCGCGCAGGATGGGCGCGATCTGCGCCGATTGGCCGGGTTCGACGGAATCGAAGATTTCCGTGCGGTAGACGCCGATGCCGGAAAACGTGTAGCGCGGCTCGCCTTCGTTGGCGATGGAAAAGCTGTTCAGCGCGAAGTCGCCCTTGGGATGGTGCGGCGGATTCTTCACCAGGTACAGCCAGGCGACATCGCGCTTGTCGCCTGGGTGCGGGTTGCCCCACACGTCATTGTCCTTCAGGACATCCTTGACCTGCTCGAAATCGAAATGCGGACAGTAGACATCGGCGGCAATCGCCACGAATGGCCCCTCCCCAAGAAGATGGCGGGCCTTCGCCACTCCGCCCGCGGTTTCCAGCGCCGTGCCTTCGGCGGAATAAGCAATGCGAGCGCCGAACTGCGAACCGTCACCCAGCACTTCCTCAATCATGTGGCCGAGATGCGCATGGTTGATCACGATGTCGGTGATTCCGGCGCGCACCAGGTTCAGGATGTGCCAGACGATCAGCGGCCTGCCACGCACCTTGAGCAGCGGTTTCGGGCAGCTGTCGGTGAGCGGGCGCATCCGTTCGCCGCGGCCTGCGGCAAAAATCATGGCTTTCATTGTGCAATCATTCCTTGTGGCCGTAATCAGAAGGTGAAGCCCGTCGACGGACCTTTTTCCTCCAGCTCGTCCAGCAGGACGATCAGCGGCGATAGCACCTTGTAGCGGCCGGCCGCCTTGCGGGTGTATTCCATCACCAGCGGCAGGTCCTTCAGGTAGCCGTCCTTGCCGTCGCGGTGGAACAGGCGCGCGAAGATGCCGAGCACCTTCAGGTGGCGCTGCAGCCCCATGAATTCGAAATCGCGGTAGAACGCGTCCACATCGTGCGACACCGGCAGTCCCGCACGGCGCGCGCGTTCCCAGTAGCGGATCGCCCAGTCGAGCACCATCTCCTCATCCCACTGGATGTAAGCATCGCGCAGCAGGGAAACCAGGTCGTAGGTGATCGGGCCGTAGACCGCATCCTGAAAATCGAGGATGCCGGGATTGCCAAGGCTGGTCACCATCAGGTTGCGCGAATGGTAATCGCGGTGCACAAAGACCTGCGGCTGCGCGAGGTTGTTCGCCAGCAGGGTGTCGAACACGGTGTTCAGCAGCTTGGTCTGCTTCTCGGTCATCGTGATGCCCAGATGCTTGCCGATGTACCAATCCGGGAACAGCATCAGTTCGCGATGCAGCAGCGCGCGGTCATACTCAGGCAGCACGCCCGGCTTGCTCTGCGCCTGGATCAGCACCAGTGCATCGATCGCATCGAGGTATAGCTTGTGCGCGGTGTCGTGGTTCAGCTGGTGCAAGTAAGTGGTCGTGCCGAGGTCGGACAGCAGCAGGAAGCCGCGCTCCACGTCCTTTTCGAGCACCTTGGGCACGGACACGTTCGCTTCGCCGAACACCTCGGCTACGTGAATGAACGGACGTACGTCCTCATGCGGCGGCGGGGCATCCATGGCGATGTAGGTGGTGCCGTCCGGTGCATCGACGCGGAAGTAGCGGCGGAAGCTGGCGTCGGAAGACGCCGGCCTGATGGATTCGGGCAATACTTTTTCGGCCGACAGGCCGGCTAGCCATTCTTTCAGTTGTGTGAGGCGAAGATCGGAACCGGTGTTGAGAGACATGAAACTACCTGGGTAATTGTGATGATTACATTGGGGAGGAGGCGAGTTCCCATATTCCCATATAATAAGGGATTAGACCAAAAATAGCGCCTGTCGACCCTTCTTTTCATGAACCGGTTCCCAGCATTTCCCCCTTCACAACTTCGCCTTCGCATTCTTGCCGCCATTGCCATCATGGCCATGCCTGCGGCCGCCTCAGCGCAAACGGTGATAAAGGGGGCGGCGGCCGATAAGGACCAGCCGGCGACCATCAGCGCCGAGCAGATGAGCGGCCGTCCGGACCGGGAAGTGGTGCTGGAACGCGATGTCGAAATCATCCGCGGGCCGACCACGGTCAATGCCGACAAGGCCACGTACCGCGTCGTCGAAGACGAGGTCGAGGCGGAGGGCAACATCCGCATGCGCCGCTTCGGCGACACCTATACCGGCGATGAGCTGAAGCTGAAGATCGAGGCAGGCGAAGGTTTCGTGACCAACCCGACCTACCGCCTGGAGCGCAATAACGCGCAGGGCCGTGCCGACCGCATCGATTTCGAGGGCGAAGACCGTGCTACCGTCCATGAAGGCTCGTACAGCACCTGCGAAGGTCCGGATCCGGACTGGTATCTGAAATCGGGCCGGCTCAACCTCGACAATGCCCGCGACGTGGGCATCGCACATGGAACTCTTGTGTACTTCAAGGGCGTTCCGATCCTGGCGGCGCCGGCCATGTCCTTCCCGCTGTCGGACGCGCGCAAATCGGGCGTGCTGCCGCCGACCATCGGTACGACCAACCGTGGCGGCCTGGAAGTGACGGTGCCGTACTACTTCAACATCGCGCCCAACCGCGACCTGACGCTGTACCCCACGCTGATCGCACGACGCGGCATGATGCTCGGCACCGAAGCGCGCTACCTGGGCGACAGCTATTTCGGCCAGACGCGTGTCGAAGTGCTACCCGAGGACCGCCAGACCAAGACCACCCGCCATGCGATCTCTTCCACGCATACGCAGATCCTGGCGCCGGGGCTGGTCTATACATGGAATCTCAACGATGCGTCGGATGACGATTATCCGACCGACTTCTCGCGCACGATCACGGAGGCCAGGCATCGCCTTCTGTTGCGCGACATGGCACTCTCCTATGGTTCCAGTCTCTGGCAGGCGACGGCACGTGCATCGAACTTCCAGGTGCTGCAGGATCCGGTTGTGCCCATCGTCCGTCCGTATGACCGATTGCCGCAGGTGCTCTTCCACGCTGGCCGTCAGGACGTCAAAGGCTTCGACTGGGATGTGGATTCGGAACTTACGCGTTTCTGGCACCCCGACTTTCTCACGGGTAACCGCTACCTGATCAATCCGCGCATCGCCTATCCGATCCTCACGCCCGGCTACTTCATCACGCCCAAGCTGTCGCTGCATTCGACGCGATACCATCTCGACAGCACGACGCCGCCGATCGTGAACGACAGCCTCTCGCGTACGCTGCCGACCTTTTCCCTTGACAGCGGCCTGGTGTTCGAGCGCGATGCCAAGTTTTTCGGCAGCCCCATGACCCAGACGCTGGAGCCGCGACTGTTCTACGTCTATACGCCATACCGCGACCAGTCGGCTTTCCCGAATTTCGATACGGCCGAAGCCGACCTGAGCTTCGCGCAGCTGTTCAGCGAAAACCGCTTCGTCGGCAACGACCGCATCAGCGATGCCAACCAGCTGACCGCGGCGGTCATCTCGCGTTACATCGAACCGAGCGGCCTGGAGCGCATGCGGTTTGCGCTCGGCCAGCGCTTCTACTTTACCGAGCAGCGCGTCACGCTGAACGGCCCGCGCGACGAAAGCCGCTCCGACCTCCTGGTTTCCGCCTATGGCCAGCTGACGCCGACCGTCAGTGTCGAGGGCAACGTGCAGTACAGCCAGACGCTGGATTCGATGAGCCGCGCCAACTACGGCGTCCGCTGGCAGCCGGCGCCCAAGCGCGTGCTGAACCTCCAGTACCGGCGCTCGCGCGTGAACAACCTGGAACAGGTGGATGTCTCAAGCCAGTGGCCGCTCGCCGAGCGTTGGTACGGCGTCGCGCGGGTAAACTACTCGTTGCCTGACAGCAAGGTTGCCGAAGGCTTGCTGGGCATGGAATACAAGGCGGACTGCTGGGTCTTCCGCATCGTCGGGCAGCGTACGCCGACTGCGACCGGGCAGGTCAACACCGCGCTGTTTTTCCAGCTCGAACTCAACGGCCTGACCCGCCTTGGCTCCAACCCGATCGATGCGCTTCGTGCGAACATCCCCGGCTACCAGTTGGTGAATCAACCCTAACCCTTAACGAGGAACATTCCTCCATGAAGACTTTCCCGATCATGCGTATCGCAATTTCTCCGGCCCGCAGCATCGCGCTCGTGGCTGCCGTCCTGTGCGCCGGCCTCGGCCTGCAGCACGACGCGGTAGCGCAGGCGAAGCCCGCGACTACGCAAGCGGCGCCTCGTGTCTATCTTGCCGATTCGATCATCGCCGTGGTCAATAATGAAGTGATCACGCGCCAGGAGCTGGTCGAACGCCTGCGCCTGGTAGAGCGGCGCATGAAGAACCAGGGCGTCGCCTTGCCGCCGCCCGCGGAATTCCAGCGCCAGCTGCTGGAACGCATGATCCTGGATCGCGCGCAGTTGCAGCTGGCTAAGGAATACGGCATTCGCGTCGACGACGTGATGCTCGACCGCGCGGTCGCTCGCATCGCCGAGCAGAACCGCATGTCGCTGCAGGATTTCCGTGCCACGCTGGAACGCGAAGGCACACCCTTTGCGCGCTTCCGCGAGGAGATCCGCGAAGAAATCATGATGCAACGCCTGCGCGAGCGCGAGGTCGACAACAAGATCCAGATCACCGAGTCCGAAGTCGACAACTATCTCGCCGAACAGGGCGCGCCGCAGGGCCAGGAGTTCCAGCTGGCGCACATCCTGATCCGCACGCCGGAAAACGCCAGCCCGGAACAGATCGCCGAGCGTCGCAAGCGCGCGGAGGATGTTCTGCAGCAGTTGCGCGCCGGCGGCGATTTCGCCAAGCTGGCGGCTACCTATTCCGATGCCCAGGACGCGTTGAATGGCGGCGACCTCGGGTGGCGCAACCAGGATCGCCTGCCGCAACTGTTCGTCAATTCGATTTCCGAGCTCAAGCAGGGTGAAGTGTCCCCACTCATCAAGAGCGCCAACGGTTTCCACATCCTCAAGCTCAACGGCAAGCGCAGTGCCAGCGTGGTCAAGGCGACCGGGACGTCGGTGCAGCAGACGCATGTGCGCCACATCCTGATCAAGGTGAACCAGATCGTCACGCCGGCCGACGCAAAGCGCAAGCTTACCGAACTGAAGCAGCGCCTGGACAACAACGCCGCCAAGTTCGAAGACCTGGCCAAGCTGTTCTCCAACGACCTGTCCGCTTCACGCGGCGGCGACCTCGGCTGGATCTATCCGGGCGACACCGTGCCGGAATTCGAGCGTGCGATGGATGCGCTGAAGCCGGGCGAAGTCAGCGAACCGATCGAGTCACCGTTCGGTTACCACCTGATCCAGGTGATGGAGCGCAAGAAGGATGACGTCTCCCAGGAGCGCCAGCGCCTGATCGCCCGCCAGGCAATCCGCGAGCGCAAGCTGGATGAGGCGACGCAGGATTGGCTGCGCCAGTTGCGTGACCGCGCCTATGTCGAGTACCGCTTCGAGAACGCAGACGCGCGCTGAGCACGATAGTGGACAAACGGCCGACCATTGCCATCACCTGCGGCGAACCTGCAGGCATCGGTCCCGAGATTTCGATCCGGGCAGCATGGGAGCTGCGCGATGAAGTGCGTGCCGTTCTGATCGGCGATGCGGCGCTGTTGTCGATGACGGCTTCCGATATCGATCCAGCCATCCGTCTGGCCGCAATCTCGACATTGGCGTTCCGCAACAGCGGGCTGCCGCACCTGCCTGCCGGGCAGATCCCGGTCATCGATTGTCCGCTTGCCGAGCCGGCGGTGCCCGGCAAGCTCGACAAGCGCAATGGTCGCGCGGTGCTGCAGACGCTGGACGTGGCGATTCGTTATGCGATGCAAAAGCAGTTCGATGCAATCGTTACCGCGCCGCTGCAGAAGAGCACGATCAACGATGCCGGTGTCCCGTTCACCGGCCACACGGAATACCTCGCAGAGAAAACGCAGACGCCGCAAGTAGTGATGATGCTCGCGGGCGGCAGGCCGATGCTGCGCGTCGCGCTTGCAACTACGCACTTGCCGCTAAAGGACGTCCCGGCAGCAATCACTTTCGATGGCCTGTCGCGCACGATCGACATTGTGCATGGCGACCTGCACCGCAAGTTCGGGATGCCCAAACCGCGCATTCTCGTGACCGGTCTCAATCCGCATGCGGGCGAGGGCGGCTATCTCGGCCGCGAAGAGATCGACGTGATCACTCCAGTACTGCAGGCTGCTCAGGCCAAGGGTATCGATGCAACCGGCCCGTATCCGGCCGACACGCTGTTCCAGCCCAAATACCTGGAGAACGCCGATTGTGTGCTCGCGATGTACCACGACCAGGGCCTGCCGGTGCTCAAGCATGCGAGCTTCGGGCGTGGCGTCAACATCACGCTCGGCCTGCCGATCATCCGCACGTCCGTCGACCACGGCACGGCGCTCGACTTGGCCGCCGCCGGTCTCGGCAAGGCCGACCATGGCAGCATGCTGGAAGCCGTACGCGTGGCAGCGCAAATGGCCGCGGCCTCCAAACAAGTCTAATCAAATGAAACATATCCCACGCAAGCGCTTCGGCCAGAACTTCCTGACCGACCAGGTGGTGTTGCATGACATCATCCGCGCGATCGATCCGAAACCGGGCGACGCGATGGTCGAGATCGGTCCCGGCCTCGCCGCGATGACCGGCCTGCTGCTCGAGTCGCTCGACCAGCTCCACGTCGTCGAACTCGACCGTGACCTCGTGGCACGCCTGAAAAAGAACTTCGATCCTGCGCGCTTGAGCATCCATGAAGGCGACGCACTGAAATTCGATTTCACCTCGATTCCAGTCGCCGAAGGAAAAAAGCTGCGCGTGGTCGGCAACCTGCCATACAACATCTCCAGCCCCTTGCTCTTCCATCTTGCCGAGATTGCGCCGCGCGTGCAGGACCAGCACTTCATGCTGCAGAAGGAAGTGGTCGAGCGCATGGTTGCCGAGCCGGGCGGCAAGGCCTACGGCCGCCTGTCGGTGATGCTGCAGTGGCGCTACTACATGGAATTGCTGTTCGTAGTGCCGCCGACCGCCTTCGATCCGCCGCCGCAGGTGGACTCGGCGATCGTGCGCATGATTCCGCTGGCGCAGCCCTTGCCTTGCGAGGCGGCCAAGCTGGAACAGGTCGTGACGAAGGCGTTTTCACAGCGGCGCAAGGTGATCCGGAATTGCCTCTCCGGCATGTTCGGCGAGAATGATTTGATCGACGTGGGAATCAATCCCCAGGCACGCCCGGAAGAAGTGCCGGTGGAGCAGTTCGTCGCGCTGGCCAACCGGCTCTGATCAGACGAAACCGAACCAGCCAAGTACGGCGCCTGCACCGAGCATCCAGAGCAGGTGCAGCCTGGTCCGCCAGATGACGAGCGCCGACGCCGCTGTCAGCAGCCAGAGCGGCCAGTCTTTCGCCGCATCGTTGTGCACGCTCGTCAGCACCCAGCCTGTTGCAACCAGGAGCGCGATCACGATGGGCGCCATTCCTTGTTTGAATGCCCGCACGCCGCGGAGGTTGCGGTTGCGATGCCCCCATTGTGCCGCGAGATAGGTCAGCGTCGTGCTGGGCAGCATGATGCCGACCATCGTCACCAGCACACCGAACAGGCCCATGGCGATGCTGCTCGTGTTGATGCCCACATGCCAGCCCATCAGTGCAACGAACAGGATATTCGGTCCGGGGGCGGCCTGGGCGATGGCAATGGATGCGGTGAACTGCGACTCGGTCAGCCATCGCGTTTCTTCCACCAGGTAGCGATGCATTTCGGGCGCGGTGGAGATCGCGCCGCCGATCGACAGGAGCGACAGCGACAGGTATTGCAGGAAAAGCTGGAGCCAGTCGCTCGCATGCATGGACAGGAGGGGGGTGGTGCTCAAGGCTTGACCTTCCTGTAGGCGATGACGAACGCGACGCCCCCGAGGCTGGGCAGCACATAAAGCAGCGGCCAGCGGAGCAGGGCAATCGCGGCAAAGCAGGCAAGGGCAAGGGCGATGCTGACCGGCAGTCCGAGTGGATTGGTCTTGAGCGTCGTAAGCAGTCGCAGGCCGGCGGCGGTGATCAGTCCGGCAGCTACCGCACCCATACCGCGCAAAGCCCCGGCCAGGCCAGGACGGTCGGCGAACTGCGCGTAGACGAAGGTCAGCAGTAGCACGATTACCAGCGGAATCGTGAGCATGCCCGCGAGCGCGGCGAGCGCACCCGGCAGGCCGAAATAACGTGCGCCGATCATCAACGACAGGTTGACGACGTTGGGACCGGGCATGATCTGTGCGACCGCCCACTCCTCGACGAATTCCTCGCGCGTCATCCAGCGCTTCTTTTCGACGAGTTCGTGCTGCACGATGGCGAGCACGCCGCCGAAGCCTTGCAGCGCCAGCAGCGTGAAGGAAATGAAGAGATCAGACAGGGACTGCGGACGCGGCCGGTCTTGCGTGGCGCTTGAGTCCATTTATGCGGATTTGCGTTCGATCAGCTCGATCTTGTAGCCGTCCGGATCCTGGACAAAGGCAATCACCGTCGCGCCGCCCTTGACCGGCCCCGCTTCGCGCGTGACATTGCCGCCTGCGGCCTTCACCTGCTCGCAGGTTTTGTAGGCATCCTCGACACCGATCGCGATATGGCCGTAGGCCGTGCCGAGATCGTACTTTTCGACGCCGTAGTTGTAGGTCAGCTCGAGTTCGGCATGTTCGGGATTGGTGCCGTAGCCGACGAAGGCCAGCGTGTACTTCTGCTCGGGACGGTCGGTGGTGCGCAGCAGGTTCATGCCGAGCACCTTGGTGTAGAAGTCGATGGAACGTTGCAGGTCGCCGACCCGCAACATCGTGTGAAGAATGCGCATATTGTTGTTCCTAGAAAATCGGCAGCGTTTCCGGTCCGCTTTCGCGCAATGTGCGTTTTGCCATTTCGAATTCGGGGAAGATCGATTGCACCGTCGCCCAGAAGCGCGGGCTGTGGTTCATCTCGCGCAGGTGCGACAGTTCATGCGCGATCACATAATCGATCATCGGCATTGCGAAATGGATCAGCCGCCAGTTCAGCCTGATCTTGCCCTCTACTGTGCACGAACCCCACTGCGTGGTGGCCGACGAAAGGGCAAACGAGTGATAGGTCACGCCCAGCTTTTCCGCATACACGGGAAGGCGTTCCGCAAAGATGCGTTTCGCTTCCTGCTGCAGCCATCCTTGGACACGATCCTTGAGCTGTTGTTCGCCGGCCTCCGGCGGCAGGCTTACCGTCAGTTCCCGGGTCTCCGCATCATAGGCAATGCCGGATGCCTGTGCCGCGAGGATGCGCAAGGTAATGTCATTGCCGAGATAGGGAAGCGTTGCGCCATCGCACCATTGCATATGCGGCTGCAGGCGGCGCGCGGAGCGCTCGCGGCGTTCGGTCAGCTTGGTGAAGATCCAGCGCTGCTTTTCGCGGATCGCGTTTTCGATTTCCGCGATCGTCACCCATTTCGGCGCCGTGATGCGCAGGCCATCCTCGTCGATCAGGAAGCCGATCGAGCGGCGCTTGGAACGCACCAGCCGGTAATCGAGCAGATGGTCGCCTACCTGCACCCGGCGGCGGCCAGTCGGCACGACGCCCGGGGGCAGTGAGGCGGGAGAGGGGAACAGTTCCAGTGGTTCCTTCGATGGAACTGCGGCCGCCCCCGGAGTAGGTACGGGAGCGGGCTGGTCGACGGTAGGTTGTGCCGAAAAATCCGGAGTGAAAAAGTCGAGCTGCAGCGAGAGCTGAGAGGGATCAGGCGGAGTCTGGCGTAGCAGCTTCAAGGGATTCGGGGAGGTTGTCTTTTGAATAAATTCCGGGCGAGGAAATAACTCGCATCTCGGATTCTATCCAATTTTCAACTTCTTGCAGTAACTGCGCCGAAGTCTTTCCCTCGGAGGAAATCGGTTTGCCGATGGAGACGGTGATCAGCCCCGGCTTCTTGATGAATGAATTCTTCGGCCAGCATTCACCTGCATTCATCGCAATTGGCACGACCGGTGTGTTGGTTTCCACTGCGAGACGTGTGCCGCCCCCCTTGTACTTTCCCTTCTTGCCGACGATGGAGCGGGTGCCTTCCGGGAACATGATGATCCACTGGCCGTCCGCGAGGCGCCTGCGTCCGTGTTCTACCACCTGGGCAAACGCGTCCTTGCTCTTCTGGCGGTCGATCGGGATCATGCGCAGCAGCGCGATGCCCCAGCCGAAGAACGGGATGTACAGCAGCTCCTTCTTGAACACATAAACAAGCGGGCGCGGAAAGCTGCAGAGATAGAAGATTGTTTCCCATGCCGACTGGTGCTTCGAGAGCAGGATCACCGGCGCATCGGGCAGGTTCTCGTACCCCTTGAACTGGTAGCGGATGCCGCATACCACTTTTGCGCTCCAGATCACGAACCTGTTCCAGTAGGACGTCAGGTGATAACGCTGGTTATACGGCAGCGGGGCGAACAGGAAGCACATGGGCGCCCAGATTACAGTCGCGATGACCATCAGGATCGCGAACACGAGCGAGCGCAGGAACAAATTGATGCTAGACATCGGATCTCCAGAAGCGCCGGACCGGTTCCGGCGAAAGCTAAATCAGGCTGCGGCCGGCACGTCCGCCGGCGATTTCAGCAGGTGGTCGACCACGGCGGCCAGGTTCGGGTAGATCGTCGTGCCCGGCGGCAGGCCGCCCTTGGCACGCGTTTTCTCGCCTTTGCCGGTGAGGACGAGGTAAGGCGTGCAGCCGGTGATGAAACCCGCTTGCAGATCGCGCAGCGAATCGCCGACCGTCGGTACGCCTTTGAGGCTGATGTCGAAACGCTTGGCGATTTCCTGCACCATGCCCGGCTTGGGCTTGCGGCAGTCGCAATTGTCGTCCGCGGCATGCGGGCAGAAGAAAATCGCGTCGATCTCGCCGCCTACCATGCGGACAGAGGCATGCAGTTTCTGGTGGATGGCATTGAGCGTGACGATGTTGAACAGGCCACGCGCGATGCCCGACTGGTTGGTGCAGACCACGATGCGGTAGCCCGCCTGGTGCAGGCGGGCGATCGCTTCGAGCGAACCGGGAATCGGCACCCACTCGTCCGGCGACTTGATGAAGTGGTCGGAGTCGTGGTTGATGACGCCGTCGCGGTCGAGGATGATGAGTTTCATGCGCGCCTGCTTGTCTGCCTATGTCGTGCTTAAGCCGCCAGTTTCGAAATATCCGCCACGCGGTTCATCATGCCGTGCAGGTCGGACAGCAGGGCGAGGCGGTTGTTGCGCAACTGCTCGTCCTCGGCCATCACCATCACGTCGTTGAAGAAGGCGTCGACGTTGTCGCGGATGTGCGCTAGTGTCTTCAGCGTACCGGTGAAGTCGCCGTTCGCAAACGCGGCATCGACCTTGGGCTTGAGTTCGGTCATTGCGGTGTACAGGTTTTCTTCCGCCTGTTCCTTCAGCAATTCCTTGCTGACCTTGGCTGCGCCGACTTCGGTCTTCTTCAGGATGTTGGTGATGCGCTTGTTGGCTGCGGCCAGCGATTCCGCTTCCGGCAGGTCTGCAAAAGCCTTCACCGCATCAAGGCGCTCGACGATGTTGTCGAGGCGGTCCGGGTTCTGCGCAACAACAGCCTCGATCGCGCCTTGCGCATAGCCGCGCTCGCGCAACAGGCCACGCAGGCGGTCGAGCATGAACTCAGTGACTTCAGTCGTGGAATCCTTGAAGTTGGCATTGCCGGCGAACAGTTGCGCGGTGTCCTGCAGCAACGCATTGAGCGACAGCGGCAGGCGCTTTTCGACCAGCATGCGCAGCACGCCGAGTGCGTGACGGCGCAGCGCGAACGGATCCTTGTCGCCGGTCGGCTGCAGGCCGATGCCCCAGATGCCGACCAGGGTTTCCAGCTTGTCTGCAAGCGCCACTACGGTGCCAGTCTGCGTTTCCGGCAGCGCATCGCCGGCAAAGCGCGGCTGGTAATGTTCGGACGCGGCGCGGGCGACCTCGTCATGCTCCCCGTCGTGGCGTGCATAGTAGGTACCCATGATGCCTTGCAATTCCGGGAACTCGCCGACCATGTCGGTCAGCAGGTCAGCCTTGGCCAGCAGGGCGCCGCGTTCGGCCAGCGTCACGTCGGCATTCAATGCCTTCGCGATCTTGCCGGCCAGCGTCTCGATGCGCTCGGTGCGCTGTGCCTGTGTGCCGAGCTTGTTGTGGTAGACCACGTTGGCCAGGCCCGGGAGGCGATCCGCGAGTTTTTTCTTCTTGTCTTGCTCGAAGAAGAACTTCGCGTCGGACAGGCGCGGACGCACCACGCGCTCGTTGCCGCCGATGATGTGCTGCGGGTCGGCGGTTTCCAGGTTCGATACGATCAGGAAGCGGGAACGCAGCTTGCCGTGGCTGTCGGTCAGCGCGAAGTATTTCTGGTTGGTCTGCATCGTGAGGATCAGGCATTCCTGCGGGACCGACAGGAAGGAATCCTCGAACTTGCATTCATACACCACCGGCCATTCGACCAGCGCGGTCACCTCATCCAGCAAGCTTTCCGGCATCAGTGTCTTGTCGTGGCCGGCCTTTTCAAGGAGCGACGCGCGGATGCGTTCCTTGCGTGCGCTGACCGAAGGAATGACTTTGCCTTGCACTTCGAGTGTCGTTGCATACGAGTCGGCATTGGATACGGCGAGTTCGCCTGCCGACAGGAAGCGGTGGCCGAGCGTGCTGCGGCCTGCGGACAAACCGAGGAGCGCCACCGGCACGACATCCGCACCGTGCAGCGCGATCAACTTGTGCGCGGGGCGCACGAACTGCACTGTGGAGCCGTCGGGACGCTGATAGCTCATCACCTTCGGAATGGGCAGTTTGGTGATCGTGTCTTCGAGCGCGGCTTGCAAGCCGGTATTCAGCGCCGAACCGGGAGCGGTGTAGGTGTAGAAAAAGCTTTCCGCCTTGCCGTCGGAGGCGCGCTCCAGGTCGTTCAGCTTGAGGTCGGGGAAGCCGAGCGCCGCCAGCTTCTTCGTCAGCGGCGGCGTCGGGTTGCCTTCCTTGTCGAGGGCGACCGAAACCGGCAGCACTTTTTCGCGGATGGATTTGTCCGGAGAGGTGGCGCGCACCTTGGTGATCGAAACAGCGAGGCGGCGCGGTGTCGCAAATGCGGTAGCGACGGAATCGGCTTCGACGAAGTCGCGCGACTTCAGGCCGTTGAAGATGCCGGCGGCAAAAGCGTCACCCAAGCGGGCCAGCGCTTTCGGCGGGAGTTCTTCGGTGAGCAGTTCGACTAGCAGTGTCTGGTTCATGTTCTCTTGTCGTCATTCCCGCGCGTGCGGGTGAAATGTTCTTAATCGGCCTGGCGGGAATCGCCGCACATCGGGAAGCCGAGCTTCTCGCGCGAGTCGTAGTACGCCTGCGCGACCGAGCGCGACAGGTTGCGGATGCGGCCGATGTAGGCGGCGCGCTCGGTGACGGAAATCGCGCCGCGCGCGTCGAGCATGTTGAAGGTGTGCGCGGCCTTCAGGATCATTTCGTACGCGGGCAAGGCCAGCGGCACTTCCATCAGGCGCTTCGCTTCTGCTTCGTAATTGCTGAACAGCGAGAACAGGAATTCGGTGTTCGAATGCTCGAAGTTGAAGGTCGATTGTTCGACTTCATTCTGGTGGAACACATCGCCATAGGTCAGGCGCTTGGTCACGCCATTCTCTTCCCATTCGGTCCACACGAGGTCGTAGACATTTTCGACCCCCTGCAGGTACATCGCGAGACGTTCGATGCCGTAGGTGATCTCGCCGAGCACCGGTTTGCAGTCGAGGCCGCCGACCTGCTGGAAGTAGGTGAACTGCGTCACCTCCATGCCGTTGAGCCACACTTCCCAGCCGAGGCCCCAGGCACCCAGCGTCGGGTTTTCCCAGTCGTCCTCGACGAAGCGCACGTCGTTCTGCTTCAGGTTCAGCCCCAGCGCTTCCAGCGAACCGAGGTAGAGGTCGAGGATGTTTTCCGGCGCCGGCTTCAATACCACCTGGTACTGGTAGTAGTGCTGCATGCGGTTCGGGTTCTCGCCGTAACGGCCGTCCTTGGGGCGGCGCGACGGTTGCACATAGGCGGCGCGCCAAGGCTCGGGACCGATTGCGCGCAAGAAGGTCGCGGTGTGCGAGGTGCCGGCGCCGACTTCCATGTCGTAGGGCTGGAGCAGGGCGCAGCCTTGTGCGTCCCAGTACTCTTGCAGCTTCAGGATGACTTGTTGAAATGTGAGCATCGTAAGGTCGTCTTCACCGCCGTGGAGGCGGCATAAGGATGAATGACGGAAAATCGCTAAAACCTTAGATTTTAGCGGGTTTCGAGAGGCTTATGCGGATTGTTGCCTTTGGTTAATCCCCAAAAACGGGCAGCCAAAAGCAGGAGGATGGCGATTGCGATGGCCGGCATGTTGCCATACAGGCTATACGGCGTCAGGCCGTCGAATCCCTGAACGGTTGCCGCCAGAACTCCCCTTTCGAAAGGCGGGAGCTGCGCCGAAACCTCGCCCTTGGGACCAATCACGGCGGTTACCCCGGTATTGGTCGAGCGCAGCATGGGGCGTCCGGTTTCGATGGAACGCATTTGTGAAATCTGCAAGTGCTGGGGCAGAGCGATCGAGTCGCCGAACCAGGCGATGTTTGACACATTCAGCAGGATGGTGGCTTCCGGAAGCCGTCCATCGCGGCTGGCACCGAGTTGCGCCGCGATTTCCTCGCCGAACAAATCCTCGTAGCAGATGTTAGGCAGCACCCGCTGGTCGCGCACGCGGAAGGGCGCCTGGAGCAGCTCTCCGCGCGAGAAGTCGCCGAGAGGAATCTTCATCATCCGCACGAACCATTGTGCGCCAGGCGGAATGAATTCGCCGAAGGGGACAAGATGATGCTTGTCGTAGCGGTACGGCTTGTCGGCACCGGGCGCGAGACCGAGCACGCTGTTGGCGTAGAGGCGCGGGCCGTCGCTAACCGGGATGCCGAGGATCACGTGGCTCTTCGACCGGGTAGCGAAATCCGACAGCAGGGGAAGATAGTCCGGCGGCAACTGCGACGACAGCAGCGGAATCGCTGTTTCCGGCGTGGCGATCATGTCGGCGGGTTGTTCCGTGATCAGCCCGTGGTACAGGGCGAGCGCCGCTTCGATTTGACCCGGCAGGAATTTCATTTCCTGCGGCACATTGCCCTGCACGAGCCGAACCGAAATCGGCTCGCCGTGCGGTTGTGTCCACTCTATACCGCGCAGCCCCAGGCCTGCCGCGAGGAATGCGGCGGCACCAACAAGTGGCAGTTTCCGCGCCGGTAGCAAGGCGAGACAGCCCGCGATCCATGCCGACACGAGTGCGATGCCGTATACGCCGACGAGCGGCGCGTATCCTGCCAGCGGGCTTGACGTGTGCGCATATCCGGAGCTGACCCAGGGGAAGCCGGTGAATATCCATCCGCGCGTCCATTCGATCAGTGTCCATGCGGCGGGCATCACCAGCAGGAGGAAGGCGGCAGGTGCGAGCGACAAACGCTTTTTCAGCGCGGCGGCACCGCCGGTGCCAAGTGCCGTGAACACGGACAATCCTGCGCCGAGCAGCACGACTGCCACGACCGCCATCCATCCCGGCAGCCCGCCGTAGCGGTGCATGCTGATGTACAGCCAGTGCACCCCCGCGACGATCCAGCCCGTGCCGTAAGCCCAGCCGAGCAGGGCGCCGTGCTTGAAGGTCGATTCGCGATTCAGCAGTCCGAACAGCAGCGCCAGCGTGGCAATCTGCAGCGGCCACAAACCGAAGGGCGCGAACGCGAAGACGTTGATGGCGCCGGCGGCGAGGGCGATGAGGTAGACCAGCGGCGAGTGCAGTGTCGTCGGAATCGGGAGTTTCACGCGATGGGCGGGGATTGTTATTGTTCCTGCCAGGGCAGTGGAATGGGTTGTTCTACGCTCTTGTCATCGCATGCGATTGCAGCAGACGCTGAAAATTCCCTTGTGTTGTTCAGGATGCTGCGGCGAGGCTGGGTTCAGTGAGTTTCTGGACCAGCAGCACATGGACCTGCCGTGCATCCGCACGCAGCACTTCGAAACGCACATTGTCGATGTCGAATACATCGCCCTTGCGCGGTACGCGTCCGAGATGGTTCGCGACCAGGCCGCCGATGGTGTCAACGTCCTCATCGGAAAAGCCGGTGCCGAGCGCTTCGTTGAACTGCTCGATCTCCGTCAGTGCCTTCACGCGCCAGCGCAGGCCGAGTGCGCCGTCATTGACGGGCAGGATGTTGTCCTCTTCCTCGTCGTAATCGTATTCGTCCTCGATGTCGCCGACAATCTGCTCCAGCACGTCCTCGATCGTCACGAGGCCGGCAACCCCGCCGTATTCGTCGACGACGATGGCCATGTGGTTGCGGTTGGCGCGGAAGTCGCGCAGCAGCACGTTCAATTGCTTGGATTCGGGAATGAACACCGCAGGGCGCAACATGTCGCGCACTTCGAAAGATTCTTCCGCGTAGTAGCGCAGCAGGTCTTTCGCTAGCAGGATGCCGACCACTTTGTCGCGGTCGCCGTCGACGGCCGGGAAGCGCGAGTGCGCCGTCTCCAGCACGAGCGGCATCCATTCATCGATTGGCTTGTTGATGTCGATGACGTCCATCTGCGGGCGCGGCACCATGATGTCGCGCGCGGACAGGTCGGATACCTGGAACACGCCTTCGATCATCGACAGCGCATCGGCGTCGATGAGGTTGCGCTCATGCGCTTCGTGCAGGATCTCGAGCAGTTCTGCGCGATTTTCAGGCTCGGGGGATATCAGTGCGGTCAGGCGCTCGAATAAAGAACGCTGGGGTTTGGTGTCAAGAAGTTTGGCACCACTAGGGTGATCTTGCATATGGCGGGAAGCCGTTGTTGGGGTGGGTATAAGCATACAACAAATGCGTGTCCGAACCCATCATTCCGAGACGCAACTTGCTCAAAATCTAACTATCTGCGTAGGGATTTGCCTCGCCGAGGCTTGCAAGAATTTCAATTTCGAGCGCTTCCATTTCCGCCGCCTCGTCGTCGGTTTCATGGTCGTAACCCTGGGCGTGCAAGACGCCATGCACCACCAGGTGCGCAGTGTGTGCTTGCACAGACTTTCTCTGTTCGTCCGCTTCGCGCTGCAGCACTTCGGTGCAAAGGATGATGTCGGCCTGCGTGACTTCGCTGTCCTCGTCCTCGGTGTAGGCGAAGGTCAGCACGTTGGTGGCGTAATCCTTGCCGCGGTATTCACGGTTGAGCGTCTGGCCTTCTTCGGCGTCGACGAAGCGGATGGTCAGTTCCGCAGGCGCGAAGAGAGCAGCCTGGATCCATTCCCGCAGCTTGTTGCGAGGAATGATTTCTTTCAGGCGAGGATCGGGATACTGGACCGAGAGTGTGAGTTTATTTTTTTGCGGCATGTCTTACGAAGGCGCTCTTTGAAGACGAGGAGGCGTCGTAGGCGTCGACGATGCGCGCCACCAGAGGGTGGCGGACGACGTCGGCGCTGGTGAAATTGGTGAAGGCGATGCCGCGCACATTACGCAGGATCTGGACGGCGTCGACCAGGCCGCTCTTCTGTGTGCGCTGCAGGTCGATCTGCGTGACGTCGCCGGTGACCACGGCCTTGCTGCCGAAGCCGATACGGGTCAGGAACATCTTCATCTGTTCCGGCGTCGTGTTCTGCGCTTCGTCGAGGATGATGAACGAATGGTTCAGCGTGCGGCCGCGCATGTAGGCAAGTGGCGCGATCTCGATCACCTGCTTCTCGAACAGCTTCTGCACCCGGTCGAAGCCGAACAGGTCGTAGAGCGCGTCATACAGCGGGCGCAGGTAAGGATCGACCTTCTGCGCCAAGTCGCCGGGCAGGAAGCCGAGGCGTTCGCCGGCTTCGACTGCGGGACGGGTCAGCACGATGCGTTTGACCGCGTCGCGCTCCAGTGCGTCGACTGCGCAGGCCACGGCGAGATAGGTCTTGCCGGTGCCGGCGGGGCCGACGCCGAAGGTGACGTCGTGCTCGAGGATGGCCTTGATGTACTGGCTCTGGTGCGGCGTGCGGCCGCGCAGGTCGTGGCGGCGCGTCTTCAGGACGGGGATGGCCTCATCCTCTTCGCTTTCCTCCTTTTTCTCTTCGCTGGCCTCGGTTACGGCGCGCTGCTCCACGAGCGCGAGCTGGATGTCCTCGACGGAAATCGGTTTGTCTGCGAGCTGGTAGAAGTTTTCCAGCAACTCGAGTGCGCGCTGTGAGTTGGTGCCGCTGATCACGAACTTCTCGCCGCGACGGAAGACCGTCACGTCAAGTGCGGCGGAAATCTGGCGGAGGTTTTCATCCATCGGCCCGCACAGGTGGGCGAGCCGCTTGTTATCCAGCGGCTCAGGGATGAAATGTTGCGGTTGTGCAGGAATTTTTGTTTTCAAAATGGGTTGTCGATCTCGCTGAGATTCACTGTTTGATGACAAGTTCTCCGCGCAGAGAATGAGGGTAGGCTTGTACGATGTTGACGTCGAGCATCTGGCCGATCAGTCGCGCACCGTTCGGTCCGGCGTCGAAATTCACGACGCGGTTGTTCTCGGTGCGTCCCTGGAATTCCTGAGGATTCTTGGTCGTCGGGCCTTCGACGATGATGCGCTGTACGCTGCCGACCATGCCTTCGCTGATGCGACGCGCATTTGCTTCGACGAAGGATTGCAGGCGCAGCAGGCGCTTGAGCTTCACGTCATGCGGCGTGTCGTCGTGCAGGTTGGCCGCGGGCGTGCCCGGGCGCGGGCTGAAGAGGAAGCTGAAGCTGCGGTCGAAGCCCACGTCCTCGATGAATTTCATCAATGCCTCGAAATCCGCTTCGGTTTCGCCGGGGAAGCCGACGATGAAGTCGCTCGATATCGTGATATCGGGGCGCACTTCGCGCACGCGGCGGATCACCGACTTGTATTCGAGTGCGGTGTAGCCGCGCTTCATCGCCATCAGGATGCGGTCCGAACCGTGCTGCGCCGGCAGGTAGAGGTGGTTGGCGAGTTTCGGCACCTTCGCGTAGGTGTCGATCAGGCGCTGCGTGAATTCCTTCGGATGGCTGGTGACGAAGCGGATGCGCTCAACACCGGGGATCTCGGCGATGTATTCGATCAGCAGCGCGAAGTCGGCGATCTCGCCGTCGGCCATCACGCCGCGGTATGCGTTCACGTTCTGGCCGAGCAGCGTGATTTCCTTCACGCCCTGATCGGCGATCAGCGCGACCTCGGCCAGCACGTCGTCGAAGCGGCGAGACACTTCCTCGCCACGGGTGTAAGGCACCACGCAATAGCTGCAGTACTTGCTGCAACCTTCCATGATTGAAACGTTGGCGACGCCGCCTTCCACTTTCGCCGGCGGCAGGTGGTCGAACTTCTCGATCTCGGGGAAGCTGATGTCGACCTGCGAGCGCCCGGTCTTGCGGCGCAGTTCGATCAGGTTCGGCAGGCGGTGCAGCGTCTGCGGACCGAACACCACGTCGACATAGGGCGCGCGCTTGATGATCGCGTCGCCTTCCTGCGACGCGACGCAGCCGCCGACGCCGATCACCAGGTCGGGCTTGGCCTGCTTCAGTTCGCGCAGGCGGCCGAGGTCGGAGAAGACTTTCTCCTGCGCCTTCTCGCGCACGGAGCAGGTGTTGAGCAGGATGACGTCGGCATCTTCCGGCGTGTCGGTCTTGACCAGGCCTTCGGAGACATTCAGCACATCTGCCATCTTGTCCGAGTCGTACTCGTTCATCTGGCAGCCGAAGGTTTTGATGAATACTTTTTTCGGCATGACTACTATCGTTGCATGGGGTTGATCTGCTTGGCGACCGACTGGCTCGCTTCTTCCGGCGTCAGGATCCAGACGCGGTCGATTTGGCCGTGTGCGTCCTCGGTGTAGTTCACCACGATATCGCTGCCGCGCAGGGCGGCCGGCATTTCGAGCAAGTTGCTCTCGTTCCAGATTCGTCCGCCGGGCGCCAGCCTGCGCAGTTTGCCGTCAATCATGATTTCCGGATGCGCACCGGGCGACATCTTGCCGCGCTTGGTCGGCGCCGGAAACGGCCGCTCGAACGCCATCGCGGGCACGGCCAGCAAGACTGAAAGACTGATGGTGAGGAAGGGTCGACGCCACATCTCATACCCCGTTTCGTCGAAACGCTGCACAGCAGCGGACAAGAATGGAATCCTCAGGGACGGAGCACGACATTCCGGCACGTCCCGCAGGCGCGAGGCCCGCGTACAAAGTGTGCACCGGGGCGTGCGAATTATATCACCCGGCCCTATTGCCTCGTAGGCAAAGGGCGCGTGCAGCACAGACCGGGAATTCTACGCCGCCCCGCTCGGCGAATCTATTGCGGAAATGGAAAAAACATTGAAAAACAATGTGTTGGAGAATTTTGTTGTCGGCTTTGCCACGCGTCGGCGATGGCCGTTTCCCGGTCTCGCTACCTTGGCATCAGCAACGCGGCACGGCAGAGCGATTCCATCTCTCCAACCCATGCCTGTGCCTCGATATCGTCCGGCTGCACCAGGAGGAAATAGCGGCGGCCACCCCAGATCGACAGATACAGGGCCCGGATTTCTTCCGGCGACGGCGTGCGCGGCGCGCCGGTCCACGCGGCGAATGCCTTGATCCACATCCCGGACAGTTCATCGTAGACGCGCCGATGGTGCTTGGGTTCGGCAATCTGGCTTTCCAGCGTCAGCATCGCCGCGTCGAACCAGGGGAGTTCCGGGGCATCGACACCGCAGGTCAGCCTGACGAGGTGGTGGAGGCGTTCCTGCCACTGCAGGTTCTCCGGCTGTATCACCTGGCGCTCGATTTCCGCGATCAGCACGTCGATGCAATGGCGGACATAACCGGACAGCAGTGCATGCTTGTTCGGGAAGTAGTCATACAAGGTGCCGACAGACACGCCGGTCTCCAGTGCCACCGCCCGCGTGGTCATTCCCTCCCAGCCCTTGGTGCGCCAAATCCGAACAAACGCATCGTAGATCGCCTGCACGGTGAACTTCGCGCGTGCCTGCAAAGGGCGCTTCAGTGGCTTGGGGCGTGCGGGGGCGGGCACGGTTGCCGCACCCTTCCGTTTTCCGAACCCTGGCTGCGGACGACGCGGGTACATTGAAGCCATCAAAAACACACGAGGAAATGACATGGATGCAATCACTGTAACACGCCTGCTGACCCGCAAAAGCGCGCTCAACGAGACGCGCGTCGATACCATTCAACTGCCCCTTCCGCTGGCGGAGGATGAGGTCGTGCTGAAGATCGACCGGGTGGCGATCACGACCAACAACATTACTTATGCGGCCTTCGGCGACGCCATGCAGTACTGGGGCTTCTTCCCGACCGGGGAGCTGGAATGGGGGCATATGCCGGTGTGGGGCTTCGCCGATGTCGTGATGTCGAACGCCGAAGGCGTGGAAGTCGGTGAGCGTTTCTACGGCTATTTCCCGATCGCCAGCCACATCCGGATGAATGCGGTGCGGGTATCCAAGCGCGGCTTTTACGACGGGTCGGAACACCGCCTTTCGCTGACGTCCGCCTACAACCAGTACACCCGCTGCAGCAACGATTCGGTCTACAGCAAGGCGGACGAGAACTACCAGATGTTGCTGCGTCCGCTGTTCATCACATCGTTCATGGGGGCTGACTTCCTGCAGGATAACGGCTTCTTCGGAGCTTCCCGCATCGTGGTGTCGAGCGCGTCCAGCAAGACGGCGTACGGTACCGCGTTTTGCCTGAAGGGGAAATACGATGCGGAGCTCATCGCCCTGACTTCTGCCCGCAACCGGGGCTTCGTGCAAAAACTTGGCTGCTATGACCGCGCGGTGACCTACGATGACCTGGTGTTCATCTCGCCGAAGCGCCCCACCTTGTATCTGGACTTTTCAGGCGACGAAGACTTGCGTGCGCGGGTGCATTACCACTTCGGCGATGCGCTGGTCTACGACTGTTTTGCTGGGTCGGCGCAGAACACCGGGTTCCTGCGCGACACCGGCTTGCCGGGGCCGAAGCCGGAGTTCTATTTCGCCCCGGTGCAAATCCGCAAGCGCAATACCGACTGGGGGCATGATGTGGTTAATCAGAAGTTCAACGAGGCGCAGTTGGCCTTCATCCGCCGGGTGAGCGATCCACTGCATACCTGGATGCAGATCGAGGAGCATCGCGGTTATGAAGAGGGGCAGAAGCTGATCGACGATATGCACGGCGGAAGGATCGATCCGCTGAAAGGGCATACGCTTGTTCTGTGAGCGGTCGAACCTGGATGGGGCGGCACAAGCCGCCCTTTTTTGTGGGAGCTCAGAAAGCGTTTCCCGAGCCGGAAAAACAAAATGGGTTACGAGCGAACTCGTAACCGATAGGTGGACTTGAACCACCGACCCCAGCATTATGAGTGCTGTGCTCTAACCAGCTGAGCTATATCTATTCCTTTTGGAATCAGCAAGTTACGGGCGCGGCCATGGGGCGCTGCATACTTGCTCAACTCTATATCAAGTAACTTCGGTATAGGGAAGCAACGTTGGCAAACATAACTGAACGGAACGGAAAGTTCCATGTCCGGGTATATCGCAAAGAAGGCGCGGTATGCAAGTCCTTCAATCTGAAAAAAGACGCGATTGCGTGGGGAAGGCAGACCGAGGCGGATATTCAGGCAGGACGGTGGAAGCCGCCCGGTGTGAATAACGCAATAACCTTGCGAGCAGCCTTGTCCCGCTACAGTCAGGAGATTACAGCCGCGAAAAAGGGCGCGGCACAGGAGACGTGCGTCATCAACGCAATCATGCGGAACGAATGCGCTACGAAAACTTTAGTGTCTTTAAAGCCGGCGGATATCGCAGCGCTGCGGGACAAATGGTTGAAGCAGCTAGCGCCAGCCACAGTTCGACGGCGCTTGGCGATCATTTCCCATTGTTTTGAGATCGCTCGCAAGGAGTGGGCCATTGATACGGTAAACCCCGTAAATTTGATCCGTAAGCCCACGGTGTCTAACGGGCGTAATCGGCGCCTTTACCCAAGCGAGCTAGAGGCGGTGCTGGAGGCTTCAGGAAGCTCCGAGTTGAAGCCGGTAGCACAACTAGCGGTCGAAACGGCGATGCGATTGTCCGAGATCATCAGGTTGCGATGGACTGATGTCGACTTCAAAACGCGCACCGTTACCCTCCGCGACACAAAGAACGGTTCGGGGCGTGTCGTCCCGCTTAGCCCAGAAGCGATTGCGATACTTCAAGGCTTGCCGCGTCGAATCGACCGGGGTGTCTTTAGCACCAGCGGTCCTTCTATCAGTCAAGCATGGACGAGGGCAGTAGAACGGGCCAGCAAAGTGTATCAACGGGAATGCTCCACCAGTGGCACTACGCCAAGGCCGGGATATCTAACTGACCTCCATTTCCATGACCTGCGCCATGAGGCCACAAGCCGATTGTTCGAGCGCGGAGTGTTTGGCGCGATGGAAGTGGCGTCCATTACAGGCCACAAGACGCTTCATATGCTGTCCCGATACACCCACATGAATGCGGCTCGCTTGGCTGAAAAGCTGGCGCAGTAGTCGAGCTGGAAACGACGCAGCGGAAATGACTTTCTGAACTTCCAACGTCGGGGGTTACTTCCGCTGCTCAATAGAAACAATATCCCTCATCTGGCGACAGCTGCCTTGATGCAACCTTTGCCGCCGATCATCTCTTCATCGTAATCGCTGCAAACCCTTTAGTCCTGGGCCGATCAGTCAGCACTGACTGCCTGGTGGAAACTTTTTCTCTCGCGATGAATCTCTTGCAGTGTGTGTTGCGATTCTTGTCATATTTTTGCGAGGGAAAGATGGCGACTTCTGATTTCAGAGTGATTGAATTTAAGAGAGGGAGCGGCGTGTTCTATCGCGCTGTTCACGAGGTGCGTTATGACGAGTCGGGTCGCCTCGAGTCCTACCTTGAACCAGCCGAGTATGCATGGGGGCCCGGAATACACGAGAAGCGTAATTTCGTGCCGACCGAAATTGTCAGACACTTGATCCGCGCATTGGAACAGCCTGTTTTGTCTGCGTCGGAATTCCAGTAATCGCGGCCACCGACTGTCCCAACTGGTTGGTAGGGCAGCCTTCCCGTGCTCCAACGGTGGAATGCTATGGACGACTATGATCCAACTTGGTATCAGTTCCCAGAGTTGTCATCGGCTCGGGCAATTCTGCAAGGACGAATTACCAAGCTCGAACTACCTGAAGACCAGATCGACGAATGGCTCTGCCAAAAGTTGATGGAAATGGCGAAACAATCAATGCCGGTTTCTCAGGGAGGGAAGGGGCGCCGTTACAAAGGCGGATTTCGAGCACTCTTCGTGGCCGCAAACTTCATTCTTAACGAGCGCAAGGTAGTCGCACCACGGGCGCGCCCGTCAATCCCGGTCCCTCGGATCGAAAAAAGCGGTGACCAAGGGAAGGGAGCGGGCAAAGCCAGATTGGTAGGACAACCGGCGCTCCCGATACCAAGCACTGCTCGAACTGACGAAGATAATCTGGCTAACGATAAAAAGGTAATTGACCTCCATTGGCTTTGGATAAATGGCAAGCGAGACAAGATCGAGGCTGACCGAGAATTTTATGACATGTTCGACAGCGACACTTTCAACCTGGAACTTGCTGAAAGGTTTGCTGCAAAGAAGTGGAAAACTAGGAAGCGGGTGGAAATACTGCGTTTAATTCCGGACGAGCAGTGGGGCCTAGCTTCCTTGCTGTCGGAGCAGGCTTACAACGAGTGGGTCAGTATCAAGGAACGTGTTGCGACAGTAGAAAAGATTTTGAGGACGAATGCCGAACGAGACAGTCGTCTGCCCAAGAAGGACATTGAGGATCTGAAGCAATTGTGGGTCGCTGTAGAGATAACCGGTAATGCTTCACAACGATCGATAGCACAAGTGCACGGTTGGCTCATGAGAAAAAAGCCTCTTGCAAAAGCAACAATGTCGACAAAGCTAAGACGAATGAGGACATGGACCGTGCTTAAGCAACGCGCTAAAGAGCCGCGTGCAAGTCGGAAGAGTTCGTAGGGTTGCACGCATAAGTCACTGAATTTATGGGGATTTTTAAGGCGCTGCTGGCTGTTCTCCCCGTGAAAAGATTAAATGAGAATAGATTTAAACGATCAAATAAGAAAGGCTAAAAGGTTCAAAAGTTAGGGAAGCCTGCCGGCGGCGCGGCAAGCCGCGCCATTCACCATAATGTAACTGCTAATGAAAGTCTCGGTATGGGAAGTCTCGGTATGGGAAGTCTCGGTATGAGAAGTCTCGGTATGGGGAACATCGGCATGGGGAACATCGGCATGGGGAACATCGGCATGGGGCGATCGACCAGCAGTTTCCAAGGTAATGCACATTGCGCAGCGTTGCCGGGAGACTCAGCGGGATCTGTTTAAGAAAAGGTCAAGCTACCATCAACGTAAGATCATGCTCCCGGGGGGGGCAGACAGGTCGAAGTCCTAATACGAGGGCGTGCGCCCAAGGTATTCCGTCTCTTCTATCGCTGTGCGAAAAATGCATCCTTATATTTCGCTGGCCGTTGCCGCACCTGCCAATAATCGACTGATTCTCCAAAATCCATGGTGTCAGACTCTAACACTGTTAAAAAACGACCATATTCTGGCGGTCGCACTGCGGCATATATTGCATGTTAGAAAAATATCTCTTGGCTTTTCCAACATGGCATCCTAATCTGACACCGTTTTCTAACGATCCAAGGAAGGGATGCCATGGCAGTGTTCGGATACGGTCGCGTTTCGACCGGGCAGCAAACTGCAGAAAATCAGCGGATTGAGCTTGAACAGGCAGGATTCCAGATCGAACCAGATTACTGGTTTGCGGATGAAGGTATCAGCGGCAAGGTGGCCGCAGCCCAGCGTCCGGCATTCAGACGAATGCTCGGCCAGATTCGCAAGAACGAAACTTTGGTAGTGGCTAAACTGGATCGGCTAGGGCGTGATGCGATTGATGTGCTACAGACGGTCCGGCAGCTCGGTGAGCGAGGCATCAAGGTAATCGTGCTCCAAGTGGGTTCTACGGATTTGGCTTCGCCCGCAGGCAAGCTACTACTGTCTATGCTGGCCGCCGTCGCTGAAATGGAGCGTGATCTTCTTGTAGAGCGCACACAAGCTGGCCTGTCTCGAGCGAAAGCAGAAGGGAAAAGACTTGGAAGACCGTCCAAAACGACGCCAGAGCAGCGCATTGAAATCGTCCGCAGGTTGGAGCAAGGCGAGACCGTGAGCGCATTGGCGCGGCTCTACGGCGTTTCCAGGGCCAATGTAATTGGTATCCGATCTTCAGCCATTCAGTGTTAATGGCAAAATTGCGACTTTATTCTTTAATGAAAATACGATATGGCGTTCGATCCAGGACTGAAACTCGGAGAGGTGATTGATAACAAACGCTTGTGTGCCACCTTCGGATGCGGGCCTCAAGGGGGTATGAGGCGATCGACTAGAACGGGCAGCCTTGTGATTGTTTCTAACCATGTCGACTCAATTTATGACGATCGTTGGGTAGACGATGTTTTGCATTACACAGGGATGGGGCGAAAGGGAAACCAGTCGCTCACATTCATGCAGAACTTGACGCTTGCAGAATCAAATACAAATGACGTTAGCGTTTTTCTCTTCGAGGTATTCCAAGACGGGGAATACACGTATCGTGGTCAAGTTAGGTTAGTCGGTTCACCATACGAAGAGCTGCAGCCAGATGAAGACGGTATTGAACGGAGCGTTTGGGTTTTCCCTGTAAAACCGACGGCATCGGCACCCGTGGCACTGCCTAAAACTAAGTTAGACGAGATATACAGACGAAAGGAACGGCAGGCGCGCAAATTATCCGACGAAGAACTGCGCCGCAGAGCAGCGCACGCCCATGCCAAACCTGGCCGTCGCATCACTTCAACCAATCAGATTGAGCGCAGCCCGTGGGTTGCAGAGTATTCAAGGCGACGTGCGGCCGGAAAATGTGATTTGTGTGAGCACCCTGCGCCATTCCAGTCGAAAGTCGGGCGACCTTATCTTGAAAATCATCACATAGAGTGGCTGTCTCGGGGTGGCGCCGATACCATCGCAAATTCGGTTGCGCTCTGTCCAAACTGTCATCGACGAATGCACGTTCTTGATCTTCCTGAGGATCGTAAGCGTTTATTGGCTGTCAATGCTGCTCGTGAAACTAATACTTCCGACAAGTAGAACGTTTAAGGTGCTAGGCAGCGATTTCCGCTTGCGCCTTTTTCCATAACTTCTTAAGTTGTTTTCTAATTGGAGCGGAATCCATGACTCTCGCGGCACGATAGCCGTAGCTTACGAAGTTCCTCCGTCCCAGGTAGGTGTATCGTTTGTAAATTTGGCTCCGAAATAACGGTTTCGGAGCTTCGCCTCTTGCGACGCGGGCGAAATTTCGCTTTTTCATCGTCGCTTTCGCAAACTTGATTCCGCGCTTCATTCGATCGGCATAACGAGCCAAGGATGCAGAGCGCAGAATTATGCGCTGACCGTCGAAAAGAAAGCCCAGATACTGCATCGGCTTCGACGCCGACAGCTTTCCCTCCCTCATGTGGAAATCAACGCATTCGGTCTTTTCATCTTGAACCGACAACCCCAATTTCTTGATTTCTGATTCAGCAAAGGCCTTTGCTGCGCTTTTCGCTTCGGGCGGCACGATTAACAACATGTCGTCGCAGTATCGGAAATATGTGCCCCCGATGGAGTTCATATAGTTCTTAACAACGAAATCAAACTCAAACATGTAGATGTTTGACAAAACAGCACTAATTGGGGACCCCTGCGGAATTCCTTTTGTGTCGCGGTGCGTCTTAATTAAATTTCCCGCGCGGATCTTGTCGCGAAATTCTGCTGGAGAACAAAGACGCCGAGGACAAGAGAGCCGATTGTTTAACGATAGGCCAAGGTGGGAGTAGAGGGCGTCGCGGTCAACGGTTGAATAACGTGTTAAGGATTTGAAAACCGCGTAGTGATCTTCTGGGAGGCGGTGAGTGCCAATTAATTTTGTCCAAGCGGACTTTAACAGTCCGTGATCTAAATTATTGAAAAAGCCTTGGATATCAAGGCAAATGACATGGCACTCGCTACGTTTTTTTATCTCCGCAAATGCGCTTGCTGCAAACTCGATATTGCTTCTTCCAAGCGACCTAAAGGCGATAACGCACTGGTCAAGAGCATTTCTTATTAACGCTTGCTCATACAAATTTGCCAACCGAGATGAATAGTAGGCGTAAATATGAGTGTCAACATGTGCAGCGTATGCAATTGGCCGTTCCTTGGTCTTTTTTTCAAGCGCATTTGAGCCATCGTTCCAACGGACTTTGGACGATTTGACCAGGAAACTAATGAATGGATAAAAACTGTGGCGCGAGACCTTCTTTGGGTCCGTCACGATGCGGAGAGCCTTGGTGAGGCCTATAGGCAGGTCAAAGTGCGGATAACCGCGACGTCGATACCAAGATGCGCTTTTAGTGAACAATTTGTTTTTGCGCTAGCAAACCGGGAAGCCGTAGATGGCGGCTGTCTATGAACCGACTTCCCGGATAAACCAAAGTGGTCTTTCTCCTACCATTTCACCCAATAAATTGAGCCAAGCCGCGTGTGTTAGAAATGAGATACTATGTTCCCATCACTTTGGAGGTCACCATGAAGTGGCCGGCCGCAGTTGTGTTATCAATAGTCCTCGCGATTCTTGGTTTCGATGTCGCGACGCTTGACAACCTGTAACATTCCTTTATGTCAAAACATAAAGCCCTGTTACTTTACATCAATGTAATTTGATCAACAAGTCCCCAGAGGCATTTTTCTCGGGCGACTGCGATAGCTCCTTCATGGGGAGTCGAGGCGACCTGTCGTCATATCTCACACGGCCACGTGCTTAGCCTGATTAACATCCTTTTCTAGGTCCGCGCCTTTTTTTGCCCGATAATCGAAGTTGGCAGGATTTCCTGCTCAAGTCTGACTCAACTACAGGCTAAAAATGGAGTGGGCAGTATGCGGGGTGCTGAAAGCAAAAAAGCCGCAAGTCATTGAATTTCAACGACTTACGGCTTCGTATTTGGTGGTGATAGGTGGACTTGAACCACCGACCCCAGCATTATGAGTGCTGTGCTCTAACCAGCTGAGCTATATCACCAAAATAGCCCTCAATTATGCTGCATTTCGTAAAGCCTGTCAACATCTGTCGACGTTGCCGGGAGAAAACCAGGCGCGTCCAGCGAGAGTTTGTTCTGTAAGGCGGAAGGCTTGCAATGCAGCGTCGGGCGCGAGGCAATCGATCACGATTCGGTCGGGCATCGCGCGCAGCCAGGTTAGCTGCCGTTTCGCAAGCTGACGCGTTGCTGCAATTCCCTTGTCGCGCATCGTTTCGTAGTCATACGCGCCGTCCAGATGCTCCCACGCCTGGCGGTAGCCGACGCAACGCATGGATGGCAGGCCGAGATGCAAGTCGCCGCGCGCGCGCAGGGTCGACACTTCCTGCAGCAGGCCGCTGTTTTGCCCAGAAAGCATTGCATCGAAGCGGGCAGCAATACGCGCATGCAGCACGCTGCGGTCCGACGGTTCCAGAGACAACGGAAGTATGTCGAACGGCAATTCCACTTTGCCGGCGCCGGAGAGCAGTTGCGACATCGGGCGGCCGGTGAGTTCAAAGATTTCCAATGCGCGCTGTATGCGTTGCGAATCGTTCGGTTTGAGACGCGACGCCGTTTCCGGATCGACTTTGGCCAAGCGCGCGTGCAGTGCCGAGATGCCTGCTGCCGCTGCCTCTTCATCGAGCCGTGCACGCACTTCCGGATCGGCCTGCGGCAACTCGTCCAGGCCGTCGCGCAGCGCCTTGAAATACAACATCGTGCCGCCGACAAGCAATGGCAGTTTGCCGCGGCTTGCGATATCGGAAACGAGCCGCAGCGCGTCCTGCCTGAATTGCATTGCCGAATATGCTTCCAGCGGGTCCAGGATGTCGATCAGGTGATGCGGTGCGACGGTGCGTTCTTCCGGCGTCGGCTTGGCGGTGCCGATGTCCATGCCGCGGTAAACCAGCGCGGAATCGACGGAAATGATTTCGGATGGAATGCGGCGCGCGATTTCCAGCGCGGCGGCGGTCTTCCCCGATGCCGTCGGGCCCATGATGGCGACGGCGAGCGTTTTTGCAGATGTGCCCACGTTGTTATTGCCCGCGCAGGAACAGCTTGTCCAGGTCGGACAGCGCGAGTTGTACCCAGGTCGGTCGGCCGTGGTTGCATTGATCGGCGCGTTCGGTCGCCTCCATCTGGCGCAGCAGCGCATTCATTTCCGGCAAGGTCAGTGCACGGTTGGCGCGGACGGCGGTGTGGCAGGCCAGTGTGCCCAGCATCTCGTTGCGGCGCTCCACCAGGACGCGCGAGCCGCCGAATTCCCGCAGGTCGCGCAACACATCGCGCGCCAGGCTTTGCGCGTCGGCGTTCTTCAGCAGTGCGGGAACGGCGCGCACGGCAAGCGTCGTGGGCGAGAGGGCATTGATATCGAAGCCGAGCGATTGCAACGCCGCCTGGTTTTCTTCCACGGTGCCGACTTCGACCGGATCGGCGTAGAAGGTAACCGGGATCAGGAGCGGTTGCACCTGCAGCGAATCGGCGTCC
>DASPMC010000108.1:0-4643 GCA_035627275.1 Noviherbaspirillum sp.
GTCCTTGCCCAGGTGCGCGATGGCGCCGGAGATCGGGCCGACGTGGCCGATCTTGACCACCTGTTCCTGTGCCGATGCTGCACCCGCGAAAGCAAATGCAATTGCGCCAGCCAACGGAATCATTTTTGTAGTGAACTGCATGTTGTTGTCTCCTAAGGATTAACGAGAGGGTGGTACTGCAACGAGCGCCTAGGCAGCAATCTGCTCAGGCGAAAAACTGGCCTCGCGGCCGGAAATCGAAAGACCGAAATCATCGTCCAGGCGCGGATCGCCCAGTGGACGGCGGGATGACGGGAACATGCCGGCTGCGCTTATCTTCAGCCTGTCGAGGGAGAACTGACGCAAATGCTTGAACACGCTTTGATTGATCGCAATCATGGCCTGCATGACGAGCAGGTCGACGTCGTTCGGTGCACGGTCGGCCGCAGCCGATTTGCGGGAGCGCGTTTGCTGCTCGGACATCACGCAGCGAAACACGTCTTCCAGCGTGACGAGGGAAGGATCGCAAGTCAGCGCCCATTTGCCCGGCGCCTGCTCGTCCTGGCGCAGCAGGCCGGCACGGCCGAGCGCGTTGCACAGCTTGGTCAGGTCCTTCTCGGCGCGGCCAGTGGCCTCTTCGAGCTGCGTCATACTGACCGCGCGCGGTGCGCTGGATACGAGTTTTGCGAGGATTTCAGTGGTGGCGAAAAAGCGGTCGTGCAACGCGCTATTGCCGAGGATGCAGTCTTCAACGGTAACCATCAATGTCTCCTTTGTGAGGTCACGCTGCAGCGAGATGCAATCAGTTTGTGGCCGACGCAGCTCATGCAGTCATTGCCGAACCAGGGTGTCTCTATTTCTTTTCTTGTCCCTGCCAGTTGCGCCGCATGTCTGTTTTGTAATTAAAAAAGCGGCTACAACTAGGAACGCAACTTTAGGGACATTCCCTGGCGAATGCCATTTCGCTAAGTGACGCGACTTGATGCTGGTTGATGCTAAAATAGCGTCAACCAGCATCATTTCATTGCAAAAAGGGAAAGCCATGTCGTTATCGACCGACACCGGCAAAGTCCATCCCGCACAACGGGAGTTCTCCGCCAACTTGCGCATGCTCTGCAGCTACTACCGCTCTGTCGCGGACGTCTGCCGCAAGCTCAACCTGAATCGCGCCCAGTTCAACCGCTACCTGAACGGCACCAGCAAGCCGTCCAGCCACACGCTGGAGCGCATCTGCGACTTCTTCGGCGTCGAGCCGTCCGAAATCTACCTGCCGCGCGAGCACTTCCACCAGATCGTGCAGGTACGCCCCAAGCAACGAATCGAGCGCGCGGTATTCACCGACCACATCGCCCGCCTGCAGCACCAGACCACCGGCAAGTTCGACAAATACCTCGGCTACTACTACGAGTACTACCACTCGATGAGCGCGCCGGGGAAAGTGCTGCGCGGACTGGTGCACATCTTCATGCACGAGGGGGCGGTCTACCACGAGCGCCTGGAGCGCTTCCCGCAGCATGCCAACCTCGACGAGACCTACAAGTGCAAATACGTGGGCGGCACCTTTTACCTGAACGACCGCATCTTCCTGATCGACTACGAGTCGCTGACCGGCAACGAGATCGCACAGACCGTGCTCTTCCCCACCTACAAGAACAAGGTGGCGCGCCTGTCCGGCCTGATGCTGGGCGTCTCCTCGAGCAACCAGCGCTCGATCGCCTGCGCGCGCGTGGTGTTCGAATTCCTCGGCAAGACGATCGATGTGCGAAAGGCGATGCGCCTGTGCGGGCTGTTCGATCCGAAGGACGGCGAAATCGACCCGACCATCCTCAAGGTCATCGACAATTCGCCGCACAAGGACCAGAACCACTTCTACACAATTCCTCTGTAGACTGACGGAATGCACTCCTTAGCCATCATCGATCGCGGCCATGAGCCGTATGAAGCCAGCTTTGCGGCCATGCGCACCTATACCGATGCGCGTACGCCGGACTCGCAGGACCAGCTCTGGATCGTCGAACATCCACCGGTCTACACGCTCGGGCTCGGCGCCGATCCCTCCCATGTGCTGGATGCGCACGGCATCCCGGTCATCCAGACCGACCGCGGCGGCGAAGTGACTTACCATGGCCCGGGCCAGGTCGTTGTCTATCTGCTCATGGACCTGCGCCGCAAGCCCGGTGCGCGCCTCTATGCGCGGGAATTCGTGAATAAAATCGAACAGTCGGTCATAAACACCTTGCGGGCGTATAATCTGGACGGCGAACGCAAGCCCGGCGCGCCGGGGATCTACATGAGCGGCGGCGCCTGGAAAGGCGCGAAAATCGCCGCCCTCGGCCTCAAGATCCGCGGCAGCGGCTGCACCTACCATGGCGTATCCCTGAATGTCGCGATGGACCTCGCCCCGTTCTCCTGGATCAATCCCTGCGGCTATGCAGGCATGGCGACGGTGGACATGAAAACCGTCGGCGTGGAAGCGCCCCTGCGCGACGTACAACTGGCCCTGGCCAACAACCTGATCGAATTACTAACGGCGTGATTGCGCCTTTCGTCGGCTGAAGCAGCGGACGAGGAAACGACCTGCACCATGACCACTGAAAAAGACCCCGCCGCCACACCCGCCTACAACCCGAGCGACAAGCAGAAAGGCGCCGGCAAGACGGCACGCATCCCGATCAAGATCGTGCCTGCGGAAAAGCTTCCCAAGCCCGACTGGATCCGCGTGAAGGCCGGTTCTCCGTCGACCCGCTTCTACGAGATCAAGGACATCCTGCGCGCCAACAAGCTGGTGACTGTGTGCGAAGAAGCAAGCTGCCCGAACATCGGCGAATGCTTCGGCAAGGGCACCGCGACTTTCATGATCATGGGCGACAAGTGCACCCGCCGCTGCCCGTTCTGCGACGTCGGTCACGGCCGTCCGGATCCGCTCGACGTCAATGAGCCGGAGAACCTGGCGAAGACCATTGGGGCGCTGCGTTTGAGCTACGTCGTGATCACTTCGGTCGACCGCGACGACCTGCGCGACGGCGGCGCCGGCCATTTCGCCGAGTGCATCCGCAAGGTGCGCGAACAATCGCCGAACACCCGCATCGAAATCCTCACGCCCGACTTCCGCGGCCGCATGGACCGCGCGCTGGAAATCCTGAAGGCGGCGCCGCCGGACGTGATGAACCACAACCTCGAAACCGTGCCGCGCCTGTACAAGGAAGCCCGCCCCGGCTCCGACTATGCTTACTCCTTGAGCCTGCTCAAGCGCTTCAAGGAACTGCATCCGGAGGTGCCGACCAAGTCCGGCCTGATGGTCGGCCTGGGCGAGACCGACGAGGAGATCCTGCAAGTGATGCGCGACCTGCGTGAGCACGGCGTGACAATGCTCACCATCGGCCAGTACCTGATGCCGTCCGGCGACCATTTGCCGGTACGCCGCTATGTGCATCCGGACACCTTCAAGATGTTCGAGGATGAGGCCTACAAGATGGGCTTCGTGCACGCCGCTGTCGGCGCAATGGTGCGCAGCTCCTACCATGCCGACCAGCAGGCGCATAACGCCGGCGTGGCTTGATTCAGGACAGAGCTTTCCGCCTTCGCTGCGACCGCCGCACAACGCCCGCTCCGGCCCTTTGAGAAAAGTAAAGGAGCACCGTCTTCGATCGCCGACAATGACAGTGCCCGCGACCTTGGCCAAAGGCCACGTCGCGGGACGGGCTTTCTGTTGTCCTTGCCGCGAGCGTTGCGCTTGAATCCGATCTCCACCTTCGACTGCATGTCCCCCGGGGCCGCTTCCCCGCCCCGCCTGCCAGACTGTCACCGTTGCAAATCCCGGTTACAAATCCGCATGAACTTATCCAGTGGCATCCTGCCATATCAAATGCCATGATCGACTGGAACGATATCTCGAATTACGGCGACGTCACGATTACGTCGCTTGCCGCAGCGGTGATCGCCGCATGGCTGTTCATTGAAGACGAAAAGCGCCTTGCGCTCTTGTGGAGCTTACTGTTTGCCGCCGGAATGGGCATCGTCGTCGCGACCAAGATGGCTTTCATCGGCTGGGGCATCGGCATACGTGCGATCGACTTCACCGGCTTCAGCGGGCATGCGATGCGCAGCGCAGCGGTGCTGCCGGTGCTGTTCTACTTGATCCTGCAGCGCACGCGCTTCATCGTGCGCTCGGGCGGCGTGGTGTTCGGCTTTGCATGCGCAGCAATGATCGGCATCTCGCGCATCGTGCTGCATACGCACTCCACCTCGGAAGTCGTTGCCGGATTGCTGCTGGGCGCGGCGATCAGCCTTTCCTTCATCCATATCGCCTACACCTCGCTCAGCAAGCATGTGTTCAAACCGCTGCGCATCGCCCTGAGCCTGCTGGCCCTGCTGCCCGCGCCTTACGTACATCCGGCACCGACACAGCAATGGCTGACTGAAATCACGCTGTACGTCACGGGACACGACCATCCGTATCCGCGCGCCGACTGGAAGGTGGGGAAGCGACGGCCGCCTGAAGCGTACTGATCGGCATATGCCATAAAAAAAGGTTCTTCACGGATTAACGTGAACGAATAGAAATAAGGAGGGCAGTGAAACGTCGATAAACTGGTTGTGCGACCAATCAGTAAATAACGAGACACTGCCCTCATGACCGATCTTACTGACGACCTCCCGTTCTG
>DASPMC010000109.1:0-43609 GCA_035627275.1 Noviherbaspirillum sp.
CTGGCGATGTGCTATGGCGAGCAGTTCGGTGTCGGCGATATCGGCGTTGCGCTGGTGGCGATTACAGTCTTCCTGGGACACCTGTGGCCGGTGTTCTTCCGCTTCGTCGGCGGCAAGGGCGTGGCTACCGCACTCGGCATCTTGCTGGCGCTGAACGGCTGGCTGGGGCTGGCAACCCTGGTGACCTGGCTGGTGATCGCGTATGCGTTCCGGTATTCCTCGCTGGCGGCACTCGTTGCCAGTATCTTTGCACCTTTCTATTACGGCTTGCTGTTCGGCGTTGACGCCAAGCTGCTGGCGGTAGGGGTTATGAGTGCTTTGTTGATCTACCGTCACCGCCAAAACATCGCGAACCTGCTGGCCGGCAAGGAAAGCCGGATCGGCAGCAAGAAGAAGTAAGCCTTATACGACCTTCAGTTCATCCAGCGGCCAGCGCGGCCGCACATTGAACGCATAGTCGCGCTTGGCGGCCTGCGGATTGATCTGCAGCCGCATCGAGCCCGCAAACGCAATCATCGCGCCGTTGTCGGTGCAGAACTCCAGTTCGGGATAGAACACGCGGAAGCGCCGCTTTTGTGCGGCCGCGTTCAAAGCTTCCCGGAGCTGACGGTTGGCGCCCACGCCGCCGGCGATGACCAGTCGCTTCAGGCCGGTTTCCTTCAGCGCCGCCAGGCACTTCGCCACCAGCACATCCACGATTGCGTCCACGAAGGCGCGCGCGATGTTCGCCTTGTCCTGTTCACAGATGTTGGTGACCTGGCTCTTCACCAGGGTCAGCACCGCGGTTTTCAGGCCGGAGAAGCTGAAATTGAGGTCTTTGGAATGCAGCATCGGACGCGGCAGCTTGTAGGTGCCGGGATCGCCGAATTCCGCCAAGCGCGAGATCGCCGGACCGCCGGGGTAACCGAGGCCGAGCAGCTTGGCCGACTTGTCGAAGGCTTCGCCTGCCGCGTCATCCATGGTTTCACCCAGCAGTGTGTACTGGCCAACGCCGTCCACGCGCATGAGCTGCGTATGTCCGCCGGAGATCAATAAGGCAACAAACGGAAAACTCGGCGGATCGCGCGACAGCAGCGGCGACAGCAGATGTCCCTCCAGGTGGTGCACCCCGAGCACGGGCCGGTCGAGCGACAGACCGAGGCCACAGGCGATCGACGCGCCGACCAGCAGCGCGCCCGCCAGTCCCGGGCCTTGTGTATACGCTATGGCGTCGATTGCTGTGCGCGGCGCCCCGGCCTTGGCCAGAACCTGTTCGAGCAGCGGAATCGCCCGGCGGATATGGTCGCGCGATGCCAGTTCCGGTACCACGCCGCCGTACTCTTCATGCATTGCGACCTGCGAGTGCAGTGCGTGCGCAAGGAGGCCGCGTTGTGTGTCATACAACGCCAGGCCGGTTTCGTCACAGGAGGATTCGACGCCGAGAACAAGCATGGGAAGGGGCAAGGATGGCAAGCTTTTTGCAAAGCCCTATTTTAAGGCATCGCCGCCTAAAGCATTAGCGCAACGAGGTTCCCACGCCATGAACGACTCCAAACAACTCAAGATCGTTGTCATCAACTCATTGGTCGCCCCCGAGGGCGCCGACCGGACTGCACAGCTGCAGGCCGAGCGCGCACGGGCGATTCGCATCGGGCTGCTCGAGAGCGGTTACAACATCCTCGCTGCATTGCCTCCGGACGCCGGTCTCGAGGAACAGATCGCGCAGCTGCAGCCGGACGTGATCATCGTCGACGAACAGTCGGACGCCGCACTGAAGAAGGTGGTGGCAGCCACGGCGAATGAGCGCCGGCCGATCGTCTGCTTCACCGAGGACAGCGACAAGGAAAAGATGCATGCCGCCATCGAGGCAGGCGTGTCGGCTTACGTCGTCGCAGGCCTCTCCGCCGAGCGTGTGAAGGCGGTGCTCGATGTGGCAATCGCGCGTTTCGAGGTCGATCAGAAGCTGCGCCATGAACTCTCCGAAACCAAGCTGCGACTCGCAGAGCGCAAGGTCATCGAGCGCGCCAAGGGCTTGCTCATGGAGCGCCATCACTGTACCGAAGACGAGGCCTACAAGAAATTGCGCCGGCTTGCCATGGACAAGAACCTGAAGTTGTCCGAAGTGGCGCAGCGCATGCTCGACGTTGCCGATCTGCTCATTTGAGAGCCCTGTTTTAATGCAATGCACGAAATGAGTGCGCAGATTCGACTTAATCTGAATCAAATACGTAAGAAACGCGCCGACAATTGCTGGCACACCAATTGCAGATAGAGATCGAGCGCCAAAGAAGGCGCATTGACTGATACTCCCGTCCTGACCAATGCTGGTCGGGATGGTTTGGACAAAGGCGTCCGTTCACGCGAGCTTCGCTCGTAGTGACGGACGCCTTTCTTTTTGCCAGTTTCGAAATCATTCATGAGGACATCATGACGAATAAAGCATCTAAAACGAACCTGACACGTCGCAGCCTGATCAAGGCAGGCGCAGCAATGACTGCCGGCGCTTTCGGAGGTTTGGCCACACAGGGAGCATGGGCCGCGGGCTCGGACAAGCCGGAGAAGGAAGAGGTCAAGGTCGGATTCATTCCGCTGACCGACTGCGCGTCGGTGGTCATGGCGTCGGTCCTTGGTATCGACAAGAAATACGGCATCAAGATCACGCCGACCAAGGAGGCATCCTGGGCCGCCGTGCGAGACAAGCTGGTCAACGGCGAACTCGATGCGGCGCACGTGCTGTACGGCCTCGTATATGGCGTGCATCTCGGCATCAGTGGCCCGAAAAAGGACATGGCGATGCTGATGACCCTGAACCATAATGGTCAGGCCATTACACTGTCCAAGAAACTGGCAGACAAGGGGGCAGTCGACGGCGCAACGCTCGCGAAGCTGATGCAGACCGAAAAGCGCGAATACACATTCGCGCAGACCTTCCCGACGGGTACCCACGCAATGTGGTTGTACTACTGGCTGGCTGCACACGGCATCGACCCGATGAAGGATGCAAAGATCATCACTGTGCCGCCGCCGCAGATGGTTGCCAACATGCGCGTCGGCAACATGGACGGCTACTGCGTGGGCGAGCCTTGGGGTCATCGCGCGATCATGGACGGCATTGGCATCACCGGCGTCACCACGCAGGACATCTGGAAAGACCATCCGGAAAAGATCCTCGGCACGACGGCCGAGTGGGTGAAGAAATATCCCAATACAGCACGCGCAATGACTGCCGCCGTGCTCGAAGCCGGCAAGTGGATCGACGCCGGCCTGCAGAACAAGATGAAGATGGCAGAGACGGTTGCCGACAAGGCCTATGTCAACACCAGCGTTGACGCCATCAACCAGCGCATCCTCGGCCGCTATCAGAACGGCGTTGGCAAGACCTGGGACGATCCCAACCACATGAAGTTCTTCAATGACGGCTACGTGAACTTCCCGTACCTGTCCGACGGCATGTGGTTCCTCACCCAGCATCGCCGCTGGGGGCTGTTGAAGGAAGACATCGATTACCTGGCCGTCGCCAAGCAGATCAACCAGATCGACCTGTACAAGGACGCGGCCAACATGGCCAAGATCAGCGTGCCGAAGGATCCGATGCGTTCCTCCAAGCTGATCGATGGCGTGGCGTGGGACGGCAAGAATCCGAAGATGTATGCCGGTTCCTTCAAGATCAAAGTCTAAGAGGTCATCATGAGTGCAGTCATGGAAAACGTAATGAACAAGCCGGTCGAGCCGGTATCGGAATCGCCGCCCAAGAAGATGGAAGCACACACTGAAACGAAGAAGTTCGCAGCCAAGCCGGCGCCAGCCGCAGCGCCCGAGAAGAAGTTTTCGCTCAAACCTTTCTTCCTCGCCGTGCTGCCGCCCATCATCGGCCTGACGCTGCTGGTCCTCATCTGGGAAATCGTGGCCGCCAAGAGCAACGGCTTCCCGACGCCGTCGGTAACGCTGGAGCATGCGATCAAGCTGTTCTCCGATCCCTTCTACCAGAAGGGGCCGAATGATCAGGGCATTGGCTGGAATCTCTGGTCTTCGCTCAAGCGGGTCGGCTCCGGATTCGGTATGGCGGCGCTGGTCGGTATTCCGCTCGGCTTCATGATCGGCCGCTTCAAGTTCCTGGCGGGCATGTTCAACCCGATCATCAGCCTGCTGAAGCCGGTGTCGCCGCTCGCATGGCTGCCGATCGGCCTGCTGGTGTTCAAGGCCGCGAATCCGGCAGCGATCTGGGCGATCTTCATTTGCTCGATCTGGCCGATGATCATCAACACTGCTGTCGGCGTGCAGCGCGTGCCGCAGGACTACATGAACGTGGCGAAGGTGCTCAACCTGTCCGAGTGGAAGATCGTCACCAAGATCCTGTTCCCGTCCGTGTTGCCGTACATGCTGACCGGCGTTCGCCTGGCGATCGGAACCGCATGGCTGGTGATTGTTGCAGCGGAAATGCTGACCGGAGGCGTGGGTATCGGTTTCTGGGTCTGGGACGAGTGGAATAACCTGAACGTGCCGCACATCATCATCGCCATCGTCGTAATCGGTGTGGTCGGCCTCCTGCTGGAGCAGGCACTGGTGGCGATTGCCAAGGCATTCACCTACGAAGAAGTCCGCAACTAAGGAGTGCATCATGGAGAACACAAGCAAGTTCATCGAGATCCAGAAGGCGGAAATGGTGTTTAACACCAGCAAGGGCAGCTTCCATGCGCTGCGGGACATCAACCTGAACGTGAAGAAGGGAGAGTTCGTCATGCTGATCGGCCACTCCGGTTGTGGCAAGTCGACGCTGCTGAACCTGATTGCCGGCCTGCTCACTGCCACCGACGGTACGCTGCTCTGTGCGAACCGCGAGATCGCCGGTCCCGGTCCGGAGCGTGCGGTGGTATTCCAGAACCACTCGCTGCTGCCTTGGCTGACCTGCTACGAAAACGTTTATCTGGCTGTGGAGCGTGTCTTCGGTGCGACGGAGAGCAAGGCCAAGTTGAAGGAGCGCACCAAGGCCGCGCTGGCACTGGTCGGCCTGTCGCATGCCGAGCAGAAGCGTCCGCATGAAATTTCCGGCGGCATGAAGCAGCGTGTCGGCATCGCCCGGGCGCTGTCGATGGAGCCGAAGGTCTTGCTGATGGACGAGCCGTTCGGCGCTCTCGATGCGCTAACCCGCGCGCATCTGCAGGACGAGCTGCTGAAGATCGTCGCCAAGACGGAATCCACCGTGGTCATGGTGACCCACGATGTCGACGAAGCCGTGCTGCTTTCCGACCGTATCGTGATGATGACCAACGGGCCGGCCGCAACGATAGGCGACATTGTTCATGTCCGTCTCGGCCGTCCGCGCGACCGCGTGGAACTCGCGCATGACCCGCTGTACATCGAGTACCGCACCGCGGTGCTCGAATTCCTGTACCACCGCCAGGCGCATCCGGCAATGAAGGAGGCGGCGTAAACAACAGAGTGCCGAGTGAGGAGCGAGGCGGCGGAGGGCTTGGCCCCCGCCGCCTTATTTTTTCCTTTTATCGCTACACGGCATACGCATGCGCGCAAGTGATCTGCAAGGTACTTTTCTCGGCAAATCTCAAAAATATGCGCTATAGGGAACCGGCTCACGATAGCCCCCCACACACGTCTGCACGGTCTTCACGTGCATGGTTTGTTTTAGCAAACATTCATCGAGGAGAAATATCATGGGTATTGGTGCAATTAGTGGTGGCGGCGCGCACGGCGTACAAGGCGCATACGGTCCTAAAGGTCATGAGGACGAGAAAGCCAAAGGCCACGAAGAAGAAGGGGCAAAAGCCGAAGGTGCAGGTGGTGCTGGTGGGCTAGGCCTTGGCGAAGACGAGGAGCTGCTGGATGAGAAGAAAAGGAAGATGTGGCTCGAAGCGCTGATGAATGGGATCGGCGGCGGTGCTCCCGGGGGCGGTGCCCAACTGGGTATTTGACGGCTGCTCAAGCGTGTCATCGGGCGGAGGACGGGAGAGGAAACTCTCCCGTCTTTTTTTGCAACCCTCCCTGTGAGACCAGGCGTACGGTGCGATCAGTATAGCTCGGAGGTTGTCGCCATACCGGAGGCGCCCGCGATGGAACTACTGTCGATTCATTTCCCACTCAGGTTGACAAACACCGCACCACGCTTCCCGCTCAAGGCATTCCCAGGCGCTGCCTGGCGAGAATCTTGAGATGGAAACGGTGACCCGCATGCAGGCTCTACATACTGATCTACCTGAGCCAGTAGTGAAAGGCGAAACATGAGAGACGCATCCTGCGATCTGTATCTGGCCAAACTCGGGCAATGGCTTGCCGAACAGGGCAATCGGATGGGCGAAATTCCGCCGGCAGATGTTGATCTCTTCGAAGCCGGCTATATCGATTCGCTGGGATTGATCAGGCTGATCCTCTTCGTGGAAACGCTGCGCGGCGCACCGGTCGAAGGCGATTTGATGCGGCCTCAGAATTTCGACTCGTTGCATCGGATTGTGCAAACCTTCTTTGCGGATGTCGCAATGCCTGCGGGGAGCGCCTGCCATGCATGAGCGGATGATGAGTATCGTTCCGGTGTCGATACCCCGCATCGGCATTCGTGGGATCGCCTACCATTTCGACGAAACCGCCCCTATCGATACTATCCCGACGCTGCAAGCCGATCCCGAGCTGCTGGCGAAGTTCAAGAAAGTGGGGCATGAGCGCTTCGCTTTCTCGCATGTCTCGATCACGGAACAGGCTGTCATCTCAGCGCGGCAAACACTGGACAGAGCCGGCATGGCTGCCGCCGACATCGATGCGGTCGTCATCGGCACGTCGGAACTACGAGGGTGGAACAGGTTCCCGGAAAAAATCGGAAACGAAATCCTGCTGGCCTTGGGAATGAACGACATTCTTGTGGTCGGAGTGACGATTGCCGGCTGCGCCAACTATGCGAGCGCGTTACGCGTCGCGCGGAACATGATCGCGGTGGATGGCTACCGCAATGTACTGGTCATCGAAACCAACCAGGTGCGCGGAAACCTCGATCGCGTGGTTGCTTCTTCTCAGACCGGTGCCCCGGCTTACATACTGGCCGACGGCGCGCTCAGCTATATCGCCACGACGGAAGCGGCAGAATTTTCCGTGCTTGGCATGGAGCAGATCGTCAAGCCGGTCGATCCCGCCCAAGCCGATGCCGCTACCTTCATCACCAACAATGTCGGCGGGTTCAGGCATGTGACGCAATGCGCGCTGGACCGTGCCGGTGTAAGGCGTGAACAGATCACCCAAGTGTTCTTTCACAACATCAGCCTGCTTCTCCTGCGCGGGCTCATCGACGTCACGGGATTCCCGCTTTACAAACTGTTTATCGACAATGTCGGCAGGACCAGTCATGTCTGGGGCGCCGACAACCTGATCGGCTTGCATGACTATTGCAGGGCCGAGAATCCGCCTTCAGGCGCGTTGTTCATGTTGCTCTGCCAGGCGGATACCTATTACTCGGCGGTTGTTTGTCAGAAGCTGTGAGGGGCACCATGACGAACTCCGCCACAACGAATGTACTGACACACCGCACGTTGCACCGCGACGGTCATGAACCGCTCGATTACGCCATCGGCGGCAATGGCGGTGAGTATCTGGTGATCGTCAATGCCTACGGCCAGAGCCTGGCTTTCTGGGACAAGCTGCTCGTGCTGCTCGTCACACGCTATCGCGTCGTCATCTGGCAGCCGCGCGGGACGCAGCAGCATGGCGGCCAGACGGCGTGGTATCCCGTCGAGCAGCATGTGCAGGACATGCGTGCAGTGTTCGATGCGGAAAACATCGGACGCGCCCACATTCTTGCCTGGTGTACCGGCCCCAAGACTGCGCTGGCATTTCAGCACGCATGCCCGGACCGAGTCGCATCCATGATCTTCCTGACGGGGTGCTTCATCCATGCTCGGGGATACGAGCATCTTGTTACCCGATATGAGGCGGGGATGCTTGATCTTTGCAGGATGATCGACCAGCGTCCTGAGCTCGCGACACAACTGCGGGACATGTTCAAGGCGGTGTTGCCGGTAATGCGCCGCGCGCCAGCCGGCACACAGAATGACCATGGTGCGATCGCCGGTCTGGTAACCGCACCGTTCGCCACGCCGGAAAGCCTGCTGCAGTATGCCCGCCAGCTGCTTCACTTTTGGGACGTCGGCATATTGCCGATTCTCGCAAACGTCACTTCCCCGGTCTTGTTTATCGGTGCGGAACTCGACGATGTCACGCACCCGGAATTGTCGCGCGAGTTGGCCCGCCGCGTGCCCGGTGCCGTATATGCCGAAGTTGCGCACGGCTCTCACTACATTCACACCGAGCAACCGTCGCTACTGCACGAGATGCTCGCCGATTTCACGCAAGGCGGCCGCCTCCGCGATGCAAGCGACAGGCTTGCGAACTGTGGGGTATCCGGATGCCACGCATGAGTTCGATAGAAGTGCGGAGAAAGGGAGAGCGAGCATGACAGCGCAAGCGATACGAGATCTACCGAAAGCAGGATTCCAATTCATTCTGGACGATATCGAAAAACGAATGCCGCAGGCAGCCTGCTTGAAGGAGGCCCTGGACGATATCTTGACCCTGGGCGGCAGGCAAGCCTTGGGGTACGCCGTACAGGCATTGACGCCAACGCAAACCGCTCTGTATGAACTTGCCGGCAGTCTGCCCTTATGCTCTTCCGTTGCGGCCTGCTCCGCTTTGAATGAGGCCGCGCAGACGTGGCACATCGGGATCTGGAGCCATGGCCGCTTGTGGTTTGCGCCGGCACTTCCCGACGCTGCCGAATGCCGCACGCTCGCTGCTGTTCTCCTTCCCACCGCTCTCGTCGATGATGCTGCCGCCAGGGCCGCATGCATTCAGGCCCAATGGACGCGGTGCGATAACCAGCTCGACGGCTTCTTTGCAGACCTTGATCCGCACGGGTTGCAGCGTGTGATATTCGAGGTGCATGAAGCGATCGACCATACCGATCCAATGCTGCTGTACATCGGTGATGCAACGCTCACGAACTTCGGCAAGTTCAATAACCTGCAGGAACGCAATGGTGCCGATTTGCCGCACTGCTTCTTTCGCCGTGTGCAGGAAATGGAGTTGGCCGAATGGACTCGCGAGGAAAAGATCTTTGTTTACTGCCTGTATTGGCTGCGCAGCGCAGGATGCCGGGGCGAAGAGTTCGGCGGACGGCAATTGAACCCGGCTCTTCTCGATGCTTACTTCGACGGCCGGCTGATCGATTATGAGCGAAAAACAGGCCGAACCCTGGCAACCCTCGCAGACACGATCGAGGCCAAGGCCAAGTTGCTTGCACACTACAAATCCAAATTCGCGGAGCGTCTGTTGACCTATCGGTGGATCAACGGGCTCAACTTCTACAAGGAAGAGCGGCTCCGTGATCGACCAGGGCCCGCCGATGGCGCCGACCTTCCGCCGAACATCGCCGCCTATCTCGCCGAGACACATGGCGTTGATACCTTACCAGGAAAATCGCTGGAAGCAATCTTCGACCAATGCGTGGCGAACATGGCCGAGTCCGGCTTTGCTTCGGACGATCCGCACTTGCATGCGGTGGAAAAGCTGATGAAAACCATCGTCGACGACGCCATCGCCGCCACCGGCAGCGATATCGGGATGACGCGTGGTTTTCGCGATATTCAGCGCTGGCAGCAGGCTTTCGCCGAGAAGGATTACGAGACGATCTGCGCATGGCCGTCCGGCGAGTATTACTGCGGGGTTTTCCCCAGCGTATCCATGCACGCGAAGCTCAGCACCAGACCAGAGCTGCTGGTAAAGATTCTGTATGCCTGTTCCGGCCGGATGCAGTTCAACAGCTGGCACTATATGCCAGGACACTGCCCGCGTGACAGTGTGCCGGCGGACCGGCATTTCTATATGCCACCGAGATTGCCCGATCTGGCGGAATGGTCGGACCAGCATCATGCCGGCCACTCGATGGCGGAAGTCCGCTATAGCATTCGTTCGCCAGCCGTCATTACCATCGACGGTCGCAGTTATCCGGGCGTGGTCGATCTTCGGTTGTTCCGGCAGCGCGGCAATGCCTATACCGAAGAAGAACTGTTCTGCGCCTTGCGTTATACCGAGTGCCTGCGTGCGCTGTATCAGTCGCTCGCCAATCATGTCTGCCGCAGCGGAAAGGCGGTCAGGATCAATGCCTTCGACAAAGAGTGGTTCCAGCGCTACTATGGTCCCGGTGATGCGCGCGCCGAGCCGGTGCCGCAAAGGATGTCGGTGCCGACGATGAGCGAGCTGTCCCGTATTCTGCTTGAACATGCTTCCGAGGACCGTGTTGCATTGGTCGAAGCGCGCCACGCACAGCCCGAATGCATGCTTACTTATCGCATGCTGCTGGCTCATGTGGCGTCGCTGCAAAACGCGCTGCAAGCGCGCGGCATCGCCCCCGGGTCGTGCATTGCTTTGTGGTCGCAACGCCCTTTGCATCAGGCCGCAGGTCTCATTGCGGGTCTTGCCAACGGCGTCATTTTCAACCCGCTCAATCCTGGTTTGTCCGCGGCGATGATGGACGGACAATTACGGCATGCGCAGCCTGCCCTGGTCATCATCGAAGACGGTGCCGAACCCCCTATGGCCTGCATAGAGCCGCAACGCATCGTGCGCTGGTCCGAGATATTCGGCCAGGTCGAGCATTCGTCCGTTGAGATGAACGCGCCATCGGCAGCACTGGATCAGCACGCAGGTCTGCTGATCTATACCTCGGGTACGACGGGTGAACCCAAGGGCGTCCTGCTGCGTTGGGCGCATATTGCCGCCAACGTGCGTTACGCCATCGGTGCGCTCGGTTATCAACCGGGCTGGGTCAGCGGTAGCATGCTGCCACGCTTTCATACCTTCACGCTCATCAGCGACCTATTCCCGGCACTGTTCCTCGGGGGGCGTGCGGTCTTGACGGACACTTTCGAGCTGGCGCGCGCCAAATCGATCGTCCAGGCCTTCGACCGCAATGGCGTGCAATCCTACAGCGCGGCGCCGGTCATCCTGGAGGCCTTGTGCAGCCTGGGCGCATGGGCGAATTCGTCCACACTGCAGTTTGCGGTCGCGGGTGCGGCGCCGCTGAAGGAAAAGACACGCCTGAGCTATCTGGCAAGCTTCGGGCATCCGATCATCCCTTGTTACGGCCTGAGCGAAACGACGTGTTTTGCCACGATCTCTCCGCCGGACAGCGTACGTCCCGGCTCGGCCGGAAAGCCTGCCGGCATCGAGATAGGCGTGTTTGACGAGTTCGGCGTGCCGGGGCGGCGCGGGGCAACCGGCGAGCTGGCGATGCGCGGCCCCTCGGTCATTGCCGACGGCTATTTCCGCGATCACGAGCGCCGCTTCATCAAATCGTTTACCCATGACGGCTGGTTTCTTACCGGCGATATCGGCCGTATCGACGAGGACGGCTACGTGTTCGTCACCGGCCGCAAGAAAAACATGGTGATCCGCGGTGGCGAGAAAGTGTATCTGGAGGATGTCGACCGTTGTTTGTTCGAGGATCTTGACCTTGTCGACTGCGCCAGCATCGTCCGTTGCTCGCCCGATGCACCGGATACGGCGTTGACGTTTATCGTGGCGGGACCTGCCAGGCACGTTGCACGCGAAGAGGTGGCGGCGCTGGTGCGCAAGAAGCTGACGCCGCGGCATGTCCCGGACCGTGTCTATTTTGTCGACCGCATTCCGCGTACGCCGAGCGGCAAGGCGGCGCACCGCGAACTGCTGGAGCAGGCGGCTCGGCTCGATGCCCTGGCGGAGGTGCACGCATGATTATCGACTCCCACGCCCATGTCGCAACGGAACAGGTGCTGCCGGTGCGTTTCTTCGACGGCTGGGTGGATAATCTTGAGCGGCTGCTTCCTCCGGACGCGCCACCCGCACAGCGTGCATCGCTGACGGCACTGTTCCGCCGATTGAATCAGGATGAAGGATGTCACAAGCTCGTCGCCGAGATGGACCGCGCGGGCATTGCGAAAACCGTCCTGCTGATTGTGGACTTCGGATTCGCCTACCCTGAAGAGAGGGACCGGATCGAGGAGCTTTATTCCTTGCATCGCGCCATCATGGCAAGTCACCCGGAGCGCTTCATTGTGTTTGCCGGTATCGATCCACGGCGTGGCCGCGCGGGCTTGGATCTTGTGGAAAAAGCGCTGCGCGACTGGGGCTTCCGCGGCTTGAAGATCTATCCTCCGTGCGGTTATTCTCCGTCCGCGAAAGAACTGTACCCGTTCTATGAGATATGCCAGCAGTATCGCGTGCCGGTTCTGTCGCATATCGGGCCGACATCGCCAACCCTGTCATTCAAGCACACGCGGCCGGACGACATCGAGGATGCGGCATTCCATTTCCCCGGCGTCAATTTCATTCTCGGCCATGCCGGCGTCGTATGGCGGCATGAGGCCAAGATGCTGGCTGCCTACCGGCCGAACGTCTATCTGGACTTGTCCGGTTTCCAGCCCGAATGGCGGCGCGGCGAGCTGGACCGCATCATCATCGAGCACAAGGAAGCCGGCCTGTTGCGCAAGCTTCTGTTCGGGACGGACTGGCCGATCCATCGCATCCATGGAGGCCAGCCTCAATGGGTCGAGGCATTTCGCGATTGCGCAAGCCGCGGCATTCTGAGCGAAGAGGAACTGGGCTGGATCTTTTACCGCAACGCGGCCGAAATTCTCCGCGAACCCGTCATGACGAAGAACAGGGAGCAGACGCCATGAACAACGATCAGCATGCCATGCTCGAGGTCATCTCCCGGCACATCCGCCGCGACCCGGCCGCGTTGCACGCAGCAGCGACGCTTGCCGATCTCGATATCGACTCGCTGGGATTCATTGTCATCGTTCTTGAGATCGAGCAAAAGCTCCAGCGTTCCATTTTCGATGTCGAGAATGTGGGCCGGTTGAAGACGATAGGTGACATTCTGTCCCTCGCCACCGATCCGACAGGCGCGTGAATTATTTGCCAGAACTTACCGAAGGAGACGACATGACCCAAATCCGCCTGGCCGATACCGATGCGGAAATCAATGCGACGTTTGACGTGATGCATCAATTGCGCCCCCATTTATCGCAGCAGGACTATCTCCCCCTGATACGGAAGATGCAGCGGTCGGGCTATCTGCTGGCTTTCCTGGAAGGTGAAGGGAAGGTGAGGGCGGTTGCCGGTTTTCGCATCAACGATTCGCTGGCCTGGGGCCACTACGCCTATGTGGACGATCTCGTCAGCGACGAAAGCACGCGCTCGTCGGGCCATGGAAAGGCGCTGCTCGACTGGATTGAGCGCTTCGCCAGGCAACACGGCTGTACGCAGCTGCACCTCGATTCAGGCGTGCAGCGGCATGGCGCACATCGCTTCTATCTTCGCGAGCGCATGGATATTACGTGTTATCACTTCCGGCGCGAGCTTGAATACTGAGATCGGCTTATCTCACCACCACCAGATACAACAGCAGCAGATTCATCACAATCGATACCGCCGCCACTGCTCGCCATAGCGCGAGCGGGTCCCGCTTGGCCAGCGGCACCGGTCCACGTGGCGCAATCGGATTGCTGGCGCCGCGTTCCAGCGCGATCAGGAACTCTTCCGCCGTTTCGAAGCGGTCCGCCGGGTCGCGGGCAACGGCACGCAGCAAGACATTTTCCAGCCATAGCGGGATATCGGGACGGTATCTGCTTGGCAGCACCGGTTCGACGAAGCGCGGGCGCTGGAAAGGTTCGATCTCGCCATACGGATAATGCCGGGTAAGGGTGAAATACAGCGTCACGCCTGCCGCATACACGTCGGTCTGGCGGGACGGCGGCGCGTTCTCGAATTGCTCCGGCGCCAGAAAGGACGGCGTGCCGGCCTGCGGTGCCTCCACGGCGTTGTCCTCTTCCAGGCCGGACATTGCCACGCCAAGATCGAGCAGGCGCAGTTCTCCGTCCGTGCCGAGATGGACATTGCCCGGTTTGATATCCCTGTGGATGATGCTGCGCCGGTGCAGGGCGCCGATTGCCCGCACCAGCTTCTCGCCGAGCGCGACGGTTTCCGGTGCGGTGAAATGGGCGCCTGCATCCAGCTTTTGCTGCAGCGTCTGGCCTTCATGCCAGGTCGTCAGGTAGTACAGGTAGTTCTTTTGTTCCGGCGTGATGACCTGCGGGAAGAAGCGCGCGACGACGCGCTTGGCCAGCCATTCCTCGTGAGCAAATGCAGAACGTTCATGCGGATCGTTTGCGCGGTCGGGGTGGAGCGTCTTCAGCACCAGCTGGCGCTGTGTCTTCGGATCGAGCACGCGGTACAGCAGGGTGGCTTGCGAGGCATGGATGACGGATTCGATGACGTAACCATCGATTTCCTGCCCGGGTTTCAGCTTCGTCGGAACCGGCAGTTGTGCTGACACGGACAGCGCATCGCGCAGGTTTTCTTCGGGCAGCGCCTCGACACGCATTACGAGGGCGCTGCAGTTGTCGGTCGATCCCGCTGCCAGAGCAGCGTTCACCAGCATATCGGCGCAGGAAGAGGCATCCTGCCTGCCTGCAGCGACCTCGGCAAGGGCTGCCGTCATGTCATATTCGGTCACGCAGGACCAGATGCCGTCGCACGCAAGGAACAGGACATCGCGCTCGCGCAATTCGCCCATGCCATGGTCGATGGCGATGCGGGTATCGAGGCCGACGGCACGCGTGAGCACATGCTGCATCTCCGGCCGGTCCCAGACGTGGTCGCTGGTCAGCCGCGTCAGGACGCCTCCCCGCAGCAGGTAGAGCCGCGTGTCGCCCACATGCGAAAAGTAATAGCAATTACCGCGCAGGACGACAGCGGTCAGCGTGGTCGCCATGCCGGCCAGTTCCGGTCGTACCGAGCCCTGTTTCTGCACCCAGCTGTTGATTGCCTTGATGACCTTGTCCAGCGACTGGGTCACCGGCCAGGTGTCCGGTGTCGCATAGTAATCGGTAAGCAGGCCGCGCACCGTGTATTCGGAAGCCTCACGCCCGCCCTCATTGCCGGAAACGCCGTCGGCAATCGCCGCGATCAATCCCTTGGCCGACAGTTCCGGCTCGTTCGGCGTGACCATGCCGACGAAATCCTCGTTGCGTTCGCGCAGGCCGGCGCGTGTGCAATGGCCGATGCTGATGGACAGGGGCATGTTGGATTCATCCAGTGCGGAAAGGAAAGCGGCGGGGCAGCGATGCGGCGCTCGCTGCTCCCGCCGTCCATGTTACTCAATATTCCGCGTCAGATCTTCGCGGTCGTCATTGCGGCGCTGCCCCAGGTGGTGCGCCACCGTCCCTTGACTGCCGTCAGGCCGACCAATGCGAGTACAGCCAGTGCGGCAAACAGCGTCAGGCCGAGCTGGTAGCTGCCCGTGATCTGCTTCGAGTAGCCGAGGCTGGATGCGAGATAGAAACCGCCGACACCGCCCGCCATGCCGACCAGACCGGTCATGACGCCGATCTCCTTGCGGAATCGTTGCGGAACCAGCTGGAACACCGCACCGTTGCCCGTGCCGAGGGAGAGCATGGCGAACACGAATACCGCGAGTGCGAGTTCGTAGGATTGCAGCCCGGTGCTGGCGATGAACAGGAAGAGTGCAGCCAGCACATACATCAGCGACAAGGTCTTGATGCCCCCGATTCGGTCGGCAATGATTCCACCCAGCGGACGAACCAGCGATCCCGCAAACACGCACGCCGCAGTGAAGTAGCCCGCAGTCACCGGCGACAGGCCGTACTGGCTGTTGAAGTAAATGGTCAGCGACGATGCCAGGCCGGAGAAACCGCCAAAGGTCACGCTGTAGAAGAACATGAACCACCAGGCGTCCTTGTCCTTGAGCACGTGCAGGTACTCGACCATCGCTTTCGGCGGGGGCGCGCTCGGCGCGTCCTTCGCGAAAACCATGTACACCACGAAGGCGACACCGAGCGGGATCAGGCACCAGCCGAACACGTTCTGCCAGCCGAATGTGAGGGCCAGCGACGGCGCAAACAGGGCGGCAAATGCGGTGCCGGAATTGCCTGCGCCGGCAATGCCAAGCGCGGTGCCCTGGTGCTCGGGCGGGTACCAGCGCGACGCGAGCGGCAGCGCCACCGCGAAGGCTGCACCGGCGACGCCGAGCAGGATGCCGAGCGTAAGCATGCTTTCATAACTGTTGAGCTGGCCGAGCCAGGCCCAGGTCAATCCGGCGATAACAAGCACTTGTCCGATCGCACCGGCTTTCTTCGGCTTCAGGTGGTCGACCAGCACGCCCATCACGATGCGCAGCAGCGCACCAGCGAGCAATGGCGTAGCCACCATCAATCCCTTCTGTGCAGGCGTCAAGCCGAGATCCTTCGAGATCTGGACGGCGAGCGGTCCGAGCAGCACCCAGACCATGAAGCTCAAATCGAAATAGAAAAAGGAAGCGAGCAGGGTCGGCGTATGACCGGCCTTCCAAAACGACGTCGTTTTCATGATGCCTCTTTGCACCGGAAGTTGGAATTGAGGAGTGCAATGCAAGCGTCATGCCACGCGCGTTCGATCATCAATCGTGCATCAACTCCTTATATATGGGCGCGCGCGTTTCGAAATCGGTCGCCGCACCATGCGAATGGTCTTGTTGCACTGCAAAGGTGCGGATTTCTCTTCATCGCGGTGCATTTTCGGTGTCTGACCACTGGCACTGCTCTTGCTAAGAGTCTCTCAGTATTGTTTTTTGCGCTTCAAAGATGAAGCGAAGTGGAGAAGGAGCTTTAATGAAGAAGCTGAAATTAGTCATGGTCGGTAACGGGATGGCCGGTGTGCGCACGCTCGAAGAGCTGCTCAAGATCGCGCCGGATATCTACGACATCACCGTATTCGGCGCCGAGCCCCACGCCAATTACAACCGCATCCTGCTGTCCCCGGTCCTGGCGGGCGAGCAGACCATCAAGGACATCATGCTCAATGATGTCGACTGGTACGCGGAAAACGGCATCACTCTCCATCTTGGCAAAAAGATCACAAAGATCGACCGGGTCAAGCGCCTGGTGATCGCCGAAGACGGCACCACGGCGGAATACGACCGCCTGCTGCTGGCTACCGGTTCCAACCCCTTCATTCTGCCGGTGCCTGGCAAGGACCTGAAGGGTGTTATCTCCTATCGCGACATCCAGGATACCAACGCAATGATCGAAGCCGCCAAGGTGCACAAGCACGCGGTCGTGATCGGCGGCGGCCTGCTCGGACTGGAAGCGGCCAACGGCCTGAAGCTGCGGGGCATGGATGTCACCGTGGTGCACCTGCCGACCTGGCTGATGGAGCGCCAGCTCGATCCCACCGCTGGCAAGCTGCTGCAGAAGTCGCTGGAAGACCGCGGCCTCAAATTCCAGCTTGATAAAAACACAAAGGAAATCGTCGGTGATGAAAACGGTCATGTGAAGGCAATCCGTTTCGCCGATGGTCTCGAGATTCCGGCCGAACTCGTTGTCATGGCGGTCGGCATCCGTCCCAACACGACGCTGGCCGAATCCGCCGGTTTGTTCTGCAATCGCGGCATCGTCGTCAACGACACCATGCAGACCTATGACCCGCGCATCTATGCGGTGGGCGAATGCGTGAACCATCGCGGCATCGCTTACGGCCTCGTCGCGCCGCTGTTCGAGATGGCAAAGGTGTGCGCGAACCACTTGGCGAATTTCGGTATCGGCCGTTACCAGGGTTCGGTCACATCGACCAAGCTGAAGGTGACCGGTATCGACCTGTTCTCCGCCGGCGAATTCATGGGCGGGGAGGGCACCGAAGAGATCGTTCTGGCCGACCCGATCGGGGGCGTGTACAAGAAGCTGGTCATCAAGGAAAACAAGCTGGTCGGCGCCTGCCTGTACGGTGACACCGTCGATGGCTCCTGGTACTTCAAGCTGCTGCGCGAGGGCAAGGATATCAGCGAGATCCGCGACACACTCATGTTCGGCGAAGCGAACATCGGCCGTCCGGGCGACACCGGCCACGAAGGCTTTACCAAGGCGGCCGCAATGCCGGACGACGCCGAAGTTTGCGGCTGCAACGGCGTGTGCAAGGGCACCATCGTCAAGTCGATCAAGGAAAAGGGGCTGTTCACGCTGGAAGACGTGCGTAAGCACACCAAGGCATCGGCGTCCTGCGGCTCCTGCACCGGCCTGGTCGAGCAGATCATCATGGCTACCGCGGGTGGCGACTATTCCTCATCCAGCAAGGCCAAGCCGATCTGCGGCTGCACCGACCATACGCATCAGGAAGTGCGCAACGCGATCAAGGCGAACAAGCTGCTGACGATCGCCGACACCATGAAGTTCATGGAATGGCGCACGCCCAATGGCTGTTCCACTTGCCGTCCGGCGCTCAACTATTACCTGATCTCGACCTGGCCGCACGAGGCCAAGGACGATCCGCAATCGCGCTTCATCAATGAGCGTGCGCACGCCAACATCCAGAAGGATGGCACTTACTCGGTGGTGCCGCGCATGTGGGGCGGCGAAACCACGTCGTCCGAACTGCGCCGCATCGCCGACGTGGTCGATAAATTCCAGATCCCGACTGTCAAGGTCACCGGCGGCCAGCGCATCGACCTGCTGGGCGTGAAGAAGGAAGACCTGCAGGCGGTCTGGACGGACCTCGGCATGCCGTCTGGCCATGCGTATGCGAAAGCGCTGCGCACGGTGAAGACCTGCGTCGGTTCGGAATGGTGCCGCTTCGGCACCCAGGATTCCACCGAGATGGGCAAGCAGCTCGAGCACATGCTGTGGCGCATGTATGCGCCGCACAAGGTCAAGCTGGCGGTTTCCGGCTGCCCGCGCAACTGTGCCGAATCCGGCATCAAGGACGTGGGCGTGATCGGCGTCGACTCCGGATGGGAAATCTATGTCGGCGGCAATGGCGGCATCAAGACCGAAGTTGCGCATTTCTTCGTCAAGGTCAAGACGCATGAGGAAGTGCTGGAGTATGCCGGCGCCTTCTTGCAGCTCTACCGCGAGGAAGGCTGGTATCTCGAGCGTACCGTGCATTACCTCGCGCGCGTAGGCATGGACTATGTGAAGAAGAAAGTCCTGGAGGACGCAGAGAACCGCAAGGCACTATACGATCGACTGCTGTTCTCGCTCGAGGGCGAGCCCGATCCGTGGCACGAGAAGGACAAGGCGCTGGTCGACACTCGCCAGTTCGAGCCGTTGAGCGTATAACCTGGATCATGCCGTCTCCCGCAGGCGGGAGACGGTAGACAAAGAATAAATCTCGCTTTACCGACAAAGAGGGAACTACAAGATGTCGCAACAATGGAAAGCCGTCTGCAACGTCGCAGACATCCCCGTGCTCGGTGCACGGGTCGTCAAGCGGGCAGTGAAGCCTGATGTGGCGATTTTCCGCAACAGCGAAGACAAGATTTTTGCACTGCTCGACCGTTGCCCGCACAAGGGCGGCCCGCTGTCGCAAGGGATCGTATTCGGTGAACGCGTCGCCTGCCCGCTGCATAACTGGAATATCCAGCTCGATTCCGGCTGCGCGGTCGCACCGGATGAAGGCTGCACGCAAAAATTCAGCGTCAAGATCGAAGACGGCATGGTTCATCTCGACGTCGAAGAACTGAATAGGCTGGCGATTGAGGTCAAGGCTGAATGAATGCGATTCGCGAAACGAAAGCCACCTGCTGTTACTGCGGTGTCGGCTGCGGTGTCATCGTCGAAAGCGACGGTGAGAAGATTACTGGCGTCCGCGGCGACCCGGACCATCCGGCCAACTTCGGCCGGCTGTGCACCAAGGGCAGCACGCTGCACCTGACGGCCAACCCGGTGCTGCAGCAGCAGGCGCGCGCGCTCTATCCCGAGATGCGCGTGGCGCGCGATGCGCAGCGCGACAAGGCATCCTGGGATGACGCGCAGGATTTCATCGCGAAGAAGTTTGCGAGCACCATCCGCGACCATGGTCCGGACAGCGTAGCCTTCTATATTTCCGGCCAGCTGCTGACGGAAGACTATTACGTTTTCAACAAACTCTCCAAGGGCCTGGTCGGTACCAACAACATCGACACCAACTCGCGCCTGTGCATGTCGAGCGCCGTGGCCGGCTACAAGCAGACGCTGGGCGCCGATGCGCCGCCGGCGTGCTATGAGGATTTCGACCATGCCGAACTGATTTTCATCGTCGGCTCCAATACCGCTTACGCGCATCCGATCATCTACCGCCGCATCGAAGAAGCGCGCAAGAAGAACCGCTCGCTGAAGATGATCGTCGCCGATCCGCGCCGTACCGACACCGCGCGCGATGCCGACCTGTACCTGCCCATCCTTCCTGGCACCGACGTGGCGCTGTTCAACGGCATGCTGCACATCTGCCTGTGGGAAGGCTGGATCGATGACGATTACATCGCTGCGCATACCGAAGGTTTCGACGAGCTCAAGCGCACGGTACGTGAATACACGCCGAAGTTCGTCGCTGAAACCTGCGGCATTCGCGAAGAGGACCTTGTCACGGCTGCACGTTGGTTTGGCGAGTCCAAGGCATCCCTCTCGCTCTACTGCCAGGGCTTGAACCAGTCCTCGTCCGGCACCGCCAAGAATGCGGCGCTGATCAACCTGCACCTTGCCACGCACCAGATCGGCAAGCCCGGCGCCGGGCCGTTCTCGCTGACCGGTCAACCCAATGCGATGGGCGGCCGCGAGGTCGGCGGCCTCGCCAATCTGCTTTCCGCGCACCGCGACATGGCCAATGCCGAACATCGCGCGGAAGTGGCGAGGCTGTGGGGCGTCGACGATGTGCCGTCCAAACCGGGCAAGACCGCGGTCGAGATGTTTGAAGCTGTTCGCGCGGGCGACATCAAGATCGTGTGGATCGCCTGTACCAATCCTGCGCAATCGCTGCCTGACCAGAAACTGGTGCGCGAAGCGCTCAAGAATGCCGAGCTGGTCATCGTGCAAGAGGCGTACGGGACGACAGCTACGGTCGACTACGCGGATGTGCTGCTGCCCGCAACCACCTGGGGTGAAAAGGAAGGAACTGTCACCAATTCGGAGCGCCGCATTACGCGTTTCAAGCCCGTGTTGCCCAAGCCGGGCGACACACGCCACGACTGGGAAATCGTGATCGATTTCGCACGCCGGCTGGAAGCACTGATGGGCAAGACGGGTACTCTTTTCCCGTACAGAAGCCCCGAAGAGATCTGGAACGAGCACCGCGAATCGACGCGCGGGCGCGATCTCGACATTACCGGCTTGTCATACAAGATCCTTGAAGAGCAGGGGCCGCAGCAATGGCCATTTCCGGAAGGTGCGGGCGAAGGGAAAAAGCGCCTGTATGAAGACGGCATCTTCCCGACAGCAAGCGGCCGCGCGAAGTTCGTCAACACGGTCTACAAGCCTGTGGCCGAGCCGGTCGATGCACGCTTCCCGTTCCGCCTGACGACCGGCCGCCTCCGCGACCAGTGGCACGGCATGAGCCGCACCGGCACGGTTGCCCAGCTGTTCTCGCATGCGTCCGAACCTGCAGTCATGATGGCGAAAGTGGACATGGATCGCCGCCTGATCGCCGAGGGCGACCTGGTGCATGTGACGAGCAAGCGCGGTTCGCAGATCTTCAAGGCTGTGGCGAGCGATGACGTCCGTTCCGGCCAGGCCTTTATCGGCATGCACTGGGGCGAGGAATACGTGTCGGGCCGCGGCAACGACGGCAGCGGCACCTTCGGTGTCAACACGCTGACCTTGCCGGCCTTCTGCCCGAGTTCCAAGCAGCCAGAGCTCAAGCATGCTGCGGTCAAGATCCTGAAGGCGGAGCTGCCGTGGCGCTTCCTGGTATTCGGCTGGGTGGACCAGGACAAGTCACTGGCCTTGCAGGCTGCCCTGCGGCCGTACATGAAGCGCTTCAGCTATGCATCCTGCACGCTGTTCGGCCGCGACAAGACTGGCGTGCTGTTCCGCGCGGCAGACGATTATCCGGCGGACGCGGAACTGGTGAAGGAAATCGAGGCGCTGTTCGGCATCGAGGGCGCCGAGGTGCTGCGTTACGACGATCCCCGGCGCGGCAATTCCCGCCATATCCTCGTGCGCGACGGTAAGCTCGTCGCCGTCTCTCTGGCTGGCGATACGTCCGCGGAGAACTGGCTGAAGGAATACCTGGAAGGCGACCTGCCGGTTGCTGCGCTCGGCCGCCTGCTGCTGATGCCATCGGCTAAGGCGCCGCAGGGATTCAAGGCGCGCGGCCGCATCGTCTGCAACTGCTTCAACGTCGCCGAAACGGAAATCGGCGAGGCGCTGGCGAAGCAGGATTGGATCAACCAGGGAACGTCCGACGCCGTATTGTCCTGCCTGCAGGGGCAGCTGAAATGCGGCACGAATTGCGGATCCTGCGTGCCGGAACTGAAGAAAATCATCATCGCCCATACGCCGACCGCGCGGGCGGCCTGAACGGTGAAGCGAAAAAACTGAGGGGGGACCTCCATGCCTGAAGCATCCCTGGCTTTCAGCAGCCTGATCGCATTCGCGGCCTTGTTCGGCCTGAAGCACGGCTTCGATGCAGACCACCTGGCAAGCATCGACGGCGTGGCGCGTTTGCAGTCCCAGCGTGGGGAAGGCGGCCTTGCACGCTGGGCCGGGTTGCTGTTTTCGCTCGGGCATGGTGTGGTGATGCTGGCTGCGGCGCTGGCCTTCGAGCACTTGGGCATGGGACGCCTGCCGCAATGGCTGGATCCGCTCGGCGCGTGGATATCGATCTTCTTCCTTGGTTGGATCGGCATTGTCAATTTGCGCAACGCCTTGCGTCCGGCCGACGCCTCACCTTTGCAGTCGCCGCTCGTGCGCTGGGTGATGAACCTGCCCTTGCCGCGCGGTGCAGGCGGCGGGCTTCTTGTGGGCGCACTGTTTGCGATGTCTTTTGACGCCATGTCGGTCGCGGCCTGGTTCGGATTCGCGGGCAGCAAGCACCCGGCCGGCACGTTGCTGCTGGCGCTTGCGTTTGTGGCCGGCATGGTATTGACCGATGCGATCAACGGTCTTGTGGTTGCCAGCCTGATCCGGCGAAGCCAGGCCTTCGTACAGCGAGCGGGACGCGTGTTCTCGATGCTGGTTGCCTGCAGCGCCTTGATGGTGGCCGCGTTCGGCTTGTCAAAATTGACGTCGGAGGCGGTTGAAGCCTGGGCCGACGGCAAGGAACTTGCGTTCGGCTTGGTGGTGTTCGGGACGATCATCGGCGGCTATCTGGTGGCCCGGCGCCTGAACCAGGCAGCACCGCGCGCGGCCAACCCCTGAGTTTGCAGCGTGGCTGGCGGCAGCGCATGATGGTGGCCGCCGAAGGGATTACAATAACGTTCCCTTTTGTCCGTCCACCAAGCAAGCACTCCCTATGGCCGTCAATCTTCCCCTGCCCATCGCCGCCAACCTGAAACCTGTCGCCGGCATCGAACTCGGCTTCGCCGAAGCCGGTATCCGCAAGGCCAACCGCAAGGACCTGCTGGTCATGAAGCTCGCGCCGACCGCCACGGTTTCCGGCGTGTTCACCAAGAACCGTTTCTGCGCAGCACCGGTGCAGGTATGCAAGGCGCACCTGGAAGGCGTGCGCGTGTCGGGAACGCCCATCCGCGCCCTGGTGGTCAATACCGGCAATGCGAATGCCGGCACCGGCGACACCGGCTTGGCCAATGCGAACGCCACCTGCGTGGCGCTGGCCGAACTGCTCGGCTGCGAGCCGGCGCAGATCCTGCCGTTCTCGACCGGCGTGATCCTGGAGCAACTGCCCGTGGACCGCATCAAGGCCGGCCTGCCGAACGCGATTGCCAACCTCAAGGCGGACAACTGGTACAACGCCGCCGAGGCGATCATGACCACCGACACCCAGCCGAAGGCGGCGTCGCGCACGGTGACCATCGCCGGCAAGACTGTCACGCTGACCGGTATCAGCAAGGGCGCCGGCATGATCAAGCCGAACATGGCGACGATGCTCGGCTACCTCGCGATGGATGCGAAGGTAGCACAGCCGGTGCTCGATCACATGGTCAAGGAGGCAGCCGACAAATCGTTCAACTGCATCACAATCGACGGCGACACCTCGACCAACGATTCCTTCATGGTGATCGCCACCGGCGCGGGCCAGCTGGAAGTCAATGACACGACGTCGCCTGAATACGCGGAACTCGCTGCCGCCGTCACCTCGATCTCCCAGGAACTGGCGCAGATGATCGTGCGCGACGGCGAGGGTGCGACCAAGTTCATGACGATCACGATCGAAGAGGGCGCATCGGTGGAGGAATGCCGCAAGATCGCCTACTCGATCGGCCATTCGCCGCTGGTGAAGACGGCCTTTTACGCTTCCGACCCCAATCTCGGCCGCATTCTTGCCGCGATCGGCTATGCCGGTGTCGACGACCTGGATGTGGGCAAGATCAACCTCTACCTGGACGACGTGTTGGTGGCGAAGAACGGCGGCCGCAATCCGGACTACAAGGAAGAAGACGGCCAGCGCGTGATGAAGCAGAGCGAAATCACCATTCGCGTCAAGCTCGCCCGCGGCAATGTGGCGGCCACGATCTGGACCTGCGACTTCTCGCACGAGTACGTGAGCATCAACGCCGACTACCGTTCCTGACATGACGCAACTCGACCAATTCCTCGAGCGCGCCGAAGCGCTGCTCACGCGCCTCGAAGCTTTCTTGCCGAATGCCGCTCGCGATGTCGACTGGAACGTGTCCCACGCATTCCGCTGGCGCAAGCCCGGCGGCAAGGGCAGCCGCGGTTATCTGCAACCGGTTAGTCATGTCGCGCGCATTGCATTTGCCGACCTGCACAATATCGACCGCCAGAAAGAGCAGATCGAGCAGAATACGCGGCAGTTCGTCGAAGGCCGTCCGGCCAACAACGTGCTGCTCACCGGCGCGCGCGGCACCGGCAAGTCCTCGCTGATCAAGGCCTGCCTGAACCAGTTCGCCGCGCAGGGTCTGCGTTTGATCGAGGTGGACAAGGACGACCTGAGCGATCTACCCGATATCGTCGACCTGGTGGCTGGACGGCCTGAGCGCTTCGTCATCTTCTGCGACGACTTGTCGTTTGAAGAAGGCGAGGGCGGCTACAAGGCGCTGAAGGTCGCGCTCGACGGCGGCCTGACCGCGCAGTCGGACAACGTGCTGATCTACGCCACCTCCAACCGCCGCCACCTGATGCCGGAGCGTATGTCCGACAACGCGACCTATGTGCATACCGAAGACGGTGACCTGCATCCCGGCGAAACGGTCGAGGAAAAGATCTCGCTGTCCGAGCGTTTCGGGCTGTGGGTGTCCTTCTATCCGTTCAAGCAGGACGACTACCTCGACATCGTCGCGCACTGGCTGCGTCATTTCGGCTGCAATGCGCAGCAGATCGACGAGGCGCGCGGCGATGCGTTGCGCTGGGCGCTGCAGCGCGGCTCGCGTTCAGGCCGCGTGGCCTGGCAGTTCGCCAAGGATCACGCCGGTAAGATCCGGCAGTAACCCCTTCACGTTTTTCCTGCATGTCGAAACCATCTGCCTCACCCATCGATGTCGCCGTCGGCATCCTCATGAAACCCAACGGCGATGTCCTGCTCGGCCAGCGCCCCGAGGGCAAACCCTACGCCGGTTACTGGGAATTCCCCGGGGGGAAGGTCGAGCCGGGCGAGGACATCCTCGATGCCCTGAAGCGCGAATTTGTCGAGGAACTCGGCGTGCAGGTGTTGTCGGCCGAGCCCTGGTGCGGCATCGAGCATGTCTATCCGCATGCACATGTGCGCCTGCATTTCTACATCAGCCGCGAGTGGGCTGGCGAGCCGCAAAGCCTGGAAGGGCAGGCTTTTGCCTGGCAGGGAAGCCTGGGCGTCGAACCGTTGCTGCCGGCGACGATTCCCCTGATCGAGTGGCTGGATAAGGTCCGCTACGCTTGATGACGCGGGGCGTGCCCCTTCCTTTAAAGTCCTGTATTTATTTTTGTACACTGTACAAATTTATGTACATGGTCACCGTATTATCTCAAGTCTTTGATTATTAAAGGATTGTATTTTCATCCTTTGTGACGTGTACATATTTTTGTACACCTCGTTTTCTTCTTTTAAGCAGGCGTTGGCTGATAACCTCTTGATTTTATTGAATTAATTTCCCTGGCACGCCAGTTGCTGAACAGGTACGAAACAACGACCGGTTCAGGCATGGCCTCCGGTCCATGACGCAAAGCGAGGGGACAATGGCGGATCGGGAAAAACATGCCGGGGCAGTATTGACGATCGACCTGCGGGCCGTCCGCAGCAACTATCGCTTTCTGCGCGCCAAACTGGCCGGCGCCTCTTGCGGTGCCGCCGTCAAGGCCGATGCCTACGGACTTGGCGCCATTCCTGTTGCGCAAGCCCTGTCAGCCGAAGGTTGCCGCCATTTCTTCGTCGCCCATCTCGACGAAGGCATTGCCCTGCGTCCCCATCTTCCTGCAAATGCCGACGTCTTTGTGCTGCACGGCCCGCTGGCCGGCACCGAACGGGAATTCGTCGAGCATCGCCTGATTCCTGTCCTCAATAGCGCCGAGCAGGTCGGCGGATGGCGCCAAACCGCTCGCGCTCTCGCGCGCACCTTGGCAGCCGTCGTACAAATCGATTCCGGCATGTCGCGTCTGGGCCTGTCGCCGGCCGAGGTCGACGTCTGGCTGCATGATCCCGACTTCCTGCGTGGCATCGAAATGCGCTACCTGATGAGCCATCTCGCCTGCGCGGAACAGCAGGATCATCCGATGAATGCATCGCAGCTCGACGCATTCAATGCCGCGCGCGGAAAGTTGCCGCGCTGCCCTGCCAGCTTCGCCAACTCGTCCGGCATTTTCCTCGGCCCGGCATACCACTTCGACCTCGTCCGGCCCGGTGCAGCGCTCTACGGTATTGCACCCATCCAAGGTGCGCCCAACCCAATGCAACCCGTCGCCCGCCTGCAGGCAAAAGTCATCCAGATCCGCGAGATCGAGCGTGGCGATTGCGTCGGCTACGGCGCCCGCTACCGCGCTTCCGGCCGCCGCCGTATTGCCACTATTGCCGCCGGCTATGCGGACGGCTTGATGCGCAGCCTGAGTGGCCGCGGCTTTGCACTGGTGGACGGTGTGCGCGTTCCCTTCGTCGGCAAAGTCTCAATGGACACCTTTGCGCTCGATGTCACCGACATTCCTGCAGATCGTGTGCATGCAGGCACCCGCGTCGACCTGATCTGCGCCGAGCAACCCGTCGACGACGTTGCCACGCAGGCCGGCACCATCGGCTACGAAATCCTGACCAGCCTCGGCAGCCGCTACCACCGCGAATACGTCGACGTGCAACAGCAGGACAACCCGGCCGAAGCGCGGGAAGCAACCGAATTCAGTGTTTGACCACCTAGCAGAGGGACTATCGTGAAAGTAATCGTATTGGGAAGCGGTGTCATCGGTACCGCATCGGCGTATTACCTGGCGCAGCAAGGCCATGAGGTCACCGTGATCGACCGCCAGCCGGCCGCCGGACTGGAAACCAGCTATGCCAACGCCGGCGAAGTGTCGCCCGGCTATTCCGCGCCCTGGGCCGCGCCAGGCATCCCGGTCAAGGCAATGAAGTGGCTGCTGATGCGCCACAGCCCGCTCGTGATCCGCTCGAGTGTGGATCGTGACATGTGGCGCTGGGTGTTCCAGATGCTGCTCAACTGCACGTCCGCCCGCTATGAAACCAACAAGGGTCGCATGGTCCGCCTGGCCGAATACAGCCGCGACTGCCTGATCGAACTGCGCGACGCGACGGGCATCAGCTACGACCACCGCACACAGGGCACGATGCAGCTGTTCCGCACGCAAAAGCAGCTGGATGCGTCCGCCAGCGACATCGCCGTCCTCAAGCAGTACGGCGTTCCCTACGAGGTGTTGGACCCGGCCGGATGCGTGCGCGTCGAGCCGGCACTGGCCCACGTGCGCGATAAGTTCGTCGGCGCGCTGCGTCTGCCTAACGACGAAACCGGCGATTGCTTCAAATTCACCCAGCAGCTTGCCGCCATGGCCGAGCAGGCGGGCGTCACCTTCAAGTACGGCGTATCGATCCAGCGTCTGCTCACGGATGGACGCAAGATCACCGGCATCAAGACCGCGGAAGGCGACCTGACGGCCGATACCTACGTGCTTGCCCTCGGCAGCTATTCGCCGCTGCTGCTGCGCGACATCGGCATCCGCATCCCGGTTTACCCGATCAAGGGCTACTCGATCACCGTGCCGATCCACGACGCCGCACACGCGCCGGAATCGACCATCATGGACGAAACCTACAAGGTCGCGATCACCCGCCTGGGCGACCGCATCCGCGTCGGTGGTACCGCGGAAATCGCCGGCTACGACCTTGCGCTGCGCAATGCCCGGCGCGAAACACTGGAGCACTCGGTGGTCGACCTGTTCCCGCTGGGCGGCGATGTGGCGAAGGCGGAATTCTGGTGCGGCCTGCGTCCAATGACGCCGGACGGCACCCCGGTCGTCGGGCCGACGCCGTATCGCAACCTCTTTCTCAACACCGGCCACGGCACGCTCGGCTGGACAATGGCATGCGGCTCCGGCCGCCTGCTGGCTGACCTGGTATCCGGCAAGCGGCCGGAAATCGATACGGAGGGACTGTATATGGATCGTTATGGCAAAGCCAACCGCCTGATTGCCGTTCCACAAGAGGTGCGTGCATGAACGCCCGCGTCATGGAGCCGCTTCCGATCCCCGAGTTCATCTTCGGCGACCAGCAGCTGCATGCACGTTTTTCCACGGCCATCGAGCTGTTGGCGCGCATCGTGATCGCCAATCCGAGGCCGGTGACGACGGCGGCGCTGTCCGAAGCGCTGGGACAGTCGCCACGGACCGTTCGCTCGCTACTCGGCAATCTGCATCAGTCGGGCCTGCTGTGCCAGGACGACAAGACGCGCGATGCCTGGTACTGCGCGTCGCAGCTCGGTGGCATCACGCTCGCGGACGTATTCCGCAGCGTCGCCGGCGCGACGCCGGAGTCCTCTCGCAGGAAAAAGTCCGAGCCGCAGACAGCCGACGAATCCCGCTCGGCGGCGCAGCAAAGCGTCGACCTGCTGCTGATGCAGGCGACCATGGCGATCAACCAGGTCGTGCTGCAGCATCTACAGGCATTCGACCTGGGCAGGCTGAAGGCGATCCGGTCGCCGGGCGGACTGCATCCTTTCCATTCAACGCGTTCCTATATCGCCGAGCCGGCGTAGCTATTGTCGGGCGACCGGCTCACGGGTAAAGTCTTCATGAAAGGCGCTCAACCGGGCTCCTGCCTCTCTCCGCCGAATAAGACAACGCCCCATGCGAATCGATGTCCAGTTTGCCGACCGCGTCGGTATCGCGCACGAAATCCTTGCCGTGCTGGCGCGCCGCAACATGAACGTGGTGGCGGTGGAGGTCGACTCGTCGGATGTCTTCATCGATATCCCGGAACTGACTGAAAATCTGCTGCCTTCGCTGCGCGCCGACTTCATGCGCATTGCCGGCGTGCTCGACGTCAAGGTGGTGAACGTGCTGCCGGGAGCGCGCCGCCGCCTGCATCTAGACACGCTGATGGCGGCGCTTGCCGACCCGGTGATGGCCGTGGATGCGGATGGCCGGATCGTCGCTGCCAATGCCGCCGCTGCGGCGGTAGCCGACATGAGCGAAAGTGAGCTCCACGGCAAGGCACTGCACGAGCTCTTCGGCGAGACTGGCCTGCAGGCCGAACTGCTCGAGAACCGCTTCCAGGCCCCGTCGCGGGAAGTACGCCTGCACGGCGAGCCCTTCCTGCTGGAGGTGACGCCGGTGTCCGAACCGATCGATTCGGCCCTGGGCCAGACGATCGGTGGCGTCATCACCCTGCACGCGCCGCGGCGCCTCGGCGGGCGCATCCACGCGCTCCAGCATGGCGGCGGCGGCTTCGATGCCATCATCGGCGAATCCGAACCGATCCGTGCGCTCAAGGCACGCGGCGCGCGCGTGGCGGTCGTCGATGCGCCGCTCCTCATCGCAGGCGAGACCGGCACCGGCAAGGAACTCGTCGCGCAAGCCTGCCACGCTGCCAGTCCGCGCAGCAACGCACCTTTCCTTGCCCTCAATTGCGCAGCCCTGCCGGAGAGCTTGGCGGAAAGCGAACTCTTCGGCTACGTGTCCGGCGCCTTCACGGGTGCGCAGCGCGGCGGCAAGCCTGGCCTGATCGAAATGGCCGACGGCGGCACGGTGTTCCTTGATGAAATTGGTGAAATGTCGCTCTACCTGCAGGCCAAGCTGCTGCGCTTCCTGAACGACGGCAAGTTCCGCCGCATCGGCAGCGACCGCGAGATCAAGGTCAACGTGCGCATCATCAGCGCGACCCACCGCAACCTCCGCAAGATGGTCGCCGAGGGCGCGTTCCGTGAAGACCTGTTCTACCGCCTGAACGTGTTGCACCTGGAGGTGCCGCCCCTGCGTGAGCGCCCGGACGATATCCTGCTGCTGGCCCGGCACTTCATCGAGCGCGCCTGCGCGCAGGCGCAAAAGCCGATCTGCCGCCTGAATGCCGAGGCGTGCGCGGCACTGGTGGGTAACAGCTGGCCGGGCAATGTGCGGCAGCTGCAGAACGTGGTGTTCCGCGCCATCACCATGACCGACAAGCGCATTCTCGATGCCGCCGACCTCGACTTGGCCGAGGGAAGCATCATGACGGCGGAGGTGTCGGTTCATGGCCACGAAGGGCAGGATTGGGATTCATCGGTCGAATCCTTCGAGCGCGCGTTCCTGGAGCGCCTTTATCCGCAATATCCGTCCAGCCGCAAGCTGGCGGCACGGCTGAAAACCTCGCACTCGATGATTGCGAACAAGCTGCGCAAGTACGGGATACCGGGTTCGAACCGGTAGGTCGAAGGATTCTTGCGAAGGAGCGCCCCGAGCAGGGCTCTCAGTGGGGAAGGCCGTCTTCGTCAGGGTCTTTGGGGGGATTGACGGCGGGGATCTTGTACTTTTCTTCCGCCCAGGCCCCCAGATCGATCTGCTTGCATCGTTCGGAACAGAAGGGGCGGTATTTGTTCGCCTCCGTCCACTCGACCTTTTTGCCGCACGTCGGGCAATCAACCACGGTCGCCATCACACACCTCAGAAGTTACACAGGGCCAGTTCGAAAGGCACATCATTCTCGAACGACTTCGGCTTCATGTCACCATCTTGCGACATGAACCGCACCCACAGCATGTATTTGTTGGCGGAAATCTCGGGAATCGCGCCTAGCGCCTCATCGATACCGAGGCGTAGCATCTGGTACACCTTGCCCTGCAGCATTTGCTGGTAGCTGCCGGCTTGCGCAATGGTCTTCGTGGAGCGGCCGGATTCGCGCAACAGGCTCAGCACCAGGCTGATCGCATCGAACAGCGGCACCAGCGGCGCGAACCAGCCAGAAATGTCGTTGAAGCGCTGCTGGGGCGAGCGATGCTGCCATGCATAGTAGGACGGCAGGTCGAACTCGCAGGCGCCGCCCGGGATGATGGTGCGGCCGCGGATGCTCATCAGCCATTCATTGTCGCGGATGTTCTGCCCGGTCTTGCCCTGGGAGTTCATCAGCGCGTTCAGGCTGCTGTCCAGCCTGGCCAGGATTTCGTCCAGGCGTTCCGACGCGACGTTGGGATTGGATTTGAAACCAAGAAGAGTCTGTTTCTGGCGTTCGAGTTCCTGTAGCAGGTCCGACTTCAGGTCGGCACGTCCCGCGACCTCCAGCATTTCGAAGATCGTTGCCAGCGCAATGTGATGCTGCTGCGGGTGTTCCTGGTGCAGGAAAAAGACGAACTTCTCGTAAAGATCTTCCAGCCGCAGCAGAGTGCGAATACGCTCATTGAAAGGGTATTCGTAGATGATCAAAATGGCGTCCCTTTAGCAATAAAGGTTGGGCTGGAAATTAATTACGTGATTCTGAACGAAGCCATAAAAAAATACAAATATTGCAGGTCAATCAAATCTTTTTTTGCCCCTTGCCTGCATTGCTCAATCAACCGTTCTCCGTCGATAGCGAAGTATACAGCGCATGAATTCGGTCGACTTGCGGCACCAGCGCCATGACGTCGCCGTCATTGTCGATGACGTCGTCGGCCGCCTCCAGCCTCTGCTGGCGCGATGCCTGTGCCGCCATGATGGCGCGGATCTGCGCCTCGGGTAGGCCACTGCGGCTCATCACGCGGCGGACCTGGGTCTCCTCGGCACAGTCGACCACGAGCACGCGCGAGACACGCTGTTTCCATGAGCCCGATTCCACCAGCAGCGGCACGGCGAACACAAGGTAGGTTCCCTGTGCCTGCTCAGCGGCCCGTTCGGTCTCGATGCGGATGAGCGGGTGAAGGATGGCCTCCAGGCGTGCCTTGGCGCCCGGTTCGTCGAATACGTAGGCACGCATCTTCGCCCGGTCCATGGCGCCCTCGGTCGTCAGGAACGCCTCGCCGAATTGGGCGCGGATCTCCGGGATCGCCAGGCCGCCCGGGGCGGTAAGGTCGTGCGCAATGCGGTCGGTATCGATAATGGCGGCGCCGCGTACCGCCAGCATGTCGGCCACCGTGCTCTTGCCGCTGCCGATCCCTCCGGTCAAGCCGACCGAGAATCTGCGAACGGAGCTTGTGGACTGCGACATGCTAGACAGGGAATCCGAGATAGGTTTGCGCAAGCGGCTTGCCGTAAAGCAGGGCAATCAAGCCCGCAGCCGCCAGGTACGGTCCGAATGGAATCGGATTGTTGCGGCCGTGCCGGGCAAAAAGAATGAGCGAAATGCCAACGACAGCGCCGACGAGCGAGGACAGCAGGATAATGATCGGCAGCATTTTCCATCCCAGCCACGCGCCAAGAGCCGCCAACAGCTTGAAGTCACCATATCCCATGCCTTCCTTGCCGGTTGCCAGCTTGAATGTCCAATACACCGCCCATAGACTCAGGTAGCCGGCCGCTGCACCGACGACAGCTTCCTGCAGGGGCGCGAAAGTACCGCTCAGGTTGACCAGCAGGCCGCACCAGAGCAGGGGCAGGGTCAGGTCGTCCGGCAGCAACTGTGTGTCCGCATCGATGAAGGTCATCGCGATCAGCATGTAGGTAAACAGCATTGTTGCCAAGCCGGCCATGCCCGTGCCGAAACGCCAGGCGAGGAATGCCGAAAGCGCACCGGTCAGTAATTCGACCAGCGGATATCGGATCGAAATCGGCGTCTTGCATTTGATGCATTTGCCGCCGAGGAAAACGTAACTGATGACCGGGATGTTTTCCAGCGCGGTGATGTTGTGACCGCAATGCGGGCAGGCAGAACGCGGCACCATCAGGTTGTAGCGTTCCGTATGCGGCAAATCCTTGCCGCTCTCCTGAGCGACGTAGTTGTCGGATTCGCGCTGCATCATTTTCGGCAGGCGGTGGATCACCACGTTCAGAAAACTGCCGATCATCAGGCCAAAGACAGCGGCGGCTGTCGTTGGTACAACGCTTGCGGGTGGTGCGGAAATGAGCTGGTCCAGCATCAGACCACAGCCCCGAGTTTGAAGATGGGCAGGTACATGGCAACGACCATACCACCGATCAGAACGCCCAGGATTGCCATGATCAATGGCTCCATCAGGCTGGAAAGCGATTCAACTGCATCATCGACTTCCGATTCGTAGAAGTCGGCCACTTTCCCGAGCATCTGGTCCAAGGCTCCGGACTCTTCGCCAATGGCAACCATCTGAGTGACCATGTTCGGAAATACGCCTGAATTCACCATGGAATTAGTGAGACTGGTACCCGTGCTGACTTCTGTCTGGATCTTTTTGGTTGCCTCGAGATACAGGATGTTGCCTGACGCACCGCCGACAGAGTCCAGAGATTCGACAAGCGGCACACCTGCGGCAAACATGGTTGACAATGTCCTGGTCCAGCGGGCGATAGTTGCTTTGCGAATCACATCGCCGAAAATCGGAGCCTGCAGCAGCAGTTTGTCCATTACGCGCTGAACCTTTGGAGAGCGCCGCCAAGCCTGAAAGAACAAATATAAACTCGCGAACAGTCCCCCGAAAATCAGGTACCAATAGGCTACGAAGAAATCAGAAATTGACATGACTACCAGAGTGGGGGTCGGCAGGTCTGCCCCAAAGCTCGAGAATACGTCCTTGAACGCAGGCACGACCCAAATCATGATGATGGCAGTGACGACAAAGGCAACGACAAGAATTGAGATCGGATAGAACAGCGCCGATTTAATCTTGCCCTTGATCGCCATGGTTTTTTCCTTGTAGACCGCAAGGCGGTCCAGCAGGCTTTCAAGGATACCAGCCTGTTCGCCCGCAGCGACCAGGTTGCAGAACAGGGCGTCAAAGTACAGCGGATACTTTCGAAATGCCTGATTCAGGCTGCTACCGGTTTCAATATCGGTCTTGATATCCAACAGGAGCTTAGCAACGGAAGGATTCGAATGGCCTTTTCCGACAATGTCAAAGGACTGCAGCAGCGGAACGCCTGCCTTCATCATCGTTGCGAGCTGGCGCGTGAACAGGGTGATGTCCTTGTCCGTGATCTTCTTCGCGGTGCTGAAGGACTTCTTCTTGACCTTGGTGACGAGAATGCCCTGTTTGCGCAGCGTGACGTTGACGATGGTCTCGCTGCCGGCGCGGAGTTCGCCCTTGACGATCTTTCCGGCCCTGTCCTTGCCTTCCCAGGTGAAAATCAGTTCCTTCGTGCTTGCAGTCTTACCGGCACCGGTTGCCATGTTCCACCTCTAATAATTATGCGTTGGTACAGCCAAGCACTTCCTCAAGGCTTGTCAGTCCGGCCTTGACCTTGACGAGGCCGGATTCGCGGAGTGTCTTCACACCTTCGCGTTTGGACTGATGCTCGATCTCCAGCGCCGTACCGTGCGCAAGGATGATGCGCTCGATCTCTTCCGAGATCGGCATGATTTGGTAAATGCCGACCCGGCCCTTGTAGCCGCTGCCGCTGCAGCGGTCGCAGCCGACGGGTTTGTACGGCATCCAGGTGCCATCCAGTTCTTCTTCCTTGAAGCCCGCCTCGATCAATGTCTCGTCCGGAATCACGGTCGGCTGCTTGCAGGTACACAGCCGGCGGGCAAGGCGTTGCGCGGTAATCATGATGACGGACGATGCGATGTTGAACGGCGCGACGCCCATGTTCATCATTCGGGTAAGGGTCGATGGTGCGTCATTGGTGTGCAGCGTCGAGAACACCATATGGCCGGTCTGTGCTGCCTTGATCGCGATGTCCGCGGTTTCCAGGTCGCGGATCTCACCCACCATGATGATGTCCGGATCCTGGCGCAGGAAGGCCTTCAGCGCCGCCGCGAAGGTCAGGCCGGCGCGTTCGTTGACATTGACCTGGTTCACACCCGGCAGGTTGATTTCGGCCGGATCTTCCGCAGTCGAGATATTGATGCCCGGCTTGTTCAAAATATTCAGGCACGTATAGAGCGAAACCGTCTTGCCGGAACCCGTCGGCCCGGTCACCAGGACCATGCCATAGGGCCGTTCAATCGCTTTGAGCAGCAGCTCCTTCTGGTCGGGATCGTAGCCAAGCGCATCGATGCCCAGTTGGGCCTGTGACGGATCGAGAATACGCATCACGATCTTTTCGCCGAACAGCGTGGGCAGGGTGCTGACGCGGAAGTCGATGGCTTTGTTCTTGGATACGACCAGCTTCATGCGGCCGTCCTGCGGGACACGCTTCTCGGAAATATCCAGCTTGGAAATCACCTTGATGCGGGACGCCAGCTTTTCCTTGATCGCCAGCGGCGGTTGCGCGATTTCGCGGAGCACGCCGTCGACGCGGAAACGGATCCGATAAAACTTCTCGAACGGCTCGAAGTGCAAGTCGGAGGCACCCATGTTGATCGCATCGAGCAGGATCTTCTGCAGGAAACGCACGACCGGAGCATCATCGACATCGGCGGCGGCGACCGCGTCGCTCTGCGGCTGTGTCGTCATTTCCTCGTCGCCGAAGTCGATGTCGGAATCGTCGCCGATCAATTCGTCGAGATGCTGCTCCGCGCTCTGGCCGAGCTTTTCGATCAGCTGCATGAGCACCGGGTGCTCGACGATCACCGGTTCTACCGTCAGTTCGGTCTGGAACTTGATCTGGTCCAGCGTATGGGTATTGGTCGGATCGGAAATCGCGACGGAGACCTTGTTGCCCCGCTTGGCGAGCGCGATGACGCGCTCCTTCTGCATCAGCTTTGCGTCGATGATATTTTCGGGCAGGTAGCTGAGGTTGTATGCAGAAAAGTCGACGATCGGATAGCCGAAGGTCTCCGAGCAGAATGTGGCCAGCGAACGGGCGTCGATGCTGGCGCTGGCCAGCAGGACATCGATGAAGGGTGTTTTCTCCGCGGTGGATTGCTTGTGGAGCGCTTCCGCTTGTTGCGCGGACAGGCGCCCGGCCTGCACTAAAGCACGTGCAAGGCCGGACATCGCAGAACTAGTCGCCTGATTGGGGAGAACCGCCGCCATTGAGTAAGCCGGATTTTGGGTCAGAATCGTCCAAGTTGCATTAGATGATGCCTATAGGCATCTGATTTGTAAAGGTATTGTGACAAAGAGACATCATCATTCGCCGCAAGTGTGACGCGGCTGAAACGGTCGCCGGCCTGCAGGGGGTAGGCATCAGGTCCGGATCAGCTTGACGACCTTGATGGCCTGGTTCTGTGTCTGGACGATTTCGACAATACAGCCTTCCATCTTGAGGCTGACGTTGGCTTCCGGGATGTCGCGGAGCTCTTCCAGCAGCAGCCCGTTGAGCGTCTTGGGGCCGTCCAGCGGAAAGTGCAGTCCGAGCTGCTTGTTTATTTCTCTGAGCGGAGTGGCGCCTTCAAGCAGGCACCCTCCGTTCTCGTCCCAATTGAACGAGTCGGCCCGTGTGGCGCCCGGCATGGATGTCGTGAATTCGCCGATCATCTCTTCGATGATGTCTTCCAAGGTCACCAGGCCCTGAACTTCGCCGTATTCGTCGACGATGATACCCAGCCGTTCGTGGTTTTCCTGGAAATACTGCAGTTGCGTGAATACGCCCGTATCCTGCGGGATGAAATAGGGCGGCGTGAGCAGTGCGCGAAAATGCTCGACCGTGAGTTCGTCCTCTTGATTGAGTAGCGCCATGGCCTTGCGCACGTGCAGGATGCCGACGATGCGGTTGATTTCGCCTTCGTACACCGGCAGCTTGTTGTGATAGCAGGTCGTCAGCTGCCGAACGATCTCTTCGGCCGGCACCGCGAGATTGAGCGCCTCGATCTGTGAGCGCGGCGTCATGACATCCTCGACCGAGATCTGTTCCAGTCCGAACAGGTTCAGGAGGATGCTCTTGTGCTTCTGCGGGATGAAGTTGCCACCCTCGAGCACAATGGTGCGCAGCTCTTCAGCGGAGATTGCATTTTCGGCCGGTTTCTCCGGTACGCGCAGCAATTGCAGCAGGCGTTTGACCACGATGTTGGTCAGCCAAACTAGCGGCCTCATCGCCACCATGAGGAAGCGCAGGATGGGTGCGATCAGCAAGGCGATGCGTTCCGGGTAGGTGGCACCGATCACCTTGGGCGTCAGCTCGGCGAAGATGATGATCGCGAATGCCACGGCCGTCGATGCAATTGCCAGCGCATATTCGCTCTCGCCGAAGTAGTGGATGGCGAAGGTTGCGGCCAAGGCCGAGGTCGCCGTATTGACCATGTTATTGCCCAGCAGGATGACGCCGAGAAGGCGTTCGGTCTGCTCAAGCAGGCTAAGGACAAGCTTTGCGCGGCGATTGCCGGCTGACGCGAGATGCCGGATGCGGTAACGGCTCAAGGCCATCATCGCCGTTTCCGAGATTGAAAAAAAACCTGAGATCAGTAACAGTAAGACGAGCCCGAGAACCTGGGCCCATATGGGAACGGCATCCAAAGGGTCACCGTGTGGAAATTTGCATACAGAAAGTTTGGATATGCAAGTGTGGTCGGGGTGAGAGGATTCGAACCTCCGGCCTCTACGTCCCGAACGTAGCGCTCTACCAGGCTAAGCTACACCCCGATTGCGGTGTCATCGGCGGGTTATTGGTGCTAATGATTCCGATGAACTGCGAAAGCGCATAATTGTAGCAGAGAATCCTTGAAAACGCTACCCGGCATCGAGGAAATTGCATTTGCCGCGCGCGCTGCGGCTTTTTCGGCCGCCTGCATCGTGTATTCAAGCGCGCCGGAGCTGGTGATGGCGCTCAGAATTTCATCAAAATGCTGCTCGTCGCCGTTCTCGATGCAGGCACGCACCAGGTCGCGCTGGGTCGGCGTGCCGTTCTGCATCAGATAGATCAAGGGCAGCGTCGGCTTGCCTTCGCGCAGGTCGTCGCCGACATTCTTGCCGATGTCAGCGGCATTGCCGGAATAATCGAGCACATCGTCGACCAGTTGGAATGCCGTGCCGATCGAGCGGCCGAATTCGGCCGCTGCCTCGATCGCGTCGTCGGGTGCGCCCGCGATTAGGGCGCCCAACTGTGCGGCTGCTTCGAAAAGCTTTGCTGTCTTTGATCGGATCACTTGCAGATAGCGCTCTTCGGTTACGTCCGGGTCATGCATGTTCAGGAGCTGCAGGACCTCACCCTCGGCGATCACGTTGGTCGCATCCGCGAGGATCTGCATGACGCGCATGTTCTTTACTGCGACCATTATCTGGAATGCACGCGAGTAGACGAAGTCGCCAACCAGGACCGACGCCGCGTTGCCGAACAGCGCATTGGCGGTCTTGCGGCCGCGGCGCATCGAGGATTCGTCCACGACGTCGTCGTGCAGAAGCGTTGCCGTGTGAATGAATTCGACAACCGCCGCCAAGTCGTGATGGTGAGTGCCCTTGTAACCGTATGCGTTCGCCATGAGCAGGACTAGGACCGGCCTGATTCGCTTGCCGCCGGCGCTGATGATGTACTCGGCGATCTGGTTGACCAGCGGGACGTCCGAGTAGAGCTGGCGACGGATGACCGCATTGACGGCCTCCATGTCGGTGCCGATCGGCTGGATTATTGTGTTCTGGGAGGCGGGTTGAAGGGCGGCAGACAAGATGAAACCTGCGGAAATCATGAATTTTGTGAATTATACGACGACAAAGCAATGCCGCTGTCATGGATATGGCACTTGAAAATTCGACAATTCGCTCGAATTTCCGGTTCCTGCAATGGTGAAATCAGGTTTTGACCCGAAAGCTAAGTCTATGTATAATTGGAGGTTTTCCCGATTCCGCCTAGCCTGACTTGCGGGGTGGTGAAGAAAAAGTTCATTCACAATCATTCGATGAGGTTTCACATGTACGCGGTCATAAAAACCGGCGGCAAACAGTACAAGGTTGCTGCTGGCGAAAAACTCAAAGTAGAACAGATACCGGCTGACATTGGTTCCGAAATCACTCTCGATCAAGTGCTCGCAGTGGGCGCTGGTGACAGCATCAAGTTCGGTGCTCCGCTGGTCGATGGTGCCAAGGTCCAGGCCAAGGTGGTGGCGCACGGTCGCCATGACAAGGTGAAGATTTTCAAGATGCGCCGCCGCAAGCACTACCAGAAGCGTCAAGGCCATCGCCAAAACTACACCGAACTGCAGATCGTCTCGATCAACGCTTGATTTCCTGATCGAACAACCCGGATACCAAGGAGTCTGAAATGGCACACAAAAAAGGCGGCGGCACTACGCGCAACGGTCGCGATTCCGAGTCGAAACGACTGGGCGTCAAAGTTTACGGCGGCCAAGCTATCAACGCAGGCGGCATCATCGTGCGTCAGCGCGGCACCCGCGTTCACGCTGGCGAGAACGTCGGCATGGGCAAGGACCACACCCTGTTCGCGCTGATCGACGGCAAGGTGCAGTTCACCACCAAGGGCCCGCTGCAGCGTCAGACAGTGATTGTCGTTCCGGCGTGATGCGGAGCTGACATCGCAGCAAAGGCGTAAGCCTACCCCTAAAAGGCTCTGCCGATGGTAGGGCCTTTTTAGTTTGTAGCATCTTTTTATACCGATCTCTTACGCGCCATTTTCGGCGGCAAAACATGAAGTTCATCGACGAAGCAAAAATTGAAGTCATTGCTGGAGACGGCGGTAACGGCGTCGCGTCGTTTTGCCGCGAAAAATTCCGCCCGTTCGGCGGCCCGGACGGTGGCGACGGCGGCAAGGGCGGCAGCATCTGGGCGATTGCCGACCGCAACATCAACACCCTGGTCGACTACCGCTACTCGAAACTGCACAAGGCGCGCAATGGCGAAAACGGCCGCGGCTCCGACTGCTATGGCAAGGGCGCGGACGATATCGAGCTGCGCATGCCGGTCGGCACGCTGATCAGTGACATGGATACCGGCGAACTCATCGCCGACCTGACCGAGCACGGCCAGCGCGTGGTGCTGGCCAAGGGCGGTGAGGGCGGCTGGGGCAATATCCACTTCAAGTCGTCCACCAACCGTGCGCCAAGGCAGAAAACCGACGGCAAACCGGGCGAGCGGCGCGAGCTTAGGCTGGAGTTGAAGGTACTGGCGGACGTCGGCCTGCTGGGCATGCCGAACGCGGGCAAGTCCACTTTCATCACCGCCGTGTCCAACGCGCGCCCGAAGATCGCCGATTACCCCTTCACGACCCTGCATCCGAATCTCGGCGTGGTACGTGTAAGCCATGAGAAGAGCTTCGTCATTGCGGACATTCCCGGGCTGATCGAGGGCGCGGCGGAAGGCGCCGGACTCGGCCACCAGTTCCTGCGCCACCTCCAGCGCACCCGCGTGCTGCTGCACATCGTTGACCTCGCTCCCTTCGACGAAAAGATCGATCCGGTCAAGGAAGCGAAGGCGATCGTCAAGGAGCTGAAGAAATACGACGAATCCCTCTACGAGAAGCCGCGCTGGCTCGTCCTGAACAAGCTGGACATGGTTCCGGAAGACGAGCGCACGAAGCGGGTCAAGGATTTCGTCAAGCGCTTCGGCTGGAAGGGGCCGGTATTCGAGATCTCGGCGCTGACGCGCGAGGGCTGCGAAGACCTGATCATCGCCATCTACGAGTATCTCGCCGAGCAGCGCCTGCAGGAGCACCGTGCGGAAGAAACCAGGATGGCGGAAGAGGCGCGCGGCATCGTGTCGATCGATCCGGATGATCCCCGCTTCAAAGTCATCGACTAGGAACGCGCTGGTTCCCGCACGGGGCTTGACGCGAACAAGAGCAGGCACCGCCATCGTCTGGCATGATGGCGGTTTCCGGTAAAGAACAATGAACTCCGTCATCCAAAAGGCCAAGCGCCTCATCATCAAGGTCGGTTCCTCCCTCGTGACCAACGACGGTAAGGGGCTGGACACCGCCGCCATCGCAAAATGGGCGGAGCAGATCGCCCAGCTGCGCTCGCTGGGCAAGCAGGTTGTGCTGGTCAGTTCCGGTGCTATCGCTGAAGGCATGCAGCGCCTCGGATTCGACAAGCGCCCGACCGGCGTGCATGAATTGCAGGCCTGCGCGGCAGTCGGACAGATGGGGTTGGCGCAGATTTACGAAACTAGCTTCCGGCAACACAACCTGCGTACCGCGCAAGTGCTGCTCACGCACGCGGACCTCGCGGATCGCGAGCGCTATCTGAATGCGCGCTCGACGCTCTTCACGCTGTTGCATCTTGGCGTCGTGCCGATCATCAATGAAAACGACACCGTGGTGACTGACGAGATCAAGTTCGGCGACAACGACACTCTCGGCGCCCTGGTGGCGAATCTGATCGAAGGCGATGCACTGATCATCCTGACCGACCAGAAGGGCCTGTACACCGCCGATCCCCGCAAGGATCCGTCGGCGACGCTCGTGCGTGAAGCGAAGGCGGGCGATCCCGCGTTGGAGGCGATGGCCGGCGGCGCCGGCACCGGCATCGGGCGTGGCGGCATGCTGACTAAGATCCTTGCGGCTCGTCGGGCGGCGACTTCCGGCGCGCATACGGTGATCGCCTGGGGGCGGGAAGACAATGTGCTGACGCGGCTTGCGGCCAGCGAAGCCATTGGTACCCAGCTGGTCGCACAAACAGCGCAACTCACTGCGCGCAAGCAATGGATGGCTGATCACCTGCAAACCGCAGGCAAGGTCGTGCTGGATGCTGGCGCAGTGCAGAAACTGACGGCCGAGGGCAAATCATTGCTGCCGATCGGTGTGATCGAAGTGGCGGGCGAATTCGGCCGCGGCGATGTCATTACCTGCACGGATGAAACCGGACGGCCGGTTGCCCGGGGGATGAGCAATTATTCAAGTTCCGATGCGCGCCGCATCATGCGGCGGCCGTCAACGGAAATTCTCTCGATTCTCGGCTTTGTGGAGGAGCCGGAGTTGATTCACCGGGACAACATGGTCCTGCTGTGAACCTGGAAGGCCGGGAAAATGTCCGGCCGGGTTCTTACCGATTGTTTTGCGGTGCAAGCGTGCGGTTGTAGCGGATGCGCACGATCATGTCCTTGGCCGTGCCGGCAATCGTCTTTTCCTCGCAAAAGAAATCCTTCGCCAAGGCGGCATGCTGGCGATTGCTGGCGTACGAATTGATTCTTTCCCATTGGTCACGGCGCGAACGGGACCAACTGCCATCAGCTTGGCCGAACGCGTACAGTTTTTTCTCAAAGGTGGCGCAGCGGATGCCTTCGTAGCTGACGTTTCTTGCGCCGGAATCGCTGATGGAGACCAGCGTGTAGCGAATCACGCCGTCGGTGCCGACCGTCAGGGACTTGGTATCGATCGAAAATGTCTGTGTTGCCGTCGCGCTTACGTAGAATGGCACCAGATTTTCTTGGCGCGGCGCCGCCGGCATTTGCACCGCGACTTCTTGCCAGGGCTTATCCTTGTCGTCGAAATCCTCTTCGAAGCGCGATTGCGCCTGGGAAGTCGATCCGATGGCAAGCAGGAGGGCCACGGCCGGCAAAACGACAGGACGCCGGGATGCGCGCCCTGTATCAGACAAGGTGGACAGGTAGTGTTTTCGCATCAGGACTCGGTCTTCGGTTTGGCGGCTACGGGCTGCGCGGCGGTGTTGGTGCTCGCATGCCGGCCACCGTGGTTTTGCCGTAGGTAGCGGGCACCGTTGCGCTGTGAATTGCCGGACGGCCGGTTCAGGAAGCGCGACAGTTCCTGCAGGGCCTTCTGGTAGACCTCGCGCTTGAATTCGATGACTACATCGAGCGGCACCCAGTAGTCGTGCCAGCGCCAGGCGTCGAACTCGGGATGATCGGTGCCGCGCAGCTTGATATCGCAATCCCGGCCGACCATGCGCAGCAGGAACCAGATCTGCTTCTGGCCGCGGTAATGTCCGCGCACTTCACGCTTGATGAAACGATCGGGAACTTCGTAGCGCAGCCAGTCGCGGGTGCGCCCGATGATCTTGACATGCTCGGCCTTGAGACCGACTTCTTCTTCGAGTTCCCGATACATTGCCTGCTCGGGGGTTTCGCCGAACTTGATACCGCCTTGCGGAAACTGCCACGAATGTTCCCGTACCCGCTTTCCCCACCATACCTCGTTATTGTGGTTAAGCAGGATAATGCCGACGTTCGGGCGGAAGCCTTCACGATCCAGCATGTTGCACCTCAAAACTTTCTGCGGCTAGACCATCCTCATCGTTACAAATTTTGCACGCGTACTCACACGCAGCCATCATCCGGCACCCATTGACGGGTGCCGGCCTGAATCAAATATGTCGGGAAAGGATGCATCAGCCAGCTAATCCTTTAAAATTGAGTCGATTATAACCCTCTCTTTTTAAAAAGAATTAC
>DASPMC010000110.1:0-14447 GCA_035627275.1 Noviherbaspirillum sp.
CGATTCGCCGATCGACTGGCTCCTTACTGGCGCGGCATCCTTGCCCGCATGCGCTGGCCGATGCATACCGGCCAGCTCGAAGGTATCAATAACCGCATCAAGGTCATGAAACGCATGGCTTACGGCTACCGGGACAGCAGCCACTTCTTCCTTAAGATCAAGGCCGCATTTCCCGGAAATCCGTGAAGAACCACAAAAAAGGGCGACACCGCCTGGTGTCGCCCTTTTTGCTTGGTTCCCGGAATACTTACTTCTTCCGTGTCGGCGGCAAGTCCGTGCACACCCCTTCGAACGCTTCCGCCGCCATGCCGATCGACTCGCCAAGCGTCGGGTGCGGATGGATGGTCTTGCCGATATCCACGGCATCAGCGCCCATCTCGATCGCCAGCGCGATCTCGCCGATCATGTCACCCGCATGGGTGCCGACAATACCGCCGCCAACGATGCGATGCGTCTCGGCATCGAACAGCAGCTTGGTGAAACCTTCATCACGGCCGTTCGCCGTTGCGCGGCCGCTGGCCATCCATGGGAACAGGCCCTTCTCGACCTTGATGCCCTTGGCCTTCGCTTCATCTTCGGTGACGCCGACCCATGCCACTTCCGGATCGGTGTAGGCCACCGACGGAATCACGCGCGCATCGAAGAAGGACTTTTCGCCCGCAGCCACTTCCGCAGCAACGTGCGCCTCGTGCACCGCCTTGTGCGCCAGCATCGGCTGGCCGACGATATCGCCGATGGCGAAGATGTGCGGCACATTGGTGCGCATCTGCGCGTCGACATTGATGAAGCCACGGTCGGTGACAGCCACGCCGGCCTTGTCGGCTGCGATCTTCTTGCCGTTCGGGCTGCGGCCGACAGCGACCAGCACCATGTCGTACAGTTGCGGTTCCGGTGCAGCCACCGACGGATCGGCGCTTTCGAAAGTGACCTTGATGCCTTCCTTGAGTGCCTCGACCGCGACCGTCTTCGTCTTGGTCATGACCTTGTCGAAGCGCTTTTCATTGAACTTCTGCCAGACCTTGACGAGGTCGCGGTCTGCGCCCTGCATCAGGCCGTCCATCATCTCGACCACGTCAATACGGGCACCGAGCGTGGAATACACGGTCGCCATTTCCAGGCCGATGATGCCGCCGCCGATAACCAGCATCTTCTTCGGCACCTGGCGCAGTTCCAGCGCGCCGGTCGAATCGACGATGCGCGGATCTTCCGGCACGAAAGGCAGATTCACGACAGCCGAACCGGCAGCGATGATCGCCTGCTTGAACTGCACAGTCTTCTTGCTGCCGTCGGCAGCGGTGACTTCCATGTGGTTCGGGCTGACGAACTGGCCCACGCCCTGCACCACGTTCACCTTGCGCGACTTCGCCATGCCGGCAAGGCCCGTCGTCATCTTCTTGATGACCTTTTCCTTGTATTCGCGCAGCTTGTTGATGTCGATCTGCGGCTTCCCGAAGGTGACGCCGTGGGCTGCCATTGCAGCCGTCTCATCGATGACTGCGGCAACGTGCAGCAGCGCCTTGGACGGGATGCAGCCGACGTTCAGGCAGACGCCGCCGAGGGTGGAATACTTTTCCACCAGCACGGTGTTCATGCCGAGGTCGGCAGAGCGGAAGGCGGCAGAATAACCGCCGGGGCCGGCGCCGAGGACGAGCATGTCGCATTCGACATCGATCTTGCCAGCGTAGCTGCCCGCCACCGGTGCTGGAGCCGGTGTGGCAGCGACTGGCGCGAGGGCAGCAGCCGCAGGAGTGGGAGCCGGCGCGGCAGTAGAAGTGAAAGCGCCCTCGGCCGCTTCCACCAGGAGCAGCAGGGAGCCTTCGGCAACCTTGTCGCCGAGTTTGACCTTGAGTTCCTTGATCACGCCGGCATGGCTGGAAGGAATTTCCATGCTGGCCTTGTCGGACTCGACTGTGACCAGCGATTGATCGACGGCGATGGTATCGCCTGCCTTGACCAGCACTTCGATGACTTCGACTTCCTTGAAATCGCCGATATCGGGAACCTTGACTTCCACAATGCTCATAGCGTTTGCTCCATTCTCTCCCGCCACATGTGCGGACGGGAATTTATTAATCTCTCATCGGAAAACTGAAAATCCGGAACGGTCCCGATGTGCTCTTATCGAATTCCTCACCTGCGCGCACGCCGACTTCCGCGATCTCCCGTGCCGACAGCTTGCTGTCGTACACCGCATACATTGCGCCCAGCGCAAAGTTGCGCCCGCTGCCGATTCCCCAGAAGCGTTCGAAGCTGAACACCTCGCGATAGGAATACACGCCGAAGATACCGTGCGGGTTGGCGATCAATGCGGTGATTTGCGACGACTCATACGGATCGTCTTCATCTTCCTTGGTGTTCAGGAAATACTTTTCCTTCAGTATTTCGTGCACCCTGGAAAACGTCTCGAACACTTCGTCGCGCGTGCTCAACTTGCACTCCTCGCCCATGCCGGTCAGCAGCTTGCGCATGACCGGAAAGTGGGCGGCGGTGCCGGCCAGCGTTACATACGAATCACCGACAGGAAAAACTTTTTCGTTGATTTCATATGCATGCGAGAGCCGGGTATCGCCGAAAGTAACGAGCGAATCCGACGCGATAGCGACTTCGTTGTTCTTCTTGACGACGACGCAGGTGGTCATTGTTGATCTCCGTAGGTTGGGAAGCCGGCGCGGGGCGCCGCGGGAAAAGTGAGGAATTTTCTCATTTTCCCGCGCGGCAGGCGCCCGTTTGCCTGCTTCCCAGCTCCTGAATCACAGCAATGTCTTGCGCATGTCGCCCAGCACTTCCGCCAGATATGCCGCAAAGCGCGCGCCCATCGCACCGTCGATCACGCGGTGGTCGTAGGACAGCGACAGCGGCAGCATCAGGCGCGGCTGGAACTGCTTGCCGTCCCACACCGGTTTGATCGAGGACTTCGACAGACCGAGGATCGCGACTTCCGGCGCGTTGACGATCGGCGTGAATGCCGTACCGCCGATGCCGCCCAGCGACGAAATGGTGAAGGTCGCACCCTGCATGTCGGCCGGCTTCAGTTTGCCGTCGCGAGCTGCCGCCGACAGGTCGCCCATTTCTTTGGCGATATCGGAAATGCTCTTCTTGTCGGCGTTCTTGACGACCGGCACCACCAGGCCTTGTGGGGTGTCCGCGGCGAAGCCGATGTTGTAGTACTTCTTGAGGATCAGGTTCTCGCCCTTCTCGTCCAGCGAGGAATTGAAGGCCGGGAACTTCTTCAATGCCGAGACACTGGCCTTGATCACGAACGCCAGCATGGTGAGCTTGACGCCGGACTTGGCGAGCGCGTTGTTGGAATCCTTGCGGAATTCTTCCAGCTCGGTGATATCCGCCTCTTCGAACTGCGTGACGTGCGGGATCATCACCCAGTTGCGGTGCAGGTTCGGGCCGCTGATCTTCTTGATGCGGGACAGCGGCTGCAACTCGGTTTCACCGAACTTGGAGAAGTCCAGCGACGGCCACGGCAGCAGATCGAGGCCTGCGCCGCCGCCCTTCGCAGCAGCAGCGGCCGGTGCAGCCGTAGTGCCGGCCATGACCGACTTCACGAAGTTCTGGATGTCGGTATGCAGGATACGTCCCTTCGGACCGGTGCCGGTAACACGGCCGAGGTCGACGCCCAGCTCGCGCGCAAACTTGCGAACCGACGGGGAAGCGTGCGCCCGAGCATTGGCCGGTGCAGCCGGTTCCAGTGCGGCGGTCGGTGCCGGTTTCGGCGCCGGCGCAGGTACGGATGCAGTTGCCGCTGCAGGAGCACTGGCTGCGGCCGGTGCAGGCGCCGCTGCGGGTGCGCCGCCTTGCGTTTCCAGCTTGAGGACGAGGGAGCCCTTCGACACCTTGTCGCCCACCTTGGTGATGATTTCCTTGACGACGCCAGCGTGGCTGGAAGGAATTTCCATGCTGGCCTTGTCGGACTCGACGGTGATCAGCGACTGGTCAACATTCACCGTGTCACCTGGCTTGACCATCAGTTCAATGACTTCGACATCCTTGAAGTCGCCGATATCGGGAACCAGCACGTCGACCACGGACGGGCCCACCGCAGGAGCGGCTGCCGGTGCAGGGGCGGGAGCCGATGCAGCCGGTGCCGGTGCTGCGGCTTGCGGCGCGGCTGCCGCATCGCCTGCACCCGCTTCCAGCAGCAGGACCAAGGTGCCTTCCGACACCTTGTCGCCTACCTTGACTTTCACTTCCTTGACAACGCCGGCGTGGCTGGAGGGAATCTCCATGCTGGCCTTGTCAGATTCCACCGTGATCAGCGACTGGTCGACACTGATCGTATCGCCCGGCTTGACCATCAGTTCAATGACTTCCACTTCCTTGAAATCGCCGATATCCGGGACTTTGACTTCCGTTAAGCTCATAGCTTTCGCTCCGTTCTTTCGTTCTTATTCTTCCGCTACATGCCCCTTCCCCTTCTGAGGGGAAAGGTCGGGATGAAGGTATGGAGGTTGATTTACATCATGTGATTGCTCAACCTCGCTACTCCCACCCTGCCCCTCCCCCTGCAAGAGGGAGGGAACACTACCGAGGAAGCGAAGAAATGTTTGTATTGAATTACACAGTCACCGGATTCGGCTTGTTCGGATCGATGCCGTACTTGGCAATCGCCTGTGCAACTACCGATGCTTCGATCGTGCCGTCTTCCGCAAGTGCCTTGAGCGCCGCGACCGTCACGTAGTAACGGTTGACCTCAAAGAACTCGCGCAGCTTGGCGCGCGAATCGGAACGGCCGAAGCCGTCCGTGCCGAGCACCTTGTAGTTGCGGCCCTTCGGGATGAAGGCGCGGATCTGTTCGGCAAAGGCGCGCATGTAGTCGCTGGTGGCGACTACCGGGCCGGTTGTACCTTCCAGCAGCTTGGTCACGTGCGCAACGCGCGGCGCCTCGGTGGGATGCAGCAGGTTCCAGCGTTCCACATCCTGGCCGTCGCGGGCCAGCAGTGTCAGGGACGGTGCGGACCAGATGTCGGCGGTGATACCCCAGTCGTTCTTCAGCAGTTCGGCCGCTTCGATCGCTTCGCGCAGGATGGTGCCGGAGCCCAGCAGCTGCACGCGCTTCTTCGACTTCTTGTCGCCTTCCTGCAGCAGGTACATGCCCTTGAGCAGGTCCTGCTCGGTGCCCGGCTTCAAGCCCGGATGCGCGTAGTTCTCGTTCATCAGGGTGATGTAATAGAACACGTCTTCCTGCTTCTCGACCATGCGCTTCAAGCCGTCATGGATGATCACGGCGACTTCGTGCGCGAAGGTCGGGTCGTACGGAATGCAGTTCGGGATGGTCGACGCCAGGATGTGGCTGTGGCCGTCTTCGTGCTGCAAGCCTTCACCATTCAGGGTCGTACGACCCGCGGTGCCGCCGAGCAGGAAGCCGCGTGCACGCATGTCGCCCGCTGCCCACGCCAGGTCGCCGACGCGCTGCAGGCCGAACATCGAGTAGAAGATGTAGAACGGAATCATCACGCGGTTGTTCGTCGAATACGACGTTGCCGCAGCGATCCAGGAACTCATCGCGCCTGCTTCGTTGATACCTTCCTGCAGGATCTGGCCGGCCTTGTCTTCGCGGTAGTACATCACCTGGTCCTTGTCGACCGGTTCGTACAGCTGGCCCTGCTGATTGAAGATGCCGATCTGGCGGAACAGGCCTTCCATGCCGAAGGTACGTGCTTCGTCAACGAGGATCGGGACCACGCGCTTGCCAAGGTTCACATCGCGCAGCAATGCAGTGATGATGCGGACATAAGCCTGCGTGGTGGAAATCTCACGGCCTTCCGGCGTCGCCTCGAGCACTGCATGGAATGCCGACAGGTCCGGCACCGGCAGGGTTTCTTCCGCCTTCACGCGGCGCTGCGGCAGGTAGCCGCCAAGTGCCTTGCGGCGCTCGTGCAGGTACTTCATTTCCGGTGCATCGTCGGACGGCTTGAAGAACGGGATTTCCGGCAGCTTGTCGTCCGGAATCGGGATGTTGAAGCGGTCGCGCATCTCGCGCACTGCTGCATCGTCGAGCTTCTTGGTCTGGTGGGCGGTGTTGCGCGCTTCGCCGGACTTGCCCATGCCGAAGCCCTTGATGGTCTTGACCAGCAGCACGGTCGGCTGGCCCTTGTGTTCCTGGGCGTTCTTGAATGCGGCGTAAATCTTGTGCGGATCGTGGCCGCCACGGTTGAGGCGCCAGATGTCGTCGTCCGACATTTTGGAGACCATCTCCAGCAGCTTCGGATGCTTGCCGAAGAAGTGCTTGCGCACATAGGCGCCGTCCTTGGCCTTGTAGTTCTGGTATTCGCCGTCGCAGGTTTCCATCATCACGCGCTGCAGGATGCCTTCCTTGTCGCGTGCCAGCAGTTCATCCCAGTAACTGCCCCAGATCACCTTGACGACGTTCCAGCCGGCGCCACGGAAGTCGGCTTCCAGTTCCTGGATGATCTTGCCGTTGCCGCGCACCGGGCCGTCCAGGCGCTGCAGGTTGCAGTTGACGACGATCACGAGGTTGTCCAACTGTTCGCGGCCGGCCACACCGATCGCGCCCATGGATTCCGGTTCGTCCATTTCGCCGTCGCCGCAGAAGGCCCAGACCTTGCGGTTGTCGGTCTTGGCGATGCCGCGTGCGTGCAGGTACTTCAGGAAACGTGCCTGGTAGATCGCCATTAGCGGGCCGAGGCCCATGGACACCGTCGGGAACTGCCAGAATTCCGGCATCAGCTTGGGATGCGGATAGGAGGACAGGCCCTTGCCGTCGACTTCACGTCGGAAATTCAGCATCTGGTCTTCGGTCAGGCGGCCTTCGAGGAAGGCGCGGGCATAGATACCCGGGGAGGAGTGGCCCTGGATGTAGAGCAGGTCACCGCCGTGCTCTTCGGTCGGGGCATGCCAGAAATGGTTGAAGCCGATGCCCAGCATGTTGGCCAGCGAGGCAAAGGAGGAAATGTGGCCGCCAAGGTCGCCGTCCGCACGGTTGGTCTTCACGACCATCGCCATCGCATTCCAGCGCATCCAGGAACGCAGGCGCTCTTCGTATTCCAGGTTGCCGGGGCAGTGGTCACCGAGGTGGGCGGGGATGGTGTTGACGTAGGCGGTATTGGCGGAGAACGGGATGTGGGCGCCGCGACGGCGGGCCAGGTCGACCATGCGCTCCATCAGGTAATGCGCGCGCTCGGGGCCTTCGGTATCAATCACGGCTTCGAGCGCATCGAGCCATTCTTGCGTTTCCATTACATCGGGATCGTTGGCGGCTTGCGCCAACACTTGGTCGAGCTGGGCGGACATTGTTGTGTCTCCTAGGTTAAGTGCTGGTTCTGGCCGGGTTGCGACCAGAGGATTTTTTGACAAGAAACAGCCTGGATGGTGCGCGGTGAAAAGATTCTAACAGCACTTTTTCAACTTTTCAAATTACGAGATTAATTTTCATAATATGGAATTTTGTGCGGCGTCGCAGCATGCGGGGAGGGGATCTTTACAGCCTGACCACGCTCGCGGACTTATAATCTTTGTTTTAATCCGTACCAACCCCACCTGCAAACGAACCATGCCTGCACAACTCATCGACGGTAACCTCCTCTCCCAAAAACTGCGCGCCGACGTAGCCAAGCGCGCCGCCGCCCTCACCGCCAAGGGCAAACAGCCCGGCCTTGCCGTGATCCTGGTCGGCGACAACCCGGCGTCGCAAGTCTATGTACGCAACAAGGTGAAGGCATGCGAGGACAACGGCATCTATTCGGTGATGGAGAAGTACGATGCCGCCATGACGGAAGAAGCACTGCTGGCACGCATCGACGCGCTGAACAAGGACCCGAAAATTAACGGCATCCTGGTGCAACTTCCCTTGCCGACTCATATCAATTCCCACAAGGTGATCGAAGCGATCGCGCCGGAGAAGGATGTGGACGGCTTCCACATCAGCAATGCCGGCCTGCTGATGACCGGACAGCCGCTGTTCCGTCCATGCACGCCCTATGGCGTGATGAAGATGCTGGAATCGATCGAGTATCCAGTACGCGGCGCCAACGCCGTCGTGGTCGGCGCATCCAATATCGTCGGCAAGCCGCAGGCAATGCTGCTCTTGCAAGCGGGCGCCACCGTCACCATTTGCAATTCGAAGACCCGGGACCTCGGTCATCACACGCGGCAAGCCGACATCCTCGTGGTCGCAACCGGCAAGCGTAATATCGTCACTGCCGACATGGTCAAGCCCGGCGCGGTCGTGATCGACGTCGGCATGAACCGCGACGATAACGGCAAGTTGTGCGGCGATGTGGATTTCGCCAACGCCAAGGAGGTCGCGGGCTACATCACCCCGGTACCGGGTGGCGTGGGGCCGATGACGATTACGATGCTGCTCGTCAATACCATCGAAGCCGCAGAAAGAACCTGAACAACATGACTTCCGACCTGAATCCCCTGCTCGACTTTTCCGACCTGCCCCGTTTTGCCGACATCAAGCCGGAGCATGTGACCCCAGCCGTGTCCGCGCTGCTCGACGAGAATCGCGCCGTCGTCGCGAAGCTTGAAGCGCCCATGGACAAGGTGACCTGGGACAATTTTGTCGAACCGCTCGAGAACGCGACCGAAAAGCTCGGCCGCGCGTGGGGAGTGGTCGGACACCTGAACGCCGTCGTCGATACGCCCGAACTGCGCGCCGCGTACAACGAGAACCTGCCCAAGGTGACTGAGTTCTGGACGGCGCTGGGACAGAACCTTGCATTGTTCGAGAAGTACAAGGCGCTCAAGGCCGGCGGCGAATACGCTTCGCTGTCGCCGGCCCGCAAGAAGATCATCGAGAATGCCCTGCGCGACTTCCGTCTGGGCGGTGCCGAACTGCCGGACGACAAGAAGATCCGCTTCGCCGAAATCCAGGAAAAGCAAGCCGCGCTGTCGACGAAGTTCTCCGAGAACGTGCTCGACGCGACCAATGACTACAGCCTGTTCATAGAAGATGAAAGCGAACTGACCGGCCTGCCGGATGATGTGAAGCACGCTGCACGTGCTGCTGCGGAAAAGGATGGCAAGCCGGGATTCAAGTTCACCCTGCACTTCCCGTCCTACTTCCCCATCCTGCAATACGCGGACAAGCGCGCGTTGCGCGAGAAAATTTATCGCGCCAATGCGACCAAAGCGTCCGAACTGGGAGTGAAGCCGGAATGGGACAACACGCAGAACATCGTCGAGATCCTAAAGCTGCGCGACGAGGAATCGAAACTGCTTGGCTTCAAGAATTTCGCCGAAGTCTCGCTGGTGCCAAAGATGGCCGAGACGCCGCAGCAGGTCATCGCCTTCCTCAAAGACCTGGCTAAACGCGCCCGCCCCTTCGCCGAAAACGACCTCGCCGAACTCCGCGCATTCGCGAAGAAGGAGCTCGGCCTTGACACGCTGGAAGCCTGGGATGTCACCTATACGTCCGAAAAGCTGCGCCAGCAGCGCTACGCCTTCTCCGAGCAAGAGGTGAAGCAGTACTTCCCGGAGCACAAGGTAGTGGAAGGCCTGTTCCGCGTGATCCAGACGCTGTTCGGCGTCGATGTGAAACCGGACACCTCGCCGACCTGGCACAAGGATGTAAAATTCTTCCGCATCGAGAAGAACGGCCAGCTGGTCGGGCAGTTCTACCTCGACCTGTACGCACGTCACGGCAAGCGCGGCGGCGCATGGATGGACGATGCGCGTGGACGCCGCAAGCACGATGCGTCGGTGCAGACTCCGGTGGCTTACCTGACTTGCAACTTTTCGGAGCCGACCGTTGTCGATGGCAGGGCCAAACCTGCCTTGTTCACGCATGATGAAGTGATCACGCTGTTCCATGAATTCGGCCACGGCCTGCACCACATGCTCACGCAAGTGGACGAGCTGAGCGTATCCGGTATCGCCGGCGTCGAATGGGATGCGGTCGAACTGCCGTCGCAGTTCATGGAAAACTTCTGCTGGGAATGGGACGTGCTGCAGCACATGACCGCGCATGTGGACACAGGTGCACCGCTGCCGCGTGAACTTTTCGACAAGATGATCGAAGCGAAGAATTTCCAGTCCGGCCTGCAGACCCTGCGCCAGGTGGAATTCGCGCTGTTCGACATGCACCTGCACTTCGACTACGACCCGTATAGCGGCAAATCGGTGCAGGACGTGCTCAACGAAGTCCGGCATCAGGTCGCCGTCATGATCCCGCCCGCGTTCAACCGCTTCCAGAATTCCTTCGGCCACATCTTCGCAGGCGGTTATGCTGCGGGTTACTATAGCTATAAATGGGCTGAAGTCCTGTCCGCCGACGCCTACAGCGCCTTCGAAGAAGCCGCCGCGGCCAGTGGAAACGTACTTTCTGCGGAAATCGGCCAGAAATTCCAGCGCGAAGTGCTCGCCATGGGTGGTTCAAGGCCGGCGCTGGAGTCGTTCAAGGCCTTCCGTGGACGCGAACCGAGCATCGATGCGTTGTTGCGGCACAACGGGATGACAGCCTGATCTTCAGGGACAAGACATGAAACAAATTCTGCAATCCTGCGCCATCGCCGCACTGCTGTGCGCCGGTTCGGCGCATGCCCAGCTGTACAAGTGGGTAGGCCCGGACGGCAAGGTCAACTACAGCGATGCGCCGCCGCCAACGACTGCTGCACGCGTCGAAACCAAGTCGCTGACCATCGGCGGTGTGAGCGCTGCCGACTTCCCGTATGAAGTCGCCGAGGCGATGAAAACCTACCCGGTCACGCTGTACAGCTCCAAGGATTGCCCGCCCTGCGACGAAGGTCGCAGGCTGCTTACCGAACGCGGCGTGCCGTTCACGGAAAAGACCGTGCATTCCAGCGAAGACATCGCGCAATTCAAGAAGGCCGGCGGCGACGGACAGTTGCCGCTGCTCGCCGTCGGCAAGTACCGCGAACGCGGCTTTGAATCTGGCGCCTGGCATAACGCGCTGAACACCGCCGGCTATCCGGAAAAGAGCAAGCTGCCGCGCAGCTACCGCAACCCGCCGGCCGAATCGGCCGCGCCAACGCCGGTCGTGGCGGAGAAACCGGGAGCGGCAGAACAAACCACGAAGGCTCCAAGCCGGCCGTCCGCCACCGAACTGCCGCCGCCTACCGGCAATGCACCGCCCGGCTTCCGTTTCTGACGCGATGGACGCTCGCAAGATAAGCAAACATGCGCCGCGCAATGCGGCGGACACAACATGACGCGCATCGATTTCCACAGCAACGTACCAGACAAGATCGCCTACGCATGCCGGCTGACCCGCAAGGCGCGCGCGGCCAATTGCCAAGTCGTGCTGTTGGTCAAGGACAGGCAGGACCTGATGACGCTCGACCAGGCGCTGTGGACGTTTTCGGAGCTGGAGTTCCTCCCGCATGTCGTTGCAGGCGATCCGCTCGCCAACTCCACGCCGATCATCCTGACCGACCGGGACGATGCGGAATTGCCGCACCATCATGTGCTGGTCAACCTGTCGGCCGACACGCCCGCACATTTCGCGCGCTTCGAGCGCATGTTCGAGATCGTGTCCTCCGACGACGCAGACAAGACCGCCGGCCGCGCGCGTTACCGGTTCTACCAGCAGCGCGGATATCCACTGACCCACTATGAAGCAGACAAGGCATGAGCACCACCACCTCGGATGCCGGCATCCCCCTCCTGACGGAAATCATTCCTGGTCCGTCGTCAGACGATTCCAGGCTCGCACCAACCGCCACGGCGGTGGTCGAACAGGCGAAGGAAGGTCTTGTCTCGATCGAGACCCGTGCAGCGACGATGCTCGAGGAAGAGGAGTGGCAGCGACTGGAAAGCGAAATCCGTGAGCGCGTGCTGTACGAAATCCTCGAGCGCATCGACTTCGTGCTCGAGCAACGTGTACGTGACAGCCTGGCCGATGTGCTGCAGACGGCGGTCGAAGGATTGGCGACGGAAATCAAGGGTGGATTGCATGTATCGATCCGCGACGTGGTCACGCGTGCAGTGACCCATGAGATCACCAAGCTGAAATCTGCAAAGAAATAGGAATATCTGGAAATTTTTTCCCGCTTCGCCAACCTGCGTCTCGAGGCATTCATCGGGGAAATTTCCGGTCTCCGGATTGAATGCCCAGAAAAACGATAACTTTCTACAATTCCGTTATCGCTCAAGCAATTGGAGATAAGTTTTCATGAAAGTCATCGTCCTCGGTTCCGGTATTGTAGGAACCGCCTCGGCATGGTTCCTGAACAAGGCCGGCCATGACGTCACCGTCATCGAACGACAGCCCGGCGTCGCGCTCGAAACCAGCTTCGCCAACGGCTGCCAGATCTCCGTCTCGCATGCAGAACCCTGGGCCAACCCGGCAGCGCCGTTCAAGATCCTGAAATGGCTGGGCAAGGAAGACGCTCCGCTGTTGTATCGATTCCGTCCTGAATGGCTGCAATGGAAATGGGGACTCCACTTCCTGCGCGAATGCACACCTGCGCGTACCGCCTCCAATATCCGCCAGATCGTCGCGATTGCCGAATACAGCCGGCAAACGCTGCAGGTAGTGCGTGCCGAAACCGGCATCGAGTACGACCATCTCACCCGCGGCATCCTGCATTTCTATACCGACCGCCGCGAATTCGAACACGCCATTGCAACCGCCAGCCTGATGCGCGAGCTCGGCTGTCCGCGGCAATCGGTCGATGCCAACGAAGTCGTCAGGATCGAACCCGCCCTGGCAAGCATCCGCGACAAGATCGTCGGTGGCGACTATACCGCCACCGATGAATCGGGCGACGTCTACAAGTTCACCAGCGGCCTCGCGCAAAAGACAGCGGATGCAGGCGTCGACTTCCAGTTCAATTGCACCGTGACGCGTCTCATCACGGAAGGATCCGGCGCTTCGGCAAAGGTCAGCAGTGTCGAGGTCATTGATGCGCACGGCCTTCACCGGGTATTGCGCGCCGATGCCTTTGTGGTCGCAATGGGCAGCTTCTCCGTGCCCCTGCTCAAGCCGCTCGGGATCGATCTGATGATCTATCCAGGCAAGGGATACTCCGCAACCTATACCGTCACAAACCCGCATGCCGCGCCATCGGTGTCGTTGACCGACGATGGCTACAAGCTGGTCCTGTCGCGCCTGGGCGACCGCCTGCGCGTGGCCGGCACCTGCGAACTGAACGGCTACACGCGCGACCTCAATCCGACGCGCTGCGAAGCGATCACCCGCCGCACCCGTGAATTGTTCCCAGATGCATGCGACTACGACAATCCCGTCTACTGGACTGGACTACGTCCGTTGACACCGTCGAACGTGCCGTACATCGGCAGGACGAAAGTCGGCAATCTGTTCCTGAATACCGGTCACGGCACGTTAGGATGGACGATGGGATGCGGGTCGGGACGAGCCATTGCGGACATCGTGTCTGGCCGCCGCCCGGATGTCGATTTCGCGTTCACCGGGATGCCGTCGCGCAAGCAAGGCGGCATCGCTGCCGCACATCCCGCGCGCGCCTGACGCCCCATCTCCATCGGCCACAAAAAAAATCCCGTCGGCTTCTTCGCACACATGCGAAAGAAGCCGACGGGATTTTTTTAACGACAGTCATCCGCCCGTCGCTGGCGGCGTTATTAGGTCACGGGCTATTTCGACACGCGGACCTGCAGCTCGGTCTGCTTTTCGTCAAAGGCGATACGTGTGGCGAACTTAGCGCGCTTCATCGGGAAACGCGACTGGAAATGGCGCACATTGCCGGAGCCCGAAATTACTTTGCGCACGAACTGGTAGTACGCATCCATATCAATGACATGCACCACAAGGAAGTAGTCATATTCGCCGGAAACGAAATAGCACTGCATGACCTCGGGCTCTTTCGCCATGCGCGCTTCGAACTCCTGCATGTGCTCGTCCGACTGGTTGTTCAGCGACACCTCGAGAAAAGCCAACATGCCGTAGCCGAGCGCAAACGGATCGACCAGGGCTACGTCCGCACTGATGACTCCCGCTTCGCGCAGCTCGCGGATGCGTCGCAGGCAGGTGGGCTGGGAGATGTGCACCTTCTCCGCGAGGGTACGGGTGGGCATCTGGTTGTCCTTCTGCAGGAGGTTCAAAAGCTTGCGGTCAACCTTGTCCAGTGCACGAAATTTAGGCATATAAAAATTGATGAATATTGCAAAAAACAGTAGAAAAACTCTTTTCGAACCGTTTTTTCTGTTGTACCGTCTGCCTGTTCAGAAATCTGAATGGTAACAGTATGTCATGAGGACGCATTTTTCCATCCGAAAAGGCGGCCTCTGGCCAAAAAGCTACGGCTCTTCTCATCACGGTGAAGACGAGTAGAAAACAAGTGAGTCTTGCAGCACCCTTGTGTTTTATCAATCCTTAGGAGGATATATTTATGCAGTTCACTACAAAAATGATTCCGTTGGCTGGCGCAATTGCATTTGCTTTCGCGGGTGCAGCATCGGCACAGGAACAGGTGGTCAAGATCGGCCACGTCGGCCCGATCTCCGGCGCCATCGCGCACCTGGGCAAGGAC
>DASPMC010000111.1:0-48364 GCA_035627275.1 Noviherbaspirillum sp.
TGGGCGTCAGGAATTTCGTCAGCAGGTTGAAGAACGTCGTCTTGCCTGCCCCGTTGGGGCCGATCAGCGCGTGGATCGAACCGCGCTTGACCTTGAAGTTGACGTCGTTCACCGCGATGAATCCCTTGAAACCTTTGGTCAAATGGCGTGTCTCCAGAATGACGTCCGTCATCGATGGTCCTCGAGTAGTGTTGGTTCGGTGCGCGCTGCGCAGCAGTGCGCAGAAGTGCTGGTTTACGCAGTCGGCAGGCGGTAATCCTTGAACTGCTCGCGCAGTTTGGCCTTGATGATTTTTCCGGTGGCGCCTACCGGCAGGGCGTCGACGAAGACGACGTCGTCGGGCGTCCACCACTTGGCGATCTTGCCCTCATAGAACCCGAGCAGTTCCGCTTTCGAGACGTCCGCTCCCGGCGCCTTTTCGACGACCAGCAAGGGACGTTCGTCCCATTTCGGATGGGAGACGCCGATACAGGCGGCTTGGCGCACGGACGGATGCGACATCGCGATGTTCTCAAGATCAATGGAACCGATCCATTCGCCGCCGGACTTGATCACGTCCTTGCTTCGGTCGGTAACCTGCATGTAGCCGTCCCAAGTGATCGTTGCCACGTCACCGGTCGGGAACCAGCCGCCCTGCAGCACATCACCGCCCTCGCCCTTGAAATAGCTACTGATCACCCACGGTCCCTTGACCATGAGATTGCCGAAAGTCTTTCCATCCCTCGGAAGTTCACGGCGATCGTCGTCCACGATCTTCATGTCTACGCCGAAGACCGGACGCCCCTGCTTCTCCAGGATATCTTGCCGCTCGGCTTCCGGCAGCGACAGGTGGTGCCGCTGCAGGGTGCAAACCGTGCCCAGAGGAGACATTTCGGTCATACCCCACGCATGGATGACATCGACGCCATATTCGTCACGGAATGCCATCATCATGGACGGCGGGCAGGCGGCGCCGCCGACCAGGGTGGACTTGAGGGAAGAGAATTTTTCGCCGGACTGGCGCAGGTGGTTCAACAGCCCCAGCCAGACCGTCGGCACTCCCGCCGCAAACGTCACCTGTTCCTGCTCGAACAGTTCGTAGAGCGACCGGCCATCCATTGCTGCGCCGGGCAACACCATTTTCGCCCCGGTCAGCGGAACGGAATACGGCAGGCCCCACGCATTCACATGGAACATGGGCACGACCGGCAACACAGTATCGCGCGCCGACAGGTTAATCGCGTCCGGCATTGCCGATGCGAGCGAATGCAGCACCGTGGACCGATGCGAATACAGCGCTCCCTTCGGGTTGCCGGTCGTGCCGGAGGTGTAGCACAGGCTGGATGCGGCCATCTCGTCGAACAGCGGCCATTCATAATCGTCCGTGCTGTTTGCAACCAGGTCTTCGTAGCAAAGGAGGTTGGCGACCGGACTCGCTTTCGGCATGCGGTCGCGATCGCACATCATCACGAATCCCCTGACCGTCTTGCAATGCGGCGCCACGCTTTCCACCAGGGGCAGGAAAGTCATGTCGAAGAACAGGTACTGGTCTTCGGCGTGGTTGACGATATAGGCGATCTGTTCTGGATGCAGGCGCGGATTGATGGTATGCAAGACCGCGCCGGAACCGGAAATGGCGTAATACAGTTCCATGTGGCGATAGCCGTTCCAAGCCAGGGTCGCAACCCGGTCGCCGATGCTCACGCCAAGTGACGCGAGTGAACTCGCCATCTGCCGCGCACGGCGGTGACAATCGCGATAGGCATAGCGATGGATGTCGCCTTCGACCCGGCGGGATACGATTTCGGTATCGCCGAAATAGCGGTCGGCGTGCTGGATGATGCTGGAGATGAGCAGGGGCTGGCTCATCATCTGCCCGATGACGGGACTCTTTGGATACTGCTGCATGGATCTGTCTCCTGTTATGCAGGCAGACGCCCTCGCCGGGTCATTGGCGATCCCTTGCGGCGCGAGTCGTTACCTGTCGTTTAGGCAAGACTGTATGGGAAACGAAGACAGGCGTATGTAGCAGCAGCAGCCAGATTGATTGCATTTCGGGACAAGGCGCATTGGCTGGGTCAGGGGTGCGGAAACACCGGCATGCAAGCCGGTATCCTTTCTAAAACTGTCTATACTGGTTATATCCCGCTCGCAACGCTGCGCGGTTTTCTGTTCAGCAATGGATAGGAAAGGAGCCAGTCATGAAACACCATACCAGCCGCAAGACAGACGCAAAGAAGTCCGCCGCCAGGATACAAACCCCGCCCAGTCCATTCGCCGGCCGCCCGATGGACGGCAGCCAGTACGTCGATGTTATCGAGGAGCAGGAATATGCGGATCGCCGTCCCACCGCCGAGGAGCAGCGGCCGCGCTTTTCGTACATGAAGCTCCAGAAAAACTGACGGCACATCCGTTGTCTTTGTGACATCGTTCTGGCCCTCGAAGCCGAGGGTCAGAACAATTCCCTTCCCCAGCCGGCGGGCAAGTCGCTGCTCAAGCTGGATTTTCCCGATTCGAACTGAATGCGCACAAACCCCAGCGCCGCATGGTCGCGGTATTGCGGCGAATTCCGTTTTGCGACCATCGCGCCGAGCTGGACATGCGCGTTCATTCTCCATACCGCGCTCAGCTCCATGTCATAGGCCGTCCCCGTCCCGCTGCTTGATGCATAGACGCGTCCGTCCGGAGCGAGCGGGAACAGGGGCGCGGCCGCCTCGTGCTTGCCGGTACGTCCGGCGCTGATGCGTCCGCGGAGGATGAAGCGGCGGTTTTCCTCGGTCATGAAATCCAGCGACGGCCCAATGCGCCAGTAACGCTGCGGACTGAAATAGCCGCCATGGCCGATGGTGAAATGGCTCAGGTTGTGTTCGTAGCGCTCGGTCGCAGCGGAGATGCCGAGCACGACGTAATCCATGCCGGCAACATGCAACGACCGGGAAATCCCGGCATCCGCTGCTATCCTCCGGTTGCCGGCGACCCGTTCCCCGCCCAGCTGCTCGACCGCCACCTGGGCAGACAAGCTCCACCGGTCGTCCAGTTGCATCTGCCCGCCGCCGAGCACGCCGCTCCTGATGACCCTGCCCCATACGCCGCCGTGGTACGGATCACGCATGCCGGTCCAGGAAAGAATCGACTCCCTCACCGGCTCGCGATAAGTCGCCCAATGCCAGGCTCCCGCCTTGTCGCGGAGGGCGACGCGCCCCGTCCATGCCGCACCGGCCGCACCGCCGGCCGGTGTTGCCCCAATCTCCGCCTCCCAAACGTGGTCCCGCTCGTCGCGCCAGGACAGGCGAGGCTGCCAGCCGCGCACGCGGGTGACCGGCGCATACGCATATCCGCCTACGCCGGCAGGAAAACTGCCTACCGGCATGTTGGGCGGCAACGTACCGCTGTCGAGAAGGACATGGTCCATGCGCAGCCGCAGCTCGCCCGCCGGACCGGCGGCGATAGCCGTTTCGACGGACGGCCACCACTTCAGGTCCAGCCTGGACATTCCCGCCGAACCGCTCTTGCTGCGCATCGCGGCGATCAGCGAGGCTTGTGCCGCAGCCGCGCTGCCGAGCCCCGCATAGGACTGCGCATCCAGCGAGGCCGCGGCAAGGAAGCGCTTGCGGCTGAATGCCGCGTCAGCGTCGCGGCGCGCGAGCAATCCAATGAGTGGGCTGGATTCCGGTCCGGACTGCGCGAGCCGCTTCAATTCATCCTCCCTGCCGGCGCGCGTCAGCGCAAGCAAGGCACCCTGCGCGCTTTCCGTGTCCGGATCCTCGCCATACAGGCGCGCGAAGCGCGATGCTGCCTCCGCCGCATCGCCGAGCTGCAGCCTGCTCCATGCATCGAGCAGCTCGCCATAGCGCGGCAGCGGCGCGTTGTCCCTGGCGGCTTGCAGGAAACGCACGGCCTCTTCATGCCGCCCGGCGACATAAGCATCCTGCGCCTGGGTGAGTCTGACATCGCGCAGCAGTCCGCCCCGTCCGGCGACCTGCTCTGGCATCAGCCCGGCCTGGTATAGCGCCTCCTCATGGCGCTTCTCCTGCAGCGCGATCAAGGCCAGGCCTCGACGAGCTTCATGCTGACCGGCGTCCCACTGCAGTGCATTGGCGAACGCGGCGGCCGCACCGCCCGGCTGTTCGGCACGGTAGCGGACCCAGCCAGCCAGCAACGCGGCTCCCGCGTCCTTGTACTTGTCGATATCAGGCATCAACGCCGACAGCATCCCCAGCGCCGCGTCATTTGCGCCGCTGTCGACTGCGGCTGCCAGTTGCTCCATCCGGTAGTCATAGCGCAGCCGGCTGAACTTTTCCTCGCCTTCCGGACTGCGTGGCATGCGTTCTTCGAGTGCGATGAGACGCCCCCAATCGGAGGCCAGCCATTCGCGGCTCTTGTACAGCGTAGCCAGCCGGTCGGCTTCGTCCGGGCATTCCAGCAGCCGATGCACGACCTCCCCTGCATCCGGCTGCCGCCCCAGCGCCGCATGGGCTTGCGCGAGCGACCAGGCCGAAGCGATTCCGGTGCAATCGAATGCGCCGGGGTGGTCTTGCGCAAGCGCGATCAAGGCTTCGTGGTTGCCGGACTCGCGCGCCTGCTCGATCCGCTGCCGCAACTGGCCTTCCTGCGCCAGCGCAAGGAGGCGCGCAGGCGGCCGCCACGATGGATAGGCCGAACGCAGCCGCTCCAGCCTTTCCAGCAGCGCATCGTATTGCCCGCCGTCGAGCATGCGCCACAGGCGGCGTTCGTCAGGCCCGTCAGCACGCGGCAGCGTGACGGCCATCGCCATTTTCAGCACGAGCGGCGTGTCAGGCATGCCCGGTTCCTGTGGCCGAGTATCGTGCGTGGAACGCATCCTGTGCGGTGCCGATTCCTTGTGGCGGACGACGTTACCGGGCACCGGGCTGCTTGATTTCAGGCCGTCGGCCCGTTCCCGCACCGCTGCCTGCCCGGCCTGGGTCTCCAGGCGCAACAGCGTTCCGGGCGGGGTTTCTTCATGCAGAACGTTGGCGCGCTTTTCATTCAGTTCGAGGATGCGCGACGGCGCCGGCCTCGCTTGCCCATCATTCTGGCCACCCAGCCCGCCCTTCATGCCATCCGCCCAGCCCCGGGTACCGAGTGTCAGGAGCAGCGCGGCGAGCACGGTGCGGCGCATGGTGTTCAGCTGCCGCGGCGTTCGGCGATGGCCATCTTGCAGAGCAACAAGAGTGCCGCCGAATAGTAATGATGCGACGGATCGACGGCCGGAAGCCGCACGGCGTCGCCCTCCGCCAGCCATTGCGCGATGCCCTTGATCCCGGGCAGCGCGTCATGGCTGTCGACACTGTCGTCCCGCAGATTGGTCCAGGCCGGCAGGAAGCGCGCACCGGCAAAGTAAGACCAGAATGCGCGATACGGCTGCAGGAGCGCTTGGGATTCCTGCCGGCTCCACAGCAGGTACAGGGGAATGCGCACGGCATCGTAGCCGAAACGCTCGGGGAATCCGGACGCGGGCACGACCTTCTCTGCCAGCTGGAGCCAGTCGGGCGGCAGTCCCCAGCGGCCGAAACGCGCATACTGCAGCAGGGCGATGCCGCTGCCGGCAAGTTCCGGCCATTCTCCCGACGGATCGGCGCGGTGCAGCTCCCGCAACGCGGGAAATACCCAATAAGACGGGTTCACCTTTGCGCCATCCGCACTGTCGAATCCTTCCGTTCCCGGCAACAGGATCAATCCGTGCGTGGTGCGCCGCAAAAGCCTGGCCCGAATATCGCGCGCGATGGCACCGGCCTCCTCGAGGTAGGCCGGGACGCCCCACTTCTCGCCGGCTCTCAGCAGCGACCAGGCGATCAGCAGGTCGGCATCGGCCGCGTTGTTCCTGTCCGTCACGCCCTGGCCGGGATGCCAGCGCCAGGCGAACAGCTTGTCCTCGCGCACCTGCAAATGCCGTTGCGTCCATCGCCACAGGCTGTCGAATGCCGGGCGGTCGCCGTAGTGCGTCGCAAACAGCATCGCGAACCCCTGCCCCTCGGAATGACTGATGCCGTCCTGGCCGCTGTCGACGACACGGCCCTCGGCATCGATGAACACTTTCCGGAAAACGTGCCAGTCGGAATCGGCGGCGTGCGCAGGAATGGACAGAAGCAAGGCCGCGAACAGAAGCAGGCGGGCCGCCTTGCCGCGGCCGGCAAATAGCCGGACAAACATCGGGTGGGATCCCATTGCTTCCGCCATGTCCTTGTCGGGGTGACCGTTTCAGTATAAGCGGCAATATATCCAATGAGAAACATGTGGTTCACATGCCACACTCGCACGCCCCTGAAATGCGTCTGCGTCTTCCGATGTGTCGTCCGGCTCTTGCTAGCGGCGCAAAAACATCGCTCAAGTAATTGAATAAAAAAGATTTTTCGGGAAGTGCAGATCAATCCCGAGCATTGTGTTCAAGAAATATTCCTCATGGCATTTCCCAATGGAATCGTCTATCTTGAATAAATACAACATGGCAGGCACACCATGACCGACGAGCCCACCAGTCAGGATGCGAGCCCATCTGCCGACCAGATGGATCTGGAAAAATACCTCGAACAGCGCGAGAAAATGGAATCGCTGTTCGCAGAGAAATTCACACGCACGCTGACGGTGATGTTCACCGACCTGAAAGGCTCGACCGCCATCGCGGAAAGCCAGGGCGACCTGGTCAGCCGCACCCTGATCAAGGACCACAACGCAATCGTCTTCCCCGCCGTGAAGGAAAACAACGGCGTCTTCATCAAGTCCATCGGCGACGGCACCCTGTCCTACTTCGAACAGGCGCTCGACGCGGTACGCGCCGCGGCACGCATCCAGCAGGGCATGGACGCGCTGAACATGTCGAAGAAGTTCAAGACGCCGGTGCTCATGCGCATCGGCATGCATACCGGTCGCTGCGTGGTCGAGCAGAACGACATCTTCGGCGACGTGGTGAACACCGCGTCGCGCTTCGAATCCGCCGCCCATCCCGGCGAGATCTACATTTCCGAAGACACTTACAACGCCCTCTCGGACAAGTCCGAGATCTACTGCCGGTTCGCCGAACAGGTGATGCTGAAGGGGAAAAAGGAACCCTTCAACGCCTACAAGGCTTTCTGGAACCCGCAGGAAATCGAGCTGGACAAGCAGGACAAGGCTGCGCCGCCTCCACAGCCCGCCGCGCCGGCCGTGTCTCCCATGAACAAACTCACGATGATCGGCGTCGCGCTCGCCGCGGTAGTCCTGGTTGTCATCGTGGGATCGAAGTTTTTCGGGTCTTCGCAACCGGTCGAAGACCGGCGCTCGATCAGTCATTCGCTGTCGGCGCCGGAGGGAGCAGGCCTAAGGAAGTAAGAACGTAATAATTGACGTGGCGGCATCGTCAATCGCTGCACGGCTCCTTTCCCCTTCCAGGGTGAGGGAACCGATAGCCGGGCGGGTGCGTCGCGACGAGGTGCGTCCATGATGTCACGCCTGCTGAAGCTTGATTCGGGAAACCACTCCTGGCAAGTTCCTGCGGCCGTGCTGCTGGCCGGCGCACTGATCTACTCCATCCACTTCTCCGGCACCTACTTCAACTTCGACCACCAGATCGGACTGGGCTGGGTCGGGCTCGGCGTCATTTATCTCCTGTACAAGACCGGCATCGCCGACCGGCAGCCGTGGCGCATCGTCTTCATCCTGCTCTCGGGCTTCCTCGCCGCGCGCTACATCCTCTGGCGCAGCTTCGACACGCTGGCCTACACCGGCCCGGTGGACTTCGTCGCGATGTGCATCCTGTATGCCGCCGAGCTGTACGCGATCACCATCCACTTCATGGGCCTGTTCATCAATGCCTGGCCGATGACCAGTCCGACGGTGCCGCTGTCCGACGATCCGGCGCAACTGCCCAGCGTCGACGTCCTCATCCCTACCTACAACGAGCCGGACGAGATCGTACTGGCGACGGCGACGGCGGCCACGCAGATCGACTATCCGAAGGAAAAGCTGCACATCTACATCATCGACGACGGCGGTACGGAGAACAAACGCAATCATCCCGAGAAAGGCATGGACGCGTGGGAACGCCATTACCGCATGAAACAGATTGCGGCGGACCTCGGCATCGGCTACATCACCCGCGAAACCAACCGCCAGGCCAAGGCCGGCAACATCAACCACGCGCTGCATTACACCAGCAGCGACCTGATCCTCATCCTCGACTGTGACCATGTGCCTACGCATGACTTCCTGAAGAACACCGTCGGGCACTTCCTCGCCGACGAGAAGCTGTTCCTGGTGCAGACGCCGCACTTCTTCATCAACCCCTGCCCAGTGGAGAAGAACCTGGAAGGCGTCGCCAACCCGTCAGGCGAGAACGACATGTTCTACCGCACCATCCACCCGGCGATGAACGCGTGGAACTCCAGCTACTTCTGCGGCTCGGCCGCCGTCCTGCGGCGCAAGTACCTGGAGGAAGTCGGCGGCATCTGCGGTACCACCATCACCGAGGATGCGGAAACCGCCTTCCAGCTACACAGCCGCGGCTACAACAGCGTCTATGTGAACAAGCCGATGGTGTGCGGCCTGTCGCCGGAATCCTTCGACGACTATGTGATCCAGCGCTCGCGCTGGGCGCAGGGCATGGTGCAGCTGGTGCTGCTCAACAATCCGCTCAAGACGCCCGGCCTGTCGCTGCCGCAACGGATTTCCTACTTCAATTCCAGCTTCTTCTGGTTCTTCGGTTTCTCGCGCTTCATCTACTTTGTTGCGCCTGCGTCCTTCCTCATCTTCGGGCTGAACATCTACGACGCGTCATGGCTGCAGATCCTCGCCTATGCGGCGCCCTTCGTCTTGAGCACCTTCGTCGTGATGAACTTCTTCTACAAGGGCACGCGGCAGCCGTTCTTCTCGGAGATCTACGAAAGCGTGCAAGCCATGTTCCTGATCCCGGCAGTGATCTCCGTCCTGCTGCACCCGCGCAAGCCGTCCTTCAAGGTCACACCCAAGGGCGTGATGAACCAGAACAATTACCTGAGCCCGCTGTCGGCGCCCTTCTTCCTGGTCATCCTGGTCAACATCGTCGCGCTCGTCCTGGCCGGAATCAAATGGTTCGACGAACCGATTCTGCGCGACGTGATCATGGTGACTGGCGTCTGGTGCGTCTACAACCTCTACCTTGCGTTGGTGTCGCTGGGCGCGTTCTGGGAGCGCAAGCAGGTGCGCAAGTTCCACAGGATCAGCGCCAGCGGACCGGTCAATGTGCATTTCCCGCGGATGAAGCAGGCGGTGGCAGGCGAAGTGAAGGATATCTCGCTCTCCGGCATCGGCTTCGAGATCGCGCCGCCCTTCCCGATCAAGACACAGGAACGGGTGATCCTTGAAGCGAAGGACAGCTACGGGCAGCAATACCATTTTGAGAGCAAGCTACAACGCATCGTGAAGAAAGGCGACCTGTACTTCTGCGGCGGCGAATTCATGACCAACCTGGTCGCCTACCCGAACATCGTTAGTTTCGTCTTCGGCGACAGCCAGCGCTGGCGCGACAACTGGGAAATGAAGTCGCGCTCGCGGCGCAGCGCACGCATGCTCTTCTACTTCCTCAGGATGGGCATCAAGGCCGTGAAGGATTGCGCCTTCATGCTGCTGAAGCAGGCGCTGGCCGCGCTGTGGAAGATGCTGGTGAAATGGTGTTCCACGCCCTATCTCCGGGACAAGCTGGTGGCCGTGGGCGGCTGGTTCTGGTACGAGCTGTATCTCGGCTTCATCTGGGGCATGGAGCACATCGAGCACCGTCACGCGCGGAAGTTCAGCCGCATGAGCGCCAACGGCACGGCAATGGTCGATTTCCCGCTGCACAATGCGCATGTCATCGGCAGGCTGTCCGACGTATCGCTGACAGGCGTCGGCATGGTGATGGACGTGCCGTTCGAGGTGCACGAACAGGAACCGGTCGCGATCGACGTGAAGGACAGCGAGGGGCACGAATACCACCTCGACTGCACCGTCAAGCGTGCGGTCGAGCGCGACGGCCATCTGCTGTGTGGCGCGGAGTTCGTGATCGACATGCACTCCTTCCCCGAAATCGTGCGATACGTGTACGGCGAGAGCCTGACCGACATCGCCCTGCATGCCGTGAGGCCGCATGCTCATTAAGCTCGTTCTCGTTCTGACATTGTTCCTCGCCTCCGCTGCACAGGCGGAGAGCGCAAAAGTTCCATTGCAGAAGCTGACCGCTCTTTCCTCGATCCAGCTGCGTTGCATCAACGGTTCCGAAAGCATTTCCGTCCCCGTCCCGGAGCGCTGGAACGTGCGCCGTGCCATCCTCACCCTGCGCTACAGCGTATCGAACAACCTGATCGGCGAAATCTCACAGATGATCGTCAAGGTCAATGACGAGCCGGTCGCACAGACCAAGCTGAATCCGCAAGCGCCCAACGTGGAAGCCGCGATCGATATCCCGGTCAACCTGCTGAAGCCGGGATACAACGTCCTGTCCTTCCACGTGTCTCAGCACTATTCACGGCAGCAGTGCGAACCGCCCTGCGCGCCTGACCTCTGGACCAATGTCAGCGTCGTGGATTCCTTCATCGAGCTGGAATACGACCTGAAACCCGTACCGCGCAGACTGGGTGCCGCGACGGCGATGATCTTCGACCCCAAGCAGTTCCCGGAAGTTGATGTGCATATCGTCACCGACCGGCTGACAGCCGAAGCGGCGACGCTGGCCACCGTGGTGGCGTCGGGCATCGCGCGCCGCTTCGATTACCGCAAGGTCAGGTTCAGCGTATCGCGCGAGTTGCGTCCCGGTGTCGACAATGTGCTTATCGGCTCGCGCAAGTTCGCGCTTGCGGCATTGGCGGTTAACAGCATCGAGCTTCCACAGGGAGATGGCGGCCTGCTGAAGATTTTCCACCTGCCGGAAAAGGAAGGCGGCTGGGACCCGTTGCACGCGCTGATCGTCATCGCCGACGAACGTGCCGCTGCGCTCAAGATCGCCGCCGCGACGCTAGCCAACATGTCAATGCCCTATCCCGACACGGATGAACTGCATGCGCTGGAGTTCAGCATGCCGGATGTGACGATGTACAGCGGCCGCAACGTGCTGAGTTCGGACAAGGTCTACGATTTCCGCACCCTGAACCTGCCGACCACTACCTTCCATGGTCTCAACAGCAACTCGGTCACGCTGTCCTTCCGCCTGCCGGCGGACTTCCTGATCAAGCAGAACCATTATGCGAAGCTGTCGGTGAATTTTTCCTACGGCGCCGGCCTGAAGAACAATTCGGCGCTGAATGTCTCGGTCAACGGCAAGGCCCTGCGCGCCATTCACCTGGACAGTGTGAGCGGGAATTTCATCGACGGTTACAAGATCGACATCCCGACCTATGTCTTCAAGCCGGGCGCCAACACGATCAGCTTCTCGCCCTCCCTGAACACTCTCGGCGGCCTGTGCGAAACCCTGCAGACGGATGGTCTCTTCGTGACCCTCTACGAAAACTCGACCCTGTACTTTCCGCCGATGCCGCATTTCGTGGAAATGCCGAAGATCGAGCTGTTCGCGCTGAACGGTTTTCCCTTCACCCGCTGGCCGGACGGCTACGAAACGATCGTCTACCTGCCCAAGCCCGACGATGTCGCGCTGGCAACGGCGCTCAATGTCGTCGGCATGGTGACCCAGCGAAACGGCTTTCCTCTGTTCGGCACCCAGGTCACGTTCGACGAACCCGCCGGATGGGGCGGTGAGATCCTCGTGGTCGGCAAGGCGAATGATGTGCCGAAGCATTACATGGAAGCGGCGCCGCTGAAGCTGTCCGACACCCCGCGCGTCCCCTATCCGACTGTCGGGAGCTGGAACGCGGAAGCGGCAATCGCCTACAGCCGGCAGAAGAGCGGCCTCGGGACGGGCACGGGGATCATCATGGAGTTCGAGTCCATGTACAAGAAAGGCCGCTCGGTGCTCGTCTTTACGTCGCAGAACAACGAGGGGCTGGCGACACTGGGCGATGCGGTGCTCGATCCGGGGGTACAGGGCGGCATCACCGGCGACCTGGTGGTCATCGACCTGAGCAATCCGAAGTATCCGGTCACGTCGCTGCGGGTGGGAAACAAGTACAGCACGGGGAACAAGGGGAATATCTCGGTCCTGGATTCGTTCCTTTACGCGAACGTTTATGTGTTCTACGGGGCGCTTGCACTGTCGATCCTGTCGCTGGGCCTGCTCGGGTATTGGGGTTTGCGACGGTACCGGGCGAAGCGGGCGGCTGCGGCGCAGGGCAAGTAGTCAAGTCACGAGTCACCGATGACTTGGCGGGCGCTGCGAACCCAAACGTTCCACCCGATACATCATCTCCAGTTCCGCCCCGCTCTCCGGCGGATGAGCCGCGTCATACTCCGGACTGTGCTCCACCTGATTCCGGGTCACGTTGACGAACACCGACTTGTCCTCCCAGCTCACGCGCTCGATCTGCCTCGGCGAAATCAGCACATGTTTCCCAAGCAGCCACTTGCGCGTATCGACCGCCATCAGCTGGATCGACCAATCGGTCCGGTCGAACAGGAAGTCCTCCACGTGCCCGATCTGCCCGTCTGTCGCATGGATGTGGTATCCGACTACGTCGCTGCAGCTTCTCAGGTGGGGATCGGCGTTCGCCTGCTCCTCCTCCAGTCTCTTCCTGATTGCCAGCACATCCGCCGGTTCAAGCGGCTTCTTTTCGATCACGCCCGGGAAGACGGCCGAGCCACGATGCGGGCCGGCCCAATAGAACGGGTAGCCGTAGTAAGTGTTGAACTCTTCCTCATGCTGCCGTGACACCGGCTTGGCGGTATCGATGCTCGGGCTGTTCTTGATCTGCTGCATTGTCAGGTCGACACGGAGAGCCCGGTGCTCCCATTCCTCGTCGAGCACCGATCTCGGCGAAAGAAGCACATCGAATCCATTGGGCCAGCCGCCGGTGTTCACGACGAGATAGCGGATTACCCAGCCGGCGTCGTCGAAGTACACATCCTTGATGCTCCCCAGCTCGCCGTCGGTGGCGGCGATGGCGAATCCCCTGAGCTTGTTTGCACTATGCAACATGACTGCGCCTCCTTGCCTCGCTTGCTATCTTCATTTCCTTACATCACCAGCGGTTCGCGCCGCCGAATCGATAGATACTTCATCATGTCCGGAGGCGGTTCCGTCCGGCTTGATTTCACTCTATACCTGATTGTGAATGGCCGGAAGCGTGGCGGATGCCGGAATCCATTGCAGTCGATGAACACGAAAAGCCGTGAAAGAGCTTGCCGCAGCTCTTGCCTTTCCTATACTGCTCTTGAGAAAGGGCATCCTTGCGCGAACATGCAAGAATCATATTGTCGCAATGAAATATGCGCGCTTGGATGCGGTACACCGGCGCATCCACATGAATGACCGTCATCGCTCCTTGACTACCTGGCGGCAACGCGCCAGCCTCTTCCTATTCGAGCAAGCAGTGCCGTTGCTGGTGGTCCTGGTGGTGGCAGCTGCCGCGGTAGCGTTCTGGCACCTGGACAGGCTGCAGGAACAACTGGTTTCCACGATGGCGGTACAAGGCGCGCGCCAGCAGTCGCTGACGCTGGAAGAACTGCGCGATCTGTACACCTCGGAGGTGGTGGAGAAAGTGCGCCACCATGGTACCGACATTACGCACGATCACCAGGGCAAGGACAACACGATTCCGCTGCCGGCCACCCTGACCATCGAACTGGGCAAGCGCCTCGATCAGCGCGGTGAAGGCGCCAGCGCGCGGCTCTACAGTGAATATCCTTTCCCCTGGCGCAAGGACGGCGGCGCCCGCGATGAGTTCGAGCGCGAGGCGCTTGCCGCCTTGCAACGCGATGCGACGCAGCCGTATTACCGGATCGAACAGTACCAGGGGCAGATGGCGATGCGCTATGCGGTGGCAGACCGGATGCGGGCACAATGCATCGCCTGCCATAATACCCATCCCGCCAGTCCCAAGACCGACTGGAAGGAAGGCGATGTGCGCGGCGTGCTCGAAATCATCCGGCCCATCACCCCGTTCGTGCATGCTGCGCGCGAAGGTGTGGGCCAAGCGCTGGGAGCGGTCACGCTGATTGCGATACTGGGGTTGGCCGGCATAGCACTGATCATCGGAAAGCAGCGCCGGACGGCGCGCGAACTGGGCGAGAGCGAAGATCGTTTTCGCCGCCTGGCCGATTTGTCGTCCGACTGGTACTGGGAACAGGATGCCCAGTTCCGCTTCACGGCAATGTCGGGCGGCATCCAGGAAAAAGGCGGCGCATCAGCCAGCCAGTTCATCGGCAAGACACGCTGGGAGCTTCCCTGCGAGATCGATGCAGCAGCGATGGCGGCACACCAGGCTGCCGTCGAAGCGCACCAGCCGTTTACCGACCTGGAGTACAAGTTGCGCCACGACGACGGCTGGGTCCGCTGGTACTCCATCAACGGCGAGCCGCTATTCGACACCAGCGGCAAATTCAAGGGCTACCGCGGCACCGGGAAGGACATCACCGAACGCAAGCAGGCAGAGGAGCGTATCCGCTTCATGGCGCATCACGACATGCTGACCGGCCTGCTCAATCGCCAGCAGTTGCAGGAGCGCGTCGGCGAAGCAATCGCGCAAGCCGAACGTTCGGGAAAAATCGTCGCGATGCTTTTCATCGACCTCGACTACTTCAAGCACATCAATGACTCGCTCGGCCACCCGGTCGGCGACCAGTTGCTGAAAATGGCGGCATCCCGCCTGGAGCAATGCTTGCGTGATGAAGACATACTGGCGCGCCTGGGAGGCGATGAATTCATCATGATGCTGCCGGGACTGCAACATGGGGACGAAGCCGCAGCAACTGCACAAAAGGCGCTGCAGGCGCTCGAAGCGTCTTTCTTGATCGGTCCGCACGACCTGCATGTGGGCGGCAGCATCGGCATCAGCCTGTATCCGAACGACGGGAACGATGCGGAGACCCTGATGTGCGCAGCCGATATAGCGATGTATCACGCCAAGGGAAAAGGGCGCGGCAACTACCAGTTCTTCACCCCCGCCCTGAGCACGGCCGCGCAGCACCGCCTGTTGCTGGCAAATCAGTTGCGCCAGGCGCTTGGGCGCGGCGAGCTGAGCCTGCACTACCAGCCGCAAGTGGACATCGCCAGCGGCCGCATCTTCTCGGCCGAAGCGCTGCTGCGCTGGCAGTTGCCGGGACGCGGCTTCATCCCGCCATCGGAGTTCATCCCGATCGCCGAGGAAACCGGCCTCATCCTGACGATCGGCGACTGGATTCTGGGCGAGGCTTGCCGTCAGCTCAGGCAGTGGCGCGACGCCGGTCACACGGACATGGCGATCGCCGTCAACCTGTCGGCTCGCCAGGTACTGCAGCCCGGCTTTGCCGACAACGTGGAACAGATCCTGGCGCAGAACGGATTGCCGGCCAGCGCACTCGATCTGGAGATCACCGAAAGCGTCCTGATGCAGCCGGTGGAAGACAATCTCGCACCACTGACAAGGCTGAGCAACATGGGAATCCAGTTGTCCGTCGACGATTTCGGCACCGGCTACTCCAGCCTGTCTTACCTGAAACGCTTCCCGCTGACCGCCCTCAAGATCGACCAGTCGTTCGTGCGCGGGATCGGCCAGGATCAGGACGACATGGCAATCGTCACGGCGATCATCGCCATGGCGCACACCCTTCGTCTGAAAGTCATTGCCGAGGGTGTCGAAACCGCCAAGCAGGCGACATTCCTTGACGCGCACGGTTGTCCATCGGCGCAAGGCTACTATTACGGCAAGCCGATGCCGGCGGAAGCGATGACGGCCCTGCTTGGCAAGACAAGGGGAAATTCATCGGCAGATCCGGTCAAACCTGAACATCGCTATGACGCGCCGCAGCAGCGAGGCAACGCGAGCAACCGAGGCTCCGCAGCAAAATGAAAGGCCCTCCGCGAAGGGAGGGCCAGTAATGTGGTGCCGGTACGTTTATCTACCGCCGGCTCCGGTACTTAGGCACCGCGCACGAATAATCTGCACAATTTTGCTGGCCGTAGCGAGCGCGCTGCGGCGTTGCCCACCGCTTGCAGTGCCCGCACTGCGGCGCGCCGGGCGCACCTCGGCGGCCCCCTTGCATCGCATCCCGCTACGACCGCCAAATTGCACATCTTATTCCTGCGCGGCGCCTTACATCTTGTTCTTTTCGGAAAAGCATGTATGCCGCAATGTTAATAAGCTGGCATTCAGCGGCATTGAGGTTTCTCAATGGCACATTACGTTTCGCCTGCCTGCGGTTTCACTCCCCCTGAAGTAATGCATCCTGCCGTTCCCGGGACTCAGATAACGACTGATGCCGGCGCCTGACCGAACGGTAAACCGGCGGACCGGCAACAATGGCCGCTGCGGCCAGCCAAAGGCCGATGGAGATCGGGCTTTCCCACAGGATGCCGGTTTCCCCATTGGTGATCGACAGTGCGCGCCGCAGGTTCTGCTCCACGATTCCGCCAAGTACAAAACCCAGGATCAGCGGCGCCATCGGCACGTCGCACTTGCGCAGCAGGTAGCCGGCAATACCGAAGACCGCCATGAGAACCAGGTCGAAGGTTGTTGCATGGACGCCGTACACACCCACCGCGCTGACTGCCAGGATGCCAGGCACCAGTGCCCAGTTAGGTACCTTCAGCATGCGCGTGAACACGCCGGCAAGCGGGATGTTCATCACCAGCAGGATGAGGTTGCCGACGAACATGGACGCGATCAGCCCCCACACCAAGCGCGGCTCCTGATCGAACAGCGCCGGTCCCGGTGTGATGTTGTACAGCGTAAGCGCCCCCATCATTACGGCCGTCGTGCTCGATCCCGGCACGCCCAGCGTCAGCATGGGCACGAAGGAGCCGTTCGCCGATGCGTTGTTGGCTGCCTCGGGCGCGGCAACGCCGCGGATGTCGCCGGTGCCGAAGGTGCCCTCCTTGTCCGTCAGTCGCTTCTCCATCGAATACGACATCGCGCTAGCCACGGTGGCCCCGGCGCCCGGCAGCACACCGACCACGAAGCCCACCAGCGATGCGCGCACGGTGCCCCACCAGGTCTGCGCCATTTCCTTCAGGTTGAACATGCTGCGCCCGGTGTCAGGGATCGCCGATGGACCGTGCACGGCATGTTCTAGCATGAGCAGGATTTCGCTGACGGAGAACAACCCGATCACCACCACGATGAACTGGATGCCATCCCCCAGGTGCACCGAATCGAAGGTGAAGCGGTACACCCCGGAGTTGGCATCCACGCCCACAGTGGAGAGCGCCAGTCCGATCACCGTGGCCAGCACCGCCTTGACCGGTTGGTCGGCGATCAGCCCCGCAATGCAGGCGAAGGAAAAGATCATCAGCGCAAAGTATTCCGCCGGACCAAAGGCCAGTGCCCATTTCGCCAGTATCGGCGCGGCGATCGCAATGCCGATCGTGGCCACGATCGAGCCGACGAAGGAGCTCCAGGCCGAGATCGACAGCGCCACGCCGCCCAGCCCCTTGCGCGCCATCGGATAGCCGTCGATGGCGGTCATGATGGCGCCGGCATCGCCGGGCACGTTGAGCAGGATCGAGGAGATGCGGCCGCCGTATTCGCAACCGATATAGGTCGCCGCCAACAGGATCAGTGCCGTCTCCGGTGGCAGCTTGAGTGCGAATGCCAGCGGCATCAGGATGGCGACGCCGTTGATCGGCCCCAGACCGGGCAGCAGCCCGACCACTGTGCCGAGGAAGGCGCCCAAGGCTGCCACAAGCAGGTTAACCGGTTGCAGCGCGACACCAAAACCAGTGGCGAGGTGAGACAAGGTTTCCATATGATTCCCCGGTCAGTTCCAGTGCAGGATGCCAAGCGGCAGCACCACATCGAGCACTTTGTCGAACATGAGATACAAGACGATGCCCAAGCCGATGCCTCCGGCGATGCATTGCCGCCAAGTGCCGCCGAATACGCGCCCGGCCGGCAGCGCCATCAGCACCGTGGCAAGAATGAAGCCCAGCAGCTGAAACAGCAGTGCGTAGACAACAATGGCGCCGGCACATATCGTGATGCGGCCAAGCCGGTTTCCTTGCGGCCAGTCTGCATGCTGCGCCGGCCGCAAGGCCAGCCAGGCGCCGCAACTTGCCATGACGAGTGCCAGCAGCAGCGGGAACGCCCTCGGTCCGACAGGCTCGTATTCCACCGGCGCGGCATAGCCCCATGCCGCTGCCGCCATGGCGGCAGCTCCTGCTATCGCGAGGCAGCCCAGGATGCGGTCGCTCATCACTTCTCCCCGACCAGGCCGAATTCCGCCGCAAGCTTGCGGTACTGCTGGGTGTAGCGCTTGATGTAGAGATTGAGCATCTCGCCGGTCATCGAGAACGGATACATGCCGCGCTCTTCACGCAGTTTCGCGAATTCCGGCATCCGCATCATCCGGTTGAAACCTTCCGTCCATGCGTTGAAGTCGGCATCGCTGACTTTTGGGCCCATGTAGAAACCGCGCACGATCGGCCATTCGACGTCGAAACCCTGCTCCTTTGCGGTGGGCACATCGGCGAGCACGCCAGGCAGGCGCTTCTCCGACAGCACGGCGAGCAGGCGGACGTAGGCGCCGGCCTTGACCTGCGCCGCCAGCTCCGCGGCATCGCCGGCAAACACATGCACATGCCCGCCCTGCAGCGCCGACAACGCCTCGCCGCCGCCTTCGAACGCAACGAAGCGCATCGTCTTGTGGCTGACGCCGGCGATCTTCGCGGTCAGCGCCGCCTTCATCCAATCCTGGCTGCCGATGGTGCCGCCCGCGCCGAATACCACCTTGGCCGGGTCCGCCTTCAAGGCCTCGGCGAGATCCTTGAGCGTCTTGTACGGAGAATCCTTGCGCACGGCGACCACGCCGTAGTCGGCGCCGATCACGGCCAGCCAGCGCACGTCGTTCTCGGTGTACTTGCCAAATTTGCCCTGCGCGATGTTGAGCAGCGAGCCGCCGGAGAACGCGACGATGGTATTCGGCTCCCCGGAACGCTGACCGACGACCGCGTTGTAGGCGACCGCGCCGATGCCGCCGGGCATATAGGTGACGCGCATGGGATCCTTGATCACTTGCGTTTCCAGCAAGGCGGTCTGCGCCAGCTTGCAAGTGAGGTCGAATCCGCCACCCGGCTTGGCGCCGGCAATGCATTCGGTCTTGTCGAAGGGGCCGGCTATGGTGGCCGCGGAAAACAGGCCCAGCGCGAGCAGGCAGGTCAGTTTCTTCATGATGTCTTCTCCTTGTAGTCGTCCCGGATGTCATGCACACCGGTAGTGCGCAGACTGTAGCAATCCGTTCCTGTCAGCTACCTGTCAACGATGGGAGTTGAGTGAGCGGCAGCGCCAGCGTGGCGACGCATCCGGCCCCGCCGGGCCGGTTGGCGACGGTCACGACACCGCCGTGCCGCTCCAGCACGGCGCGCGCGATGGCAAGGCCGAGTCCGGAGCCGTCGGCGTGCGCGTTGCTCGCCTGGAAGAAACGTTCGCCCATGCGCGGCAGCTCATCCTCCGGGATGCCTGGGCCGTTGTCGATAACAGCAAGGGTTGCATGTTCACCATTGCGCGCGACTTGCAAACTGACGCGCCCACTCTCCGGTGCGAAGCGAATGGCGTTGTGCAGGAGGTTCAGCGCTGCCTCCCTCAGCAAATCGGCGTGGCCGTGCACGATCAGCGGCTCGTCGGCGCCAACTAGCTCGAGATCGATCTTTTTCTCGCGCGCGGCGATCACAATTTCGCCTGCCACTCTTCGCGCCAGTTGCGCAAGGTCGACTAGCGACAGCACCAGGTCGGCCGCATCGGCCTTCGCCAGCGAAAGCATCTGGTTGGTGCGGCGCGTGGCCCGGTTCAACTGGCGGGATACCGCCTGCAGCGCCGCTCTGACATTGGTCGGGTCCTGTTCGCGCAGTGCGTAGTCGAACTGCGTGCGCAGCGTCGCCAGCGGCGTGCGCAACTGGTGGGACGCGTCATCAAGGAAGCGGCGGCGCCCTTCGAGGATTGCCTGCGTGCGCGCCATGTGGAGGTTGATCGCCTCCACCAGGGGACGCACGTCGACCGGGACGGCGGCAATGTCGATCGGCGTCAGGTCGAGCGGCGACCGTGCACGCACCTCGTCCCGCAGACGCGACAGCGGACGCAGGGTGAGGCTCAGAACCAGCGCCAGCAGCACGCCCGCCGCGGTGAGTAGGATGAGGTCGCGGCGTACCCCTTGCAACAGCAAGCTGCTGATGAAGTCCGAGCGCGACTTGAGCGTTTCGGCCACCTGGATGATGACCCGGTTACGCAAGGCATCGCCCTGCCCCGCGGCGCTTTCCAGGTTGCGTGCGTAGGTGCCCACCCGGACCTTTTGCCCGAAATACACCGCGTCGTAGAATTGCGGCACGCGGGATTGCAGCGGATGCGGTGGGCGCGGCAAGTCAGGGCTCCCGATTTCGATCAAACCGTTCTCCGTCCCGACGCGGAAATACACCTCGCCGGCTGCGGTCAGCTCGAAGAATTCCAGCATGGTGTACGGCAGCTCGACCGCCACGCCGCCCGATTCCGTCGAGATGTTGGCATCGATCGCCTTGATCGCGCCGAGCAGCGAGCGGTCATAGGCGGAGTTGGCGGCATCCACCGCCGTCCGGTAAGTCGCCCACAACTCGATGGCGCCGATGACGGCAAAGGTCGGAAGCAGCAACGTGAGGACAGCACGCTTGAGGCTCCAGCGGAAAAGCGGTGCGCGCCAGCTCATCGCAGTTCCAGCAGGTAGCCGATACCCCGCAGCGTCACGATGTGCACCGGGCTGCCTTCCAGCCGCCTGCGCACGCGGTAGATCAGCACTTCGACCGCCTCCGGCATCACATCTACCTCGTCCTCGAACACGCGGTCGTAGATTTCCTGCTTGGTCAGCGGCTCGCCGGTGTTCTGGATCAGCGCGCGCAGCAGCGTGTACTCGCGCTTGGACATGCTGAGCGCGGTGCCGTTGAGGAAAAACTGGCGCGTCGTCACGTCGAAGACCAGCGGGCCGCATGCCAGGCGCGGATGCTCCGTTCCGCGCGCGCGGCGGATCAGGGCCATCAGCCGCGCTTCCAGTTCCTCGATGGAGAAAGGCTTGGCGACAAAATCGTCCGCGCCCTCGCGCAGCGTGCTTACGCGCTCGAGCAACGAATCGCGGGCTGTCAGGATCAAGACCGGCAGCCGCACGTCGGCTTCGCGCAGGCGCGCCAGCACCGAGTGGCCGTCCATTCCGGGCAGGCCGAGGTCGAGGATCAGCGCATCGTACTTCAACTGCCGGATGCTGCTCTCCACCAGGCGGCCGTCGTCCACCCAGTCGACCTGGTAGCCGTTCTGCTTGAGCGCGCGGCACAGCCAATCGGCCAGCTCGTGTTCGTCTTCCGCCAGAAGTAGTCGCATGGTCGCATCCTGGCATGGCCGGTGCGTCATCCGCAGCTGCCCGCAGCCATCACATGCACCGCGGAACGCCGGAAAAAAAGCCCCGTGTCTCCACAGGGCTTGAACAGAAGGCTGTTGCCCTCCGGAGACATGATCGTCAATGCCCGGCATTGTGCACGCCGAAGCTGTCGATTAGCTGTCAGTCATGGAACAACGTCTTCATCCGGGCCCACCAGTGCTGCCTCGCGGGGAAAAAGAAAAAGGCCTCCCTTGAGGGAAGCCCTTCTCTGTCATGCCCGATCATCCGGCGGGCGCCGGACGGCTGATCGGCACGGTAGTATGCAGGGGTCACGTTTTGCCTTTTGCTCCCGGAGGCGTACGACAAGCCCCTTCTGCGTACCCCCTTTTTCTTAGTGCAGCAACGCCGCCAGTTCTGCAAAATCGAAGTTTTCTTGTGCGCGTTTGATCCAGTCGCCGCGGCCATCCCGCTCACCCTTGGATTCGAAGCGCACCAGAATTAACGAGATGCGCGACGGGTCGGGCTTCAAGAAGGCGGAGTCCGGCTTGTAGGCCAGCGCCTGCTCCTTCGCTCCCGGTTTGAGGTGCGCCAGTGCATATTCATCATTGAGGTCGGCAATCTGCATCGCAACCTGCTCCTCGTGCTGCTGCTTGATGGCACGCGCTTTCCTGGCCAGTACGGCGATCTCGGCACGCAACTGTTCCGCAAGTTTCGTGTCTTTGGCGCGCGTGGCATCCTGCATCTGTCGGGTGAGTTGCCGATTTTGGTGGCTGAGCGCATCGATTTCCTGTTTTCTCTCCGCCGGTAAAGTCCGCAATTGACGGGCGGCGGCATCGACCTTCTTGCGGCCCTCGCCGGATGTATCGGTCCAGACAGCCGGTGCGGCCAACTCCTCCGGTGAAAACGAGGCGCGATGGCGCCGGTAGCTGGCTACCGATTTTTCAAGCTGGGCCAATATGCGCGGATAGACTTCGGCTTGCAGGCGTGCGTGTTCCTCGCCGCTTTCCTTGATCTGTTCCATCATTTTTTCCGCACCCGCAGGATCGGTCTTCTTTATCATCTCGTAGGCAGAGAGCAGCGCAGACTGGTCGGGTTTCCTGTTGCGCGCCATGTCGGCTTTCCACTCCGCCAGCTTCTTTTCGCGCGCGGCGCCTTCCCGGTCGATGCGGTCGGCCAATGTTTGCGGTACCCACGGCAGGCGACCGTCACGTGTCATCACTACCCAGCCGTTATATATCGGATAGCCTGCAACCGTGCCGTCGTATTTAGGCATACCCTGGCCGTGGCCGGCGAAAAACCGCTCATCCAATCCGCTGTTGAAGACCACCCCGGCGCCACCTATCATCGCACCGATCGTGTCGGATGCCGGATAGACCTCGCATTTGCCCTTGATCCAGACCTTGCTGTATTCGGTCTTCTCGGGGAATGGGTAGACCCAGAGTCCGGCACCGATCTCGCCGGCACTGATTGTTGTGCGCATGCGTACCGGCACCGGCGTATCGAGAAAGGCCTGGTTTTTTGCGATCAGTTTTTCGGCTGCCAGCAAGGCCTTGGCATAGGTCGCGAATTTTGGCGCACGCATGTCGGCATATTCGACGCGTTTGACCCAGCACTCCGTCTGGGCGGAAGCAGGCAAGGCAGCTGCTGCCAGGATGCCGCTGAGCAGTAGAGTCGTCAGAGGTCGGGACATGAATTTCCTTTCTGATCGGCCTTATGGCTTGGCGGGAAGCGGCGCATACTCCACCGGCACCCAGGCGTAACCCTTGCGCTCCGCACGCACGTGACCGATTCCCGGGAACGGGAGATGCGCACCCGCTATCCAGAGTTTCTTGCTGGCTGCTTCGGCAAAGACCTTTTTGCGGGTCGCAATTGCCTGCTTCTGGTCCGTATCGAATTCAATCGAAACTTCCGGACGTGCGAACTGTACCGCGTGGCTGTGTACGATATCTCCCCAGACCAGCAACTGCTGCTCGCCCCACGAGAACAGATAACCGGCATGCCCCGGGGTATGACCGCGCGTCGGCACCGAGACGACTCCTGCCAGCAGGGATTCCCCTGCATTGAACTGCTTGAGTTTTCCGGCATTGGCATAAGGTGCGACGGCGTCCTGCGCGATCTTGAAGAAAGGCTGGAAGTCCTTCGGCGCCTTGGCAGCGCCATCCTTGTCGAGCCAGAATGCCGCTTCCTCCTTGGCCACGTGGACCGTCGCATTGGGGAACGCCGGCTTGCCGTCGCTTGTCACCAGACCGCAGATATGGTCGCCATGCAAGTGTGTCAGCAGCACTGTGTCCACCTGAGCCATGTCGTAGCCGGCGGCACGTATGTTGTCGGCGATGACGCCCATCGTGGGGCCGAAGCATTTTGCGGCGCCGGCGTCGACCAGGATCAGGTTCTTTCCCGTATTGACGAGATAGGCATTGACCGCGGTCTGCACGCCCTTGATCGACGAGACGAACATGCGCGCAAGCAGACTCTGGATGTCTTGCGCACTGGCGCCCTTCAGCAGCTTCGCATCGAGGGAGACATAGCCGTCGTAGAGCGCAGTCACTTCGATATCCCCGAGCTCCATGCGGTAATAACCCGGCACCTGAGTCCCCTGCTTCGCTGGCGGGGCAGCGTGAGCCGCACCTGGCACGACAGATGTCATCAAAGCCGATCCGGTAATCACCGCGGCGAGCAATCTGCGCCATGCATTTGTCGAATTATTTTTTGTCATACAGGCCTCTTGGCAAATGAACAATGCGGCGTCGATCATAGCCGAATTCGTCGCAAACCGCTGTCATGGCCCGAAGCCCCCATGTCTTCACGCCCGCTTCCCTTTCGTCACTCATCGCATATGAGGCCATCACTTGTGCTTCCCGTTCATTTCAGTGAAAGCGCCAAGGAAACGTCCGTGCGGTTTGCGGGTGATCAGACAACTTTGAATAACGGCTCGGTGTTGTGCATAACGGGGAAGTCAAATCGGTCAAATTCCGAAGGAGGATGAAATCATGGCCGGGTATCGTTTTCCCAATGAATCCGATGATTACCGTGCACGCAGGGACGAGTTATTGGAAATGGAGAAAGACCTTCGTGCCCAAGTTGAGGCCGTGGCACGGAAGCGTCGCCAGTTGCCCCTGGGCGGGCGGCTCAAGCAAGACTATCGGTTCGAACGCGTCGGCGAGGACGGCAATGTTCACGAAGTCGCCTTTGAAGAGCTCTTCGGCGAGCATCGCTCCCTTTTGCTCTACACCATGATGTTCGGCCCCGACTGGGATGCGCCGTGCCCGTCGTGCACATCCCTGGTCGACGGGTTCAACGCGAATTACTATCCCCTGTCGCAACGTTGTGCAATGGCCGTAGTCGCTGCCGCGCGTCCACAACAGCTTCACGACTGGGCGCAGCGCCGCGGATGGACGATTCCCCTCTACTCCGGCACCAAGGGGAGCTACATTCTCGACTACTCTGCGCAGGAGGGAGCAAGCGACCCTTCGCTCACCCCGATGATGAACGTCTTTCGCAAGACGCCCGAGGGGATTTTCCATACCTGGGGCTCCGAGCTCATCAACCATCCGATGGAAAACGGGAATCCTCGCCATGTGGACATGGTCTGGTTGTACTGGAACCTGCTCGACATGACGCCTGACGGCCGGGGCGACCTTTCAGATCCGATCCAGAACTTCGAGCACACTTACTTCTCACGGCATGTTCTCGGCGCAGGAAGTTGACGGTAGACAGCGCGTTTGACCACTCCAGGCCGCAAGAGGACGTTCAGTGACTGCTGCGGCGACGGCGACTATGGTATGGGCCTGCCATATTGCTGCATCTTCCGGAGCCACGCTGCGACATGAGAAAAGTCATCGACGGTAATGTCTCGCGCATGGACGCAACCAGCTCCTCGCGCGGCTGTTTGTTGGCATGCGCTTTTCGGGCCAATCCGGCGATCTCCGCTGTTCAAATCCGCCTTCCTCTCAAACTCGATGCCGTAAAGGCATGAGTGCATGACGTTGTATTTGGCCGACAAAGCAGGCATTCCGCTTTGCAACTACTTATTGGAGAATACAATTTCCTGGAATTCATTCCAGGTTTCATCCCTTCAATCCTTAAGGAGAGAACCATGCGCTTCCTGAAATATTCTGCAGCCGTTTTTGTCGCGGCCATGACGATCTCGGCTCAGTCCGTTGCCGATGATGCGGCAGATGCAACTGCCATGGTCAAAAAAGCGGTGAGTTACATCAAGGAGCAAGGCAAGGAAAAAGCGCTAGCGGAATTCAGTAATCCTGCCGGCATGTTTAAAAAGGGGGAGTTGTATATTTTCGTGACAGATCTGCAGGGGAAAATGGTTGCGCACGGCACGAATCCCAAGCTTGTCGGCAAAGACCTGATTGATTTGAAAGACTCGGACGGCAAACTCTTCGTCAAAGAGTACATCGAAGTCGCGAAAACAAAAGGCAACGGCTGGTCCGACTACAAATGGGTCAACCCTAACACCAAGGCGATCGAGCTCAAGTCGACCTATGTGGAAAAAGTAGATGACCTTGTAGTGGGTTGCGGAATTTACAAAAAATAAAAACTCGTCGCGCCTCATGAAGACAGGGGCGGCGGCAACGTTTTGCAGGCCGCCCCTACCCAAGCCCATCCTCCTCCACAAATCTGACCTGAACCTTGGAGTCCTATATATCGGCAACTCCCGGGAGAAGTAGCGTCGGATTGCACAAACAGCACAATGCGTTCCGTCGGATCGAAGCCAACACCCCTCCATCAGCAGCGCAAGCAATAGAAGGTTGATCGAAAAACAGCCTTTATTTTTCAAATACTTACGATATCAATCGCAGATTGGCACGCTCGATGCTCAAAGGTCTCCAAGCATTCAAAAAATGCTTCATCTGAACCTCAGCTTATTACTACTACATAGGAGACTGAAATGAGCACCCTGATGATCAATGATCTGTCCACCAGCAAGAACCTTGACAGCAAAGCCATGGCCCATGTGATCGGCGGCTGCGATTCCTGCGGCGGATACAAGAAAGCCTCCCCCGGCTACGTCAAGATCTACTGCCAACCGGTGTACTGCGAACCGGTCTGCTGGGAACCGGCGCCTTGCTACTATCCCAAGCATGAACCGGTGTACTGCGAGCCAGATCCTTGCTACCAGAAACCGGCCCACCATCCGAAATATCCTCCCGGGACAATCGTAGATGTGTTCTAGGCAGGCGCCTTCCATGATCGACCGATGGAATGGGAGCGGCCATCCGGCAGACCCGTAGCGCGGCGGAGAAAAGTACACGCACAAAATAGAAGCGCCACCTTACGGTGGCGCTTCCCGGATCAAGCTATGTCATCCTGGTTCGCATATTCACATACGAACCAGCATCAATCAGACATTCACCGTATCCGCCACTTCGCGGAACTCCGCGATCTGGTCGAAGTTCATGTAGAGATAGATGTCGGACGCGTTCTTGTCGATCACGCCGATGTTCGCCATGTACTCTTCCTTGGTCGGGATCTTGCCGAGCATCGCGCAGACAGCCGCGAGTTCAGCGGAGCCGAGGTAGACCCGGGTATCCAGACCGAGACGGTTCGGGAAGTTACGCGTCGAGGTCGACATCGCGGTGGAACCCTTGCGGATCTGTGCCTGGTTACCCAGCGTGCTGAAGCCTGCCACGCAGGTAGCGGCGCTACAGTGTCCGGCCAACGCGACGGCTTTCTGGAACAATCTGGCCGAGCAGGCGCAGTGCAGTTGCAATCCCGGTTATCGCTTCAATCTCACGCAGACCGCCTGCCTCATTGACCCGACGGAGCAGGTCGCAGCAACCAAATGCCATCCGAATGCGCAAGTCTACTGGAATGAAGAACTCAGCAAGGTTCGTTGCAAATGCATCGAAGGCCACGTCTGGAATGAAGAAAAAGACTGCGGCGAATGCATGTGCAAGAAGGGCTACCGCTGGAACGAGCAGCGTGACGCTTGTGTCGCCGATGCCAGGGCGCAGGTGGCGGCAATGAATTGCAAGGGTGCTTATCCCAACTCGGAAACCTACTGGGATGCGGCACAACAAGTGGCGCGCCGCCGCTGCGTCACTGGCTTTCGCTGGAATAATGCGCAGCAGGCCTGCATCGCAGACATGCGCGACGCCGCGATGGATGCCTTGCTGGGTAAAGTCGAAGACAATCGCACTCAGGCGTACGCCACCAGCCGCAGCGAAAATGATGGCAGCGGAGCGGCGCGAAAAGGCCGAATATACCGACAACGGCCCTTCGCTTAGTCAGGAACAACAGGCGCGGGAGCAGCAGGGACCAGGCATGCTGGAGGTGTTGACCGAGGCGATGCATGCGCACGCAAAGCAGCGCCGCCGAACGCGCAGCTGGCGCGTCCGGCCAAGGTCGTGCTGCTGATTTTCAAGGACGAACGCCCGGCACAGGAACATGACCTGGAATGGACCCGGCAGGCGTCGAATTATGCCAATACCGTCTGGCAGGCAAAGGAAGTGCGAGGTGAATTCGAACGCGCGATCCGCGCCGGACTGGCTGCACATCGCAATATCGAATTGGTCTCCAGCGAACAATTTTTGCAGACACGGGATGCGGACGTCGTCATCTCCGGGCGCATTCTTCAATGCGAAGCCGATCGCAAGATGGGCTGGTCGAGCAGTTATTTCATCGCGCAGTCGGCAATCGAAGTGGCGCTGCGTGACGGAAGAAGAAAGCAGCGACAACCGCAACCGCTTAAATATACGGCAAGCGCGAGAAAGGATGCGGTGCTGCCTGCCGGCCAGACAACGCTCGACAATATTCCGCCCGGCCTGGTCGCCGCCGCGGTCGAAGAATCTATCAGGAAGACGGCCGAAGCCTTCCTCACCAGCAGGGAAATGGCAGATGCGCTGACACGCCAGTAATGCGGCCTGGGAATCGATTCGGCCTGTTCAGAACTCGTTCCGGTCGGCTGAAATGTATCCATTCATGCCGAATAGCTGCCCCCATCGAGGCAAGGCTACTACTACGGCAAGCCGATGCCGGCGGAAGCGATGGGCACCCTGCTCGGCAGGAAAGGGAGAACTTCAGCGACCTGTTCGATCAAGCCTGAACATGGCCATGACGCGCTGCCGCAGCTTGGCAACGCGAGCAATGGAGGTCTCACGCCCCGGGGGTCTGCCGCGAAATGAAAGGCATTCCTCGAAGGGAAGGCCCGTATATATAGCGCCTGCCTGCGGTTTCACTCGCCCTGGATGTTGGCGTAATCAATAAGGTCGCTGAGGAAAGAGGGTTTCTTGTCCCAGGGATTGAGCCAGGTGCTGGTGTAATGATCGTCGGTCGCGTCGATATACCCTGCGTGCCGTGCAAAAGCCGTGTTGACCATAGCCGCCCAGTTTGAATTTCGGACGTCATAGACCAGATGCCAAAAGCGGGAAGAGTCGTATTGGGTTCCCAATGAATATTGGCCGTTGACGATGACATTGCCGCCTACCCAGCCATACGCCCAGCCGACGTTGGCCGCATCGGTAAGGTAGTGATCGGCCGTCCCTTCAAACGTAACGAACACATCCGCCGCTTCACGGCCCTGTTCAAGATAACAGCTCGATACTGCCGTGCCGATATTGATGGCGACCAGGTCGGACATAGTGGGAATTTTCGACCAGACATACTCGCGCAGCGCACGGTATTTGTCGCGCCAGGCCATCGATCCCGGTGTGGGACCGCATTCGCGCGTACCTTCGTCGAAGAAAATGCCGTCGTAATGCACCTTGCCGTTCCTGGGGGTCAGATAACGGTCGATGCTGGCGCGGATATTGGCATCCGGCCGGTTGCCATTGCTTGTGTACACATAACCGATCACTTTGACATGTTCGCCGTTGGCGGCGACGCGGGAGCGGAGAATGTCCGCATCCCTGTCCAGGATCGAAACGTCGCCGTCGCCATTGGCGATGTTGACAATGATGACCGATGGCGGCACCGGTGTCTTGGCCGGATCCTTGAGATCATTCAGAAACGGATCGCCAGGGAACACGTAGGCAGGGAGAGCCACTTCAATGCCACGGCCTCCGCCGGCGACTGCAGCGCCTGGCATCACGACGGTCGCGTAGGCGAGCATGATTGAGGTGATTGCCAAAGACCGCCGGAATAACAGGTTCATGTTCTCCTCCGCCCAAATATCTGCCACATGAAATTACTTCTTTGCCGCTGCAATACACCTTTTGCAACAGATAAGTCGCAGGTAAATTGTTGACGATGATCTTAACGGGCAGCAACTCCGGGTATGCGTAGTGCAAATAAAAGGAGGTATCGGCAGAAGTCGGACAGAAGGCAGGGTCACCCCGCCGCCCTCCCGCAATACAGGGCTTGCGGAATCCGAGATATCTGCCTGGTGCACCAAAATGAAAGTCCCTCCATCCATGAAAGAAGGACTTGGAATGTGGTCCCGGTATTCGCCGGGTAAAAGACGGTGAGACCTTGCAGCGTCCTCGCGTTCTTACCTACGGCGTGACGAAAGCGGAAGCTCGCGCCTCGGGTTGCCCTGCGGCGGCACGCTGGAATTGGTTCAAGAGCCACCGCTGCACACTGAGTGGCTCGACGAGTCTCTGCGTCGTACCGCGGGTCATGAGCGGGTGTTGCGAATACTGGATCTCGAAAACGAATCAGCGCCTTCGACGCGATCAAAAGAATCGAACCGGGAACTACGTCAACCGCCCAGCCACTTATCAACCAAGATAGTCTTAGTGACGTATAAATGCGATCCAGCACTTCACCCGTACATTTTCAACTTGCCGAGGCCAAGCAGACATGGAACCAATCCACCGCCCGTTCATAGCGCATACCCCCTTTACACTCGGCGGCGGAAACTCACCTCAAATCCCGATCGCAAATGCATCTCACTCTTCGCCGAACGGACCAACAGAATCTGCGCTACCGGGTCGTTCTCCGGGCGATGCCACTGCACAAGCTCGAATACTCGGTACCTGGGTTCACGTGACCGCCCCACAGCCGAACGTTCATGAACAGGAGCGCGATGAACTGTTTGGCAAACTTCAGGCGTTGATCAAGCGCGGTTCACTTCAACTTCTCGGCGAGGCGGCTAGAGACGAGGTACGTGGCAGTGCGCGCAGGCATTGCATTGCGCTGGAAAACGGCGGGCGCAAGGAATTGCCAGCGGCAATCGAGGCAGCCAACCAGTTCATGAAGCAAATGGAGTTGAATCTGACGAGAGCTTTTCTCATGAGCGCAATCCAAGCCGCCTTGACGCCAGATATGCGTCGATTCCTCGGTGAAGCGGAGGTGAATGAAGCATACGAACACGGTATAAATCTGCAGCGGAGTGAAGGCGACGGCTTGGCGAACGCAATGCTTGCAGCGGGCACGTTCATTTCCGGTCCCAGGAGATCGATCAACGATGCCCTGTTGGGCAAGGTCGATCGCCCGATCGCCCCCACAGGCAACGAGATTGCGGAGTTATCCAGAGAGCAGAATGCCGAGCGTGTCGCCCTTGGAGGCGAAGATACGTCCCCGTTGGGCTATATAAAACAATACGCGGCAGACGTGATGGCCGAGATGGACCGCCTGGACTCGCTGGAAGATGCCGAACCGGTTGCTCCCGAGCTGGATCGTGACGCGGAGAAGTCACTTGAGCTATGTGCGGCCCGCCATCAGGCAGAAAAGTTCCTGCTTTGTGTAAAGCAATGGCGGGAAGCCATAGCCGCCCAATGAGACCTGATCCGGTACTGCAAACGAAAACCTCTTGGTCCAACGCGAATGTGCAATAAAAAAGGCTTCCTGAACAGGAAGCCCTTCGTTTTTCATGATCCAGTGATTCCGCTCATGGCGGAACGGCATTACACCTGGACCGTATCCGCCACTTCGCGGAATTCCGCGATCTGGTCGAAGTTCATATAGCGGTAAATGTCGGACGCGTTCTTGTCGATCACGCCGATGTTCGCCATGTACTCTTCCTTGGTCGGGATCTTGCCGAGCATTGCGCAGACAGCCGCGAGTTCAGCGGAGCCGAGGTAGACGCGCGTATCCAGGCCGAGACGGTTCGGGAAGTTACGGGTCGAGGTCGACATCGCAGTGGAGCCCTTGCGGATCTGTGCCTGGTTACCCATGCACAGCGAGCAGCCCGGCATTTCCATGCGGGCGCCGGTGCGGCCGAGGTTGCCGTAGTGGCCTTCTGCGGTCAGCACCTGCTGGTCCATCTTGGTCGGCGGGGCGATCCACAGGCGGACCGGGATGTCGCTCTTGCCTTCCAACAGCTTGGACGCTGCGCGGAAGTGGCCGATGTTGGTCATGCACGAACCAACGAACACTTCGTCGATCTTGTCGCCGGCGACATCGGACAGGGTCTTCACATCGTCCGGGTCGTTCGGGCAGGCAACGATCGGTTCCTTGATGTCGGCCAGGTCAATCTCGATGACGGCTGCGTACTCGGCATCGGCGTCGCCCTTGAGCAGTTCGGGCTTGGCCAGCCATGCTTCCATCGACTTGATGCGACGCTCGAGGGTGCGCTTGTCCTGGTAGCCGTTGGCGATCATCCACTTCATCAGGGTGATGTTCGAGTTCATGTACTCGATGATCGGTTCCTTGTCGAGGTGGACCGTGCAACCTGCAGCGGAACGCTCAGCGGACGCGTCGGACAGTTCGAACGCCTGTTCGACCTTCAGCTGCGGCAAGCCTTCGATTTCGAGGATGCGGCCGGAGAAGATGTTCTTCTTGCCCTTCTTCTCGACCGTCAGCATGCCCTGGCGGATCGCGTACAGCGGGATTGCGTTGACGAGGTCACGCAGGGTGACGCCCGGCTGCATTTCGCCCTTGAAGCGCACCAGCACGGATTCCGGCATGTCGAGCGGCATGACGCCGGTCGCGGCAGCGAATGCCACCAGGCCGGAACCTGCCGGGAAGGAAATGCCGATCGGGAAGCGGGTGTGCGAGTCGCCGCCGGTGCCGACGGTGTCGGGCAGCAGCAGACGGTTCAGCCAGGAGTGGATCACGCCGTCACCCGGACGCAGCGAGACGCCGCCGCGGGTCGAGATGAAGCTCGGCAGGGACTGGTGCATGCGCACGTCGACCAGCTTCGGATAGGCTGCGGTGTGGCAGAAGGACTGCATCACGAGGTCGGCAGAGAAGCCCAGGCAAGCCAGGTCCTTCAGTTCGTCGCGGGTCATCGGGCCGGTGGTGTCCTGGGAGCCGACGGTGGTCATCTTCGGTTCGCAGTAAGTGCCCGGGCGGATGCCCTGGCCTTCCGGCAGGCCGCATGCGCGACCGACCATCTTCTGTGCCAGCGAGAAGCCCTTGCCGGAATCGACCGGGTTCTGCGGCAGGCGGAACAGCGTGGACGGAGCCAGGCCGAGCGCTTCGCGCGCCTTGGCGGTCAGGCCACGGCCGATGATCAGGGGAATACGGCCGCCGGCGCGCACTTCGTCGAAGATCACGTCGGACTTGACCTTGAATTCGGAAATGACTTCGCCGTTCTTCAGGGCCTTGCCCTCATAAGGACGCAGCTCGATGACGTCGCCCATTTCCATCTTGTTGACGTCGAGTTCGATCGGCAGTGCACCGGCATCTTCCATCGTGTTGTAGAAGATCGGAGCGATCTTGCTACCGAGGCAGACGCCGCCGAAACGCTTGTTGGGGATGAAGGGGATGTCTTCGCCAGTGAACCACAGCACGGAGTTGGTCGCGGACTTGCGGGAAGAACCGGTGCCGACCACGTCGCCGACGTAGGCGACCAGGTTGCCCTTGGCCTTCAGCGCTTCCAACTGCTTGATCGGGCCGACCTTGCCCGGCTCGTCCGGGTTGATGCCGGGACGTGCGTTCTTCAGCATCGCCAGCGCGTGCATCGGGATGTCGGGACGGGTGGTCGCGTCCGGAGCGGGCGACAGGTCGTCGGTGTTGGTTTCGCCGGAGACCTTGAACACGGTCAGGGTCATGCTCTGCGGGACTTCCGGACGGGAGGTGAACCACTCGGCGTCGGCCCAGGACTGGATCACGGCCTTGGCGTTGGCATTGCCCTTGTCAGCCAGTTCCTTGACGTCGTGGAAGTAGTCGAACATCAGCAGGGTCTTCTTCAGGCCTTCCGCGGCAACGGTGCCCACTTCTGCGTCGCCCAGCAGCTCGATCAGCGGCTTGATGTTGAAGCCGCCCAGCATCGTGCCCAGCAGCTTGGTTGCGAGTTCGCGCGAAACCAGCGGGCTCTTCTCGGTGCCCTTGGCAATGGCGTCGAGGAAGGCAGCCTTGACCTTCGCTGCGTCGTCCACACCGGCGGGGATGCGGTTGGTCAGCAGATCGACGAGGAACTGCTCTTCGCCTGCCGGCGGGTTCTTCAGGAGTTCCACCAGGTCCTTGGTCTGTGCCGCGGATAGCGGGAGCGGAGGAATGCCGAGGGCCGCCCGTTCGGCGACATGGTTACGGTACGCAGCTAGCATGAGTGAGCTCTTCCAGTTGGGGTTATTAAAAAGATAAGGAAAAATCCTGACCTGCCTTTTCTGGCGATATTGTACCCGAACAACTCTTCTATAAGACATAAGACTTAACAAGATAGTCGGGAATTTTTCCGGTGGCGGCGGGACGGGTGCGCCATGCAATAGAATCCGGACGGGCCGGCCGCACTCCTGATCACCCCGTCGAAATCGACCGACGGCTCAGTCCGGCACAAGAACGGCTACACTCTGCAGATACACTCTGTATTTATTCCCGCCTTTGACAAGCCGATGACGTTTTCCACCCTTGGTCTGATCGATCCGTTGCTGCGCACGCTCGATGCACTCGACTACCGTACGCCGACGCCGGTGCAGACGCAGGCAATTCCGGCGATCCTTGCCGGGCGCGATCTGATGGCAGCCGCGCAGACCGGAACCGGGAAAACCGCCGGTTTTGCGTTGCCGATGTTACAGCGGCTGGCCACGGAAGGCCCGCAGGCAGCCAGCAATTCCGTGCGTGCAATCGTGCTGGTGCCAACCCGCGAGCTGGCTGTACAGGTGCACGAAAGCGTTTGCGCGTATGCCCGGCACTTGCCGTTGCGTACCCACGTCGCTTACGGCGGCGTCAGTATCAACCCGCAGATGATGAAGCTGCGCAAAGGCCTTGATGTCCTGGTTGCAACGCCGGGCCGCCTGCTCGACCTGCATCGGAAGAACGCAGTCCGGTTCACGCAGCTGCAAATCCTCGTTCTGGATGAGGCCGACCGAATGCTCGACCTCGGGTTCTCCCGCGAACTGGACGCATTGCTCGCGGTGCTGCCGAAGCGCCGGCAGACACTGCTGTTCTCGGCGACATTTTCGGACGCGATCCGTACGCTGGCTGCAGCCCTGCTTGTGGATCCGCTGAGCATCGATGCCAGTCCGCGCAATACCACTGCGGCAAACATCAAACAATGGATGATCCCGGTCGACAAGAAGCGCAAGGCGGAACTGTTCACCCATTTGTTGAAGAAGCACAGCTGGAACCAGGTACTGGTATTCGTCAAAACGCGCAGCGGGGTGGAGCAACTGGTCGAGACACTTCTGGCACAAGGCAAGCTTGCCGACTCCATTCACGGCGACAAGCCCCAACCCGCACGATTGCGCGCGCTCGAGCGATTCAAGGCGGGAGAAGTGCAAATACTCGTGGCAACCGACGTGGCGGCGCGCGGACTGGACATTGACGACCTGCCGCATGTGGTCAACTTCGACCTGCCGATCGTCGCCGAAGACTATATCCATCGTACCGGCCGCACGGGGCGTGCCGGCGCAAGCGGTGAAGCGGTCTCGCTGGTGTGTGCCGATGAAGTGCAATTGCTGTCGGCAATCGAAACATTAATCGGGCAGACCTTGCCTCGAGTCGACGAGCCGGGTTTCGAGCCCGTCCATCGTGTACCCATGACCGATGCGCGCGGGCAGGTGGTAAAAAAACCGAAGAAACCCAAAAAGCCCAAGCTCGGCAAAATCCCGGTGTCCACGGCATGACCAATCGCGTTCCAATCATTCCCGCAAGCGAAGTCGAATTCACCGCGATTCGGGCGCAAGGTGCGGGCGGTCAGAACGTCAACAAGGTATCCAGCGCCGTCCACTTGCGCTTCGACATCCGCGCGTCATCGTTACCTGATCATTTGAAGGAACGATTGCTCGCGCTGAACGACAAGCGCATCACCAGTGGCGGCGTCGTGGTCATCAAGGTGCAGACACACCGCAGCCAGGATAAAAACAAGGAAGAGGCCTTGCAGCGCTTGCAGGATATGGTGGCGAGCATATCCGTCCTGCCCCGCACTCGCCGGCCGACGAAGCCGACGCGCAGTTCGCAGCAGAAGCGCCTCGAAAAGAAAACACTCCGAGGCCGGATCAAGGCCATGCGTGGAAACATTCCCGACTGAGAAGCATGGCCCGCGCCACCTCAGTCGTGCAATGCCGCTTTCGCCGCTTCTTCCGGAGTCAGTCCGTCATAGAACATGTCAGTGAACCACTCGACCTGTTCTTCGATATGCTCTTGAGCCTGGGCAAGCGTAGCCCCGCCGGCAACAAGAAATCCTTCCACCTGGGTGCACCATTGAATCAGTGCTTGGGTTTCCGGATCCAGTTTCTCTTTCTTTGCCATCAGATTTCCCTACATGTAAATGACTTGATTGCTTCAGGGCGTGTTTGATAAGCGTAGCGAGCGGGCCGGATGCGGTCCGAGGAGCGCACGCGTACGAATGGTACGCCGAGCACCGCAGGGGCGTATCCGGCCCGCGCAGTAGCTTATCAAACACGCCCTAGCCGCAATCATAATTGCGCCGATGTCCGGATGACCGTAATGCGGCTGATGAGAAATTCACCATCAACAACCGTCCGGTGGGGAGTGCCTACTACATTGAATCCCGGGCCACCGTCGTCGAGCCAGCGTTGCGCCATGGGATCGAAATCCTGCGGCTTCACACGCAGCATTTGCGCGCTGATCACAAACTGCGCGCCGGCTTTCTGCTTTTTTACCAAATCGTCAATTGACGCCATACCTTCCCTTTTTCCCAGCTATGACTGTCCATCATAAAGCAGTTTGTCCGCTGCGCACCTTAATCCTGTAAGGGAAATCACACCAGGCAGGCCTGCCAGGAAACTGCTTCTTCATCAATTTTCAGCGAGTCAAACCATCCATATGGATGGGAACTAGATGGTAAGAGGATGGTCAGACGTTGAAAGGAGACGATCATGGGACGCGAAATTGCTGCACAGGACAATCGGGCAAGAATTGGTGACACCGAAAAAATCACCATCAACCTCGGCCCGGTCGACCTGGGTCAGATCGACCTGCTGGTGCAAGAGGGTTTCTATTCCAACCGCACCGACCTGATCCGTACGGCGATCCGCAACCAGTTGCAGTCACACGGCGACGTGATCAGACAAACAGTGGCACGCAAGAGCCTCGTTCTTGGTTTGCAACATTACACCCGTGCCGACCTGGAGGCAGTGCGGGATGCAGGACAGAAGCTGCAAATACAGGTGTTGGGGCTGGCCAGCATCGGCGCGGATGTCACGCCCGAACTGGCACTGGCCACCATCGACTCTGTCACCGTGCTGGGTGCGTTGCACGCCAGCCCAGCCGTCAAGGCCGCCTTGGCCGGACGGATACATTAACCATCCACGAAAGAACCTCATGAAAATCGATGAAGGCTTTCTCGCGCAAATGCGCGAAGCCACCCAGATATTGCAAAGCGAAGGCCCGATGGCAGCGACTGCCGCCATCCAGCGTGCACTCCACGGTGCCGGCGCGGCGGACAAAAGGGCTGCACAACCGGACTGGACCCGCTTCCTGCCGAAGGCTCCGGAACTGCACGACATCAATCCGCCGCACACGCCCGACGTCCAGCCGGTGACACCACCGGAAGACGACATGCGCGCCCGGTTGCGCAAATTCACAAGCAAGTGGAAAGGCGCGATGGCAAGGCAGGCAGTTGAGGATGTCGAAATCCACGAAGCCGTCGACCTGGCGGGGAAAGGCCGCTACCTGTCCGGATCGTGCACCAACCACGCCGGCACGCGCGCCTACAAGCTGTATATCCCCAGCGGCTACACCGGACAGGCGTTGCCCCTGGTCGTCATGCTGCATGGCTGCACGCAGCAACCGGATGATTTCGCCGCCGGTACCCGCATGAACGCGGCTGCCGAAGACAACAATTGCTTCGTCGTGTATCCGGCCCAGACCAAGTCGGCCAACGGGTCAAACTGCTGGAACTGGTTCAACGCAAGCGATCAGCGGCGCGACAAGGGCGAACCGTCGATCATTGCGGACATCACGCGCGCCATCATCCGCGAGTACAAGATCGACACCAACCGCATCTATGTCACCGGCTTGTCTGCGGGCGGCGCGATGGCGGCCGTGATGGGCGCGACCTACCCTGATCTGTATGCCGCGATCGGCATACACTCGGGCCTCCCGTACGCCGTTGCACATGACATGCCGTCTGCTTTCGCAGCAATGAAAAACCGCAAGAGCAAGGCGTCAGGACACAAGACGGGAGTCAAGGCGGCCGCACCGTTCGGACACACCATGCCGGTCATCGTATTCCATGGCGATCGGGATGCCACAGTGGATCTGTCCAATGGCGAGCAGGTGTTGGCGCAATGCATGGGACCGGCCGATGCCGGCTCCGGCAAGGATGCAAGCGTCAAGGCGGAACAGGGCAAAGTCCCCAATGGCCGAACCTATACGAGAACCATCCTGCATGATGCACAAGGCAAAGCCGTCGCGGAGAAATGGATCGTGCATGGCGCCGGGCATGCATGGTCCGGCGGCAGCAGCAAGGGTTCGTACACGGATCCGCAAGGGCCGGATGCCGCGCGGGAGATGCTTCGCTTCTTCTATGCGCATGGCCGGAACGTGACGTAGTGCTAGCCGTGCTACGACGATAGAAGCGGCAACTGAGCCGGATCGGGGCGGAATGCCACTGTCGAGTCCGCCCCGATCCGACACGCACGATTGATGGTGGCAATGTACCGCATTGTTTCGAGAATCCTGACACCGGTCCGATTCTCGAAACTGCCGACATTCAGGCTAGCGCGGCCTTTTCAATGCGCTCTTCGACATGCTTGATTCGCGGTTGCTGCACTTCACACAAACGTCCGACCAAGGCTTCGCCGGCCTTCTCGGGCGTGCCGCAATCGAACGGCGGCTGCGGGTCATACTCGAACGCAAGCTGCAGCGTGCGTGCCACATCTTCGCCGGCAAGCTCTGCCGCCAATGCAAGGCCGAAGTCGATACCGGCAGTGACACCACCACCCGAAATGCGATTGCGGTCGCGCACGATACGCTGGGCCACCGGCACCGCGCCGAATCGGGGAAGGTACGTGCGCCACATCCAGTGGCAAGCCGACTTGTATCCCTTCAGCAGCCCGGCCGCGCCCAGTATCAGCGCACCGTTGCATACGGATGTCACGTACTGCGCGTTTTCGCCCTGCTGACGCAGGAATGCCAGCGTTTCCTCATCGACAATCTGATCGCCAATGCCGAAGCCTCCCGGAACACACAAGACGTTGAGTTGCGGACAGTCGGCAAACGTCATGGTCGGGTTGATCGAGAAGCCGACGTCCGTCATCACCGGCTCGTCGGTTTTCCAGATCAGGTGCACCTTGGCGTTCGGGATACGGCTGAGGATTTGTGCCGGACCGGTCAGATCAAGTTGCGTCACATTCGGAAACAACAGGAAGCCGATATGGATGGGATTGTTCATGGTTAGCACCTCCAGGGAAGATGCCACCCATTCTAGGGAAGGCGCGCATTGGCATAAATGACATATATATGATTTTTTCTGCCAATACAGGAATAAGGCACCGTACAGAGCAAAACCCTGCTCCAGGATGCAACGAACTACTTGATGGTGCTTTGCATGGCAAGCACGACGATGAGCGCCGCCAGCAGGATGGAGGAAACACTCTTCCAGAAAACCACCGGATTGCGCTCGATGAGCGGCGCCCGCGTCCAGCTCAGAAACGCCTTGTTCGGATGGTGCAGGTCAAATATGAACTCCGCGATATCCTCGTAACGCTTCTGCGGATTGGGATGTACGGCCTTCCTGATCGCTTCGTCGATCCAGGGCGGGATCTCGCGGTCGTCACGCAGGACGGACTGGTATCGCAGGTTCCGTTGCGCCGCCGCTGTCTTGGTCTTGGCCACTTCTGCCCCGTAGGGCAGCTTCCCTGTCAGCATCTGGTAGGTGATGACACCCAGCGAAAACAGGTCCGAGCGCGTCGAGCCGCTCTCTCCAAGGAAGTATTCCGGCGCAGTGTATTGCGCGGTCCCGAGCAGGTTATGCTGACCGATCGGTGTGCCGATCTCCATGATACCGGCCACTTTCGTCGAACCGAAGTCGATGATCTTCACCGTTCCCGTCGTGTCGATCATGATATTTTCCGGCCGCAGGTCCTGATGCAGCATCTCCAGCCGGTGAAACGCGCGCAAACCCTTGGCGATCTGTTCGACGATGTTGCGAACGGTTTCGATATCGGGCTTCGGATTGTCGATCATCCATTGCGTCAGCGTCTGCCCCTCAACGAACTCCATGACAACGTACAGGAAGTTCCGCTTGCGCGTCTGCAGGCAGGGTTTCAGCACGTGCGCGCTGTTGATGCGCCGCGCAACCCACTCCTCCATCAGGAAGCGCTCCAGGTGCGCCGCATCGTCCTGCAGGTCGACAGACGGCGTCTTGATCACCACCACAGCATTCGTTTCGACATCCACTGCGAGGTAAATATGACTGCGGCTGCTGCCGTGCAACTCCCTGACGATCTTGTAACCGTCAAAGACCGAGCGAGCCTCAAGGAGAGGAGGAAACGGGAGTTCTGACAGCTGCCGGTAAATTTCGTTGGCATCCGGGTTCGGCAAGCCGTTGACCCTAACCACCTGGACTGTGAGGTTGTCCTTGCTGCCGCGACGGTGCGCTTCCTCCACGATAGCCCTTGCGGCGCTGTCGAGATCGTCGCGATTGTCCTTGAGCGCGGCAAGGATGAACTCCGCATCGGTGTGTTCGTAGACACCATCCGTGGCGAGCAGGAAAACGTCGTCCTTTTCCAGCTGAACGGTGCGGTAATCGATCTCGAGATGGCTGTCGATGCCCAGCGCGCGGCCGAGGTAGCTCTGCTCCGCCGATACCCGGACCCGGTGATCGCTGGTCAGCTGCTCCAGCGCGTTGTTGTGCAACTGGTAGATCCGCGTGTCGCCGACATGAAAAATATGCGCCGTTGTCGATTTGAAGACCATCGCACTCAAGGTGCACACATAGCCGCGATCCTTGTCATAACGCCCCTGGCCTCGCTGCGTCTGCGAGTACAGCCAGGAATTGGTCGCCACCAGCACGCGCTCGACCGAAGTCCTGACCGACCAAGCTTCGGAAGTGCAGTAATAGTCTTCCAGGAAGCTGGTCACTGCGAACTGGCTCGCGACATGGCTCACTTCGCTGCTGCTGATGCCGTCGGCAATGGCGATCGCCACGCCCTTGGAGCTCAATTGCGGTTCTTTCGGCAAGACGACGCCGTGGAAATCCTGGTTGACTTCCTTGCGTCCCTTGTCCGAGTACTGTCCGACGGAGATGTGTAGTTCGCTGGTCATGCTCGTGCAAAAAAAGCCTCAGTCCCGGATAGGACTGAGGCTTTTTTCATTATGACGGAGTTTATTAGTTGAAGGTGCGCTTCGGAGCGGTCTTCACGTGCGTGGTGTACAGGGTCAGGCCAGTGAAGGCCAGACCGCCGACCAGGTTGCCCAGCACAGTCGGGATCTCGTTCCAGATCAGGTAGTCCATGATCGAGAAGTTACCACCCAGGAGCAGGCCCGACGGGAACAGGAACATGTTCACCACGGAATGTTCAAAGGTCATGTAAAAGAAGACCATGATCGGCATCCACATGGCGAGCACTTTGCCGGGGACCGTGGTGGAAATCATGGCACCGACCACACCGGTCGACACCATCCAGTTGCACAGCATGCCACGGACAAACAAGGTCAGCATGCCTGCTGCGCCGTATTCTGCGTATCCCAGCGTGCGGCCTTCACCGATCACCCCGATCGCTTTGCCCACAGCGTTGGGCTCGGTCGAGAAACCATAGGTGAAGGTAATCGCCATCAGAACGGCGACGGTGAACGCGCCCCCGAAATTGCCGATGAATACCAGCCCCCAGTTCTTCAAAATCCCGCCGATCGTCACGCCCGGCCGTTTATCAAGCAAGGCGAGCGGCGTCAAAACGAATACGCCGGTCAGAAGGTCGTAGCCGAGCAAATAGAGGATACAAAAGCCAACGGGGAACAACACCGCGCCAAGCAGCGGCTGGCCGGTCTGGACATTGATCGTCACCGCGAATGCCGCTGCCAGGCAGAGGATTGCCCCGGCCATATAGGCACGGATCAAGGTATCCCTTGTCGACATGTAGATTTTTGATTCGCCGGCGTCGACCATCTTGGTGACGAATTCCGACGGCGCTAGATAGGCCATGATGTCTCCTTACAAAAAGTGTGATTAACCTGGTTAATCCATTGAAAAAAATTGTGCTGCCTGCTCTGCAATGTGAGTAGCGGCCTCGGGCCTCAGGCCCTGAGCCTGATACTCGAATGACAACTTGTTGATTGCGGTCGCCCGCGGCCTGTCGCCGCGGACGTCATGTGGTCAGATGCCGACCCAGACCGTGCGCTTCTCGACGCGGACCGAATAGGCGTTGACCGAATTCTCGGGCGCCTCCAGGCATTCGCCGTTTTGCAAGTCGAAGTGGTGCTTGTAGATGGGTGAGGCAACCACAATGCGCTCGCCGAGGTTGCCGACCAGGCCGCGCGACAGCACGCTGGCATGCGCGTTCGGGTCGTAGTTGTCGATGGCGAACAGGCGGTCCGTGCCGTCGTTCACATGGAATACCGCGACATGCCGGTCCTGCACCAGCGCGCACACGCCGGTATTGGGGACCAGATCGTCGAGGGAGCAGACCGGGCTCCAGGTAGTAGCTTTGTTTTCGTGGCTCATGTTGTTCTCCCTCACGCTGCCTTGGCAATAATCGGAATGGTCACTTTGCGTTCTTCCAGCGTCGCGGGCCGGATCTGGCCGCGCTCTTCCACGAAGACCACATGCTTGTCTTCCTGGTCGCTGTTGACGAACTGGCGGAAGCGCTTGCGCGTCTCGGGGTTCGTGACTGCCGCCTTCCATTCGCATTCGTAGGTATCGACCACGTGCTGCATGTCGGCTTCCAGTTCCGCCGCCAGGCCGAGCTTGTCGTTGATGACAACGTCCTTCAGGTACTCGAGGCCGCCTTCCAGGTTCTCGCGCCAGACGCTGGTGCGCTGCAGGCGATCCGCGGTGCGGACATAGAACATCAGGAAGCGGTCGATATACTTGATCAGGTCCTGCTTGGACAGGTCGGACGCCAGCAGCTCGGCATGGCGCGGCTTCATGCCGCCGTTGCCGCACACATACAGGTTCCAGCCCTTCTCGGTCGCGATCACGCCGACGTCCTTGCCCTGTGCTTCCGCGCATTCGCGGGTGCAGCCGGAGACGGCGAACTTGATCTTGTGCGGCGCGCGCAAGCCTTTGTAACGGTTCTCCAGCTCGATGGCGAGGCCGACGCTGTCGTCGACGCCATAGCGGCACCAGGTCGAGCCAACGCAGGATTTCACGGTGCGCAGCGCCTTGCCGTAGGCATGGCCGGATTCGAAGCCGGCGGCAATCAGCTCTTCCCAGATTGCGGGCAACTGCTCCACGCGGGCGCCGAACAGGTCGACGCGCTGGCCGCCGGTGATCTTGGTGTACAGGCCGTACTTCTTCGCCACCTGGCCGACGGCGATCAAGCCTTCCGGCGTCACCTCGCCACCCGGCATGCGGGGCACGACCGAGTATGTGCCGTCCTTCTGGATGTTGCCGAGGAAGTAGTCGTTGGAATCCTGCAGCGCGGCGTGGTTCTTGTTGAGCACGAACTCATTCCAGACGGAGGCGAAGATGCTCGCGGCAGCCGGTTTGCAGATGTCGCAGCCGAGGCCTTTCCCATGCGTGTCCAGCAGTGCTTCGAAGGTCTTGATCTTGCCGACCTTGATCAGGTGGAACAGCTCCTGGCGCGAATACGGGAAATGTTCGCAGATATGGTTGTTGACCTCCATGCCCTGCTTCTTCATCTCGGCCTTCATCACCTGGGTCACCAGCGGCACGCAGCCGCCGCAGGCGGTGCCGGCCTTGGTGCAGGACTTCAGTGCGGCGACGTTGGTCGCGCCGTTGGCAACTGCTTCGCACAGCTGTCCCTTCGACACGTTGTTGCAAGAGCAGATCTGTGCGGAGGCCGGCAGCGCGTCGACGCCGATGCCCGGCTTGGCCTTGCCGTCGCTCTGCGGCAGGATCAGAAATTCGGGCGCTTCAGGCAGCTCGATCTTGTTGAGCATCATCTGCAGCAGCGTACCGTATTCGGCCGCGTCACCGACCAGCACGGCGCCCAGCAGGTACTTGCCGCATTCGGAAACAACCAGTTTCTTGTAGACCTGCTTGCGCTCGTCGGTGAACTGGTAGGCGCGGCTGCCAACGGTATTACCGAGCGCGTCGCCGATGCTGGCGACATCGACGCCCATCAGCTTGAGCTTGGTGCTCATGTCAGCGCCGGCGAAGTCGGCGGCTACACCTGCAAGATGCTTGGCGGTCACGCGCGCCATCTCGTAGCCTGGCGCTACGAGGCCGTAGATCTGGCCGTTCCACAGAGCACACTCGCCGATCGCATAGATGTGCGGATCGGAAGTCAGGCAGTTGTTGTCGATGACGATACCGCCACGGGGGCCGATCTGGAGCTCGCACTGGCGCGCGATTTCATCGCGGGGACGGATACCGGCGGAGAACACGATCATGTCCGTCTCGAGGTGGGTGCCGTCGGCAAACACCATGCGGTGACGCGCTTGTTCGCCGTCGACGATCTCGACGGTGTTCTTCTGCGTGTGCACGGCAACGCCCAGCTCTTCGATCTTCTTGCGCAGAACACGGCCGCCGCCGTCGTCCACTTGTACGGCCATCAGGCGGGGGGCGAACTCGACGACATGCGTCTGCAGGTTCATGTCGCGCAGCGCCTTCGCGCATTCCAGGCCGAGCAAGCCGCCGCCGACCACGACACCGCTCTTCGAACGGCTGCCGCATTCCAACATTGCTTCCAGGTCTTCGATCGTGCGATAGACGAAGCAGTCCGCGCGATCCTTGCCCGGGATAGGCGGCACGAAAGGATAGGAACCGGTTGCCAGCACCAGCTTGTCGTAGGACAGGACATCACCCGTTGCCACGGTCACGGTCTTGTTCGCGCGGTCGATCGAGGTTGCGCGGGTATTCAGCTTGAGCAACAGGTTGTCGCGGTCGAAGAAGCCCGGCGAGACGAGGGAAAGATCGTCCGCCGACTTCCCGGAGAAGAATTCCGACAGGTGCACGCGGTCGTAGGCGGCACGCGGCTCCTCGCACAGGACGGTGACTTCCGCATCGCGGACGCCGGATTCATCCAGGCTCTCCAGGAACTTGTGGCCTACCATGCCGTGGCCGATGACGAGGATCTTCATGTATTTTCCTTACGCGGTAATGTTGAATTTTTTCGGTGCTGCTTCTTGCTTCTGACTTCAGGGGCCGGGCGCACAAGGTTGGCGCAGATCGCGGCCGAGCCTCATGGCAATTGGCGTTGTCGGAAGTCGATTCGAGCTTGATTCAGGGAACCCGGAATCGTCCCGGCAATCGCGAGCAGCAGCATGGAAATGAAAGCGAGGGACATCTCCCCGCTGATGCCCTGCATGCGCGGCATGCCGGCGAACCAGGCGAAGAGGAAAACAGCCGGCCCCATAAGAAGAAGAATGCGCATCGGAGCAGATCTACCGTACGCTGGGACGCCGATGCTATTTGCAGTCTTTGACATTTGTTATCCAAACCCTTTTCGTGCACGGCTTCGCAGCCTTTCGGCCGCCATCCGGTACACGTGACATCGTTGCCTTGAAGTCCGCCGTTGGACTCCGTAAGTTGGAAAGCACGTTTGCTTTGCTTCTGCTCAACTTTTAGCAATCGGCGTGCCAAGGTATTCAGGCCGCGATTTTTCCTTGCCGGGCCGGTTCACGCATCAAAGTGGGAGCTTGGAGCCGGAGAATGGGCACCATGGCGATGCACTCGCACCGCAAGAGTGCATTTGGAAAAGACCCGCAGGCAGCGCACCAGCATGATGCGCTGCGGATAGGTCAATAAAGGTGCGGGCGGAATGCGATGCTCAGTTCATGCCTGCGCGTGCCGGTGGCGGATGTCCTTCGGAAGGTGCATGCGCAAGCGGGCGATGCGGTCCCAGGCGCCGACGTGCGAGCTTACGCGCCCGAGCGGAATGGCCAGCCAGACCAGGGCGATACCGAAGAACACGGATGCGGCAGCGTCAATCCCTGAGTAGCCGTCGATCAGCCAAGGCGAAGTCACCAGCCATGCGCCAAAGCCGATATTGGCGAAACGCAGCGGACGCGCGACCTCGCCCCACGCCATGATGGAGAAGGTAACCACCAGCGACCCGACGATATGGTCGTTGTCAGCCGCAGGGCCGGAGGCATCGAACAGGAGCCGGGTGCACATCAGCCCCACCCCGATCAGCGTGCTGGCCATGAGCGTCCACGGCACGCTCACGCCGGTCGCCAGCATTTCCCGGAGAATTGCGCCGAGCGGCGCCTCGAAATTGTCCGAATCGTCCGCGCTGCCGCCGGCCATGGTATCCCCACGCAGCAGTAGATACCACAAGGGCCTGCCCTGCCGGCGGCGCTCGCGCAGGAACTGCAGGGTAGCCAGGATTTCATCAAAGGAGTACGGGATCTGGAGCAGCATCGCCAATGCCCCGACCAGGCAGAGCGTGCACCATGTGCCGATCACGACCGGCTGGATGATGATGAAGAACACGCTGACCGCGCCCAAGGGCACGATTAATATTCCGAACAGCAGCACCAGCCACGGCATCGTGCGCCAGCGCCGCTTGTCGCCAATGACGCCGGTAATGATCTCCAGCACATAGACAGTCGCGCCCAGCCCCGCATCGGCGACCGGCCAGGCCTCGGACACGGACGAGGTAATGATGCGCTCGGTGCCGTCGCCGAAAAACGGGTCCCACGCCCCGCTGATATGCCCAAGCTGGTAGGCGGCGAGATAGCGTGAAATGAACAGGCCGACGAACGCAAGCGCGATGATAGGCAGGCGGTTGGTCCATCCTGACGGGCTGTAGTCCCAGTCAGGCGGCGCGTCCGGGCCGGACACGCGCGCAATGGGGTTGATGCCGGGCGCAGGAGGAAGCGCCACTGCAAATACAATGATCAGCGCCCCGACCAGCGTATCGTTGGCATAAGCCGCGGCACTCGGCGTCCAGAACAGCAATGGTGCGAACAGCAGCCACAGCCCGACTACGGCCACCGTCCAGCGCGCCCAACCGGCGTCGCGCGACAGGGATAGCAGGCCGAACACGGTGATAAGCAGACCGGCAATGACGTCGCTGATCGTCATCCAGGTATCCGAATACAGCAGTCCGCGTCCTGTCGGCGTGACCGGGTCGAGCGGCACAAACCAGTTCTCGGTGAGCCCGAATACGGACGGGCTGCAGATCAGCCACAGTCCAAGCGCAACATTGGCAAAATGACACCACAATGTCTGGCGATGCTCGGTGCGGCGCAATGCATGATAGTCCGCGATCAGCGCTGGAGTGGGCATGCCCTCCTGCGCCGTTTCTTCCATCCACAGCGGGAGCGGGATCTTGTTGCGCTTGTACCAGCCCGGCGGGTCCCGGCGCAGTTTTCCGATCATTGCCGGCAGGCTGCGCCGCAAGGTGTGCTCCGGCCGCCAGCCGAGCAGACGTTCGGCACGCGAAATGTCCAGTTCGTAATGATCATCGGCCAGTTGCACCATGAAAGGCTTGATGAAGGGTTCGATGCCGCGGTCGATCGAATCGGGCACCACATCTTCCATCTTGTCCTGCAGCCAGGCGCCGGTTGCGGCGACGGGCTTGGGGATCTGCCGAGTTTCCCACGGCTCGCCGTGTACCAGGCGGCCGATCAGGTTCTGCAGGGCTTCGTAGCTCTCGGTCGCCGGCTCCCCGATCAGGATAACCGATTCCCCGGCAAGCTGCGTTCGCCGGTCGACCACTGCGCGAAACGCACGCGCGACGTCCTCCTGGTGCACGAAGGACTGCCCGTGGGACGCATCGCCGGGGAACACATGACTCAGCATCTGGCGCTCATGGATGCGCTGGATCTGGTAAGCCAGCGACGGCACCTCGCAATCGTCGGTATAGACGCCGGCGATGCGCAGGATCACTGCCGGGATGTTGCCGCGTTCGCGGCGGATGACTTGCTCTGCTTCCAGCTTGGACTGCGGATACGGCCAGGTCGGCTTTGTCGGCGAATCCTCGTCAATCGGTTGCCCCGGTTCGGTCGGCGCATGAATCAGCATGGTGCTGGCATAGACGAACTGCCCGACCTCGAAGGACTGCAGAGCGCGCAACAGCCGTTGCGTGCCCTTGACGTTGACCTCGTCGTACAGCGGGTTCGGCTCGCCGGAGAAATCGTAGAATGCGGCAAGATGGATCACCGATGCCAGTTGGTTGCCGTAGCGCTCGCGCAAACTGCTGCAAGCCTTGGCCAGCGACTCGTCCGATCCGATATCGGCATTGATGCAATTTTCCCCCTTGCATCGGCGCTCGAATCCTACAACCGTATAGTCGGCGGCGAGTGCCGCGGCAATAGTGCTGCCAAGCCGGCCTTCCGCGCCGGTAATCAATACGACGGGTTTCCGCGTAGCCATCCCGGCCTCCTTCCAGAGTTCGAGGGAAAAAATATGACTGCCTGTTCCGGGGAAGGTTGCGGACCGTCCCATTACCCGCATGGAATTACGCCGCATGCTCCTGCTAGAGCGGTTTTCCCCCGAATGTATGGGTCGCGTTCTTGCGGATCGCCGCCCGGCCAGAAGGGATGCAGTGCAAGGCGCGGCGCGCCGCTCAGGCTGGGTGCCTGCGCAAGCGCCGCAACGCCGCAATGCGCCCTTCTGGCAAGAACCCTCCGGGCAGCCCCGGGAACCGGCCGCCTGCGGTGTTGCGGCTCCTTGCCGTAGCACCGCTACGACGCGTCGCCACGCCTAGCA
>DASPMC010000112.1:0-4561 GCA_035627275.1 Noviherbaspirillum sp.
GGCGGCCATCGCGGCCGATGATGACGGTTTGCTCACCCTTGATGCGGGCAGCGGTGCCGAAGGCCTGGCCGATGTGGCGGGCCACGCCAATGTCGAGGGTCTTGCCGACGATGCCGCGGATGTCGTAGGCCTTGAAGATGGCAGGAGAAAGTGGGAGCACGTTTTGATGAAGCGAGAAGGGTTGAAGTGAGACGGCTGTCTGAGCACTCACGCTTGTGTACTCGACTAGCCTGCCAACTCCTTCCCCCTCTCAGGGGGAAGGTTGGGATGGGGGGAGTGAGGCCGATCAATCGCCTACAGTACAGCGACCTTCACACCCCCACCCTACCCCTCCCCCTAAAAGGGGGAGGGAACCGGTCGCAGATGGTTCTTTTACGAAGCCTCGATCAACGGCGTGTTGCCGGATGGCCGGTTGTATCCATTGCCGTAGGCATAGCCGTAGCCGTAGCGGCCGGGGCGCACCTTCAGGTCATTGAACAGCACACCCTTCGCTTCCAGTCCTGCCTGTGCGAGACGCTTCATCGACTCGTTGATCTCGCCCGGCGTCGTAACGCCCGCGCGGGTCATGATGTAGATCGCACCTGCATGGGCGCCGACGATCATGGTGTCGGCAACCGCGAGGATCGGCGGCGCGTCGATCAGCACCAGGTCGTAACGTGCGGACAATTCCTGCAGGAAGGCACCGAAGTTCGGACGCAGCAGCAATTCCGACGGATGCTGCGGCAAGGTGCCCGTCGTGATGAAGTCCATGTTCTCGATCACGCCGTGATGGATCACCTGGTCGAGGCGGCGGGCACCGGCGATCGCATCGGACAGGCCGTCATGGCGGCCGAAGCCGAAGTACAGGTGCAGCAAACCGTTACGCAGGTCGGCGTCGATCAGCAGCACCTTCTTGCCGGTCGCCGCCATGATCGCCGCGAGGTTGGCCGATACGAAGGACTTGCCCATGCCCGGCGTGGCGCCGGTGATGAGGACGATATTGTTCTTGAACTGCGGCATGGAGAACTGCAGCGCCGTGCGGAAATTGCGAAGGCTTTCCACCGCGACGTCCGTGGACGACACGTTGGCCAGCAGCGGCACCTTCTGCTGCTTGGCGGTGACCTGCTGGTACAGTTCGCGCTGTTTCTTGCTGTGCGGGATGGTCGCGTAGACCGGTACACCGGCGATCTGCTCCAGTTCCTCCGGCGAATCGATTCCGCCGGCGAGCGACTTGCGGAAGAACGCGACTACCACACCGAGGAACAGGCCTGCCAGCAGCGCCAGGGCGAGTATCACCGGACGGTTCGGCTTGACCGGTTTCTCTGGCATCATCGGGCTGTCGACCAGACGAACGTTGCTGACCTTGCCCACCGTGATCAGGCGCAGTTGCTGCGAGGTGTTCAGCAGTGCGGTATACAGCTCGGTATTCACTTTCACTTCACGCTGCAGGCGCAGCAGGTTCTGCTCCAGCGACGGCAACTGCTTGATGTGGTCGTTCATTGCCGAGATCTGGCCGTTGATCTCCTTCAGTTGGCTGTCGATGCCCTGCACTGCCGGATGTTCATTCGTGTAGCGGGCGAGCAGTTCAATCTTCTTCTGCTGCAATTCCATCTTCTTCAGCTTGGCGGCGGACGACTGCTGCAGCGTCAGCTTGGATTCTTCGCCCAGGTCGACGGTACCGTTCACGTTGCGGAAGGCGTTGTACTTTGCCTCGGCCTGTTCCAGCTGCGACTTGATCTCCGGCAGCTGTTTGTTCAGGTACGCCAGCGACTTCTCCGCCTCCTCGGTCTTGCGCGCGGAGTTCTGCTTCACGTACTCCTTGCTGATTTCATTGAGCACGATATGCACCATGCGCGGGTCGGAGCCGCGCAAGCTGGCGCCGATCACGCCGGACTGCTTGCCGCCGAGTTCCTCGACCTTCATCGCATTCTGGATGCCTTCGATGGTCGCGAGGCGGGAGCTGCGCGACATCGTGAATTCCGCACCCGGCTTGCCTTCAAGCTGGTTGACGCGGACTTCGATCGTCCCCTTGGGCAGTTCGAAGATCGCGGTTTCACCGACGCGCGCCTTGAGGTCGATGCCCTGGTCCTTTTGCATCAGGCGATACTCGCCATTGGGTTCGGCGATCAGCGTGAATTCGCGATTCAACAGGGACTCGGGCACATTGAATACGGACACGTCGATCTTCTCGGCGCCCCAGGTATAGCCGCCCCAGCCGAGCAGGCCCGGCGTCGATAACTGCTTGTTCCGTTCCGCCAGCCAGTTGCCGACGATCGGGAAACGCTTCGGCCCCGCATTGATGTACAGCCGGAGGTTGTCAATGGCGCGCGATACCACGAGACGCGACTGCAGCAGCTCCATTTCCGCCAGCGCCGATGTTTTCACGTCGAACATGGACTGCAGGTCGCCGACGATGTTCTCGGATTTCTGCTGCCCTTCTTCTTCGACGTGGATCAGCATGTTGGCCTGGTATACCGGCGTCGTGGTGAAGGCATAGATTGCACCGATCAGCGTGGCTACGAAGGTGATCGTCGCGATCAGCCAGCGGTTTTCCCACAGCACGTCGAGATACGTTGACAGCTCGGCTTCGTTTTCTTGCTGCCGGGCCGGTCCGGTCAACAGTGGAGGAATGGATTGAGTCATCATAGGATTTTCGCTTGTTGTTTGTACATGGACTTGCTGAGCTGAGATTCGTCCTTTGCTCCGGATGCGACCGCGTGGCTTGGGCCGGATACCGGAAATGCGTCGCCGGCATCCTGCATCCAGGCACGCCAATGGCGTGTCACCGTCCTGCCTACTTGGCCGAGCCGACCGCGGAAGACAAGGCACCCGGCAGGATCAGGCTGATCGAACGGTGCCAGTTGGCGAGCGGCGTTGCAGCGACATACACAACGTCCTTCGGCGAAAGCTCGAAGCCTTCCGCCATGGCGAGCGCTCCGGGCGACCGTCCGTCAAGCTGGTACACCACCTGTTCGACACCTTGCTTTCGGATCACGTAGATCTGGCTGCCGTCGCCGCTGAGCGGATTGATGCCACCCGATTCGCCGAGCGCCTCATTGAGCGTCAGCCGTCCGTTGTGCATGGGCAGCGCACGCGGGCTGACCACCTCGCCTGAGACGAAGACCTTGCTTTCGTCGCGCGAGCGTACGCGCACGACATCGCCGCTGGCGAGCATGATGCTCGCGGGATTCACGCCACGCTGTACAAGTTGCGGCAGGTTGATGAAATAGTTGGTGCCGCTGCGATTGATGATGATCTGGCTCTGGTCACCGGTCGGCAATACGCCGCCCGCACGGTTGAGCGCCTCCACCAGCGTCATCGGAATGTCATTGATGGCTTGCAGGCCGGGGTTCTTCACTTCACCGTCGACATACACGCGCTTGCTGCGGAAGGATTGCACGCGCAGCGTGACCTTGGGTTGCTTCAGGTATTTGGACAGCCTCGTAGCGAGCAGATTGCGCGCCTGATCCTGGGTGAGGCCGGCGACCTTGAGCGGGCCCGCATAGGGAAACTGGATCATGCCTTCGTGGTCGACCATGAAACCGGCGGGCGGCGCCGTCGTCGCCGATGTCGATGCATCCGAGCCCAATCCTGCAGGCATGCCTGTAGCAACGGTGGCTGCGTTGGACAGTTCGGGATGATCCCACACCACGACCGACAGCACGTCGCCGCTCTCGATGGTGTAGGGGGCCGGTCTGCCGAGCAGCTTGCTGATATCTTGCGTGACCTGCTTCTCGCGCAGCTCGCGTTCTGTTTTTACCAGTTGCGGGGTGATCGGGCGCAGCACCGGATTGATTTTCTCGCTGCCGTCCACTGCTGTGGAAGTGCCCGAATTCGTGCTGGAGCTATAGCTCGATCCTTCGAAGTGCAGTCCGGGCGCAACGCTCGAACAGGCGGCAAGCCAAGGCATGACAACAACGATACTCCATCTCTTGAGAGATGCTTTCGACTTGAAGTGCATATGATTACCCCACTGATGAGTTCGATCCGGCCATGAAGACCGATTGGCTGTTACGGAGAGCGACAGATGCGTCTTCGAAATGGCGCTGCGGGTGCCGCGGCGATCGACAATCGCAGGCATGCAGCATGAGCCGCGTTGGCATGGCGTGAGTGGCTCGCTCCATCTCGTTCATTGCCGAATGACTATTGACGACTTATCTGATGTACAACTCTACGTAAGCGCTTCTTGCCTGTTTTGACACGTATCAACGGCTGCCCCTATATGAAATGCGCGTGAATCAAAGCGTTGTTTTGCGATCGGACGCGCGTTTTTCAGAGAGCGAAGTCGATGATTCGACGCACGATCCGGACCGCGGACATGAAAGGTTTCGTTACATTGAAGCGATGCGCTTAGAGCGGCTTCCCCCGAATGTATGGGTCGCGTTCTTGCGGATCGCCGCCCGGCCAGAAGGGATGCAGTGCAAGGCGCGGTGCGCCGCGGAGGCTGGGTGCCTGCGCAAGCGCCGCAACGCCGCAATGCGCCCTTCTGGCAAGAACCCTCCGGGCAGCCCCGGGAACCGGCCGCCTGCGGTGTTGCGGCTCCTTGCCGTAGCACCGCTACGACGCGTCGCCACGCCTAGCA
>DASPMC010000113.1:0-2442 GCA_035627275.1 Noviherbaspirillum sp.
TTCATCGGCGCCGGCGATGGTCATGTACACGCCTCCCGCCTTCTCCACTTCCTTGCTCATGGCAAGCGCCTCGGACGACAGGATGCCGCCGACAAAGAATCGGGCGCCCTTCTGCTGTGCCGCTTCCTGCACCTTTCGCACTGCGGTTGCCGGTTTTCCTTCCGTATCCATTGTGGTGTAGGTCACGCGCTTGCCGAGCAGCTTGCCGTAGTTCTCCACAGCCAGGCGCACGCCCATTTCCGAAAACTTTCCGTTTGCGGCGAACGGTCCCGACAGGGGCACCGGGCAAACGAGCTCGATCGTATCGGATTGGGCAAGTACCTTGCCGAAAGCAGCGGTGAGCGGTGCGGCTGCAGAGAGTTTCAGAAAATTGCGACGATCCATCATTGTCATGTCTCCTTGTTATAGGTACGCCATGCGTTGTGGCGTTTGCTTTACCGCGAGGACGCGGGGGTGTTCAGGCCAGGGCTTTTCTCAGATTGGCAAGCCGATTCTTGACGCGATCGACCGTCAGTGCATCGGCATCCTCCGGGCGGCCGGAGTTGAACGGAGGCTGCGGCGCATACTCGATGAAGAGCTGGATTTCCTTGGCTTCCTGCTCTCCGAAAATGTGCGCCACGACTTGCAGCGCGAAATCGATGCCGGCCGTGCATCCTCCCCCGGTAATGCGGTTGCGGTCGTGCACCACCCTGCCCGTGTCGGGAATCGCTCCAAACGCCGCCAGGTGCTCCCTGTAGTTCCAGTGGCTTGCCGCCCGATACCCCTTCAGCAAGCCTGCCGCGCCGAGCAGCAAGGAGCCGGTGCAGACACTGGTGACCCAGCTTGCGGCTTCTCCCTGGCGCCGCAGCCACTGGCACAATTCCGCATCGTCCCTGAGCGGGACTTGTCCCGGTCCGCCCGGGACGCACAGAAGGTCAACTTGCGGGCAGGTTTCCAGCGTTGCGGTCGGCATGATGCTATAGCCTGAATCGACCGGCACCGGCGCCAGGTCCTTCCATACGAGGTAGACCTCGGCGCCGGTGGCGGCGGCGAACACCTGCACAGGCCCGACCAAATCCAGCGCTGTCACATGCGGAAACAGCAGCACTCCGATCTTCAACGGTTTCATATTCCCTCCTGGTTGCGTTGCCGCCTGATCGACAACTTGGATCACAAGTATCGAGCCCGTACAGGTTGGCAGCAATGACAAAGACCTGCGCATTTCTGCTACAGTTTGCGCATGAGCAGACCCGCAACAAAACAGCGCAAGGCCGGTCGTCGGCGCACTGTCGCATTCGTCACATTCCCTTCCGTGCAGCTTCTCGATTTTGCCGGCCCGATCGATGTCTTTTCCCTTGCCAATCGCCTCAGCCCCGAGCCACCCTTCAATATCGTCGTGCTGTCCGCCGGCGGCGGCCCGATCCGGACTTCGAGCGGACTTGAAATTGCAAGTGCATCGATTGAAGACATACGGCCGTCTTCGCTCGACACGCTGATTCTCGCGGGCGGCCCGGATGAAGGCCTTCGTGCGCTGGTGCACGATCCATCCCTGAAGAGTTGGACACAGCAGGCCGCGAAGGTGGCCAGGCGATACGGGTCTGTTTGTTCGGGTGCGCTTGCGCTTGCGGAATGGGGACTGCTCGACGGCTGCAGGGCGACCACTCACTGGCTGGCCGCGGGATACATGGCGAACCGCTTTCCGGCGATCGACGTGGACCCCGAAGCGCTCTACGTCCGCGACGGGCGCGTATGGACATCGGGCGGGGTCACCGCCGGGATCGACATGTGCCTGGCGATGATCGAGGAAGATCTGGGCCGGTTGATGGCTGCGAGCATCGCCAAGCATCTCATCCTGTCGACGCGGCGGCTGGGCAATCAGTCCCAGTTTTCGCTCATTCTTGATTCGCAGGTCGGCCGCTATGCCGAGCTGGTCGACTGGATGCGCACGCATTTGAACGAGCCGCTCGACGTGCAGCGTTTGAGCGAAGTGGCTAACGAGTCGGTACGCAACTTCCACCGCAACTTCCGCGACGAAACGGGGTTCACGCCGGCCCGGTTCATCGAAGAACTGCGCCTGCAGGTCGCGCGCAACAAGCTGGAAGCAGGAGCATCGGTGAAGGCAGCGGCGCGTGCTGCCGGATTTACATCGGACGAACATCTGGCGAGGGTGTTCCGGCGACGCTTCGACATGACTCCGTCGCAATACGGCTTACTTCATTCCGGGTGACCCGCCGCCTGCCGCGCTCGACGACGGCGAACCGAATCGTTCGACTTGCTTACCCGCGCTTCCCGCACCGCAATGCGGCCGCCCAACCCAATTCAGCGAGCTCGCGCGCCTGCGCCCCCACCCGCGCCGCATCCGCGGCCGCCGCGGTCCCATCCTCGGCGCGCTTGGCGATTCCCTGAAGGATGGCCGCAAGCCGGAACAGGTTGTACGCGATGTAATACTCCCAGTCGTCGATC
>DASPMC010000114.1:0-78985 GCA_035627275.1 Noviherbaspirillum sp.
GGTAAATCTGCATGTCCGGTTCGATGAGGAGGGTGTGGAAACGGGGTGATGGTAGACGCTACTAGGGCACCGCCAAGCGAAAGCGGCGGCCAACGGACAAGCCAAGCCTAAGACTACCGCGCCACATCCTTACTCTACCGGTTCCGGCACTTCGACTATGAATCACCTCCGTTCGCTTCCGCTGCTTTGCAGACGTTCAAGAAATCTGCGTGAAAGACTGGTCAGGTGCGAATGCAGCGCCTCAGCCGATCCCGGTTGAATGACCGCTCACACCCTCACTCCAGACGCAAAAAACTCCTCCAGTATTTTGCTCAGAGAGGGGCGGGACGCTCAGGTTGAAATTGAGCCAGTTGTACTCACTGTGGCGGCAATGCGGGTCAACAGTATTAATTAGCGTATCCGTTCTACCCCACCGGCGGCGCGACGACCGGTAAGTATTTGATTTCGTGACACGGCGAGTGGCAATCACTGTGGCGGCCTATGCATATGGCAAAACTTCGCACCCTTGTTGCAATTTTTCGGCATCGCCGCGGGAAACGGGCTTTCCTATACTCGCTCCATGTTGCGAGAGGGAGTGATATATCGCTCGCAGCGACACAACCACCGGGACGGGGCACATATGGGAAATCGACAGCATATTCGCGGACTCAAACGGGCAGCCATGCAGCTGCAGGACAGCGGGGCACTGATCGCCTTGCTGCAGCGCTCCGTCCGGTTCGGCCACAAGCGCCTTGCGCTCCTACGGTGCATTCAGGCCGAACGCCTCGGTGTCGCCATCGCACCGGACATGCTCGACTACTGCCGCAAGGTGGCCGACCAGTTGCCGCGAGCGACGCTGGAGGCCATTGTGGCAAAGGCCGGCCGCAACCGGACTGAGAACCGGACTGCGTGTTTTTGAGCCAAAAGGACCTCGCCCCATGCTAACGGCAGCGCAACCGAGCGGATACGATACGATATTGCCGTTACGAAGCCGGCAAGCGCATTCGCTGCGCCGCAGACAAACCTCCCGGCGTGGCGCCTCTAACATGGAAAAAGGAAGCATCTCCATCTATTTCGTCCGCTCGGCCCTGGAACCTGTCCTGGCGCAGGGACTGGATGCCGACGCCATCCTTGCGCACGCCGGCATTCCGTCGGCGTTGCTCCAATCCGACCAGTCGCGGGTTACCGCACAGAATTTCAGTACCTTGTGGCTCGAGGTGGCGCGCGTGCTGGACGACGAATTGTTCGGCCAGGATTCGCGACGGATGAAGGTGGGATCGTTTGCGATGCTGAGCCACATGCTGGTCCACTGCGGCAGCCTGAGAGCCGCGCTGGTGCAGATGATGCGCTTCTTCAACCTGATCCTAGACGACTTCGAATGCAGCCTGCGGACGGAGGATCGGCACGCATTCCTCGTCATCCGCGAGCGGCCGGGTCCGGCGGCACCGCGCGTGTTCGGCTACGAGACGCTGCTGATGCTGCAGCACGGGCTGGCGTGCTGGCTGGCTGGACGACGAATTCCCGTACTGGCATCGGCTTTCGCCTATCCGGAGCCGTCGCGCAGCGCTGAGTACCACCGGATGTATTCGGAGCAGCCGCAGTTCGGTGCGGAGGAAACATCGCTGATGTTCGACGCATCCTTCCTTGACTTGCCCGTGGTGCAGAACGAAAGGACGGTGAGGGAGTTCGTGCGCCAGGCGCCTGCGAACATTGTGCTGAAGTACAAGAACACCAGCGGGTTGTCGGCCAAGGTGCGACGCCATCTCCGGACGGCGTCTCGCACGAACTGGCCGGACTTTGAAAGCGTCGCGGCCAGCCTGCACATGACGTCCGCCACGCTCCGGCGCCGACTCGATGCAGAAGGACAGTCGTTCCAGACGATCAAGGATGACTTGCGGCGTGACCTCGCGATCGACAAATTGTGCCATACCGAAAAAGGCATCACCGATATCGCGATTGAACTCGGATTCGCCGAGACCAGCGCGTTTCACCGTGCCTTCAAGAAGTGGACCGGCTCGTCGCCCGGGGAATACCGGCACCGGGTACAGAAGGATTGATCGCCGCCGCGCAGCTTTCAGGCGCGCGCGATCGACACGCCGCCGTCAACCAGCGATGCCGTACCCGTGACAAAGGAAGAATCATCCGATGCCAGGTAGAGGACGGAGCGCGCCACTTCCTCCGGCTGTCCGATGCGTTTGAGCGCATGGAGGTTGGTGACGAATGCCGCCTTTTCATCGGTATTGTTCTTCTCATGGTACATGGCGGTCTCGATCGCGCCGGGCAGGACTGCGTTGACGCGGATGTTCTTCGGCCCAAACTCGGCAGCAAGCGTCTGCGTCAGGCCGATCAGTCCGGCCTTGCTTGCCGCATAGGCGGCAACACCGGGGAATGACGCGCTGTAGCCGACAAAGGTCGAGGTGAAGATCACCGAGCCGCCGCCATGTTTCAGCATCTCGGCGATCTGGTGCTTGGCGCCGAGGAAGGCGCCGGTCAGGTTGATATCGATGGTGTTCTTCCAGCCGGCCTCGGATATGTCCGTGCTCGGGCCGAGTTCGCCCAGTACGCCCGCATTGTTGAAGGCGACGTCCAGCCGGCCGTACCGCCTGGCGGCGAGCGATACCAGCGCCTTCGCATACTCTTCCGACCGCACGTCACCCGCCAGGCTGACAGCCTCGCCGCCTGCGGCCCTGATTTCGGCAACCAGGCTTTCCAGTTCGTCCGCACGCCGTGCACCGACCACGAGCTTCGCGCCTTCCGCGGCAAACAGGCGGGCCGTTGCCCGGCCGATGCCCGCACTGGCACCGGTGATGATCGCTACCTTGTTCTTCAGTCGTTCCATGATGATTCTCCTGTACGTTTGAAAGATCGCGGCTGGCAGCCGCCCTGAATTCCGATGCAGTATGGCGGGCACCGGCCGTCGGGAGTAGACTTCGAATTGCGTACCAAGAATTCGGAAAAAACGAACAATGATCAAGCTCGATGCCATAGCAACTTTCGTGATCGTCGCCGAGAGCGGATCGCTCAGCGAGGCGGCGCGCCGGCAGATGCTGGCAAGGTCGGTCGTCAGTGAACGGTTGGCTGAGCTGGAACGAAGCGTAGGTGCGGTCCTGCTCAGGCGCACCACACGCAAGGTGTCATTGACCGAGGACGGGCTGGCTTTCCTCGAACGCGCGCGCCGCATTGTCCGGGAGGTCGAGGAGGCAACGGCGGATCTGGCGGAGCGGCGCGGAGCCCTGGTCGGACCGCTGCGCATCTCGGCGCCGGTGACCTTCGGCCGGATGCATCTTGGGCCCGCGCTCTATCCCTTCCTGCTGCGGCATCCCGATATACAACTGACGCTCGACCTGAACGACCGCCGCATCGATGCGGCAGCCGAAGGCTACGATGCCGTGGTCCGGCACGGCCCGATCCTGGATTCCTACCTGGTGGCATGGCGGCTGGCGGCCAGCCGGCGCGTCCTGGTTGCGTCGGCCGATTATCTTTTGCGTAATGGCAGTCCGACGTCTCCGGACGAACTGGGGAGGCACCGCGGCATTTTCTACACCAACCGCGGCGTGGCGGACTGGCGGTTTGCCGGCAGCGGCGGGTCGACGACCATCCGTGCGCAGTTCGGGCTGGCGCTCAACAATGGCGACATGATGCGCGATGCTGCCATTGCCGGACTCGGTATTGCATTGCTGCCGACGTTCATTGTCGGTCCGGCCATCAAGGCAGGCGAACTGCAGCTTGTCGATATCGGGATCGAAAGCGAGCCCGAGTTCATCTACATTGCGCATCCCGAAGGACGGCATGCCTCGGCCAAGCTGAGGGCGTTTGCGGACTGCCTGCGCGATGCGTTTGGCGATCCGCCGTACTGGGACTTGCCCTAGCCCTGCCGGCGTACCGTGCAACCGGCATTCGCAAGCACATCCGGCTGCATTGATCGCTCATCAACACATCTCCAATTGTTCACTATCGTGGGACAGTGAGTTCACGTCTGCGATATTTATCTCGCGATTCCCGGGAAATACAATCAGCCTATCGATTAAGGAATGATTGGGAAAACCATGTCCACACAGCACATCGCAAAGAAGTCCGGCCGTCAAACCAACAGATTCATCGACAGCCTGCTTTCGATTCTGAGGCTCAAGAACGATGCGGCGCTCGCGCGCCTGCTCGCCACCTCGCCGTCCAATATCAGCAAGGTCAGGCGCGGCTACCATCCGGTCACCGCGTCGTTTCTGCTCCAGGTGCATGAGGTCACCGGCATCAACTTCCGCGTACTGCGCCCCTTGATGGAACCGAGCTGAATGATTCGCACCCACGCAGCCCGGGAGACCGCATGTCTTATCTGTTGCAACTGATCGAACAGTACGGCCTCGCCGCCGTGTTTCTCAATGTGCTCGTGGAGCAGGGCGGGGCGCCAGTGCCTGCCTATCCGACCCTCGTCATCACCGGTGCCCTGGCCGACCGGGGCGACTACTCGATCGGTTTGCTCCTGGCCGTTGCGGTATCGGCGGCGCTGATCGCCGACCTGGCATGGTACTTTGCGGGCAAATACTACGGCAGAAAGGTGATGTCGACCTTGTGCCGCATTTCCCTCTCGCCGGACTCCTGCGTGCGCCAGACGGAATCGGTCTTTGTGCGCTGGGGACCGGTGTCACTGGTTTTCGCGAAATTCATTCCCGGCTTCGCATCGGTCGCCAGCGCGCTAGCCGGCACGGCAGGCACCCGGCGCGGCACTTTCATCGTGTTCGATGCCTTGGGTTCGGCGCTATGGGCTGGGTCGGCGATCTACCTCGGTTCGCTTTTCAGTACCGCGATCGACGACCTGCTCAATGTGCTGGAACAGCTCGGAAAGGGCGGGCTTCTGCTGGTCACCATCGCACTGGCCGCTTTCATTGCGGCGAAATGGTGGCAGCGCCGCCGTTTCGTCGCGTCCCTGCGCATGGCGCGCATCTCGGTCGACGAACTGCACCGCTTGCTGCAGCAGGGCGAGCGCCCCACCATTGTGGATGTGCGTTCGCCGCTTTTGCAGCAGGGCGGCCGTATTCCGGGCGCGATTTCACTGACGGGTGATGTGTCCGGGACCTTCGTGTCCGGGCTTCCTTCGGACGGCGAAGTCATCCTGTATTGCGCCTGCCCGAACGATGCGTCGGCGGCGCGAGCGGCCAAACAACTCATGCAGCTTGGATACCGCCGCGTGCGTCCCTTGCATGGCGGGATCGACGCGTGGGTGGAAGCAGGATATTCGCTCGAAACCGCCGCAGCGGCGTCAAATTGAGGCAGCCTGGACTTCAGTCAGGCTGCCTCAGCCGCATTTATACGTTCTGGCTGACGGCAGCCTGCACATAGCGTTCGCTCCACGCGGCGATCAGGTTCGCCACGTAGACCGCGTCGCTCTTGCGTGTCAGCAGATGGTCGGCATCGTCCAGCGAGATGAAGCTTTTCGGATGCTTGGCTGCGGTAAAGATGTGCAATGCGTTCTCGATGCCGACGGTGGTGTCGCGCGGCGAATGCATGACCAGCAGCGCGCGCCTGAGTTGGGCGATCTTGCCGGACAGTTTCTGCTCCTGGGCGTCGATCAGAAACTGGCGCTTGATCTTGAACGGGCGGCCTGCCAACTGCACTTCGGCTTCGCCTTCCTCCTGGATGCGATCCAGATGATCCCTGAACAATCCGGTGACATGCGACGGGTCGCTCGGCGCGCCCACGGTCACGACGGCCCTCGCCTCCGGAATATCCGCTGCCGCTGCAAGGACGGCCGCCCCGCCGAGGCTGTGGCCGATCAGGATGTCGGGTGCGCGCAGCGTGGCGCGCAAGTGGTTTGCCGCGGCGACCAGGTCGGCCAGGTTGGATGAGAAATTGGTGTTGGCGAATTCGCCTTCGCTGGCGCCCAGCCCGGTAAAGTCGAAGCGGAGCACGGCGATGCCATGTTCGGTCAAGGCCTGCGCAATACGGCTGGCCGCAAAGATGTCCTTGCCGCAGGTGAAGCAATGCGCGAACAAGGCGACGGCGCGGATCTCACCGTCGGGCGTGTCGAGACGTGCCGCCAGCTTTTGTCCGTCGGCCCCCGTAAATTCCGTACGCTGCATGGCCATCTCGGCCTCCTCTGGTCAAGGGCGCGCGGTCAAGACGCTCGCGCGGCGCTGCCCGGTTCTGCTGCCAGCTTCCTGTTTTTCTCCGACAAGGTACGGATGAGGCCGTCGATGCCGCTTCTGCCGATTTCCGCCGAGAAGTTGCCCTTGTAGGTTTCGATCAGCCAGGCGCCGAGCAGATTGACATCGTATACCTTCCAGCCGTCCGCGCCTTTGTATAAACGATAACTGACATTGATCGTTTCGCCGCGCTGCTGCTGGACCTGGAAGCGCACTTCGACTTCGTTGTCGTCAGGCGCCCCGCGCAAAGGTAGGAACGCCAGCTTCTGGTCGCCGATTTGCGAAAGCGCGCCGGAATACGTGTGGATCATCAGGGCGCGGAATTCGTCGATGAGTTGCTGCTGCTGTTGCGGCGTCGCCTCGCGCCAGAATCGGCCGACGGTCAATGCGGTAGCACGCTGGAAATCGACATGCGGAAGGACATGCGACTCGACTAGCGCCTGGATGCGCTTGCGGTTGCCTGCACGGATGTCCTTGTCACTGCGCGCGGTATCGACCACCTCCTGCGTAATGCGCTTGACCAGGACATCCGGTGCTTCCTGCGCCGCTGACGGGGCGGCGAAGCCCGGTGCCGCAATGACCAGGCTGGCGGCGAGGAGGAGTTTGTGGAGCAGCTTCATGACGTTTCCTTGGACTGATGCGTGTGAAAAGTTCAGTGCCGGGAGGGGAGCGGCGTGCTGGAGTGCGCCCGGCAAAGGTTGCAGGCATTGTATTGTCGGGAGCGGATGAGATAAATCGGGCAAATCTGAATTGACTGTTTCTCGAACTTGCACAATCCGGCAACAACACACCGGTGTTCTTCAACAAAGGCCTCGGTCAAGTTCAAAAACGGCGGTATGGTTCTTGCACGGTTTTGTCGGACTGGCAAGTGCGCCAGGATGCAGGTGCGCTTGCCTGCGAATCGCTGCACGACGCTTGCCGGTCATCAATCCAACTGCGTCCATTTTTCATGGCCTTGAAAACTCTACACATACGAATCGTTGCCATGCTCATGGTCAGCTTCGTTCATTCCCTGGCGCAAAGCGCATCCGGGGAACAAGCGCCCGTTGATGCCGGAGCCATCATCATGCCGACAGAGCAGCCGGAGGCCGGAAAAAAGACGCCGGACAAGGCTGAACCCAAAGTGCCGGAGCCCAGGAAAGCCGATCCTGCCATCAATGGGAAAAAGACCGGGCGCGGCAATGCCGACGGCAAAAGAAACGATGCGACCGGCAAGACAATGTCGAAGAAGCCATCCCGGGAAGACGATTGCAGAGGACCTGCCGATCTTTGCAAGCAGGAATCGCCTCGTTGAGCCTGCTCTGGTCCGAGCGTACTTACGGGTTCTTGCGCTGAAGAACCGGGTTCAGCGGCATGTTTCTTGCGCTGGGTGCTTTGACGACAGGACAACCAGAAAAACCAAGCGTGTCCCATGAACGATCAACGCGAAAATCCCGCTGCACGAACAAAACCCGACGCCACCGTGCGCGAAGAACGCAGCTTTCTCCATCACGCCATCCTCTTCTATGCCGTCGGCTTCCTGTTTCTGCTGATTGCCGGTGTCGTGTGGCTCGCATCCGACGTCCTGTTGCTGATGTTTGCCTGCATCCTGGTTGCCGTCCTCCTGTACGACGCCGCCATGCGGACAGGGCGCTGGTTCCACCTGCGGCACGAGGTGGCGCTTGCCTTGGTCGTTGCGGCGATCATCGCGGTCATTGCCCTTGCAACATGGATGATGGCGCCGCAAGTGGCGCGGCAAATGGGCGAGCTTGCCGCAGCAATGCCGCAGGCGGTGGAGCACCTGCGCACCGAGGTACAGCGATATGAATTTCTGCGCAGCTTGATGGAAAACCTGCCGCCCACGGACAAGCTCATGTCCCAGGCTGCATCCATCCTGTCGCGAACCGGACTGCTCTTTTCCGGCGTCCTGGGGACCATCGGCAACATTGCGATCATTGCGTTCGTCGGCATCTATCTCGCAGCTCAGCCACGTATCTATATCGAGGGCATCGTGACGCTGGTGCCGCATCGCAAGCGCCAGCGTGCACGCGAGGTGTTCGCAGAGCTTGGCCGCACGCTGGGACAGTGGCTGTTCGGCAAGTTCATTTCGATGCTCATTGTGGGTGTGGTCACAGCAATCGGACTGAGCCTGCTTGGCGTACCGCTTGCCCTCGTACTGGGCTTGCTCGCAGGCCTGCTCGATTTCATTCCCTACATCGGCCCGATCATTGCGGGCGTCCCGGCGGCGCTGATGGCTTTTACCGAAAGTCCGACGCTCGCGCTCTATACCGCTTTGCTCTTTCTTGCCGTGCAAGTCGCTGAAGGTTACTTGCTGCAGCCACTGATCGAGAAACGAAGCGTCTCCATGCCGCCGGCCTTGACCATTGCCATGCAGGTGTTGCTCGGCACCTTGTTCGGCCTGGCCGGGGTCGCACTGGCGACACCGCTCACCGCGGTAATCGCCGTGCTGGTCACGATGCTATATGTGCAGGATGTACTCGGCGATCCGGTCAAGACGCCGAGCGAACATTAGAGGTTGCTGGACACCCGGCCGGTGGTGCCGGCCGGAATGCATTGCGCCTTACTTGGAGCGAGATTTGCTGCCGGAAGTGTCTTCCGATGTTCCGGATGCGCCAGTCGACGATTCTCCCGACGATCCCGATGCCGTTGCGCCCGAAGCGCGGCCGGACGGCAATGCAGCAATGAGCTGGGCCGCCTGGTTGCTCCTGGCTTTGCCGCTGATGATGTCTTTTGGCGAGACTTCAGCCTTGTAGAAGGCCTTGTTTTCGTCATCGTCGAAGTTGACGTCGGTCACACCGATTGCAACATCGGCGAGCGCTCCCTTGGTATCCCTCCAAACGACAACATCGCCCCGGCCCGCCGCTGCTTCGCCTTTTGCCTTGTAGTTCACGATGGTCAGGCCGGCGTCGGCAGTCAACGAGAACTTGTTGTCTTGCATGAAGTTGTTGACCGCCTTTTCGTTCATCAGGATCATCGCCACCGGGCCTGCTTCCGCACCGGCCTGCAAGCCGACACTGACGCCGCCGAAGTTGTAGAACCCGGGGTTGCTCCATTTGCCGTTGTTGTTGGCGAGAACCACACCTTCTCCGCCTTCCGCGCCGACTCCCAGTGCGCCGCGGCCGTAGTGCGGGATGATGAAAACGCCTTTGGCTTGCTGCAACAGTTTCCTCACCTCGGGATCCGATTCCATTTTCTTGACCACGTTGACGGAATCGTTCACTTGCTTCATCGCATCGTCGGCTTCACGGGAGCCAGAACGTGCGCTGCCGGTTTGGGCGCTGCTACCTGATTGCGCTTCGGGGGCGGTTGACGATTGTGCAAAACTGGCGGAAGCCAATGATGCAAGTACGAGTGTGCAAGCGGTTGCGATAGCGTGTGATGCCAAATCATGTTTGGTCATGGTCTTTCTCCTTTCGCTGGTCAGGCAAATCCGTCATGCACGACGCAATGACGGTTGCATGCTGGCGCCGGCGCAGCAAGGGGTGCCGTGCCGGCGGAGCAATCTCTATTTCGCGTTACGGGGAAACATGCTGTCCCACCATTCCCTGGCTGTAGCAACAACAGTGCCGAGTGCGTCCGGGTCGCGGTGGAGCAGGGCGCTCAAGTAGGCTCTCGCCTGCTTGACCGAAACATGAGGCGGCAGCGGCGGCACGTCGGGGTCGGTCACCATCTCGAGAACGGTCGGGATTCGGGACGACAGGGCGGCTTCCCAGGCCGGGCCGATCTGCTCCGGACGGTCCACGCGGATGCCGTGCAGGCCGAGCAGGTCGGCGTAGGCTGCATAGCGGAAGTCAGGCAGGCTCTGCGACGCTTCCAGTTTTGGATCGCCTTGCATCGCACGCTGTTCCCAGGTCACCTGGTTCAGGTCTCCATTGTTAAGCACCATCACCACCAGGCGCGGATCGCGCCATTCGCGCCACACCTTGGCTATCGTGACCAAGGCGCTGATGCCATTCATTTGCATCGCACCGTCGCCCACCAGCGCGATGACGGGGCGGTCCGGATACGCATACTTGGCGGCGATTGCATAAGGCACTGCCGGGCCCATGGTCGCCAGCCCTCCCGACAGCGATGCCATCATGCCGCGGCGGATTTTCAAGTCGCGTGCATACCAGTTGGCTGCGGAGCCGGAGTCGCAGGTAAGGATCACGTCTTCAGGCAGACGCGGTGACAGTTCCCAGAACACACGCTGCGGATTGATCGGATCGGCGTCGTTCATCGCACGCGATTCGAGCACCTGCCACCAGCGACCGACGTTCTGCTCGATCGTTGTTCGCCACGTGTGATCCTGCCTGGCGCGCAGATGCGGGATAAGCGCGCGCAGCGTCGCCTTGGCATCGCCAACCAGGCTGATCTCCATCGGATAGCGCAGGTTCAGTTTGCGCGGATCGATATCGATCTGGACGCCGCGCGCCTGTCCTTCCCTGGGCAGGAATTCGGAGTAGGGGAACGAGGATCCGACCATCAGCAGGGTGTCACAGTCGTTCATCAGGTCCCAGCTCGGTTTGGTGCCCAGCAGGCCGATCGCGCCGGTGACGAAAGGGAGATCGTCCGGTACGGCTGCCTTGCCCAGCAGGGCCTTGGCCACGCCGGCATCCAGCAGGTTCGCCACTTCGATGATCTCGTCCGTCGCCTGCAAGGCCCCGGCTCCAACCAGCATCGCTACCCTGCTGCCGGCATTGAGCACTTCTGCAGCTCGCTCAAGGTCCGCATCGGCGGGTACTGTCGCCCGGGCGGTATAGCCGATCCCGGTATGCACGGTGCCATGCTCGTGCGGCGGCTTCTCTATCGCCGGCAGATCCTGTACATCGTGCGGGATGATGATGCACGTCACTGTCCGCTGCTCTCGCGCAATTTGCACCGCCCGGTCAACCAGGTGCCTGATCTGTTCTGGCGTGGTGGCCATGTGCACAAACTCGTGAGCGACATCCTTGAACAGCGACATCAGGTCGACTTCCTGCTGGTAGTCTCCACCGATCGCTGCACGCTTTGTCTGGCCGACGATGGCAACGACGGGCTGATGATCGAGTTTGGCGTCGTACAGCCCGTTGAGCAGGTGAATCGCCCCCGGGCCAGAGGTCGCGAGGCAAACGCCGACCTCGCCGGTAAATTTTGCATGGGCACATGCCATGAAGGCCGCAAGCTCTTCATGACGGGCCTGGACGAACTGGAGGTCGCCGGTGCGTCCGAATGCACCCATGATGCCGTTGATGCCGTCGCCGGGGTAACCGAACACGCGTCGCACGCCCCATGCCGAAAGTCTTTGCAGGAGGAAATCGGAAACTGTTGCGGCCATGGCGTTCTCCTGTCGATCGCTCTGGATGCAACAGTGCAGCAAGCGACATGCCACGTGTCTTGCCGCGCGCCGCAACGGGCTATCCGCATGGAGCCACGAACAGCACCGGCAGCGTCTGCCATACGATTGCAACAATGGAAAGCAACGCGAGCGACGAAGCAAGCCATCCAATGAAACCGCCGCCCGCCGGAGACGGCCTCGCTTGCCAGTGGCGAAAATGAACGGCCGCAATGGTGCCGATGGCACCCGCTGTCGCCACGCCGATTCCCCAACCCACAATGCCGATGCCTGGCCAATCCTGCTGAATGAGCGGCCGCGCGCAGACAATGCCGACCAGGCTGTAGATCAACAGGAAATGCATGGCCCAGGCAATCGGACCGATGAACACCAGCATGACGCAGCGCAGAAAGGAGGCGTGTGCCATGGCCTTACCCGACCAGGCGAGGAAAGGCGTGAATGAGAACCAGTTCGGCCAGTCCTTGCGCAACGGTGTACTGCCAAAGCTGCATGGTGCTGTCGAACGTGACGCGCCGGTGCCTGTCGAGCAGGCTGCACCGGTTTCTGGCAACGGTGTACAGTCCCATCACCGATACCACGACAACAAAGAACCCCTGCAACCCGATGAGGGTGTAAACCGCTGCCCCGTAAGCCGTGTCCCGTGCACGCAGACCGGTTTGCAACTGGCTGTAGCAGTCGACAGCCGTCGAGGCGGCCAGCAGCAGCGCGGCAAGCGGCTGCAGGACGGTGATATGCAACCGCGCTTCACCTTGTTTCAGGCTGCGGTTTGCCCATGCGATGCACGCACTGCTGGCCAGCAGCAGTACGGCGGACGTTGCCGGCCATGCGAGCGACGGCAATGCATCCTCATGCGGCCAGACATCAGGCGACACCGTCCACAGGAACAGATAGGAAAACACCATCGATCCGAAGATCGAGGCCGATACCAGGATCAGCACGACCATCGCCCACCAGGCATGCGATGAGGGACCGCTCATGTAGACCGGCAAGCGGATGCCGCCGCCTATATCCACCGGAGGCAGTGAAGGATCCGGATCGGTCGTCCACAGCCATTTGAACACCATCACGACCGCCAGTATGCCGAACAGCATCGCCGGAAGGACCAGCTTCACGGTCAGCAGCAGGAAGAAGCCAGCCGTTCCCCATGCGGCGAGTACGGGCGGCCAGCTCGGTCCGGGCATGCGCAACACGTATTGCGGCCGGGCGTCGGCGGCGCTGGTGACGATGGTTTCGCGGCGGCCGGTCGGCGCATCCGGCAGGTAGTGCCCGCCGGCCTCTACCTCGTCGGCGAGCCCGGGCTGGTCCCACAATGGTTCGCGGCCGGTCACGAGCGGAATGCTGCGGACCCCGTAGTAGTCGTTCGGCAGCCACTCCAGCGTACCGGCATTCCAGATGTTGCCGGCGTTCTTGCCGGCGGTAGGGCGGAAATGCAAGACCAGGTCGGCCAGGAAGACCAGGACGCCGGCTGCGATCGTGTACGCGCCCACGGTCGACAGCATGTTGAGCAAGTCCCATCCCATGCTATCGGGATAGGTGTAGACACGCCGCGCCATCCCGGACAGGCCGGTGATGTGCATCGGGAAGAAGGTGACGTTGACGCCGGTGAACATCAGCCAGAAAGCCCATTTGCCCAGACGTTCCGACAGCGCGGTCTTGCTGACGCAAGGCGCCCAGTAGTAAAACGCGGCAAACAGCGGGAACACCATGCCGCCGATCAGCACGTAATGCAGATGCGCCACGACGAAGTAGGTGTCGTGCGCCTGCCAGTCGAACGGCACCATCGCAACCATCACGCCGGTCAATCCGCCGAGCACGAAGATGAACAGGAAGCCGAGCACAAACAGCATCGGCACCCGGATCCTGAAGCGGCCGGCGGCGGCGATGGTGGCGATCCATGCGAATATCTGAATGCCGCTCGGCACCGATACTGCCATGCTGGCGGCGGAAAAGAAGCTGAGCGACAGTTGTGGAATGCCGGTGGCAAACATGTGGTGTACCCACAGGCCGAAGCTGAGAAATCCTGTCGCCAGCAGCGCCAGGACAACCAGATGATGGCCGACCAGCGGTTTGCGCACCATGGCAGGCACGATCATCGATACCATGCCCACTGCAGGAAGAAAGATGATGTAGACCTCCGGATGGCCGAAGAACCAGAACAGATGCTGCCATAGCAGCGGATCGCCGCCTTTCTCGGTGACAAAGAACGGCCAGTAGAAGCTGCGCTCCAGTTCCAACAGCACGGTACAGAGGATGACTGCCGGAAAGGCAAAGATGATCATTCCGGCAAACACGAGCATGGCCCATGCAAAGACCGGCAGCTTGTCCAGGGACATTCCGGGCGCTCGCGTGCGCAGTACGCCGACAACGATCTCGATCGCACCTGCGATGGCCGATATCTCGATGAAGCCGATGCCGAGCAGCCAGAAGTCGGCATTGGGACCGGGCGAATACCGGTAACTGGCCAGCGGCGGATACATGAACCAGCCCTCTTGCGGGGCGAGGTCGAAGAAGATGCTGGCAAAGAACACCAGCCCGCCGACAGCATAGGCCCAGTACGCGTAGGCGGACAGCCGCGGGAAGGGGAGGTCGCGCGCCGCCAGCATGTTTGGCAACAGCAGCACTCCCATCGCTTCCACCGCCGGCACCGCGAACAGGAACATCATTACCGTGCCATGCATCGTGAACAGCTGGTTGTAGGTCTGGTAATCGACCAGGTCATTCTCGGGCACTGCCAGCTGGGTGCGCATGATGAGCGCGAGGATGCCGGCCAGCAGGAAGAACAGCAGTGCCGTACCGACATAGAACAGACCGATGTAGGTATTGTTGACAACGGTCAGGAAGCGCAGTCCGGAAGGGGGCGTCCACAGTTTCTTCAGGTATTCATGTTCCGCCTGTGGACGCGGTACAGGGCTGGGTAGTGTGCGCGGGCGTTCTTCCATCATGATGGCGACTCCGTTCGGCAGGGAACAAACAGACCGCCGCTCATTGCAGGCTTGCCAGATAGGTGGAAAGTGCACGCAGTTCGTCGCCGGAGAACTGATTGAACGACGGCATGCGGTTGCCCGGCTTGATTTGCTGGCTGCCGGAAATCCACCCGGCGATGGTGCCGCTGTTATTCGGGAGGATGCCGCCGCCCAAGGAGTGGCGGCTGCCGACATGCGTCAGGTCTGGCCCAAGTTGCCCCGCCGCCGATATGCCGCGCACCGTATGGCACAGCCCGCAGCGGTTATCGAGGAACAGCTGCCGCCCTCGCAAAAGCACTGGATCGTCCGGCACGGCGGCTGCCAGCCGTTGGGAGTTTGTCCAGGCATCGTACTCGGCCGGCTCCTGCGCAATGACATGCAAGGCCATCCGGGCATGCTGCGCCCCGCAATACTCGGCGCACTGGCCGCGAAAAACTCCGGGCTTGTCCGCATGCAAACGCAAGCGGTTTACATGCCCCGGGATCATGTCGATCTTGCCGGCAAGATTAGGTACCCAGAAACTGTGAATGACATTCCCGCTCTTCAGCAACACCTCTGTCGGCTTGCCTGCCGGGATGCGGATTTCATTCGCGGTTTCAAAAGCTACATGGCCGTTGACGGAAAGATAGCGGACGCGCCACCACCATAATTCGCCGGTGACTTCGATCCTTGCCTGCGGCGGTTCGCCGCCGTCTGCCCGGCCGGTCCCGGCTGCAAACGTATAAACCAACAGGGCCGAAAGCACGACGATGGGGAACAGAATGCCGCCGCCGAGAATGAGTTTTTCGCGGGCAAGCATATTGCGTTGCGCCGCGCTGCCGAACAACGCCATTGCCGCGAGACCCATCACGCCGATAAAAATCGCACCGCCGCCAATGAACAGCATCCACATCATTTCCGCGATCTCCGCAGCGCCGCGCCCTTTCGGATCGAATGCCGACTGGAGCGAGCCATGCGCGAATGACGGCACGGCGGCCAGCGGCAGGACGGGCAGGTAAACCGGTATCGGTCGCGCGTTCAGGAAGGTATGCAATTTGGGAAGACGGAAACCGCGGAAAATGAACCCTGCCCATGCACATTGCATACCATTCATGCCTGCGAAACACGTTGCTGCAATCGATACCACCTCGCCTTGCGGTGAATGACGATTATTCAAACGAATGCATTTTTTACAGTGCAACGTCATCGCGGAGGAGCCTGGCCGCAACGCAATTGAAAAATGGCGGCCGGTGGCAGAGATATTGCACGGTATGCCGGGTTTGCCTCCATGGACGAGACATCGAGCGCCAATGCGTCTGCCCATTCTTCGTTCTTGCATTCCCGCACTGCTCCCGGCAGTGGCGCTGCCTGCCGCTGCGCATGGTGTTTCCTCATCCGCCGGTACGCTTTCCATGTCTGTCCCCACGGTCGGTGCTTCGGCCGCAGCCGCCGCCATGCTGCTTTTCTGGCTGTACGCTACTTGTAGTGCCGTTCGCCGTGGCGGTGCAAGGAGCGCAATTCTTGCGTTGGCGGCACTTGCGGCTGCTGTCCTTCTGATTCTTATCTGGCACGTGGATGCATGGATCGCCGGCGGCATGCTCCTGTCAGGCTGGCTGTATGCCGCCGGCGTGCAACAGATAGGGCTCGCAACGCGCCGCGCCGCGCGTCTTTGGGCATGGCGCATGGCCTGCTTCTACGGTGGGCTGATCGTGCTGGCCGCCGCTCTGCTGTCACCGCTGGATGCACTGGGAAAATCGCTGTTTTCGATACACATGCTCCAGCATGAGCTGCTGATGCTGGCCGCTGCGCCTTTACTGGTCGCAGGCCGGCCGCTCGCCGCCTTCATCTGGGCTTTTCCGCCGGCGGCTCGCTTACGCATAGCACGCCTCATCGGGATGCGTGTGGTCCGGGGACCATGGACGGTAATGATGCGTCCACTTTTCGCATGGTCGATGCATGCGCTGCTGCTTTGGGGGTGGCATGTTCCGGTCCTGTTCGAGGCCGGTCTTGCGAACGATGCCCTGCATTCGGTACAGCACCTGTGTTTCCTGCTTTCGGCGCTCCTGTTCTGGGCCTCGCTTGCCGGCCCGCGTGCAGTGTTGTACCTGCTCACCACCGCGATCCATACCGGGATACTGGGGGCGCTGCTGACATTTTCGCCGCGTCCCTGGTATCCCGCCTACGTCGGACAGATAGATGGTTGGGGGCTGACGGCGCTGGAAGACCAGCAACTGGGCGGTCTGATCATGTGGGTTCCCGCCGGATTCGTCTTCGTTTGCGCCGGATTGGCATTTGCAGCGCGAGTCATCACTGCGCAACCCTCGGGGAGCCGTCCATGATCCCGCGATGCGTGCTGTGCCTGCTGTTGTTGCTGCCTGCAGCAGTTATCGGAGAAAGCATCCAGAAGCCGCGTGTCGATGGCGATCCGGACCGGGGCAAGGCGGCTGTGGAGCGTTACGGCTGCGTGGCCTGCCATGCCATTCCGGGCACCGCCAACCAGGGCAGCAATGTCGGCCCGCCGCTGCACAAGATTGCGCGACGCGCCTATCTCGGCGGTGTCATCCCCAACACGCCCCAGAACATGGTGCGCTGGCTGCGCAATCCGCCACAAGCCGCCCCTCGGACCGCGATGCCGAACCTGGGCATGTCCGAACAAGAGGCGACGGACATCGCCTCCTATCTCTATTCGCTGGATTGATGAGTGCCGGACATGACTATCAGGTTACGGACGATCGTGATCCTGTCGATGCTTGGCATCACGGCCGCGTCCGGCTTCGTCTACCTCGGCATCTATGACATTGCCGCGACCGAGCAGCATACAAGGCCGGTGTATACCCTGCTTGAATATGCGATGCGCAAGTCGGTGATGCGCCATTCGGCTTCGATCCAGGCGCCGGCCTTGCCGGACGAACAGCGCGCACGCGCCGGGCTGGTGCACTACCGCGCGCATTGCGCACAGTGTCACGGCGCGCCCGGGGTGGCACCCGAGCCGTTCAGTTTCGGCATGACGCCGGCACCGGCCAACCTGGTCGCCACCGCGCGTGAATGGGAACCGGCCGAGCTGTACTGGGTCATCCGCCAGGGGATCAAGATGAGCGGCATGCCCGGCTGGGAATATCGCCTGAGCGAACAGGAGATATGGGACATCGTCGCCTTCGTCGAACACATGCCGCTGCTGTCGCCGCAAGAGTACGAACAGTGGAGCGGACAGGCTCCCCTCCATCGGATACATGCCGGTACCGTGCAGGACAGGCATCCGGCAGGACCCGGCGATGCAAAAGCCGGGGAACGCGCCCTGCAACAGTACCTGTGCGTCACTTGTCACGAGATACCGGACGTTGTCGGCGCCAACCGCCACGTCGGCCCGCCGCTCGCCGGCATCGCGGGCCGCAGATATATCGGTGGCGTCGCCCCCAATACACCGGAAAACATGGTGCGCTGGCTGATGGACCCGAAGCAGTTCGATCCGCATTCGGCCATGCCAAACCTGGGTGTGCCGGAGCAGGATGCGCGGGATATTGCCGCGTTTCTCTATACCCTGGAGGATCTCGATTGAGCTCGCAAGACAAAAACAGCCCATATCCGCCGATCGCAGACTACGCAATGATCAGCGATTGTCACTGCGTCGCCCTGATCTCGCGTGTCGGATCGGTCGACTGGTGCTGCATGCCGCGTATCGACGATGACAGTCTGTTCGGACGGCTGCTCGACTGGAACAAGGGCGGCTTCTGCGCGATCACCCCGGCCGCCACGGACTACGCATCCGAGCGCCGCTACCTGCCCGGCACCATGGTGCTGGAAACCCGCTTCCGTACGGGGACCGGCGAAGCCATCCTGTACGACTTCTTTGCGATGGACGAGAACGTGCTGGAACACCCCCGCTTCGATCATGCGCGTATCATCGACGGTGTCGCCGGAGAAGTCGAACTGGATCTGGATATCTGTCCGCGCTTCGACTATGGCGAGATTGTCCCGCGCATGCGCCGGCACGAAAGCGGCGCCTATACCGTGATCGGCAGCAACAAAGGGCTGCTGATTTACTCGGACATTGCGCTGGACGTGGTCGAGCACCGCGACCTCCATAAGCGGTTCCGGGTTGCTGCCGGTCAGCGCATCCGTTTCGTGCTGGAGTTCCAGTTCCCGGAACTGATCGAGTCCACCCTTGCCCAGCGCTTTCCCGGCAAGGAATGGATAGACCGCAATCTCGACAGCACGCGCGACTGGTGGGCCGCCTGGTCCGGGCGTATTCGCACTCCGTTCGAGCTGGATGACCAGACCCTGCGCTCGGCGATCACCCTGAAAGCCTTGAGTTTCGAGCGCACCGGCGCCATTGCCGCAGCGGCGACCACCTCGCTGCCGGAGTCGATCGGCGGACAGCGCAACTGGGATTACCGCTTCAGTTGGGTACGTGATTCGGTGTTCACCGTCCGTGCGCTGCATGAACTGGGTTACGTGCGTGAGGCCGACCGTTTTTACAGGTTTATCGAACGCAGTTCCGCCGGCAGCGCCGACGAACTGCAGATCATGTACGGCGTCGACGGCAAGCGCCGCCTGACCGAGATCGAACTCGACTGGCTGGAAGGCTACCGCCAGTCGCGGCCGGTCCGCATCGGCAATCAGGCCGCCAGGCAACTGCAGATGGACATCTTCGGCGAGCTGGTCGAGATGGCTTGGGAGTGGCACGCGAACGGCCATCCGACCGACCCGGACTACTGGACCTTCCTGGTGGATGTGATCGACACGGTATGCAAACGTTGGACGGACCCCGATCACGGGATCTGGGAGGTGCGGTCCGAACCGCTGCACTATGTGCATTCGAAAGTCATGTGCTGGGCCGCGTTGAATCGGGGCATCATGCTGGCCAGGGACAACCGGTTTTCCGCGCCGATCGAGCGCTGGACAAGAAGCCGCGATGAACTGCGGCTCGCCATCGAGACACGAGGCTACGACGGACAGCGCGGCATCTTTGTGCAGACGTTCGACGGCAATAATCTTGATGCAGCGCTATTGCTGCTGCCGCGCGTCGGCTTCGTCAGATACGACGATCCCCGCATGCTGCGAACAACCGACGCGATATGCGCCGGACTTGTCCGCGATGGCTTGCTCATGCGCTACGAGTCGCCGGACAACTTGCCCGGCCGCGAAGGCGTCTTCCTTGCCTGCACTTTCTGGATGGCAGCCTGTCTTGCCTGCCAGGGGCAGCGCGAACGCGCGTGGCAGTATTACCATCGCGCGCTCGCCTGCGCCAATGAGGTCGGGCTGTTTTCCGAAGAGTTCGATGTCGATAACGGGCTCATGCTGGGCAATTTCCCGCAAGGCCTGACGCATGTTTCGCAGATCACCGCGCGGCTGGCACTTGCGAAGCTGGGATGACCGGGAACCCCGGCCAATCCGCTTGCTCGTTTATCCCAGCAGGAATGCCAGCATCAGCAGGACAGCGATCGGTGCGCCGGCAATCCAGCGATGTCTTGTCAACCAGAACTGCCAGCTGAAGGTTTTCGCCTGCTGGTCGAATCTTCCGTGCGTGCCGTAGTCGCGCGATACCGGCGAGTAAAGATTGTCCTGCCGGCCGGGCGGGATCGGCTGGCCGGTCTGTTGTCCCCGATACGCGATCCGCGCCAGAAGCCTGTCGAGGAATCCGGGAATGATGCGCGTGCCGAGAATCGCTTTCACCACAGGGAATCCGACCCAGACTTCGCGCCGCCGGTGCTGCGCCGCCCAGTAAACGGCTTCCGCGGCAAGCTCGGGCTGGAAAACCGGCGGCACCGGCTGCGGCTGCGTGTCCATGCAGGTTTTTCCCCAGTCGAACTGCGGCGTGTTGAATGCCGATAGCTGCACCATGGTCAGGTGAACCCGGCTCTTGTCGTGGATGAGTTCCGAGCGCAATGAGTCCGTAAAGCCGCGCAAGGCGCTTTTCGCCCCACAGTACGGGGCTTGCAGGGGAATGGAACGGTAGGCGAGGGCGGAGCCGACCTGCACGATCACGCCCCGGTCACGCGGCTTCATCCGTCTGAGGGCGGCCAGCGTTCCCCATACCGCGCCGAGATAGGTAACGCGTGTTGCTTGCTCGAAATCCTCAGGCGAGATCCGGTCGAACGGGCAGAAGATGGTTGCCATCGCGTTGTTGACCCAGACATCGATCGCGCCGAACGTCTGCTCCGCACGCCTGGCCGCTTCCTCCACCTGTGCATGGTCGGCAACATCGGCAGGAATAACCAGCGCGGTGCCACCGGCCGCTTCGACGTCCTTGCGCGCGCCTTCCAGGCCGTCCTCCCCGCGCGCAATCAGGACGACGCGCCAGCCGCGACGGCCAAATGCCACTGCGATAGCGCGGCCGATGCCGGCGGAGGCGCCGGTGATGACAACGCAGCGTTCGCGGGAGGCGTTCATCGCGTGAACAAGTCCCGCATCAGAATCCGGTTCTGGCAAAGTGCGTGCCGCCAAGAACTGCATTGGCTAAGTTGCCAGGCATCTCCTCATAGTGTTCGAACTGCATCGCATAGGTGGCCCGCCCATGGGTGAGCGAGCGCAGCGTCGTGGAATAGCCGAACATTTCGGCCAACGGGACCTTTGCGCGTATTGTCTTTCCCGAGCCGGCCGGCACATCGTCGGCGCCCTGGATGATGCCGCGCCGCGCCGACAGGTCGCCCATCACATCTCCCATCCGATCCTCCGGCGTCACCACTTCAACCCGCATGACCGGCTCCAGCAGAATCGGGCCGGATTTGCGACAGCCATCCCTGAAGGCAATCGATGCGGCGATGCGAAAAGCGTTTTCGTCCGAGTCGACCTCATGATGCGAACCGGACAGTAGCGTTACCTTCACATCGACCACCGGATATGCGCTCATCACGCCCGCAAGCATGCTGTCGCGGATGCCATGCTCGACCGCAGGAATGAACATGCGAGGCACCGCGCCGCCCTGGACCGCATCGATGAACTCGAAACCTTTGCCGCGAGGAAGCGGTTCGATCTTCAGGACGACGTGGCCATAATGGCCATGACCGCCGGACTGCTTGATGAACTTGCCTTCGCTGGATTCGCAGACGTTGCGTATGGTTTCGCGGAATGCCACCTGAGGCTTGCCGACCGTGGCATCGACACCGAAATCCCGCCGCATGCGCTCGACCAGGACCTCGAGATGCAGCTCCCCCATCCCGGAGATGACGGTCTGGCCGGTATCCTCATCGATCCGGAACTGGAATGACGGATCTTCCCGCGCGAGCCGGCCGAGCGCCAGATTCATGGCATCCTGTTCGGACAAGCGCTTCGGTTCGATTGCCTGCGAAATCACGGGTTCGGGGAACGTCATGCGCTCGAGGATAATCACGCCGGACGGATCGCAGAGCGTGTCGCCGGTCGTGATGTTTTTCAAGCCGACTGCCGCCGCGATATCGCCCGCGCCTACTTCACGGATCTCGGTGCGGTGATTGGCATGCATTTGCAGAAGATGGCCAAGCCGCTCCTTGGCCGCCTTGGTGGAGTTGTAGACGATTGCACCGGATATCATCACACCGGAGTAGACGCGGAAGTAGACCAGGTCGCCGGCATGCGGATCCGTCATGATCTTGAAGGCCAGCGCGGAGAACTTTTCGTCGTCGGTGGCACGTCGTTCGACAGGACGGCCGTGTTCGTCCTGTCCTGTCACCGGCGGAATGTCGACAGGCGAGGGCAGGAAGTCGACCACGGCATCCAGCAAGGCTTGCACGCCGCGGTTCTTCAGGGCGCTGCCGCACAGCATGGGGACGATGGCACCGCTGATGGTGCGCTGGCGCAATGCCTCCCTGATTTCCGCTTCGGTGAACGCTTCTTCATTCAGGTATTTCTGCAGCAACGGTTCGCTGGCTTCGGCGACTGCTTCGAGCAGGCGGGCACGACAGGCCGACGCGCTGTCCTTCAGTTGCGCCGGTATGTCGACGTAATTGAACTTGACGCCGCGCGAGGCTTCGTCCCACACGATCGCCTTCATTTTGATCAGATCGACGACGCCATGGAAGTTCTCCTCGCTGCCAAGCGGGATTTGTACCGGCACCGCGACGCCCTTGAGCTGCTCGCCGATCTGCCGCTGCACGCGAAAGAAGTCGGCGCCGACACGATCCATCTTGTTGACAAAGACAATGCGCGGCACTTTGTACTTGTCGGCTTGCCGCCATACCGCTTCCGTCTGCGGCTGAACCCCGCTGACGGCATCGAAGATCATGCAGGCGCCGTCGAGCACACGCATGGCGCGCTCGACTTCCATCGTGAAGTCGACATGCCCCGGCGTATCGATGATGTTGATGCGATGTTGCGGATGGCTGCCGTCCATGCCGCTCCAGAAGCAGGTGGTGGCGGCAGCGGTAATCGTGATGCCGCGCTCCTGCTCCTGCTCCATCCAGTCCATCGCGGCGGAGCCATCATCCACTTCCCCCAGCTTGTGGCTGACGCCGGTGTAGAACAGGATGCGCTCCGTGGTCGTGGTCTTGCCGGCATCGATATGGGCGCTGATGCCGATGTTGCGGTAGTGCTCGATGGGGGTTCTGCGAGGCACAGCGGCTTCCTTATGGGAAATGCGTATGTCACCAACGGTATCAACCCATTATAGGAAAGCTTTCAACACTTCTTGCAGCCGACTCGCGGGGGCTTGTGTCCAAGGCCCGGCAAGGCGTTATCGACCAAGCAGGAACTCCAGTGTCCTGTGAGCATGAGTACCCGCAAACCGAACCCCGCGATGTCGGCGATGAAGAATGAAAATCCGTCGTCCCTGATCTTTCCTTGTGACACTCTCCAACGTCAACCGACGATAGGGACCTGATGTGTCGCAGTTATACGGCTGGGAGTGCGAAGGCCAGGACTTCGGCCTGTGGAGATGTTGCACTGATTTGAACCGGGGCGGCCACCGTCATCGCTAAAGCGTCTCCGGCGTCAAGTACGAGAGGTGCCTTGAGTGCGATGCCGGCGCTGATGGAGCCTTTGACGACGTGCAGGTATACGCTGCCGGACTGCAGGGCCGGTAATTCGAGAACATGACCAGAAAGAAGTATGGCTGCATGAATCGAAGCGTCCTGGTCCACCGATAGGCTTCCGTCCCGGCCGTCTGGTGTGACGAGCGCTTGCCATCGTCCTATCCTTTGCCCGATATCGAAACGGCGCTGATCAACCGCGGGTTCGGCGCCGGGCGTCCTAGGCCGCAGCCATACCTGCAAATGATGATCTACCTTGGTCGTCGATGCGTTCATCTGGCTATGCCAGATTCCCGAGCCGGCAGTCATTTTCTGCACGTCGCCCGGACGGACGAAAGCATGATTGCCGAGGCTGTCACGATGTTCGACCACCCCGGACAATGGAATGATGAAGATTTCCAGATCCTTGTGCGGGTGCATTTCGAAACCCGTGCCCGGCTGTATGACGTCTTCGTTCAATGCCACCAGAGGGCCGAAGCCGTTGCGTTGCGGATCGCGATAACCACCAAAGGAAAAACTGAAACGTGCATCCAGCCAGTCCAGCTTCAACGCGCCTCGCGAGGCGCCACGGCGTATGTCAAATTGCGTCATTTCTTCAGTCCAGCGAGAGCGTATGGTAGACAGGGGGGGGCGTGTGGGACAGTTTTCATTGGCGGACTCTTGAGAATAGTTGGCGGCGGAAGGCGGTCATGGGTTACGAGCGCGGCTGCGACGGGCGACGGTTGACCAGCATGACACCGGCGGCGATGACTGCTACTGCCACCGGCATCCAGGGCGTCAGCCGCTCGCCGAACAGGATGACGCCGCAGACAACGCCGGTGGCCGACATCACATAACCGAGCTGGCTGAAGTAAACCGGATCCGCCACTTTCTGGAACCGGAAGTACACGAAGTAGCCGAGGCTCGTGAATACGCATTGCAGGAGAAGGATCAGCCAGGGTGTGCCTGCCGAGGGGGAAGGGGCTGCCGCTACCAGTAGTGGGAGCAAGGCGGCGGCGCCGGCAAGCAGCATGCCGCCGGCCAGGGTCTGCGCCTCATATCCTTCCGGCAAATAGCGTTTGCGGTACACATTCCCGGCAGCGATGCTCAGCGGGATACCGAGCGCCAGCAGCAATCCTGTGCCGGCGGATGCCTGCTGGACGGGTTTGCCGAGAACGAGCAGTCCCACGCCGGCCATGCCGAGCAGCACTCCCGCCAGGCGAGTGGCGCGATAGTGCTCCATGCCGGCCATCCAGCCGAACGCATAGGTAAAGAGCGGGGGCAGGGTGTATGCAAGCGAAGTCATGGTGGTGCCAAGTTCCGGCATCACGACAAAGGCCAGGCTGTTTGGCATGGCGACACTGAGAATGCCGGCGACAAAGCTGTACTTCACGACGCTTGCGGACACGCGTTGCCGCGCCGGCCGGCCGGCGATCAGCAGGATGAGTCCGCTCCCGAGCGCCGCCCAGAAGGTAAACGCAATCGGCGACCATCCGGCCTGACCGGCCAGCCTGGCGACGGGCAGCGTGGCTCCGAGCAGGATGCCGGTCAGTACGAGAAGCATCAGCGGCGATTCGGTGAAGGGCCGCTTGGTGGGTACTACCGTGGGGAAGGAAGACATGTTGCGCTCCGAATTGATCACGGAGCCAGTCTACGGACATCCTCTGTTGGAAAAAATACGACTAATGGAACATAATTTATTCCAAATTGGAAAAAATAGGCGAGGTGGAAAAATTGGACAATCTGCAGACCTTGCGCGCGTTCCGGCGCGTGGTGGAATCCACCAGCTTCACGCGTGCTGCCGAGATGCTGGACATCTCGCCGGGCAGCGTCAGCAAGCTGGTCGCGCAGCTCGAGCAGCACCTCGGCGCACGCCTGCTGCAACGCTCGACGCGCAAGATGAGCCTGACCGAGGCGGGGCGGATCTACTACGCGCACTGTGTGCGCGTGCTCGACGAACTGGATCACGCAGAGCGAGCGGTGCAGCAACTGGTGGACGTGCCGCGCGGGACGTTGCGCATCAGCGTGCCGACATCGTTCGGCATCCTCTGGCTGAGCGAGCGGCTGCCGGAATTCCTGCGGCGGTATCCGGAGATCCGCCTGGACGTCGTCGCGAACGATCATTACGTGGACCTGGTAGACGGCGGTTTCGACCTGGCGCTGCGCATCAGCCGGAAGCTGCAGGATTCCTCGCTGGTGGCCAAGCTCCTTGGCGAGATTCCGCACGTGCTCGTTGCCAGCCCCGCCTACCTCAAGGCTGCCGGCAAGCCGCGCACACCGGCCGACCTCGCGCAGCACAACTGCATGGTCTATACGCTATCCCAGATGCCGGGCGAGTGGGCGTTCGGGGAGGGGAAGTCGGCCGTGACTGTGCAGGTCCAGGGCAATTACCAGTGCAACAACAGCGTGATGCTGCGCGCTGCGCTGCTGCAAGGAGCAGGCATTACGCAGACACCGTTGCCGGTGGTGGAGGATTTGTTGCGGTCCAGGCAGCTCGTGACCTGCCTGGACGACTGGCGGCCGCCGCCGCACCGCCTGTTCGCGATGCTGCCGCAGTCGCGCGCGGTGTCGCCCAAGGTGCGCGCCTTTATCGACTTCATCGCGCAACAGCAGGGGCGGGTGGCTTAGCAGGCTGTTGGAAAACGTAGCGAGCGAGTCGAGATTGGTGCCAGGAAGCGCAAGCGTACGGGAGCTCAGGGCGCGATCAGCCGCCGCACCGCCGAATGCGCAATCACAGCTGCCGGATCCCGGTGGATTGCATCGAGATAGCGCGCGCAGAAATCGGAAGGAGTATCCCCGGACTGGGAAAGCAGCGAACGCAATTGCGTGAGTATCGCTTGCATGCGCGCAGGTGGGATCGGTTCTTTATCGAGGACTTCGTCGACTTCCACCATGAGCGCGCTGAGCGGATGGAGCCATGCAAAGTACGGGTGCGTGGTGAGCAGTTGCAATAGTTCCACCGGGCCGTTGACCGGTTCCGAACCGCGCTCGTACTCCGACCGCGTGACTTTCACCAGGGCCTGGTGCAGGCCGCGCAGGGCCGTAGCCAGTTCTTTCAGCGTCTTCCTTGTATCTACTGCTTCCGGCGGCATCACGGGTTCCCTGTTCATCCATGTTTATCAGGACGATATTCTGCTCCGAATTTGCCAAAGCGTCAGGCACATCGATGCGTCGGCATCGCCGGAAGGCAATGCGCAAACTCGATCAAAAAATTTGACCGACCCTGTCAAAAAATTGCTCTTTTTGCCACGAAGGCTGTCGCCTACAATTCCTTCAGTCATTTCTCCGATGGAGCAGCGCATGTTGCAAATCAGAAGAGCAGAAGATCGCGGCCATGCCAATCACGGCTGGCTGAACAGCCATCACACATTCTCGTTTGCCGGCTATTACGACCGTGAGCAAATGGGATGGGGGCCGCTGCGCGTCATCAATGACGATACGGTCGATGCTCAAGAGGGATTCCCGACCCACTCGCACAAGGACATGGAGATCATCTCGTACGTGCTGGAAGGCGCGCTCGAGCATAAGGACACCATCGGGACGGGCTCGGTAATCCGCCCGGGCGACGTGCAAATGATGGAGGCAGGGACGGGCATCGCGCACAGCGAATTCAATGCATCGGTGACCGAGCCGGTGCATTTCCTGCAGATCTGGGTGATTCCCAAATTCGCCGGCCTCGAGCCGAGTTACCAGCAGCGCCATTTCAGCGATGAAGAGAAGCGGGGGAAATTCCGCCTTGTCGTGTCGAAGGAAGGCCAGGAGGGCGCCTTGCGCATCCATCAGGATATGTCGATGTATGCCGGACTGTTCGATGGCGGCGAGACGGCGGAATGGACGCTCGACCCGTCACGGCTCGCCTATGTGCACGTTGCCCGCGGTGCGATCACGATCAACGGCAGCCGGCTCGCAGCGGGCGACGGGCTCAAGATCGCGGGCGAACCGCGCCTCGACTTCAAGGATGGCGAGAAGGCCGAGGTCTTGTTGTTCGACCTGCCGCCGACATAGCAGTCGACATAGCAATCGACATAGCGGCCGAACAGGCCATATCCACCAACCCTGTATGCGGAGAGGTCCGGCTTTCCCGCCGGGCGTCTTCATTCATGAACTGCGGCTTCGCCGTGGCGAAGCCCCACCCATCAAGGAGAACTGCCATGCCAAATGCACGTCCCGAACCCGGAAAGACGCTTCTCAACCCCGGCAACCACATGCTGGTGATGATCGATCACCAGTCGCAGATGGCGTTTGCGACCAAGTCGATCGACGCGGTGACCTTGAGGAACAATACCGGGCTGGTTTCCAAGGCTGCCGCGGAATTCAAGGTGCCGACCATCCTGACCACGGTGGCCGAGAAAACCTTCTCCGGCCCCATCTTCGACGAAATCAAGTCGGTGTTTCCCGATGCCGAGGTGATCGACCGGACCACGATGAACACCTGGGAAGACGGTCGCATCACCGACCGCGTCAACTCGATCAAGCGGGACAAGATCGTGTTTGCCGGCCTGTGGACCTCTGTCTGTATCGTCGGCCCGGCTTTATCGGCACTGGACCAGGGTTTTGAGGTGTATGTGATTGCCGACGCCTGCGGCGACGTGTCGAACGAAGCCCATGAGCGGGCGATGGAAAGGATGGTTCAGCTGGGCGCGCGGCCGATGACATCGCTGCAGTACCTGCTCGAGCTGCAGCGGGACTGGGCGCGTAGCGAAACCTACGACCAGACGGTCAAGACTTCCATCGAGCATGGCGGCGGCTATGGCCTCGGCCTGATTTATGCCAAGACGATGTTCGGCGGACACGAAGGGAAATAACTCCTTTCAAGCGGGGCGGCCATGAAGCTTTACCTCATATCACTGGGTGCCGGAATTTTGGCTGGCATCATCTATGGACTGCTGCATGTCCGCTCGCCCGCACCGCCGGTGGTTGCACTGCTTGGTCTCCTCGGCATGCTGATCGGCGAGCAGGTTGTTCCACTCGCCGGCAAGCTGTTGAAAGGGGGTGCCATTACTGCTGCATGGTTCTCCAGCGAGTGCGTGCCGAAGATAACCGGCGCTCCCGTTCCTCCTGACAAAGTGGCAACCGTCGCGGAGAACCGGGTCGAGAAGTGATGCTGCCGAGACAGAGCCTTGATGCATGACATGGAGCGAACCGTGAACGTCGACACCATTTTCGTCAACGGAAGATTCAGTACCCTGGACACAGCAAATCCCGTGGCGGAAGCCGTTGCGGTACATGACGGCCGCTTCGTCGCGGTGGGATCGGAAAGGGAGGTGCGTTCGCTTGCCGCAAACACGACACCCGTCGTCGACCTGAAAGGCCGCCACGTCATCCCGGGCCTGATCGACAGCCATATGCACATCATCCGCGGCGGGCTGAACTACAACCTCGAGCTGCGCTGGGACGGCGTGCGTTCGCTGGCCGATGCGATGTCGATGCTCAAGCGGCAGGTGGCGGTGACGCCGCCCCCGCAATGGGTGCGCATCATCGGCGGATTCACCGAACACCAGTTCGTCGAGAAGCGCCTGCCGACGCTCGATGAAATCAATGCGCTGGCGCCCGATACGCCGGTATTCATCCTGCACCTCTATGACCGGGCATTGCTGAACCGGGCGGCGCTGAGGGCGGTCGGGTACGACAGGGACACGCCAAACCCGCCGGGCGGCGAAATCCAGCGCGACGGCAATGGGAACCCGACCGGGCTGCTGCTGGCCAAGCCGAATGCCCTGATCCTGTACGCATCGCTTGCGAAAGGGCCGAAGCTGCCGCTCGAATACCAGATCAACTCGACCCGGCATTTCATGCGCGAGCTGAACCGGCTGGGCGTGACCGGCGTGATCGACGCCGGCGGCGGCTTCCAGAACTATCCGGAGGATTATGAGGTGATCCAGAAGCTCGCCTCCAACGACGAGCTGACGATACGGATCGCGTATAACCTGTTCACCCAGAAACCCGGCGAAGAGCTGGCCGATTTCTCACGCTGGAGCGGGATGGTCCAGCCGGGCGAGGGGACGGATACCTACCGGCACAACGGCGCCGGCGAGATGCTGGTCTTTTCCGCCGCGGATTTCGAAGACTTCCGCGAGCCCAGGCCCGATCTTCCGTCCTCGATGGAAGGGCAGTTGGAAGAAGTGGTGCGCCTGCTCGTGGAAAAGCGCTGGCCGTGGCGGATGCATGCGACCTATGACGAATCAATCTCGCGGGCGCTCGACGTATTCGAGAAGGTCAACCGCGACATGCCATTCGATGGCCTGCACTGGTTCTTCGACCATGCGGAAACGATCTCCGCGAAAAACATCGACCGGGTGGCTGCCCTCGGCGGCGGGATCGCGGTCCAGCATCGCATGGCCTACCAGGGCGAATATTTCATCGAACGCTACGGAAACAAGGCGGCTGAACACACACCTCCGATCGCGCGCATGCTCGCGGCCGGCGTGCCCGTCGGCGCGGGAACGGACGCCACGCGGGTGGCGTCCTACAACCCGTGGATCTCGCTGTCCTGGCTGGTGACCGGCAAGACCGTAGGCGGAACGCGCCTGTATCCGTCGGCCAACCTGGTCAGCCGCGACATGGCATTGCGCTTGTGGACCGAACGTAATACCTGGTACTCGTCGGAGGAAGGCAAGAAGGGCCAGATCAAGGTCGGGCAATTGGCCGACTTCGCTGCCTTGTCGGCCGACTATTTCTCGGTTCCCGAAGACGACATCAGCGGCATTGAATCGGTGCTGACCGTACTCGGCGGCAAGGTGGTGCATGCGGCCGATGACTTCTCTGCGCTGGCGCCGCCGTTGCCGCCTGCCATGCCGGACTGGTCGCCGGTGAGGACATTCGGCGGCTATCAGAAGTCAAAGCCGGCGAACGCGGTGGCCGCGGCCATGCAGGCGGCGTCCTGCGGATGTGCCCACAGTTGCCTTGTGCACGGGCACGGCCATGCAAAGGCCTGGAGCGTCAATGTCGCAGCCGGCGACGACCGCTCCTTCTGGGGCGCGCTGGGCTGCTCGTGCTGGGCGTTTTGAACAAGGGAAATCCTGATGCCTCACCCGGACGCACCTCCCAAGGCAGGGACCGCGCCGCCAGCTGCCAGCGCCTTTGCACCTCTGCGCCACAGGCTGTTCGCTGTGCTGTGGTGCGCCACGGTGCTCGGCAATATCGGGTCCTTCATGCGCGACGTGGCAAGCGGCTGGCTGGTGACAGACATATCAAACTCGCCGGCTGCTGTAGCGATGGTGCAGGCGGCCGGAACACTGCCCGTCTTTCTGCTCGCCATCCCGGCAGGCGCCTTGTCCGATATCGTCGACAGGCGCAAGTTCCTGATCATCATCCAGGTATTCCTTGCCGGCGTGAGCGCAACGCTGGCTTTCCTTGCGGCGACGGGAAACATCACGGTGGTCAACCTGGTCCTGCTGACCTTTCTCGGCGGCGCCGGCGCCGCGCTGCTTGGTCCGTCCTGGCAAGCCATCGTTCCGGAACTGGTGCCAAAGAACGAGCTGAAGGGCGCTGTCGCGCTCGGATCGCTCGGATTCAACATCGCGCGTGCGCTGGGACCGGCTGCCGGGGGCTTGCTGCTTGCCACGGCGGGGCCTGCGGCGACCTATGGCGTGGATGTGGTCAGCTATCTGTTCGTCATTGCCGCGCTGTGGTGGTGGAAGCGCGCGCCGGATGCCGATGACCAGTTGAGGGAGCGCTTCGGTGGTGCGGTCCGTGCCGGATTCCGTTACGCGATGGCGAGCACGGATTTGCGCCGGATACTGTTCCGGACGGTGGTCTTCTTTCTATTTGCCAATGTCGCGTGGGCACTGATGCCGCTCGTCGCCCGGCAGGTGCTCGGAGGCGGCGCGGGTTTTTACGGGGTCATGCTAGGGGCGACCGGCGCCGGCGCGGTCGGTGGCGCCATCCTCATGCCGCGGGTACGCGCCAGGCTCGGCGCTGATGGCCTGTTGCTGGCCGCCGCCCTGGTGATGGCGATTGTCCTCACAGGACTTTCGCTGGCGCCGCCGCAATGGGCCGGCCTTGTGATGTCGCTGTTCTTCGGTGCCGCCTGGATTGCGGTACTGACGACCTTGAATTCAACCACGCAGGCAGTCCTGCCGAACTGGGTGCGAGGCCGCGGCCTGGCGGTCTACCTGATGACCTTCAACGGCGCGATGACGGCGAGCAGCCTGATCTGGGGCGCAATCGGCGAAGCCATTGGCGTGCCCTACGCCTTGCTTGCCGGCGGCATCTGCCTTTCCGTCGTCGCGTTGTTCCTGCACCGTTTCAAATTGCCGGAAACCGAGGCCGACCTCACGCCGTCTCATCACTGGCCGGAACCGGCGATCGCCGAGCCGATTCCCCACGACCGAGGGCCGGTGTTGATCACGATCGAATACAAGATCAAGCCGGAGCTGCGCGACGCCTTCATTTCGGCGCTTCATCGCCTGTCGCATGAGCGGCGGCGGGACGGCGCTTACCAGTGGGGAATGAGCGAGGATGCCGCGAATTCCGGCAACATCCTCGAATGGTTCTTCGTCGAATCATGGGCGGAGCACCTGCGCCAGCACCAGCGGGTATCCAGGGCCGACGCGGATGTGCAGGCCGAGGCGGTTCGGTTCCATACCGGAAACGAGCCGCCCAAGGTGGCCCATTACCTTGCAATCGACAGGTCGTAAGACCCGGGTTCAAAGCCGGGGATCGGGACGATCCGTGGAAACCCGTCAATCCAACATTTGAAGGAATTCACATGGCAACCAAAGTCCAGGTAGTGTTCTACAGCATGTACGGGCATATCTACAAAATGGCCGAGGCAATCGCCGCCGGAGCGCGGGAAGTGCCGAATGCCGACGTGGCGCTGTTCCAGGTCCCGGAGCTGGTGCCGGACGACATCCTGGAAAAAAGCGGCGCCAAGGCGGCCCGGGCGGCATTCGCCCATGTCCCGTTCATCAAGCCGGAACAGCTCGCCGATGCGGACGCGATCATCTTCGGCACGCCGACCCGCTTCGGCAACATGTCCGCGCAGATGCGCAACTTCCTGGACCAGACCGGCAGCCTGTGGATGAGCGGCGGCTTGATCGGCAAGGTGGGCAGCGTGTTTACCAGTACCGCGAGCCAGCATGGAGGCCAGGAAACCACGCTCACGAGTTTTCATTCGACGCTGCTGCACCAGGGCATGGTGATCGTGGGAGCGCCTTACTCCGAACAGCGTCTCGTGAACATGACCGAGATCAGCGGTGGCACGCCATACGGCGCAACGACGATTACCGGTGCCGACGGATCGCGCCAGCCGAGCGAGAATGAGCTCGCGATCGCCCGCTTCCAGGGCCGCCACGTCACTCAGATCGCGAAAAAGCTGGCATTGCAATAGACTGTCTGGAAAGAAAAGGGAGGATGGAATGGAAGTCACGATACATCGCGGCGAGGGAACGCTGCAGCACGTCATCGAAATCGGCCCGCACAAGTTGCTTACCGACGCGCCGAAGGCCTATGGCGGGGAAGAAACCGGGCCGGAGCCGCATGACTTGCTGGCAGCAGCCTTGGCGGCATGCACCGCCCTGACTGTCACCATGTACGCGAAGCGCAAGGGCTTCGACCTGCAGGACATCGATGTGCGCATCGAGCATGGGCAGGAGGAGGGCACATATGTGTTCAAGCGCCGCATTCGTTATATCGGCAACCTCGACGCCGAACAAAGGGAGCGCCTGACCGATATTGCGAACAAGTGCCCGGTCCACAAGACCTTGACGGGGACGATCGCCATTCGCACGGAAGCAGCCTGAAGGGTTTCAGATGAAACTGACACTCGAAGCGCTCGAGGCAATCGACGCGATTGAGCGCCGCGGCAGCTATGCCGCAGCTGCGGATGAACTGCACAAGGTGCCATCGGCGGTGACCTATATCGTCCAGAAGCTGGAATCGGATCTCGGCGTCACCGTGTTTGACCGTACCGGCCATCGCGCCAAACTGACCGACACCGGACGCGTCTTGCTGCAGCGCGGGCGGCAGTTGCTGCGGGACGCCGCCGATCTCGAATGCAGGGCGAGCCGCATCGACAGCGGATGGGAAGCCGAGTTGCGCATCGCGGTCGATACCGTCGTTCCATTTGATGCACTGGTACCCTATATCACTGCCTTCTACGGCGAGAGCACCGCGACGCGGCTGCGCTTCTCGCATGAAGTCCTCGGCGGAACATGGGATGCGTTGTACACCAGGCGCGCCGATCTCGTCATCGGCGCGATCGGCGATCCACCGTTTTCCGGCTACGCGAGCCGCCCGATCGGGACATTGGAAATGACGTTCTGCATTGCGCCGAGCCATCCTTTGGCGAACGTTCCGGAACCGCTGAGCGCACAGCAGGTGACGGAATACCGCGCGATTGCAATCGACGACACCTCGCATCAACTAGAACGGCGCACCGTGGGAATATTCGAAGGCCAGGAAACGATTACCGTCCCCGATCTGGACTCAAAGCTTCGACTGCAGCTTGTGGGCCTCGGCACCGGTTATCTGCCGCTCTGCGTCGCGCGGCGCTATCTGGAACGTGGCGACCTGGTGGCGAAAGCACTGCACACTCCGCCGCCGTCCCATACCTTCCATATTGCGTGGCACGGTGACCACGAAGGCGAGGCGCTCAAGTGGTGGCTTCGGCAGCTGGACCGGCCGGATCTGCTGGCGCAGATGTGGGGTTCGCCGCAGGGCTAAGCTACAGCTTCGGAATGCGCAGCGTCTTGCTGACCATGAGCGTCCCCGACAGGACGAACAGCAGGACAAGCGGATGCAAGGTGACGGAGCCGATTTGCCATTGGCCGCCGTAAAGCTGGTCGCCGAGCCGTCCTTGCCATCCCGCAAAGGCGAGGATGGCAGTCAGCACGATGCTCGTCGGAATCGGCGTTCCCTCGAAATATGCAACCTTGTTCGAGCCCTCGGACAGGTTCTCGGCCGTGACGTTATAGCGCGCCAGGCGGCTGACCCCGCAACAGACGAAATAGATCAGTGCGATCTTGTCGCCCACGCCCTGCATGCCGGCGGCAAATGCCAGCACGGCCGGTGCGACTCCGAAAGAAATCACGTCGGCGAGCGAATCCAGCTCGCGTCCCAGCGCGGAGTGGGCCTGGCGCCAGCGTGCGATTCGTCCGTCCAGAACATCGAAGGCAAATGCGGCCGGCGCCATCGCAGCGGCGAGAAAGAAGTCTTCCATTCGCGCATCGATCAGGTATTGCATGGAAAAGAAGAGTGCCAGCACGCCGCATGCGGCATTCGCGAGCGTGAAGAAGTCCGCAAGATGGAATTCCCGGATCATCGAGAAGTGCCGTGGACGGCTGGGTGGTCTGGGCATGGTGGCGTACGGCTCGGAAAAGTAAAGGCTTGGCTTGCTCGCGCTCCGTGAATCGAGCTTATATAAACATGCCGGAGGCTTGTCGCTTTGGACGTTGGGCAAGAAAAGCGGTTTTGCTTGAGGCCTTGGGCGCGGCTCATGCAATCGAATTTGTGGTTTCTGGCGATAAATCCTCGACGTGCATGGCGTCGACAATGCGCCAGCATGAGTCGATTGCGAAAGATCAATCATGCAGATGGATGGCCAGCGCCGATATCAGCTTTATGTCTTTGTCAGTGGGGCGAGGAAAATGCGCCGGAAGCGTGGCCGTCCCGGTTCCATAACGGCGAGTCAACCGGTGGCGGCACTCTTGCCGACATAACAATTGTGTCTAATGTGAAATGACGAAGTTGATTTGCAATGGCCTGATTCGCCTCGAACGCCGCTTGCATCCATTGAAGTCCGATGCCGGTTATGCACCAATTGCTACACGTGCCGCGGCTAAGTCCCAGGCAGCTTGGCCTACAGTCTTGAAGACAGGGATGGCGGACGCCAGGGATTTTTTTCCTGAAAGTATATCCGCAAGCTCGACGACGCTCTCCCAGTTGACCTTAGCCTGTATCAGGTCGCCCGCCTCATGCTTCGCGCCGGCGAGGTCATCAACAATAATTTGGCGTGCATGCAGCAACTCGGACGGAAACTCCGCCATGTTTGGCTTGAATGCCCCCACACCGACAGCCAATGTTTGCGGGTCAATTTTCGAAGGAATCACAGGCACGGTCGACGTTGTGAGCGACACAATCACGTCCGCTGCCGGTACTTCGTGCTGAAGCGATTCGGCTGCCAGACCCTGCACTTGCACGTTTCCGTGCCGCTGCGTCAAGCCACACGCAAATGCTTCTGCGTCGGCTTGCGTGAGGCCTGCAATCCAGAATTGGGAGATCCCAAAATACTCGACGAGTGCGTCAGCATGCGCCGCTGCTTGCGTGCCAGTACCGATAATGAGTACGGAAGATGGTTTTTTCGGGGCAAGCGTATCGATGCCCAGCAGCGTCATGGCGGCCGTGCGGCGTGCGGTCACCGTCGGTCCATCGAGCAATGCGAGGCGGCGGCCGGTCGCAGTGTCAAAGGCAACCACTTCGCCTTGAATGGCGGGAAGGCTGTGGCGCGCGTTATTTGCATGGACGGTAATCAGCTTGGTAACGCTGATATCGCCACCGATTGCCGGCATGCTGAGCAGGACACTCGCGGGGTCAATCGTCACCACCTGACGCTCCGGCGCGGTGATGGTCCCCGTCGCCAGTTCCTGTGCTGCTCTAGCCACTGCGGTGACAAGTTTCGAATACGGAAGTGCGTGGGCCGTCTGGGCCTGGTCAAAGATTTGCATGAACGTGATTACCGAAAGAAAAAGCCGGTTGGGAAGGGATCAGAATCTTCCAGCACCCACTGGTTGAATCCGCTGATGTGTGCAGAGCCTGTGACCTCCGTGATAGCGCCGTCGAAATCGCCCACTTTCACGCGGTCGACAACGCGCACTGTAAAACTGCTGCCGACAATGCTGCCGTTGATATACGGCTTGTGCATTGGCAGCCGACCGCGCAGGAAAAGCTGTGCGGCCCGACCGGATGTGCCCGTCCCGGTGGGGGAGCGATCGACTTCGCGGTCGGCGAAAATGCAGACGTTCGATTGATCGACGCCCGTACGATTGGGCGGGCCATCGATAATCGTCCCGTACAGTTCGTTCAAGCCCGGCTCCAAGGGATGCTGGATCCTGACCTTTGCCTTCACCGCGTCCTTGGTTTCCGCTCCCAACTGGATCAGCGAACGGACCTGTTCCGGCTTGATTTCCAGACCGGCCTGTGCGCCATTGATGTAGTAATAGAAGGCGCCGCCGAAAACGATGTCGCCGGTAATGCGGCCGAAGCTGGGTGTTTCCACCTCCAGGTCACGCATGAAAATGAAGGAAGGGACGTTCCGGAAGGTGACATTGCCCGCACGCTGTCCATCCCATTCAACTTGCGCCTCGATAAACCCGGCGGGCGCGTCAAAGGCGATTCGAGTGACCGGACTCTTCCGTTCGACGTAGCCCATTTCCACCAGCACTTTGCCCAGGGCAATAATTCCGTGGCCGCACATGTCGCTGTAACCCTCGTTATGGATGAAGATCACACCGAAATCGGCCTCCGGAGTGGTCGGCGGCAATAGATATGCGCCGTACATGTCGGCATGACCGCGCGGCTCATTCATCAGAAACTGGCGCAGGTCATCGCGATTTTGCTTCAGCCATGCCCGCTTCTCAAGGATGTTTTTGCCCGGTACCGGCGGCATTCCGGTTACCAAAATGCGTAGCGGTTCTCCGCCGGTATGTGCGTCTATCGTCTGTATCGTGCGTAGTAAGTTGAGCATCGTGCTATCTCCTTTGTTATTGAGTGCCGGCAATGGACAGCATGTCCCCGTCGGTGATGCGGTCAAATTGCTCGGCCGGCGTAACAATGATGGGGCAGTGAATTCCATACAGTTCGCCCGCAACGAGTGCACCAAGAACGATGATCGGATCATTCTCGGCGAGGACAATGCCAACCGGCCCGGTTCCAGCGCGGATGGCCTCAGCGAGGACGCTGCTGCTCGAACTGGATCCGCGCCCGCGCTGCATGACAAGAATCTTGCCGGCCATAGACTGGCCACGGTTTGGATGGGAGGCATCGATAATCGTCCCGGACTCCGAGTCGTAACCGCCCCAAAAGCTGAGCGGCACGTCCAGCTTGATCGCTTGAGCCAAAGCGGTGCCGTTGCATACCAGGTTGCCTTCGACTGCGAGTGCGTATTCTTGAGTATTGACCATTTTTTCTCCGGACATCATTTCCCGCTCCAAATCGATTCGTTCCAACAAATCTTGCCTTCATACGCGGAACGTACGCACTCGGCCATGCTGCCAAATGCGACCTTTGCACCGATATTGCCTGGCGCGTAATGCGCCCATTTCGCGGAGTTGGTCATGATGACACCGTCCATTTCGCGGATGACCGGGGACACGTAAGTACAGGTATCCAACACGATCTGAATGCCGCGCTCATTGAAAAACTTGTCCAGTTGGCGTTGCTCCAACTCCCACAGCACGTAGCGGCCGGTACTGATGTAAAACCCTGCCTTGGGAGTGCCGGAATACGCCTGCAGCAGCTTGTGCAGGTATTCAAACTCCGTAAGGGAGAAATGCGGAGTGCCGAGCGCGACGGCGGTAATGCTTGCCCCGTGCCGGGCCATGCTGAGGGATTGGAAAGACGTCCAAAGGTCCTCTGGTCTGACCTCAACGACCTGTTCAGGCGGCTGGCCTTGCAGTGCAGCTTGCAAGGTCGGCGCTTCAGGTGTCACACCGACAACGTGGAACAATGCCACGGATCCCGTCGATGCGGCTGCCGCGCCAAATGCCTTGAGTTGGTCCTCATTGATCGTTGACGGGAGACCGTCAATGACGGCAATGCTGTTTCCGGCCTTGGACCCGACGAAATACCCCAGCACCGCGCAGAGCATGTCCTCATGCAGCAGGGCATTGGAGAACCCCGTCAATCGAAAAACAATCTGGCCACGGCGATTCTCCGTCTTGTGCAAGCCGGCATACGGGCCGCGCCCGGTGATTGCCGCGCACAGGTCAATGAAATCGCCGTAGCGGTTGGTCCGGGCACCGAGGACCGAGTTGGCGAAAACGATCGCGTTGGACTCTGCCCAAACGATTTGTTCGCCGAACTTCGGCCGTTTTTCCAGCTGATAGGGAGCGCAGGTGAACGACGGCTCGCAGCCAAGTTCGATATGGGCTTCCATCAAGCGCTTGCCTGCAGTTGCCACCTGTTTTTCGCCCAAAAACAGTTCGGGATGAATGAGGTCGAGGGAGCCGACGTTCAGCGTGGTAGGAACCCTTACTCTCCCCCCATCGGCGATCAGGCGGTCAACAAAGTCGAGGCTGGTCTGGCCGTGGTACAGGCAGCCGTCGATATGCGCGGAGCTGATATCGATCAGTTCTTCTGCGCCCATGACGGCAGCAAACTGCGACAGGATGCGCATCGAGAACGCAGCTGCTTTGCCGCATTCCCCCTCCAGCATTGCCCGGTCTTGAGGTGAAAGACGAAGGGAAGAGTTCATGGTTGATGGTTCATTCGAAGTAAGAAGTGATGCAGGTGTGGACGCGCCACGCATGGCGCTGCCATGACCATTAAAACGGCCTTGGCAGCGCGAAGGGACACCGCCCGCGGTTAGAGCGGTTTGCCAACGCATGAAAGGGGCTCGGCGCCCCCGGCCGATCTCGGGCCTGCGATGCTCACCGTATCTCACGTACGGTTGTGCTTCTCGGCCCGACCTCGGCTCCCTTGCATGCGCTGTCAAACCGCTCTAGTGATCCGACACGCTTAAATCTTCGGCTTGTACTTGCATGCGGGCACTAACCGTCGAACTGGAGATGTCTTTTCTCCGTCATTCCACTCGGCGTGCCCCCGCGAAGGCGGGAATCCATAGTGAGGTTGTCCAGTCTGGCTTATGGATTCCCGCCTTCGCGGGAATGACGGGAAAACTCTTTCAAAAGATCCACCTCAATCGCCCGCCTGCAACCGTAAGCCGAAATTTGACGAGTGTCGAACCACTAGTAGCTGGTGAGTGCGACCGGCTCACCGCCCTTGACGGTGTACACCGTGACCGGTGATTGCTTCAGGTCGTGCTTGGCGTCAAATTCGTACTTGCCGGCGGCGCCTGTATAACTGATGGTATTTAGGGCAGGCATGTACTTTTCCGGTTCAACCGATCCGGCTTTTTTCATTGCTTCCGCAACCACCATCATGCCGTCGTAAAACGAGACGGCGTAGGTAAGCGGTTTGGTGTTGTACCGTTTTTGATAGGCGTTGACGAAAGCCTTGCCGGCAGTACCTGATTCCAAGATCGCGCCGCCCTGCACGCAGTAGACGCCTTCGTTGACGGCGTCGCCGCCCAGCTTGAACAACTCCGCATTACAAATGGCATCGCCGCCCAGGAGCGCTGCATTTAAGCCCAACTGCTTCATCTGACGCCGCAACGGGCCGCCTTGCGTGTAGTGCCCGCCATAAAAGACCGCATCCGGCTTCTTGTTCTTGATGCTCGTCAGGATGGAATTGAAGTCGACAGCTTTGTCGTTGGTGAATTCTCGGCCGACAATCTCAGCGCCGTTCTCTTTCGCGATCTTGATGAATTGTTCGGCGACGCCTTGCCCGTAAGCGGTGCGGTCGTCAACGACAGCAAACTTCTTGTGCTTGAGTTCGCGTATTGCGTATGCCGCAATTTTCCCGCCCAGCTCAATGTCGCTGGCCCCGATCCGGTACACATAACCGTATCCTTGCTGGGTGATTTTCGGATTAGAGCCCACAGTCGCCATGACCACCCTGGCATCGTTATAGACGCGTGACGCAGGAATGGCGACGCCGGAGTTATACGGTCCAAACACTGCCTTTGCGCCGGCATCAACGAGTTTTTGCGCGACGGAGACGCCTGTTTTAGGGTCGGCTTGGTCGTCCTCGCTCAGAAGGACGAACTTGACCGGTTTTCCCCCAATGACGGGATTCTTTGCATTCAGCTCATCGATGGCCATGCGCACGCCGTTTTCGTTATCTTTGCCTGCCTGTGCTTGCGGACCGGTCAGCGGACCGGTCATGCCAATTTTGACGACTTCCTGTGCACTGGCTGTAGTCGCAACAGCTGTAATAGCGCCGATTACAGCTACCTTGGTGAATTGCAACATGTCTACTCTCCGAAGTTGGGATAGGTTGGTCAGCGTTTCTATGCTACAAATTTTGGTTCATTCGTAGACCAAACAAGTGAATAATGGAACCAATGCGGCGATGTTAGGCACAATGTGGTCGATGGTCAACCGCTAATTCGCTAGTTTTTGACCAATTCCGCCGAATTTTGTCCTGTTTGAACCAAAGTGGTATAGTTCGTACCAGTGATTTTTGCACTGGAGAGCTACATGGCGTTTATTCAGCAAGCAAGCTATATCCCGCCAAAACAGATCTACGAACAGGTCGCCGACCAGATTCGCTTTGCAATAAGGTCAGGAAAGTTTCCACCGGACTCACGTTTGCCGGCCGAGCGCGAACTGGCCGCGCTTTTTAAGGTCACCCGAGCGCATGTGCGCGAAGCTATCGGCGCGCTACAGAACGAGGGATTGGTGATAACGCGACGCGGGTCCGGGACCTACGTTTGTGCATCTGCAAACGAATCGCTATCAGCGCCTGCCGAGCCGGAAGCAGAAGGCCGTCCGAATACTGCCGATTTCAGCCCCATTTCAGCTATTGAGGCCCGCTTGGTGCTCGAACCGGCGATTGTCCGGCTGGCGGCAAAGCATGCCAGGCGCGACAGACAAGCCGAGGAGTATCTCGATGCGATGAGCAAGGTGACGAACATTGATGACCCGGCGCAGCGCAAGCTATGGAGCGATAGCGACCGCCTGTTTCATCGTCAGCTGGCCGTCATGACGCAAGACGCATTGATGATCAAAATTGCAGATGAGATCGCCAAGAGCATGGACCAGCCGCTTTGGAACAGGATGAGAGACGATGGGATTCATGATGCCAAGCGCATTCAGCTTTATGTTGCCGAACATCGGTTGATTTACGAGGCGGTAGCAAATGGTGATGCTGACGCTGCTGCATTCTATGTGGAGCAGCATATCAAGCGGGTGCGGCGCGACATTGCGCCGTGATGTAAAGGGGTCACTCAATTGAATAATGGCAATGACTGCTTCGTGCCGCCACAATGCAGTCAGTGTCGTTCTAAGATCGATTCGTAATGCAGCTTGCGATCTCACCGCAAGATGCGTACGAGCACTGAAATACGCAACGGATTCACGCGGGGCCGCCGAGGCTTGCGCGGGAATGACGGGGTACTTTTACGAAAGATCCACTGCAGTCGCCCGCCTGCATGTCCAGGCCGAAAATTTAAACATGTCGAACTAGTCCGGTTTCCCGAGCGTCAGCCTGGCTTCCAGTCCGCCCCCCTGCCGGCTATGCAGCGTCAAGGACGCATCCATCGCAAGCGCAAGTTGACGCGCAATTGCCAGCCCCAGTCCGGTACCGCCCGTATCGCGGTTGCGGGATCCCTCCAGGCGGTAGAACGGCTCGAATACCGATTCCAGTAAGTCACCAGGGATACCGGGGCCACGGTCGAGCACGGAAATCGTGACCTGACCATCCTGTACGGGCGACACCACGATTTCCGCCGCACCGGCAAACTTCAACGCATTGTCGACAAGGTTCCCAAGGATGCGGCGCAATGCTTGGGGGCGTGTCACCAATGTCGTTGCGAACCTGCCTTGCAGGGAGACGTTCTTCCCGGCGTCGACATAATCGAGGACCAGGCTCTCGACCAAGGCGTCGGGATCGATGCGGCATGGCACTTCCGCAGCGCCATGCAAGGTGCGTGCATAGGTCACGCCTTCCTTCACGAGGCTTTCCATCTCCTGCAGGTCCTGCTGCAGGCGGATGTGCTGTGGGTCCTCGCCCATCACGTCGACCCGCAGGCGCATGCGTGTGATCGGTGTCTGCAGGTCATGCGAGATCGCTGCGAGGACCTGGAGGCGCTCCCGCATGTAAAGAGCGATGCGGTCCTGCATCGCGTTGAACGCTTTGGCCGCTCGGGCGACTTCGGACGGGCCATCCTCCGGCAACCGGTCCGCTTTCAGGTCCGGGCCGAGCGCGTCCGCGGCGTGCGCCAGTTGCTCAAGCGGTTGCGTCGCCAGCCGCACCGCCAGCCAGCAGCAGGCAGCCAGCACCGCCAGCTGCAGTACCAGCATCAGCGGCAGCCAGTCCGAGAGCGGGACGCCCGGCATCGGGCGTATGTCGATCGTCAGCGGGGAGCCGTCGCTCAATTGCAGATGGACTTGCATGCGCTCCCGTTCGCCCGGCACGGCGTTGACCGTCAGCGGATAGCGGGTGCCGATACCGTCGGCGATGGATGCGGCCACCAGTTCCGACAAACGCGCATCCGGCGGCTTGCCTGTGACGCCCGGGCCGAGAATGAACTCGTAGCTCCGGCGCGCCAGGCGCGGCAGCCATGCCGGCCGTTCAGCGGCCGGCAGGCGATCGAGCAGGGCAACCGAGGTGGCGACCTCGCGTTCGATATAGCCCATCATCAGGTTGGTTGTGGCCTGGTCACGTTCGGTCATGGTGAGCCAGAACGATAGCGCTTGCGCCAGTACCAGACCGACACACAGGATGAGCGCAAGGCGCGCGAACAACGTGCGCGGCCAGCGCAGCAGGGACTGTGCGTTCATTGCGTGCCTTCGACCGCGGTTACGGCCGCCGAGAACACGTAACCTTCGCTGCGCATGGTCTTGATGTAGCGCGGTTCGCGCGCGGTATCGAGAAGGCGCTGCCGCAGCCGGCTGACAAGCAGGTCGATCGAGCGATCAAACGGATCGGCCTGGCGGCCCTGGGTCAGGTTGAGCAGCTGGTCCCGCGTCAGCACGCGCTGGGGATGGTCGAGAAATACACGCAGCAAGCGATATTCGGCGCCGCTCAATGCCACCATGGTGCCGTTGGCATCGAGCAGGTGGCGTGCCGTCGTGTCCAGGCGCCAGTCGCCGAAGGCGAGCATCTGCGATGCTTCGGTGACCTGCATGTTCGGGGGCAGCATCCGGGCGCGGCGCAATACCGCGCGGATGCGCGCCAGCAGTTCCCGTACCGCAAATGGCTTGGACAGGTAATCGTCGGCGCCCATTTCCAGGCCGAGGATGCGATCCGCTTCCTCGTTTCTCGCGGTCAGCATCAACACCGGCACCGAGCGGTACTTCGAGGAGCGCAGTTCGCGGCACAGCACCAGCCCGTCTTCGCCGGGCATCATCAGGTCCAGCACGATCAGGTCCGGGGTGCCGCGTTCGAGGGCGGCGCGCATTTCACGGCCGTTGGCGGCCAGCGAAGTGCGTATCCCGTTCTTTTCGAGATAGGTTGCAAGCAATTCCCGTATGCCGCGGTCATCGTCGACGATCAGGATGTGGTCGATATCTTCCATGAATGGATCATAGTCTAAACGGGGTTATCCGCTGGCGTCCTGCGTGCAGGAAACTGCACGCCACGCCTCATGCATCCTCCACGACGGACAGGCTCGCGCCGTCGCCCAACCCCGCCTCCAGCGCAAACGGATCAACGCCTTCCAGGCAGCCGATATTGACACGCCAGAGCTTCGGATTCGTGCGGGTCTGATGGAAGGGATAGATGCCGCAGTGCTTGCAGAAGAAATGTTTCGCTGTTCGCGTATTGAACTGGTACAGCGTCAGGTCGGCCTCGCCGCGCAGGATTTTCAGCTCGCCCGCCTCGAACGGGGGCGACATCAGCGCTCCCTTGCGGCGGCACAGGCTGCAGTTGCAGCGCGTTGCCGGAGTGAGGGCTGTACGGACTTCAAACTGGACTGCCCCGCAATGGCAGGATCCTTTCAGCAGGTCGGTAGTCATGTGCGCTCCATAAGATGTCCGCTCTTTATAGCTGAATCGGCGCGGCACTTTGTATCCCAGTGTATCTGGCGGCCAGCCCGAAACAAAACATTGCACAAATGCAGCCGCGGCGACACAAGCGCGATACGAGCCGGGGTTCCAATACTGCAGGACGACATCCCCGCCTGTACCGGGATTGACTCTCTTTTTCCCTCACTGAAAGGACCCTGACATGCATCCCCGACTCAAGACCCTGGCCGCCGTCGCTGCCTTTGGCGCCTTCGCGGCTGTTGCCGCCACGACCGGCGCCGTGATGGGCGGTTCGACCATGAACGGTGCACCGGCACCGGAGTTCACCGGCATCGAAAAATGGCTCAACAGCGACCCGCTGACCATGCAGCAGTTGCGCGGCAAGGTGGTGCTGGTCGATTTCTGGACCTTCGACTGCATCAACTGCATCAATACCTTGCCGCATGTCAAAGACTGGCATCGGAAATACAAGGACCAGGGACTGGTGGTGGTGGGCGTGCACACGCCGGAGTTTGCTCACGAACGCAGCACCGACAACGTCAAGGCAGCGATCAAGCGCTTCGACATCCGCTACCCGGTCGCTCAGGATAATCGCTATGCGACATGGAGTGCCTACAACAACCGGTACTGGCCAGCGGTCTACCTGATCGACAAGAAAGGAAAGGTCGTCTACAGCCATTTCGGCGAGGGCCGGTACGAAGAGACCGAGGCGACGATCAAGTCCTTGCTGGCGCAGAAGGAATAAGGCCGGAGATGAACCCGCGGTTTGTATTTCAATGTATCCCGGCTGCACCAGACACCTGCGGGTACAAAAATCCTGCCGGCAGAAAACATTGGAGATACACGCCGGACCTACCTTTGAAAACGGCGGACGGCCTTACGTACGACGTCGTGCTCTTCCTGGTAAAGACCCGGGTTGAGCGAATCCGGATGCAAATGGAAGTTTTATTTTTCTCCCACTTTTTATAGGAACCCACGATGACCAAAATCGAAAAAGTACTGTACACCGGCAAAACACACACCACAGGCGGACGCGACGGTTCGTCCCGCAGTTCCGATGGCCGCCTCGACATCCAGCTGACGCCGCCCGGAGGCAAGGGCAGTGGTACCAATCCGGAGCAGTTGTTTGCCGCCGGCTGGTCGGCCTGCTTCATCGGTGCCATCGGCAAAGCCGCTGCCAGAATGGAGATCGTGCTTCCGCCCGAGCTGGCGGTGGATGCGGAAGTCGACTTGGGGACAACTGATGGCGCTTACTTCCTCCAGGCTCGCCTCAACGTCAGCTTGCCGGGTGTGATGCCCGACGTCGCCCGGGCGCTGGTGGATGAGGCGCACCGCACATGCCCGTATTCCAAAGCCACGCGCGGGAATATCGACGTTGCGATCAACCTGGCCTGATCCGGCGCCATCTCGTCGTAATGCCTGCCCTCGTACTGCGGGCAGGCATTACGTACAACAACCGGAAGCAAGTCAGGGATCGTGTCGCGGCAGCGTTGCCCGCTGCGGTCAACCTTCCAGATAGCGTGCAGCCGGTTTGGTGCGCGACAGCCTGGGCGCCATCTCCATGCGTGCCGTGTCGTAGCGCTCCCATTCGGCAAGGTCCGGCAGCGAAGGAATGGTCACGACTTCGCCCTGGTCCAGCCCTGCCAGCGCGGCATCGACCATGTCCTCCGCGGTCATCACGATTTCCTGCGGGAGGTACTCGACAGGCGTACCTGCAACAGCCCAGAAAGGGGTGCTGGTGGCGCCTGGCAGCACAGCCTGCACGCGGATCTTGCCGCCCAGTTCCTTGTGCATCGATTGGGTCAGTGCCAGGACATAGGCCTTGCTGCCGCCATAGCTCCCGTTCAGGAGTTCCGGCGCGATCGCCACGATGGACGCGATATTGATGATGGTGGCATTGCCGCGCGCCGCGAAGCCGGGTGCGGCAGCGTGCGTCAGGCGGGTCAGCGCAAGGACGTTCAGGTTGATCATCCGGTCCAGGTCTTCTGCCTTGGAATCGAGAAGGGAGGCAGTCGCACCCACACCGGCATTGTTGACGAGCATGGTGATGGTGCTGTCCTCAGCCAGGCAGCGCTCGACCGCGCGCAGGTCACCGGCAGCCGTCAGGTCGGCCTTGAGCGTGCTGATCTGGCGCGCCGTTTCCTTGCGCAGACGCGCTGCGAGCGCATCCAGTTTTTGCAGGTCGCGTGCAACCAGGATCAAGTCATAGCCGCGCCGGGCGAGGCGGTCCGCGTACACGGCACCGATGCCTGTGGAGGCGCCTGTGATCAGCGCCGTGCCTTTGGTTTGTTGCGTCGTCATGGGAGGTTTCCTTTCATGAGGTGGATTGACAGACGCAGTGTAGGCGTCTAGATTGTGGCCTAAAGGACGTATTAACCTCATTTTGGGACATCATGATTCGGCAGATCGGCTTGGTGGTTTATCCCGGCTTCCAGATACTGGATCTGGTGGCAACGACTGTTTTCGAGCTGGCGAACAGCTTCGGTGCCCGCCCGCGCTATGAAGTGGCGCTGCTTTCCGAGCATGGCGGCCTGGTGCCGAGTTCTTCGGGCGTGCCGGTGGGGACCAAGGCCTTCGGCAGTCATGAATTCGATACCGTGATGGTTGTCGGTGCAATGGGACCGGTCGAGTCCAGCCCGGGGTTTTTGGCCTTTCTGCGCAAGGCCAGCATGGCGTCTCGGCGTACGGCCAGCATCTGTACGGGCGCACTCCTCCTCGCTGAAGCCGGTCTCCTGGACGGACGCCGAGCGACCACGCACTGGTGCGTGGCGCGCGAGTTGCAGCGCAGGTATCCGAAAATCAGGGTGGAGGAGGACCGCATCTTCATCAACGACGGCGGGTACTGGACGTCCGCGGGCATGACGGCCTGCGTCGATCTATGCCTGGCATTGGTCGAAACGGATCACGGTGTAGAACTGTCGCGCCAGATCGCACGCCAGATGGTCGTATATCACCGCCGCAGCGGCGGGCAGTCGCAGTTCTCGGCGCTGCTGGAACTGGAACCGAAGTCGGATCGTATCCAGAGCGCCCTCAGCTATGCGAAGAACAACCTGCGCAAGCCCTTGTCGGTGGATGAGCTGGCCGACGTCGCCAACCTGAGCCGGCGGCAGTTCAGCCGCAGCTTCCGCATGGAGACGGGGCAGTCGCCGGCGCGGGCGGTCGAAGTGCTGCGCGTCGAAGCCGCGCGCGCGATGATCGAGGAAGGCAGTCATTCCATCGACGCGGTGGCGCGCGAGACGGGCTTCGATGATCCCGAGCGCATGCGTCGCGCCTTCCTGCGCGCTTACGGTCAACCGCCGCAAGCGGTACGGCGCGCGGCGCGGCAAGAGGCAGCTGCCTGATCGCCGGAACTGCAAGGCGGCGTCACCATTTCCTGTGTTTCATTCCGGCTCGCGAATGCCGTGCCGGACGTGATGTCATTCAGTTCGCATCGGAAACGAATCGGCCCACGGCCGCAACAACGGTCGCAAATTCCGGATGGGCGGGATTCACCAGGTCGCCGGCGGCATTCGCCACGCGATGCACACGGACCTGCACCCCGGCGCCGATCAGCTTGGCGGCATAAGTCTCGGCCTCATCGCGCAAGGGATCCCGTTCCGCGGTGAGGATGAGCGCCGGCGGCAGACTGCCGAGACGCCGGGAATGGACCGGTGCGGCGTAGGGATGGAGCGCGTCGCTCAGGCACGGGAGGTACGCGGCCCATCCTTTCCTGCACGGCGCGTCAGCCACCGTCTGCATCGATTTGCTCGCCTGGACAGGGTCGAGCAGCGGCGTCAGCAAAACCTGGCCAGCCAGCGGGGGCAGATCATGCGCCAGCGCTCGCCTGTCGCGCGCCACCAGCGCCGTTGCCGCGGCAAGATTGCCGCCTGCCTGGTCGCCGGCAACAAAAATGCGCGCCCGGTCCGCGCCAAAATCCTTTGCGTGCGCCGCAGCCCATTTCAACGCTTCGAATGCAATTTCCACGGTATCCGGGAAACGGCACCCAGGCGCCAGCGGATAGGCGACGCACACGACCACTGCAGTATCGCTCAGGGCTTTCGCCAGCGGCTCGGCATCCTCCGGCGCGCCGCAGTTGAAGACGCCGCCATGGAAATAGACGATGAGCGGCCGGTCATTGCGCACGGGTACAGCACCGAATACGTTCAGCAAGATGTCACCGCAGCGCCATGGGAGACGGTACGTCTCGGGCGCTGCGGCTGGCTGCCTTGCAAGCGCCATATCAGCGGTTACCGATGTAGGTGTGGTGAAGATCGCCGTTCGGCCGCTCTGCGCGATACTGGGCGAGTTCGGCGCGTACCTGCTCACGCGTCTTTTGGCTGGTCTCGGCCTTCAGCACCGGATAGCTGTGTTCCGGCTGGTCCAGCGAACCGTCGGCACGCGCTTGCGCCAGTTCGGCACGGACTTCGGTACGCGTCCTGGTCGAGGCAACATCGATGACCGGGTAGTTGTGTTCGGCATACGCCAACGAACCGTCAGCACGCGCCTGTTGCAGTTCGGCGATGACTTCTGCGCGGGTCTTGGTCGATACGAAACCCGCATCCGGGGCGACATATTCCTGCGCCAGGGCAGAGCCGGCAGAGGCAAGCACGGCAACAGCCGCAATCAGGTGTTTGGCATTCATTTGTATTCTCCAGAAAGTAAAAAAACAGATCGAGGCGCTCGGCTGCTGGCGGGCCATCGGCCTTGCCACGCTTTCCGCCACCTTGGGCGACTGCATTTGCATTCGCGACCAAGTGAAGCCATTCTATTGGGCGAAATTGAAGAGATAAATCGGGTGTTATTGGAATAACTATCCAGTCAAATTGCACAATAAAGGCGGAGGCGCATGCCTGACAGTCGCCGCAGGCAAGTGCTTGTTTGGGCGAGACTGCTGGACAAGGGAGATAGAATGTCCGATATCGTCTGAACCAGCTGGACAATCCCATGGATAGATTTGACACGATGCTTGCGTTTACGCGCGTGGTGGAACTGAACAGTTTCACGAAGGCGGCTGCGTCGCTGAATATTCCGAAGACGACCTTGTCGGCACAGGTCGCGGCGCTGGAACAGCGCCTGCGCGTCAAGCTGCTGCACCGGACGACGCGACATGTGACGGTGACGCCCGACGGTGCGGCCTACTATGAGCGCGCCGCGCGACTGCTGAACGACCTGGAAGAAACCGAAGCGGCAATCACCCATCTGACCACCAGCCCGCGAGGGCGCTTGCGCGTGGATATCCCCGGTTCGCTCGGACGGCGGCTGATCGTGCCGGCGCTGGGCGAGTTCCTGAAGCGGTATCCGGAAATCGAGCTTGAAGTCGGCTGTACCGATCGCCAGGTGGACCTGCTGCAGGAAGGCGTCGATTGCGTGATTCGCGGCGGTGCCACTGTGGATGAATCGCTGGTTGCACGCCGCATCGGCTCGATCCGGCTGGTAACCTGCGCCACCCCGGGTTACCTGCGCGAGTTCGGCACGCCTGCCGTCCCGGCGGACCTCGAGCGGCACCATCTCGTCCATTACGCATCGCCCAGAACCGGCAAGGTATATGGATTCGCGTACCGGGAGAACGGGACCGAGGTGGAAATATTCGGCCACCGGCGCATGGCCATCAACGATTCCGATGCATGCGCCGAAGCCGCCCTTGCCAGCATCGGCCTGATCCAGATGCCGGCATTCATCGTCAGGGACTATATTGCCGCAGGCAGGCTGGTGCCGGTTCTCGAAGACCATCCTTCGGAAGAACTGCCGCTCTGCATCCTGTATCCGCAGAATCGGCACCTTTCTTCCAAGGTGCGCGCCTTTGTCGAGTGGACGGCGGAATTGTTCGCGCGGCCGGACATCGCCGAGGCGGCTCCGGCGCGTTAGAGCGGTTTGCCAACGCATTAAAGGGGGCGATCTCGGGCCTGCGATGCTCGCCGTACATCGCGTACGGCTGCGCTTTTCGACCCGACCTCACCTCCCTTGAATGCGCTGTCAAACCACTCTAGAAGCAGGCGTTCTGAATGAAAACGCGCCCTGCCTGCATGCTTGCAGGCAGGACGATGAAGTCGCCAGTCTTGTCGAGCAGATTCATGGCATCCAGGCGTCCCAGCCTGGCCCTCGATTCTCCAATAGTTCGGCGCGGAAATCGCATCCTGTATCCGAATGTATCAAGCGCGATGGGTGGTACGCGGCCATACAAAAACCGGCACCCAGATACATATTCGGGATACACGCGATCCGCATACTGGGTCCCATGCACTGGCCCTCAAGCCAAGGCACCGGCACCGGCCTCTTGATACGGCCCGACGCCGTTACTTCTTAACCCGATTGGAGAATCCAAATGAATGCCAAGCATTTCGCAGCTACCTTTGCCATGCTCGCCGCCGGTTCCGTATATGCGCAGGAATACGTCGCGCCGGACGAAAACTTTGTCTCCACGCGCACGCGTGCCGAAGTCATCGCGGAAATCGATCAAGCACGTGCGGATGGCACTCTCCATGTAAGCGACACCGAATATCCTGTCGTCATGCAGAGCGGCATGCCGAAGACCCGGGCCGAAGTCGTTGCCGAGATTGAACGGGCGCGCGCCGACGGCACGCTTTACACGAATGACGCAACCTATCCGGTGCTTCCGGTGGCAGCCGAAACAAAATCGCGCGATGAAGTACGCGCCGAGCTGGAGCAGTATAGAAAGCTCCATCCCTACGGTGCTGGCTCCAACCTCTACAGCGGCTCTTGATGGAGCAGGTTCAGCGTATTCGTTTCAGTACTCCACTTTGACGACCGCACGTATTGCAGTTAACAGAAGCGCGGGCAGCAGTTGAAGCTGATCGCATTCCTCCATGCGGCAGGCACCTCCCATAAGCAGGAGGCGCCTGCCGCAGACGTGTCCGCTTCGGTTTAGGACACACAACCAGACCATGCCATGAACAATCTGATCGAAGCGCCCTTGGCCTTGTTCGCCGGCGTATTCACCATTGCCTCACCCTGCATACTTCCGATTCTCCCCATCGTCCTGGGTACTGCAGTGACAAGCCCTGAAGAGAATAGTCGTAGCCGCCCGCTGTTCATCGTGTCGGGTTTCATATTGTCGTTTGCGGCGCTCGGCATGCTGCTGGCCAGCGTGTCGCAATCGGCCGTGGTGGCGCACGAAACGGTACGGCTGGTTTCGCTCGTCATGCTTGGAGTGTCCGGTTTGGCGATGCTGTGGAAACGGCCCTACGACTGGGCGATGGCACTCGTGAGGGCGCCCTTGGACCGCATCGGCTCGACCGCCGGAAACGCGGGGTCCGGGCATCTTGGCGGCTTCGTGCTGGGCATGTCCCTGGGAGCGGTCTGGACACCTTGCGCCGGCCCGGTACTGGCCTCGATCCTCGTACTGGTCGCCACAGCACAGGATACCGGCAGGTCCGCGCTGCTGTTGGCGCTGTACGCGGCAGGCGCAGGCATTCCGATGCTCGCGATCGCCTACGGCGGCCAACTCATGTCTACGAGTGTGCGTCTGATAGCGCGACACGCCCAGCGTCTGCAACAGGTCTTCGGCGCGCTGATCCTGTTGACCGCGCTTGCCATTTATTTCCATTACGACGTGCTGTTCTACGCCTGGGTTTCGAAATTCTTGCCTAGCCTGAATGGAATTTGAGTCGAATCAAAAGCCGCACCGATCCAACGGAGTGCGATGCGGCATCGAGGTCCGTGCTTAGATCCTATCCCAGTAGGGATCGCCCGCGGCTTACGCGCCAGGAAGACCGGATACTGCGTTGCTCGTCGTTGCGGGGGAACCACCCCGCGGCCTCCTCGCGCCTTGTCTGCGGCCTTCCTGGCACGCAATCCACAGACGCTCCCTACTGGGATAGGCTCTTAGCGTTGTGCGTTCATGGTTCAACGACCGGCGGTTACCACGTACCGGCGGTTGCACCTCCGTCGACCGTGAGCACCGCCCCCGTGGTGAACTGGGCATCGGTCAGGTAGAGAACGGCATCCACGACGTCTTTCGTCGTGCCGATCTTCCCGGTTGGTGCCAGGGTCTTCAGGAAGTCCTGCGTTCCTTCATCTGTTGCGTGCAACGGCGTTTCGATGATGCCGGGCGCCACGGCATTGACCCTGACGTTCGATGCGGCCAGTTCCAGCGCCAGGCCGCGGGTCGCGTGATTGAGGCCGCCCTTGATAAGAACGGGCAGCAGGGCAGGGACTTTCACATTCGGTTGCATCGCCACGCTGGCCGTGATCGTGACGATGTGGCCGTACTTGTTCGCAGCCATGTGCGCCGCGGCTTCCTGCGAAGGATAGAAGAAGCCCTTGAGATTGGTGTTGACGATCGCGTCGACGTCTTCGCCGGTATAGTCGGCGACCGGCTTGGGAATGAAGATCCCGGCATTGTTGATCAGGATATCGACCTTGCCGAAGGCGGCGATCGCTTTTGCGAACATGGCTTTGGCGGTCGCCGGTATTGCGATATCGCCTGCCACCTGCAGGAAATTCGCCGGATTGCCCAGCTTGTCCGCTGCCGCTTGCAGGCGCTCGGATGTGCGTGCATTGCCGACGACGTTATAGCCGCGTTTCAGAAATGCATCGGCCAATGCGTAGCCGATGCCGCTCGATGCGCCGGTAATGATCACTGTCTTGTTGATTGCGTTCATGGTAAGCCTCTTCAAAAGTTGTCGACTGGTGCTTGCTTCGGGTAGCGATGCTTGCGTCGTGGCGGGCGCTTGTTCTGTGTAGTCCCGATGCAGGGACTATACTTATGCGCACCGCGTCAATAAACGTCGCGCCGGGCAAATGAATTGATACATCGTGTAATGAGTGGGAGAGATGAAACGCAATTTCGACGACATTTTGCTCGGGAGTATCGAGCTGTTTTGCCTGGCAGCAGAACTGGGCGGATTTACGGCGGCGGCGAACGCTGCAGGGCTGACACCTGCGGCCGTGAGCCGATCCATATCGCGATTGGAGGACAGGCTGGGCGTGCGCCTGTTCATGCGGACGACGAGGCAGATCAGGTTGACCGATGGAGGCCGCGTCTACTTCGAGCAGTGCCGCCAGGCCTTGGCGCAGTTGCTCGATGCCGAGCGTGAGGTGACCGGAGGGCAGGTAGCGCCGGCGGGACTATTGCGGATCAGCATGCCTACGCCTTACGGACATTATCGCGTCCTGCCCCTGCTCCCGGAATTCCGGCGGCGTTATCCCGATGTGCAAATCGAGATCCACCTCAGCAACCGGAATATCGATTTTGCGGAAGAGGGATACGACCTGGCCATCCGCGGCCGCATGCCTGCCGATTCCACGATGATTGCACGGAAACTGGAAGATGCCGAGCTGGTATTGGTGGCCGCGCCGTCATACCTGAAACGGGCGGGCAAGCCGAAGACGCTGGAAGATTTGCAGAAGCACGATTGCATCCAGTTCGAGCTGCCCAGCACAGGGCGGCGTATTCCCTGGCCATTTCATGTCAAGGGCGAAAGCGGCAATGAAGTGGTCGACGTCGTGACAAGCGGAGGATACTCCTGCTCGGATGATGTCCTCGGCATCGTGACGCTGGCGCGCAGCGGCGCCGGGTTGGTGCAAACATATCGCTTCATCGTCGACAAGGACATCAGGAATGGAGACTTGATCGAACTGTTGCCGCAGTTTGGCGGCACGTCGCGGCCGTTCTATTTGCTTTACCCGCACTCGCGGCATCTGTCATTACGGGTTCGGACGTTTGTGGATTTTCTGATCGAGAAGACGGCTAGTCGTTGAACGTACCGGGTGTAAAACTCCTTTCATGAATGGGAGGAATCGCGAAGATCGTCTGTCCGGATGCAGTGAAACACCGCGTCGCGTGCTCCGACCGTATTGATTACACGGTGTATCAATTGTCTTGCTCCTAGCCTGGTTTATCCCTGGCAGGCGGGTACGTATAGTTTGCTGGAACCGGTAGCGACACGCTGCCGGCCTCGCCAACCAACCACGGAGTCTTGCTATGCCATACGTCAATATTCGCGTCACCAACGAGGGTGTCACCGCCGAGCAGAAGCTCAAGCTGATCGAAGGTGCGACCGATCTGCTCACCAACGTGCTGAACAAGGACCCGTCTACCACCTTCGTCATCATCGACGAGGTGGAAACGGATAACTGGGGCGTGAATCGCGAAAATGTCACCACCCGCCGCAAGCGAGAAGCCGCGCAAAAAGCGCGGGGCGAAAAATGAAGCTGGTGTATGTCGCTGATCCGATGTGCTCATGGTGCTACGGCTTCGGCAAGGAAATGACGGAGCTCACGCGCCTGCATCCGGAACTGGAACTGGAGATCGTCGTCGGCGGCCTGCGCGCCGGCGCCACCGATATCCTTGACGATGCAGGCAAGCAGTTCCGGCTCAGCCACTGGGCGCGGGTCGAAGCCAGCAGCGACCTGCCTTTCAACCGCGAAGCGTTCTTGGCACGCAAGGACTTCGTCTACGATACGGAACCGATTTGCCGTGCGGTCGTCACGGCACGCAAGGTTGCGCCGCAGGCAGACCTGTTGTCGGTGTTCCGGGCGCTGCAGCGAGCGTTCTATGTCGACGGCCGCGATACGACGGACGGGCGGGAACTGGCCGCGGCCGCATCTGCGGCTTTGGAAGAGGTGGGATACCCGGTGGATGCCGAAATCTTCTTCCGGGTTTGGAGCGATCCGGCCACGATCTCTGAAACCAGGGCCGACTTCATGCGTGCCCGCGCGCTCGGCGTGAACAGCTTTCCGGCCTTGTTGCTGAATGCCGGTGATCGCCATATCGAAGTCAGTCCGGGCTACGCCCGCGTGGCTGATCTCGACCGTAGTCTGCATGAGGCCCTGGCCCATGCCGGCGCTGTCCCGTAACCTGGGTCTTCAGGCCCGCCAACGAAATGCGGCGAATGCCTCAACTACTCGCATTCGCCGCAACCAGCCGGCCCAGGGTCATCAGCGCCGATTCCGTCTTCGGCGTCCATGGATGCCCGTAGTTGATGCGCAGGCAGTTGGCAAATCGCCTGTGCGCCGAGAACATCGGTCCCGGCGCAATGCTGATCCCTAGCGACAGCGCCTGCCGATGGACGGCAAGCATGTCCACGTTGCCGGGCAGTTCGATCCACAAGAAGTAGCCGCCGCCCGGACGGGTCGCCTTCGTCCCGCGCGGGAAATGGCGGGCGACCGCCTGCATCATTTCGCTTTGCTGCACGGACAGGGCATGCCGCAACTGCCGCAAGTGCTTGTCGTAGCCGCCCTTGGCCAGGTAATCGGCCAAGGCCGCCTGTGCCGGCGCGGATGCGGACAGGGTGGTCGTCAGTTTCAGCCGCGCGACCTCCTTCGTATAGCGGCCGGGCACGGCCCAGCCGATCCTGTAGCCGGGGGCGAGGCACTTGGAGAACGACGCGCAGTGCATCACCATGCCCTGCGTGTCGAATGCCTTGGCCGGCATCGGCCGCTTGCTCCCGAAGTACAGCTCGCCGTACACGTCATCTTCGATGAGGGGCACGCCATGGGCGGCGAGCAGGTCGACCAGCGCCTGTTTCCTGTCGTCCGGCACCGTGCTGCCGAGCGGATTCTGGAAGGTCGTCATCATCCAGCAGGCTTTGGGCTGGTGCCGCTGCAGCCCCTCGGCCAGCGCTTCCAGGTCCACGCCGTCGCGCGGATGCGTCGGCACCTCGATCGCATTCAGGCCGCGGCGCTCCAGCGCCTGCAATGCCGCGTAGAAGGTCGGGGATTCGATGATGACGCTGTCGCCCGGACGGGTGACCGCATCGAGGCACAGGTTCAGGGCTTCCAGTGCGCCGTTCGTGATCACGATCTCGTCCGGATGCACGTGTAGCCCGTCGGCCAGGTAGCGCAGCGCAATCTGGCGGCGCAGCGCCGCGTTGCCGGGCGTGAGATCGTCGACGGCGCTCCAGGGATCCATTTCCTGCACGCTCGCTGCCATCGACCTGGCGAGCCGGAGCAATGGAAAGAGGAGCGGGCTGGGGAATGCGGAGCCCAGCGGCACCACGTCGCGCGTGCGGGTCGATTCCAGCACTTCGAACACCAGTTCGCTGACGTCGACGGGCGCCGAGTCGCCGGAAGGGCGCGCCGACTGCTCCGGCTCCGGCGGCAGCACCTTGGCGCCGGCGATCACGTAGTAGCCCGAACGCTCGCGAGCGCGAATCAATCCCCTTGCCTCGAGAAGGTAGTACGCCTCGAACACGGTCGATGGGCTGACGCCCCTGCTCGTGCTCGTCTGCCTGACGGAAGGCAAGCGGTCGCCGAGTTTCATCACCCCGGTGCGGATGGACTGGGCAATTTCTTCGGCAAGCGCTTCGTAGCGTTTCATTTCATTCCCGTATGTCCGGCGTCCGCTTCCGCAGGCGGCATCAGCCGGCGACCTGGTTCACGATGGTAAGCAATATTGCGATAAAGACAGCAGTGGCGATCAGTCCGCCGATGATAACGTAGAAGGGATTCAACCCCCCGACGTCCTCATCGAAGTCCTTCTTGCGACGCAAGCCGATGAAGGACCAGGCCACCGCGACCATCGTTGCCGTGAAGGACCGCTGCTTCTTGTCGTGTCCGTTGCCAGTCATGTTTACATGTCCTCAATGTCGTTGAATATGGCGGTTCAGCCGAACGAGCCGCCCGTATACATCAGGTCTGTCACCCGCGCCAGGCAGGAAACCAGCACGATGTAACCGCCGAAGAGCGTCGCGACGAGCAGCACCGCGAGCGGCCATTTGGAGCGGGTCGTACAAGGAGATCCGCTGTTATGACGCTTATCCCATACCTCGTCGGGAACAAGTCCGAGGTACAGCGACTCGATCCATGCCGCAAACGCAGGAAGCGGAAAGAACGCCGGTACGCTTTCGCCGAGATACCCGCGTCCCGACTCAACGAGCACGATCGCGGCATACGCCAGTGTGGCCGCCGCATACACCCATGCCCAAAGATCCCGGCGCCCGTGGAGGTAAAAGCGGTGCAGTCCGATTACGCCCAGGACGGACGCCAGAAAGACCGCATATGTCTTGTTCTTATGGGCGGGTGGCATGTGTGTCTTCCTTTAGAGCCTGTTCAGTATCTTTTTGGCATGCCAAAAAGATACTGAACAGGCTCTTAGTGCCATCAACACGGCAAACTCAACCAGAACATGTTTTGCCAAGTGGAAGTGCAGCAACACCGATGCGTTCTGTGGAGCCTGGTTCATGGCGGATCCGTGGTGTATGAAGGAAGCCGGCTAGCGGCCTTGCATGCCGCGCCGGCGGAACAGCGGGACAGGATCGTCGACCGCCCCCTGGTAGCGGATCGAATAATGGCCGAAGCTCTTCAGGGCGTCATGGATGTCCTTGTCGGCACGCACCGCAAACGTGTCGAATCCGCATCGGCGCATGTAGTTCAACTGGTCGCGCAATACGTCGCCGATCGCGCGCAACTCGCCGGTCCAGCCGTAACGCGTGCGCAGCAGGGTGGCGATGCTGTATCCCCGCCCGTCGCGGAAGCTCGGGAAATCGACAGCGATCAGCCGCACGTCCAGGAGCGCCGCGATACAGGATTCGAAGTCATCGTCCGGCGCGATCCACACCGCCTCCGCCGATCGATCGCCGCGATCGTCCGGCGATTTCCCGATCGCTGCGAGCGGATAAATCCGGCGTGAAGATCGCTCGCAGGGTGCGGCGTCAAGCTCGCGCACGACTTCCCAGTCGTCGTCCACAACTTGTGGTTGGCCTTCGATAATTCGGATGATCTTGTGCATGGGCCATTACTCCGGCAATTGCCCGGCATTCCGGTAGACATTCGCCTTGAAAGGATCGACGCCGACGCGCGCCAGGGTGTCGGCAAAAGGTTCGTCATGCACCCGGAGCCGGCAGTAGGTTTCAACGATGCGCTCGACGGCGCCGGGCATGTCCTCCGCACGGAATGAAGGGCCGATCACCTTGCCGAGCGACGCATTGTTGCCCTGGGCGCCACCGATGGTGACCTGGTACCACTCCTCGCCATCCTTGTCCACGCCGAGCACGCCGATGTTGCCCATATGGTGGTGGCCGCACGCATTGATGCAGCCGGAGATATTGAGGGAGAGTTCGCCGAGGTCGTGGACGAAATCGAGGTCCTCGAAGCGTTGCGCAATCGCGGCCGCCACCGGCAGGGAGCGGGCATTGGCCAGCGAGCAGTAGTCGCCGCCCGGACAGGCGATGATGTCCGTCAGCAGCCCGGCGTTGGCGGTTGCAAGCCGATGACCGCCAGCGAGCTGCCAGAGGCGGTACAGATCGCGTTTTCGCACGTCCGGAAGGATGACGTTTTGCTCGTGTGCGACGCGGATCTCGCCAAAGCCGAACATCTCGGACCAAGTGGCAATCTGCTCCATCTGATCGGCGGTGACGTCGCCCGGAGGCGTGAGGCCGCCCGGTTTGGTCGACAGCGTGACGACAGCATACCCCGGCACCTTGTGTGCATGGACATTGCGCTTCACCCATTGCGCAAAACGCTTGTCTTGCGCGCATTGTTCCTCCAATGCGGCGTCGTGCTCGCCGAGCGTCTCGTAAGCTTCCTGGCGAAAGAACCTCGCGACCCGTTCGTACTCCTCTTCGGTCAGCGTGGCCGGGCCATCCTTGAGGTGCTGCCATTCGTCCTCGACCTCGGCGGCGAATTGTTCGACGCCGATGGTCTTGACGAGGATCTTGATGCGCGCCTTGTATTTGTTGTCCCGCCGCCCGTAGCGGTTATAGACGCGCAGGATGGCCTCGACGTAGGACAGGAGGTGCTCCCACGGCAGCTTGTCGCGGATCAGGGAACTCAGGATCGGCGTCCGACCGAGGCCGCCGCCGGCGAACACGCGCAGTAGCTTGCGGCCGTCCGCGTCCTTGTAAACGTAGATGCCGACGTCATGCATCCGCAACGCCGCACGATCCTGTCCAGAGGCGGACAAGGCGATCTTGAACTTGCGCGGCAGGAACGCAAACTCCGGATTCAAGGTGGACCACTGGCGCAGGATCTCAGCCAGGGGCCGCGGATCCAGCAATTCGTCCTGCGCTACCCCGGCAAACTGTTCCGTCGTGATATTGCGCACGCAATTGCCCGATGTCTGTATCGCGTGCATGTGGACGGATGCGAGTTTGGCAAGAATCGCCGGCGTGTCTTCCAGACGGATCCAGTTGAACTGGATATTCTGCCGTGTCGTGAAGTGGCCATAACCGCGGTCGTATTTTCGGGCAATGTGCGCCAGCATGCGCAGCTGCGAGGACGAGAGCACGCCGTAAGGAATCGCCACGCGCAGCATGTAGGCGTGTTTTTGCATGTACAAGCCGTTCTGCAGGCGCAGCGGCAGGAATTCTTCTTCCGACAGGGCGCCGTTCAGCCTGCGTGCAACCTGGTCGCGGAATTCCGCGACGCGTTCCCGGACAAGGACTTCATCATGGTCATCGTATTGGTACATGTGCTCAAGCCTGTGCTGGATTGAAGTGTCGTGACAGATTGTGCGGATTTCCGTGTCTTGAAAACAGATTCAGAACGGCGTGAAAAAGCCGGATCAGATTCCCGCCCCGGCGAGCGAGGGGGACGGCAGTCGCAGATGTATTCGGAGGCGAACGGAGCGCCAAGGTGTTCAGAATCTACGGAATCGGCACAGCGCGGATCAGTTTCATCGCTGATACGCAAAATCCCATTGCAACTGCATCTATTACGCGCAGGGATTGCGTATCAGAATGGCGCTCATGAAAAGGCGTTTCCCCTTCATGCATCCATATGCAAGGCGAGCTGGGTCAGGGGAGGCGTGGATCTCCAAGAAACCGGCAATGCCGGCATCCTGAAATATCGAACCAGGCAACCCATGTACCCGTTCCGATCATTACCCGCGCTTGGATTTGTGGCTCTTGCTTGCATGTCCGGCGCAGCTGCGCAGCCGGCAAAGATCCCGGATTCGATGGCGCAACGCGCGCTTGCGTGCGCCGCGTGCCATGGCGAAGAGGGAAGGGCAACCAGGGAAGGCTTCTTCCCGCGGATCGCCGGCAAGCCGGCGGCTTACCTGTATAACCAGCTGGTGAACTTTCGCGAAGGCCGCCGCCAGTATCCGATGATGACCTACATGGTCGCGCATCTGTCGGATGCGTATCTGGAGGAAATGGCCGGGTATTTTTCCAATCTTCATCCGCCATATCCTCCGCCGCAGGCGGTAGCCGTTCCGGCGGCAACGGCAGAGCGGGGGCGCCGGCTTGTTGTCAACGGCGATGCGTCGAGGAACATTCCCGCCTGCACGGCGTGCCACGGCACGCGCTTGACGGGGATGCTTCCCGCCATTCCTGGCCTCCTCGGACTGCCGCGCGACTACCTCAATGCCCAGTTCGGCGCGTGGAAAAGCGGTTCGCGGCGCGCGCATGCGCCGGATTGCATGGCCGACATCAGCCGGCAACTGACGCCTGAAGACGTCGGCGCGATCACCGCCTGGCTCTCGTCGCAGCCGGTTCCGGCCGACATGCGCCCCGTACCCGCCGCCACAGCCAAACTGCCCATCGCCTGCGGCAGCCATCCGCAATGACGAATCGTCGAACCATGAAGCGAATCCTTCTCCTAGTCATCGGCATCATCCTGCTCGTTCCGGCCGCGATCGTTGGTTACGAGTGGGTGCACGAACCCGGCAGCGAAGAAACGTCGATGCCCGTCACCGACCAGCCAGCCCAGATTGCGCGAGGCGAGTACTTGGCGAAAGCGGGCAATTGCATGGCATGCCACACGACGCGCGGCGGGCAGGCATATGCTGGCGGCCGCGCGATCGACACGCCTTTCGGCGTCATCTATTCGTCCAACCTCACCTCCGATGTCGAAACAGGGATCGGTCGCTGGAGCGCCGACGACTTCTGGCGTGCGCTCCACAACGGCAAGTCCAGGGACGGCAGCTTTCTCTATCCGGCGTTTCCCTATCCGGACTACACGAAGGTGACGCGGGTCGACGCCGATGCATTGTTCGCGTACATCAACACCGTTCCACCGGCGCGGCAGCCGAACCGGCCGAACGAGCTGCGCTTCCCGTACAACCAGCGCATCCTGCTCGCATTCTGGCGCTGGCTGTATTTCACGCCGGGTACCTATCAACCTCAAGCGGAACAAACCGCCGAGTGGAACCGGGGCGCCTACCTTGTCCAGGGACTGGGCCACTGCAGCGCGTGCCACACCAGCCGCACAAGCCTCGGCGGAGCAACGGACAAGGAATTGGCCGGCGGACTGATCCCGCAACTCGGTTGGTACGCCGCCTCGTTGAGCGCTGACGCCGGCACGGGGCTCGGCGAATGGGAGAAGGAGGAAATCGCCGCACTGTTGAAGACCGGCGTTTCGACAAGAGGCGCGGTATTCGGGCCGATGGGGGAAGTCGTCAGCGGCAGCCTGCAACACCTGGCCGGCGAGGACATCGCCGCGATGGCGACCTACCTCAAGTCATTTCCTGCAACCGGAGCCTCACGCCGATCCGAGCCGGCGATTGAATCGGCAGAGACGGAAGCGATGCTCCGGCAAGGAGCGAAACTCTACGAGACGCATTGCGTGGAATGTCACCGCGCGGACGGAAAAGGGATTCCCCCTTCGTATCCGCCGCTTGCAGGGAACCGCTCGTTGGCGGCCAACCCGGCACTCAATCCGATCCGTATGGTGTTGAATGGCGGGTATCCGCCCAGCACGGCGGGAAACCCGCGCCCGTACGGCATGCCGCCATTCAGTGCGATCCTGAACGACAGCGAAGTTGCCGCCGTCGTGTCCTACATCCGGATGAGCTGGGGCAATCAAGGAACGCTTGTTGCGCCAATGGACGTTGCACGGCATCGCGGGGCGCCGATTGAATGAATGTGGCTCCGTTCAACTTCTGATCCACGATTGTCAATATTCAGGAAACATTTTATTAATCGACCACCGATTTATTCCTCATTCGCAAAGGAATAGAGTATTACCTTGACGAACGCGCTGTCGCGGATGGTGCCTCGGGTCAACGAGCGCGCTCCAAGAGTTGTCCATCTGTTGATGCGCTGTATGCCGTTTTGTATTCCAAGGAAAAGACCATGAACCGCTTGCCGACGCTTTTCGTATCGCACGGATCGCCCATGCTGGCCATCGAGGACAGCCCGGCGAGCCGCTTCCTGCGAGGGCTGGGAAATTCGATCCCGCGGCCGCGCGCGATCTTGATGGCATCCGCCCATTGGGAGTCGCAGGGCAGCATTGCCGTGAACCTGGCTGAAAGACCGGAAACCATCCACGACTTCGGCGGCTTTCCGCTGGAACTCTACCGCCTTGACTACCCGGCCCCCGGCGCGCCCGAGGTCGCGGAAAAGGCGGCTTCCCTGCTCGAGCAGGCCGGATACCGGGTTGTCCATAGCGCCAGCCGGGGACTCGACCACGGCGCATGGGTACCGTTGCGACTGATGTATCCGGACGCCGGCATCCCGGTCACGCAGATATCCATCATGCGCGGAGCGACGCCTGCGGAGCATGAGCAGATCGGACGAGCACTCGCGTCCTTGCGCGAAGACGACGTTCTGGTGATCGGATCCGGCTCGCTGACGCACAACCTGTATGAATTCCGCGGCGGTCCGATCGACGCACCGGCGCCGGAATGGGTGAGCGAATTCGCGACATGGATGGAGGCGAAGCTGCATGCCGGCGACCGTGCCGCCTTGCTGGACTACCGCAGCCTTGCACCATCGGCGGTACGGAACCATCCGACGGAAGAGCATTTGTTGCCCTTGTATGTTGCCATGGGAGCGGCCGGCGCGGATGTGGTTGCGGAGCGAATCCATTCGAGCAACGAGTACGGCGTGCTGGCGATGGATGTGTACGCTTTTCGCTGAGAGGTCGGCGGCTGTGTTGCGAACAAGTATTCGACTCCGTGGGCGAGCCTCAATGAAGGCTTGAACCGAGCGCCACCGGACTCGCAATCCAGTGCCCTTGGATATAGTCGATTCCGATACGCGCGAGCGCGTCGACGGTCGCCTGGTCCTCTACGCCTTGCGCGATCGTTTCCGCTCCCATCACATGTACGATGTCATTCACCGATTTGACTACTTCGGCATCAATCGTGTCGTTTGTCATCCGGGCAATCAAGGATGGATCGAGCTTGACGAAGTCCGCAGACAGCCGTTTCAGATGTGCGAACGACCCCATTCCCTTTCCAAAGCTGTCCAGTGCCACCTTGCATCCCAATGCCCTTAACCCGCCGACCATGGCAAGGCTTTTCCGGATATCAGTGAGAACCGCTGTTTCGGTTATTTCAAAGCACAGCTTTTCAGCAGCAATACGGTACTCGCCGAGCAGGGTGCCAAGGTCTGCAAGAAAGGTTCCGTCCATTGCGGTCGTGGGCGCCAGGTTGATCGAACAAAAGTCCAGTTTTTCGGCCTGATCAAGATTTTCTTCCATCCATGTCAGCACCCGCCGTACCACCCAGCGGTCGATGACGGGCATCAACGAATAGCGTTCCGCTGCAGGCAAGAATCGCTCCGGAAGGACGAGTCCCTCGCCTGGAGTCTGCAAGCGAAGCAATACTTCATAGCGAGACCGGTTGCCGCCATTGACATCGGCAATGGGCTGAAGATGCAGCTGGAGGTGATTGTTGCGTATTGCGTCATTGAGCCGGGAAACCCAGTCGATATCGTCTTTGCGCTGCAAGGAAGCAGATTCACTAGGCAGCTGATGGTAAATCTGGTTTCGCCCTTTTTCCTTCGCGACATAACAGGCGTGGTCGGCCTGTTGAACGATCATATTCTTGTCGTTAATCGTTCCATCGAACATCACCAGGCCGATACTCACCCCAACCGAAAAAGTACGATCCTTGCATACGAACTGGAAAGTGCGTGTGGACTGGAGGATCTTGTTGGCTATTGCGAACGCCTCCTCGGAGGAACAATGATCGGCGATTACCCCAAACTCGTCACCGCCCAGTCGGGACAGCGTATCGCGCTCGCGCAGCACGGTACGGTAAAGCCGGGCAAGCTGCTTTAGCAACTCATCGCCGGCATGGTGTCCACAGACGTCATTGACGATCTTGAATTGGTCCAGGTCCATGTACAGCACCGCTCCTGTGGTGTGTCCTTTCGATGCCCGGTCAAGCGAACGTTGCAGGCGATTATCGAATTCCAGCCGGTTCACCAGGCCTGTAAGCGTGTCATGCGTTGCCTGGTAAGTCGTCGTCTTGAAGATCTGCCGCGATTCCGTCACATCGCGAAACACGATCACGCCGCCGGGAATATTCCCGTCCGGAAGCCGGATGGCGGCTGCCGTATCCTCGATCGCATACTGCGTTCCATCCCTGCTGATCAAAACCGCGGAATAGCTTCTCTGGAGGATTTGTCCGCGTTGCAGCCACGCGATCAACTGGTGTTCCTGCGGTTCTCCGGTTGCTTCATCGATTGCATGGAACACCTCGGCGAACGGACGGTCGAGCGCGTCAGCGAGAGACCATCCGGTCATCTGTTCGGCCTTTGCGTTGAGATAGTCGACATGACTATTCTGATCGACAGAGATGACTGCGTCACCAATTGCGCCGAGTGTCACTTGCGCGCGTTCCTTCTCTCTGGTGAGCTGATCCTGAAGTGACTTTCCGGCAGTAATGTCCCGGGTGATCTTGCAAAAACCTTTCAGCTCTCCATTTTTCTTCTTGATGGCAATGATCTCGATCATTGCCCAGAAAAGTGAGCCGTCTTTCTTCTGACGCCAGCTTTCTTCCTGGTATGTGCCGTTCTTTGCTGCGATATCCAGATTGTGCTGAGGCCGACCGTTCTTTCGGTCCTCTTCCGTATAGAGAAGGCCGAGAAAACTGCCGATCGTGTCCTCCGAGGTATATCCCTTCATTGCTTCCGCAGCTTTGTTCCAGGATCGAATCGTCCCCGTGGCGTCCATGATGAAGATGGCATAGTCTCGGACCTTCTCAACCATGCACGGAAGAAACTCGGCGAAATCCTGTTCCGACGCTGGTTCGTCGCGGTGAGCTTGGTCCATGGCAACCCTCTTGTTCAGTTCGTTCAAAGCCGGTTTGATGACTTCTCGATTGACAATGGAACCGTGATCGTTGTTCGAGGTACAGGCGTTCCGTGGAAGAAAAAGCGCGGTGCGATGCGTGCAGCTTTCTCGTCTGAGTCGACCATGATCTACACCGACCCGTTACTCCCCCATCACTCGGGCATTGTCATTCAATCAGGTGGCCGCGACCTTACTTGACCGTGATCAATCCCGCGCATGATCCCGCCACAGCCGCACGCATCGTGCGCGAGCATGATCATTATTAGAGGGAGTGCCTGGATGACCATACTCGTATCAGTAAAGATCAACGATGGTGTTGTCATGGCCGCCGACAGTGCAAGTTCCTTTGCCAGCGGCATGGTGTATCACCATTCGCGCAAGATCAGGAATATCGTAGAAGGCGTCCCGGTCGGGGTGATGGTTGCCGGATCCGGAGGCATCGGCAATGAATCGGTTGATACCTTGCTGAAGGACCTGGGCATGCGGCTGAGCGGCAAGGACATCCGATATCAGGACTGGACGCTCGATCGAGCGAACTATACGGTGGAACAAATTGCGTGGCGGGTGCGGCAATTCCTGTTCGAGGACAAGGCACAAGCCTACGCGGGGGCGGTTCGCTCGCAGGTGCGGCTTTGCGGTTACTCGGCCGGAAGACCGCTTGCGGAAGCATGGGACGTCTTGATGGATGAGACCGGATGCCCACCGCCAGTGTGCGTACAGCAAGAAGATGATTTCGGACCGCGCTGGGCTGGGGATGGCGAGCCTTTGGATCGACTGGTGCTGGGCCTGAGCGGACGCTTTGGCGCACTGCTGCAGGAACAAGGGCTGACGGGTTCTGAGGCCCAAGACCTGCGCGGCAAACTTGCACCGGCATTGTACGAACTGCTGTTCCTCGAAGCCATGCCGATACAGGACGCCGCCGAGCTTGCACGATTTCTTGTCGAGACCACGATCGGATTCGTCCAATTCTCCGTTTTACGGCCGAAAACCGTGGGTGGCGCCATCGAAGTCGCCGCGATCACCAAACACGAGGGATTTCATTGGCGCCAAGGCGGAACGGGGCCGGCGGGTACGGACGAGCGTTACTAGAAAGAGCGCACCGCTCCATGTCCCGATATCAGGCAGTTTCGGTCTGTCGTCATCATCTCAACACGGAAAACCGCCACACCAGGCTTCTTGGTGTACGGGGAATCACGGCGTTGCTGACAACCCGCACTGAACGTGCGGCACACATCGTGCTTGCATACTCGTCTTTTAAGAGACAACCATGACAAAGTTCGAAATCATGGCGCTGATGATGCGCAAGGAGTACCAGTTTGAAGGAGATGCCTTTACGCTCGCCGCAAAGCTGGCCAGTTGCCTGGAACCTATCTCTGATCGTCTACGCGACGACGAACTCGCGGAGCTGGTCCAGGTCGGCGCTGCTATCTACCGCCGAGGTGTTGACGAGTACGGACGCTCTGTTCCGCCTGAGGATCTCTTTCCAGCCTGCGAAAATTGGCCTGTACCGAACCCGAACAGGGATGGGTTCCGGCATCACCGTTAGCACTAATGACGTTTCACTTACTAAGCAGAAAGGCAGCCCCGAACACTACGGTCTTGAAAGTGCCTTCTGATGTCCATGATTGAACTGCGAACCCGTGGCTACCCGGGGGCGCCGCTGGAGGTGCGAGGAACAGAATGAGAGGCAGCGGACGCGGACCTGGTAATGCCGGAAAGCATGAAAATAAATACTGTTAGGTGCGCAGCTGCTTTGGCTGTATAGTGGTCATTCACGCTTGTATCAAGTGGTCGTCTTTGTTGGTCTCGTTCCCGTCTTGCTCTTCCACCAAGAGCCATTCCTGTCTGATTCCCTGCAGTCGTATTTCTTGGTTTCGAGTGTCCTATTGGCGCAAGCCGCATTTTCATATCGAAAGGTAGTTTCATGAGTACGCAAACCGGAACGGTAAAATGGTTTAACGATTCCAAGGGCTTCGGCTTTATCAAACCGGACGAGGGCGGCGACGACCTGTTCGCCCACTTCGGGGATATTCAATCCACAGGTTTCAAGAGCCTTTCCGAAAACCAGCGGGTATCCTTCGACCGCGGTACAGGTCCTAAAGGTGCCAAAGCTGTCAATATCCGTCCCATTTAAGGACGCCACTCTTTTCTGCACACCTTGAAGCGCGCAGGCCTTTAAGGTTTGATATCCGGTTGTGGGTGTTGGCACCATGCAGATAGCATGGGTCATCGCGCGTGCCGCCTCTGAGACACCTTGCAGATAGCCTGGGTCTCGATATCCGCCACTGTAGAAAATGAAAGCCCGTCAGCGACGGGCTTTCTTCATTTCCGGAATGTCGCTATCTGTGCATTCGTGGACCACGTAAGTCCGCCATTCATTCACCGCGCCACAGGAAGCGCCCGCCGCAAGTCTTTGGAGTCACGTCATATTAGTACGGGTGCGTTTTGGAATGGCCTCGAATCGAGCGGTATATCGATCGAGAACGTCGTTCCTCTTTCCGCTGCACTATCGACGTCGATGCTGCCGCCATGGCTTTCAGCGACGCTGCGCACATAGGGCAAGCCAATGCCCCATCCTTGCTTGTCGCTTTCTTTTGCCGCCTTCGCTCTGCGAAAGACCTGGAATATGGCTTCTACCTGATCAGGCGGAATCGGATCGCCCTGGTTATGGACCGATAGCAGGATCCGTTCATGGTATTGCTTGAAGCTGATGCGAACAGGCGTATCGGGCGCACCGTATTTGACGGCGTTGCTGATCAGGTTTTCAAGCGCACGCTTGATGGCATCCCGACTCCACCAGCCCATGATCGTTGTGCCGATCGCCTCAAAGCGTGAACCGTGTACACCAGCGGCTTGCTCACACACTTCGCGCACCACTTCGGCTATATCGAAGTTAGATGGATGAAGGGGCAGTCGTTCGCCGCGCTCGAACACGACGGTATCGAGCAAATCCTGAATCATCAGGTCAATGCGACCAAGGCTTTCAGAGATCTTGCGGGAGATAGCGTCTATTTTTTCGAAGTCCCTGATGTGTGGAATCAGCTGTGCTGCAGAGGTGGCGGCCGCCAACGGGTTTCGCAGGTCGTGCGCCAGAGCGGCAACGAACTGTTCCCGAAACGCAGAGTGCGCAAGGGTAAAAGCAGTGACTGCCTCCCTGATCGACGCATCGATGGAAGAGCTGATGATTTGCATCTCATCATCACTGACTGGCACACGGTGCTGCCTGAGTACATCGATGATGGTTGATTTGAGGATCTGGTATTCGGAGATGACTGCAGGTGCTTCGTACTGCGTTAGCCGGGCGCGTTCGCCGCCATGTTCCATTGCGACCGATGGAGTGACTGCTGCAGCGCTTGTTCTTGGGTAGCCCGGAGTAAGCGCTTCTGCAATGTTGGCGTACAGGGTCGGAAAGGTGTCGATCAGAACCGGATGCGCCAATGCCGAGGCGCCCTTCACCGACGATCGTACCCTTTTCTCCCATTCGACAAACACCGCATCCTGCAGCTGCAGCATCGTTCGGCTGGTGCACGACAAGTCATCTGAGCCGGTATCTTGGTCGCTTGCTAAAGACATCCTCATTCTCCGGACGCAAATGAGAAACTAGACAAGCTATCCCGCGGCCAGTTCGCTGACAAGCAAGGGAGGAGAAGCTATTGGGGCGTTGAACATCCTTGCCACGGGGGCCGCCATTCATGTGCAGAGCGAGTTCGGAGACCACCGGACGAAATCGCCCAGGGCGGCATGACGTGCGAGCGCGCGGATTGTGTCAAATCGGGAATTGCCATCGCGATCAACAGAACGCTGCCCGCACAGCCGGCACCTCCGCACCTGAACCGTTCTGACGGCGTCCACATGCAACACACCGCCATAACACTTTTATTTTCAATTTAATCAAACCAAATACTTTTCTTACGGTCTTATTAAGGCTGTCAACGATAAGCGTAGTCTTGTTGTTTGGCGATTTTCCTCCACGACCTCCTGCGGACCGACTCTCTCCACATTCTGGTGTTGTACTGAAAACATTCTCCGGTAGTACTTCACCGTAGACGGTCGCTATTCTTTCCCGATGCTGCACGCTGCACCGCGCTTTTCACGCGCTTGCATCTGCGTCTTGCCACCCTGGCATTTGCGCTGCACTTGTCCCTTAACCGAAACAAAGAGGAAGTCGTCATGACAACCAATATTTCTCAACCGTGCCTGACTCCGGAAGGTATCATGTTCATGGTCACCGTCGACTACGTCGGACGCAAATGCATCGTTACTCATGCAGCACTGCATAAGCTATCCGAGCTCAAATCCATCGATGCTGCAGACGCAGACATGATGGAGCTTTTCCATGCGTTCGAAGCCACGATCAACGGCGTCGCCCGTCGCATGGTTGCTGCCCGGGTTCCGAACGATCCCCTTGTCATGCTACCCATGACGTTCTGCGCACCGAGCACTCCATAAAAAGACTCCCAATCAAATGGATTCTTTCGGGTTGCTGTCGGTATCGATTTCCTGTCCGAGTACTGGTGTGCTAGTCTGCACTCGGTGCTTCGCGGCCGGAAGAGGGCGTTCGATCACACTCGCTGGTGCACGTTTTCCGGGTTTGAAGTAAAAGGAATTCAGGATAAACGCCGACGTGACGTCTAAAAGATCATAGACCTTTTCACATCATGCCGATTGGTGCCGGTCACGGTGAGCAACAATGGAGCGCCGCGCGCATCGACCAGCAGGTGCCGCATGCTGCCGTTTGTTCCTCCGATCGGTCGGGTTCGGCCCACCTACTTCCTGCAAGGGCCGGGACATTCGCTCCGGTGACCGCTGGCAATCTTGATGGTGTCCGCCGATTGGAAATCGCCGGGTGGTCTCGCCGTAAGCCTGGCTGCAAGGCCGGAAACCATCCGCGGCTTTGGCGGCTTTCCGCCGGTGCTCTACACCTCGACTATCCAGCACCCGGCGCGCCCGAGGTCGCGGAAAAGGCGGCTTCCCTGCTCGAGCAGGCCGGATACCGGGTTATCCATAGCGCCCACCGGGGACTCGACCACGGCGCATAGGTACCGTTGCGACTGATGTATCCGGACGCCGGCATCCCCGTCACGCAGGTATCCATCATGCGCGGAGCAACGCCTGCGGAGCATGAACAGATCGGACGAGCACTCGCGTCCTTGCACGAGGACGACGTGCTGGCGATGGATGTGTACGCTTTTCGCTGGGAGGCGGGCGGCTCGCGTTGCGAACAAGCGTAACGCGGTCATGTTACCGGTTGATGACACGCCCTAGTCGTCTGACATGCTTGGATTTTCAGCGTGGACATGCAGACTGGCGACTGCAGTGGATCTTTCGTAATAGTCCCCCTGTCATTCCCGCGTGCGCGGGAATGACAGGGGGAAGGATGTAAAAAATGATGGGAGGATATCCCGCCTGCAAACGTAACTTGAAAATCGAGACGTGTCGGACCACTAGAGCGGTTTGCCAACACATGAAAGGGGTCGATCTCGGGTGTGCGATGGTCAACCTACCTCACGCACCTCACCGCATTGAGCCTGTCGCGATTGCTCCGCGGCTTCCGCTGCACCGACGATACCGCAATGTATCCATGTTGCGGATACGGCTGCCGTCAGCACGCCTTTGCGCATGCCGTAACCACCTTGCGTATCCATTGCGCGACCCCCAACCTGGTACAGAGCCCTTCTACCCGGCAAGGCTGAACTCGCGTAGCCGCCCCCAAGTCATATACTGCACAATGGACATGCAAAGCCCAAGCAGTTGCGGTTACTGGTTGTAATCGGAAAAGGCATCCTTTGGATGATGATTGCGACGCCCCCCGGAGAAGCGACGATCGGATCCAGCCCGGAAACGACAGAGGGTTTCGCAACGGCCATTCCGCGAAACTGCACAAACTGAATCAAGCGACGCCTGGTGCCGAAAAGCGGATGCCGGGCTGCGAGGTTGAGGCGATGGACGATAACCGCATCAAGGTCCTTCTGATCGAGGACAATCCCGGTGATGCCCGTCTGATCGACATGATGCTGGCCGAGGCCAGGAACATGAAGTTCCAACTGGCGTGGCAAGACAACCTCACGGCAGGACTTGCTCACTTGAAGGATCATGAAGTGGACATCCTGCTGCTGGACTTGGGTTTGCCGGAAAGCAGCGGCTTGCAGACCCTGGAAACGGCCCTCTCGCACGCCTCGAAAGTGCCCACGCTTGTCGTACTGAGCGGCCTGTCCGACGAAGACATCGCGTTGCGTGCCGTGCAGTCCGGTGCGCAGGATTACCTGGTGAAGGGGCATGTCGACAGCGCGCTGCTCGTGCGTTCCATCCGTTATGCGATGGAACGCAGCAGGACTGAAGAAGCGCTGCGGCAGGCGCAAGCGGACCTGGAGAACCGCGTCCAGGAGCGCACCGCCGAGCTGGCCAATGCGGTCGCCGCGCTGCAGCTGGAAATTGCCGAACGCAAGCTGGCGGAAGAGCACATCCGCTATCTTGCGCATTACGACGCATTGACCGCTCTGCCCAATCGCGTGCTGCTGGAGGACAGGCTCAAGCAAGCCATTGCTCACGCACACCGCAAGAACTCGCAAGTCGCCGTGCTGTTCATCGATCTCGACTACTTCAAGCACGTCAACGATTCGCTTGGACACCAGATGGGCGACCGCCTGCTGAAGGCGGTCGCTAGCCGGTTGCAGGATTGCCTTCGTGAAGGCGACAGTGTTGCGCGCCTTGGCGGCGACGAATTCGTCCTTTGCCTGCCCATGCTGGCCGGCAGCATCGACGCCGCGTCGGTGGCCCAGAAAGTGCAGGATGCGCTGGCCGGGACCTTCATCGTCGAAGGCAACGAGATGCATGTCAGCGCGAGCATCGGCATCAGCATCTATCCGGATGACGGCGCGGAGGCCGAGACGCTGATGAGTGCCGCCGACACGGCCATGTACCATGCCAAGGAAAAAGGCCGCCGCAACTACCAGTTCTTCACTGCCGCGCTCAACAAGGCCGTGCAGCAACGTGTCGAGCTGGAACAACGCTTGCGGTATGCGCTGGCGCGCGACGAGCTCGAGCTGCACTACCAGCCGCAAGTCGATCTTGCCAGCGGCCGGATATTCTCCGCAGAAGCGTTGCTGCGCTGGCGGCAAGCGGACAAGGGCGCGATTTCATGTGGCGCATTCATTTCCATCGCGGAAGAGACCGGACTGATCCTGTCGATCGGAGAGTGGACGCTGAGGCAAGCCTGCCGCCAGCTCAAACAGTGGCATGAGGCAGGGCACGCGGCGATGGGGGTCGCGGTCAATCTGTCGCCGCGCCAGTTCTACCAGCCTGGTTTCCAGCAGACCATCAAGGCCATCGTCGAAGAGTCAGGCATCCCGGCTGAAAACCTCGACCTGGAAATCACCGAAGGAATCCTGCTGCAGCGAAACGAAGACAATCTCACAGCGCTCCACCAGTTGAGCGACATGGGCATACAGCTGTCGGTGGATGACTTCGGAACCGGATATTCGAGCCTGGCCTACTTGCAGCGTTTTCCGGTGGATACCATCAAGATCGACCAGTCCTTCGTGCGCGAGATCAACCACGACCACAACGCGACTGCGCTGGTTGCCGCCATCATCTCGATGGCCAACAGCCTGGAACTGAAGGTGCTGGCAGAAGGCGTCGAAACAGCGGAGCAGATCCGCTTTCTCCAGGCGCACGGCTGTCTGTCGGCACAAGGCTTCTTCTACAGCAAGGCGGTGCCGGCGAGCGAGGTCGAAGCGTTGCTGAACGGCCAGAACCGCCGCCCGGCCCGCGACTGAAACTGTTGAACGGCGTCCTTGTGCCGGCGGCGAATATCGCCTACAACACCTTCATGCCCGTTTCCGGAAAGTGCAGCAAGCATGACAGTCATGCAGGCGATCGGCATTGTTGTTCGCATGGCGGCGTTGCCAGCAATGGGACATCATCTTCAACGCAAGGAGGTGGAAGATGGGAGGATTAATGACGGTCCGCCCGATCGAGATATTGCTGGTGGAGGATAACCCGGGCGACGTGCGCCTGACCCGGGAAGCGCTGAAGGATGCGAAGGTCGCGAACACGCTGCACGTGGTCGAGGATGGCGTGTCGGCGCTGGACTTTCTTTTTCAGCGCCCGCCATACGCCGATGCGCCGCGGCCGGACCTGGTCCTGCTGGACCTGAACCTGCCGCGCAAGAACGGCCGTGAAGTGCTGGGCGAGATCAAGTCCGACAACGGGGTCAAGTCCATCCCCGTCGTCATCCTGACAACCTCGCGGGCGGAAGAGGATGTCCTGCGGGCATACAACCTGCACGCCAACTGCTACATTACCAAGCCGGTCGATTTCACCCAGTTTACGACCATCGTACGGACGATCGAGGACTTCTGGTTGTCCATCGTGACGCTGCCGCCGAAGTAAGGATCGGCTCCATCGGCGGGGGAAACCATGACCGGACTACTGCGCACGATCATCGCGGCTGCCTGGCTGCTGCTTGCCTTGTTGCCGGGCGCTGCCGAATCCGCATCCGAACCGAAGTACCGGCTGATCGTCATGCCCAAGCTGCTGGGCATCGCCTACTACGACGCGGTCAAGCGCGGCGTGGACGAGGCCGCGCGGGAGCTTCCCGATGCGGAAGTGGTCTGGATGGGGCCGCCCCAGGATCTGGTCGGCAAACAGATCGAGATGCTCGAGTCGGTCATCCCCACCAAGCCGAACGTCATTGCTGTCGCCGCCAACGATCCCGTGGCAATCGTCCAGGTCATGAAGAAGGCGCAAGCTGCCGGTATCCATGCGATGAGCTGGGACGGCGACTCCCGTCACCGCGAGTTCTTCGTCAACCTCGTGGATTTCGACGAGTTCGGCACCGGGCTGATCGAAGCGATCCAGGAAGAGACCGGCCCGAAAGCCGACATCGCGATCATCACCACCTCCTTCACCGCGCCTAATCAATCGAGCTGGATCGAGGCGATCAAGCGCCGCATCTACGCGAAATACCCCGGCCTGAAGATCCTCGATATCCGCCCGGCCGGCGAAAGCACCGAAGAAGCCTACCGGATCACCAAGGACTACCTGCGGACCATGCCTACGCTCAAGGGCATCATCGTGCTTGGCGCACCCAACCCGGCCGGCGCAGCGCGGGCCGTCAAGGAAGCGGGCCTGGCCGGCAAGATCGCCGTGGTCGGCAACTCCACGCCCAACCTGATGCGGAATTACCTCAAGGACGGGACGGTACGGAAAGTGCTGTTGTGGAACGCGCCCGACCACGGCTATCTCACCGTCCACTGTGCCTACCTGCTGGCGAAAGGCGAACTGAAACCGGGCGTCCCGTTCAAGGCGGGCCGCCTCGGCATGTTTACGCCGAAGAAAGATGCCCTTTCGATGCGGGTCGCGTTACCTGTGCTGATTTTCACAAAGGAGAACGTGGACAAGCATCATTTCTAGAGGTTGAAAAATGAAAATCATGACCAAACTCAACCTGATGTCGATCGGGATTGTCGTGGTCATGACCGTTTCCGTCCTCAGCGTCGGCATATGGATCATCAATGACATCCTGTACAAGTTCTCCGAACAGGTGCTGCGGCTGGAGCTGGAGAATGCGGGCAAGACGATCTTCCAGGAACTGAACCGCTCCGGCGTCCGCGCGGCTGCCGCGGCGGCGGAAAGCATGGGCCGGCAATTGCAAATGAAACCCGGCCTGCACACCACCAAGCTGGCCATCATCGAAGCGACGGATAACAGGATCGTCTACCATCCTGACTTTTCGCCTGGTGACCGCGCACCGTTCGCGTTCGTCGGGGAAATGTTCCAGCGCGAGCGAGGCGTTATCGAGTACACGCTGGATGGGATATCGACCTATGCCGTGTTCGTGACCGTGCAACCCATCGACTGGCTGCTCAGCCTGTCCATCAGCAAGGCGGAAATGCTGGAAGGACGGGGACTGTTCCTGCGCGAGGTCGGCATCATTACCTTTGTTGTGCTATGCATGAACGCGTTTCTCGTCAGCCTGTTCGGATGGCGCCTGCTGAAGCGCATTGGTGCGACCGCGCACTGTGTCAACCGCATTGAGAAGGGCGAGTTGTCCGCGCGCATTGCGACGATTCCGGTCCGTGATGAGATCGGCATCCTGCAGGAAGGGGTCAATGCCATGTGCGAGCGCATCGAGCAGCGCACCGCAGAACAGCAGGAGGCGGAAAAGGCCCTGCGCGAGCGCGAAGCCCGCATCCGGCGGCTGGTCGATTCGAACATCATCGGCATTTTCCTTTGGGACATGCAGGGCAACATTGTCGATGCCAACGACGCGTTCCTCCGCCTCATTGGGTACGACCGCGAGGAACTTGCAGCCGGTGAAATCTTCTGGACACGCCTGACACCGCCCGAGTTTGTCGCGGCCGATGTGCAGAAGGGAGAAGAAGTCAGGCGCACCCAAACCTGCACGCCTTACGAGAAGGAATTCTTCCGGAAAGACGGAACCCGCGTTCCCATCCTGCTCGGCGCAGCGATGTTCGAAGGGTCGGGAGAGACTGGCGTCGCCTTCGTGCTCGATCTTACAGAACGTCGCGCCGCCGAGGCTGCGCTTCGCTCGGCGCACGACCAGCTGGAGATACGCGTGCAGGAACGCACAAGCGACCTCAAGCGCATCAACCAGCGGCTGGAATTCGAGATCCAGGAGCGGAAGCAGGCCGAGGAAGGCCTGGCGCAACGTACGCATGAACTGGCACGTTCCAACGCGGAACTGGAGCAGCTAGCCTATGTGGCGTCGCACGACCTGCAGGAGCCGCTGCGCATGATTGCCAGCTACCTGCAACTGCTGGAAAAGCGCTACGCGGGAAAACTCGACGCGGACGGCCGCGAGTTCATCGATTACGCGGTCGACGGCGCCAGGCGCATGCAATCCCTGATCGACGACCTGCTGACCTTTTCGCGCCTGGGCACCAAGGCACAGGTCATGCAGCCTACCGACTGCAGCAAGGTCATGGCTCTGGTATTGCGGGGACTGTATCTCGCGGTGCAGGAATGCGGCGCGCAGATCCATTGCGATCCGCTGCCTGTTGTGATGGCGGACCAAACGCAACTGGCGCAACTTTTCCAGAACCTGATTACCAACGCGATCAAGTTCCGCAGCGATGCCTCCCCCATGGTGCGGATCGCGGCAGAACCGACCGAGGAAGGCTGGTGCTTTTCCGTGGAAGACAACGGCATCGGGATCGCGCCGGAATACCGCGAACGGATATTTGTGATGTTCCAGCGCCTTCATGGGCGGCGCGAATATCCAGGCACCGGCATAGGCCTGGCCATCTGCAAGAAGATCGTGGAACGGCACGGGGGACGCATCTGGGTCGAATCGGCGCCGGGGCAGGGCACCATCTTCCGGTTCACGCTCCCGCGCCTGCCCGATGATACGCAGCACGATCGTCTTGCAGAAGAAGCCGGATCGCGTGCCTGACTGGAGGAGCGGACATTTCCGGCCAGTGCGGGGCCGCGCCCTCACTCCAGTTCATAACCTCCTCTAAAGCGAGAGAACTTTCATGAACAGCGGTACCGAGAACAAGGCTGCGACCAAGGCTGAGAAGCACACGGTCCTGATCGTCGACGACACACCGGCCAATATCGCCGTGCTGGCCGAACATCTCGGAAACCGCGGCCTGTCCGTGATGGTCGCGCAGGACGGCGAAGAAGCAGTCGAACGCGCCCGCTTCGCCCAGCCCGACCTGGTCCTGCTCGACGTAATGATGCCAGGCATCGGCGGGTTCGAAGCCTGTCGCCGCCTCAAGTCATTCCCGGAGACGAAGGACATTCCCGTGATCTTCATGACGGCGCTGTCCAACATCGACGACAAGATGACCGCCTACAGCGTGGGCGGCGTCGACTTTGTGACCAAGCCTTTCCATATAGAGGAAGTGCTGGCGCGGGTGCACGCCCATCTTTCGCTGCGGGCGATGCAGCGCGAACTGGCGGCGCAGAACCGGCAGCTGGAGCAGGAAATCGCAGTACGGCGCATCGCCGAACAGGTGCTGGCGCGGCGCACCGACGAGCTGGCCCGCTCCAACGCCGAACTGGAGCAACTGGCTTACGTCGCGTCGCACGACCTGCAGGAGCCGCTGCGCATGATCACGAGCTACCTGCAGCTGCTGGAGCAGCGTTACAAGGACAAGATCGATGCCGATGCCACCGAGTTCATCGAGTTCGCCGTGGATGGCGCCAAGCGCATGCAGAAACTGATCGACGACCTGCTCAGCTATTCGCGCCTGGGCTCACGCGCCAAGCCTTTCCAGCCGACCGCCAGCGCCGAGGCCGTCAACGACGCGATACGATCCTTGCGTGTTGCGATCGAAGAAGCCAATGCCGAAATCACCACCGGCTGGTTGCCGATGGTGATGGGGGACGCCGCCCAGCTCGCACAGTTGTTCCAGAACCTGATCGGCAACGCGATCAAGTTCCGGCGCAATCGCCCGCCGCACATCCATATCTTCGCCGAAGACGCTGGCGGGTCATGGTGCTTTTCCGTGAAGGATGACGGAATCGGCATCGCACCGGAGTATTTCGACCGCATATTCGTGATGTTCCAGCGGCTGCACAGTCGCGGGACATATCAGGGCACAGGTATCGGCCTGGCGCTCTGCAAGCGGATCGTCGAACATCACGCCGGCCGCATCTGGGTGGAGTCCGTGCCGGCGGAAGGTTCGGTGTTCAAATTCACGCTGCCCAAGGTGATCGACGTGTGAATTGCGGGTCGCGGATTCAGCTCTTTGTCCGAAATCGACGTGGTCAGCTACGCCACGCAAGCCAGGCCCGGGAGTGGTTGTGTGCGCTTTCCGCTGAGGTGCGCGCGACGCATGTTGCAAACGTTCATCCGTCGCTATGGGCCTTCCCGCCTGTGGTTTGACACAGAGCAAGCGCCGGGGGAAATCCGATATGATTCCTTCACGGAGAACCTAGACTTTGTCGAGGTTCGTCTATTCAACGAAGGGAGCATGAATGACAACGATCATCGGTATTGCCGGCAGCCTGCGTACCGGTTCATTGAATGCCGCCTTGTTGCGGGCGGCTGCGCAACTCATGCCGGATGGCGCGCAGCTTGAGATTGCCAGCATCAAGGGCATCCCGCTGTACGACGGCGACCTCGAAGCGGCGGAAGGCATCCCGGCGCCGGTCGCGGCGCTGAAGGACCGGATTGCCGCCGCCGACGGCTTGCTGCTGGCGACGCCGGAGTACAACAACAGCATTCCGGGTGTGTTCAAGAACGCCGTCGACTGGCTGTCCCGTCCGCCGGCCGACATTCCCCGTGTGTTCCACGGCCGTCCGGTCGCCGTCATCGGCGCGTCGCCGGGCGGCTTCGGCACCATCCTCGCCCAGAATGCCTGGCTGCCGGTGCTGCATACGCTGGGAACGTGGCCATGGTCCGGCAGCCGTTTGATGGTGTCGCGCGCAGGTGCGGTGTTCGACGCGGCGGGCGAACTCACGGACGAAAAGATCAAGGGACAGTTGCGGCAGTTCCTTCAAGGCTTCGTCGAGTTCACGCAATTGCGGTGAACGGCATCGGCCGTGATGTCGTCTTCTCGCTTCCTGGCGTACGCGGCACGCACGAGGTCAGGCGTAGGCCGCCAAGGTCGGTGCGACTGACCTGCATTAGCGTCGCAGCATGTGAGACTTTGCTGGTTTGACGTAACTGAAATCGCCCTTCCCGGTGTAACCGGTGGAGGGCGTTCTTTCGTCTGGAAAAGCGCGATGAGTGGCTACTCGATCAACAGGACAGAGGTGCTGCAGTCGAAATTCAAAATCTGCAGCAAGTGCGGAGAGTTGACGTTGGGCTTCATCGACCTCTGAATCACAATGCAACACAACAGCGAAGACCGCCTTCGCGTTCCTCCTATGGTACGTTTGGAAGAAGGCTTGAAACGATTCCAATGTCTTCAAAAAAAGCTGACGTATTATTGATCCGGCATTGGTTTGCTGAACCTGATTTCCTATAAATCTTGCTGCGTTGCATGCCATGTGTGGTCGGGATTTTAGCCTGGTTCGCTTGCGTCAAACGACATCGATGGTACATACGGGGATGTCGGCGATGGAG
>DASPMC010000115.1:0-4782 GCA_035627275.1 Noviherbaspirillum sp.
ACGTTCTTGAAGCGGTCGAGGTCGATCAGCAGCACGGCCACCTCGCCGCCGAAACGATTGGCATAGGCGATCGCCTGCGAAAGACGGTCGAGCAGCAGCGAACGATTCGGCAACCCGGTCAGCGCATCGTGATTGGCGAGATGCAGCAATTCGCCCTCCACCTGCTTGCGCCGCGAAATGTCTTCCACCACGGTGCTGTAATACTTCGGTTTGCCGGAGGAGTCCCACACCAGCGAGCTGGTCAGATTGACCCAGATATAGTGGCCGTCCCGATGGCGATAGCGTTTCTCGCGCGACTGCTCGTGCACCTCGCCCGCCAGCATGCGCCGGCCGAGCTCGAGATCGTAGGGCAGATCGTCGGGATGGGTCAGATCCTGGTAGCGCAGGTTGAGCATCTCCCTTTGCGTATACCCGACGATCTCGCACAGCTTCTGGTTCGCCATCAGCCAGCGGCCGTCCGGCGCGACATGCGCCAGCCCGACCGCCGCCTGGTTGAAGGCGACGCGGAAACGCTGCTCGCTCTCGCGCAATTCCGCTTCCGCCTGCAGGCGCCCGGTGATGTCGCGCACCACGGCGACCAGCAATTGCCGGCCCTCCGATTGGATCGCGCGCAAATAGACCTCGACGGGAAAGCGGGAACCGTTCTTGCGTTGATGCACGGTCTGGATCATGCCGACCTTGCTCGCGCTCTGGATCACCTCGTCGAAGCGCCGGTTGATCCGCTGCAGTTCGCCGGCGTCCGGCTTCAAGTCTTGCGGGCCGAGCCGCAGCAATTCCTCGTGGCTGTAGCCGAGCGTCGCCAGAGCGGTTTCATTGGCGTCGATGAAACGCATCTGCTCGCGGTCGATCAGGTAGACGGCGTCGATCGAACTGTCGAGCGCCATGCGGAAACGCCGCAACTCCTCCTGCGAACGCATGCGTTCCGTGATGTCCTGCGCCATCAGGAGCAGCACGCGCTCGCCCTCGAGCAGGGTCGCGCACACGTTGAATTCGAAATGCCGGACCAGGTCCCCCACTGGCAGCGGGACTGCAAGATTATGGACTTCGGCCCCGCTGCGGATCACCTGCCGCAGGCTGTCGATCAGCTGTCCGCTGGCGATGAGGCCGGCCAGCGGCGTCCCGGTCGCGATCGCATGATCGGAGAAGCCGAACATTTCACTCATGGCGCGATTCACGCTGAGAACGTTCAGTTCCGTATCGACCACCATGAGACCGGACGGCAAGCTGGCAATGATCTGGTGGGCCGAATACAGCCCCGGATCACGATCCTTCGCCCCCACCGTCTCGTCTGGATATTTCATGCAACAGCTCCGCAAGCATACCGTCATGGGCATGCGCGCATTAAAGGTTGGTTCCACGGATTTTTGAACCATTCGATTATGTCAGCCGTGTTGACGTAAATCAATTACGGAAACTGCCTCGATCTCGGGCCGCTAACTTAGCGTTTGGAATTTCCAGGCCCGCCAGAGCGGAATCGATTCCATTGCGGGCGAAAAGGAAAGTGCTTACTCAGGAGGGAGGCGCCGAGAAGGAAGAGAATAAGCGGGAAACGGCGCGGGTTTCATATTCTGGTCGGGGCGAGACGATTCGAACGTCCGACCACCTGATCCCAAATCGCAAAGCAATGCCTAGTCAAATCAAATACTTACGACGTTAGCGCTTTAAAATCAATCACATACGAGCACTTACGTTAGCTGCAATTGTATTACATTGCCTTTGCGGTGTGGCAGTCGTGTGTCATGAAAGATTGCCGGACCCAGACTAAAAATACAGCACATGACGCATGTTCTTTCTTTTCTTTTGTATGCTGCGTCATTGCTTCCCTCATCACCCCCGGAGTTTATAGAACTCCAATCAATGGAGGCGACAACTATTTTGACGCGGGGGGCCCTTGGCATCGGTCACGCTGGCGACGTTGCCGGCGGCGTCGTAGGTCTTGGCCGTGCTGCCGGTGTCGGGGCTGGTGGTCTGGGTCAGGTTGCCCAGGCCGTCGATGCTGTAGGTGGTGACGAGATTGCGGATGTCAGTGGCCAATCCAAGCTTGCGAATTTGGCGCCCATTTAGCAGATGGCTCAGCCTCAAGCAATGTACAAACAAGTTCCCCTAGATCTACACCAAGATACTCATCGGCAGCAGAAGCGCCTGCATCGCCAACATCAGCAGCTAATACGAATTCTTTAAATACTTCCCATCTCTTGGCCAAATGCTCTACAAGGACGCGCGCAAGATCATATGAAAGAAGGCTACCCTCATCTGTTCGAAGAAAAGCCTTTCCAGACCAAAATTCCTGCACTTCATTTTCCTTCCAGAATTTAAGATGCATTTGACGCAACTGTTGGGGAGAGTAACCAAGTCCCCGGTCACCCGTGAGCTGTCTTTCAATATTGACTGCCAACCCTTCATTTAACCAAGCAGGAAGAGACAAATGAGCGAGACAACCATGCGTCATCTCATGCGCAATAACAGGCTCAACGAGATGTAAGTCGGCCTTAATCGTTACATAATGACTACATCCGACATCGATATGCATACCACTACTGAAGGCAAACTCTCCAGCGTGGGGATAAAAACAAGAAACATAACGATAATAAGCGTCAGCATCGTCAAAGACGATCAGAATGTCTTTACCCCACAGGGGGACATCGGCGATGCCATCAAGCGCTTTCACTACCCGCTTAAATGTGCGCTCCATGTAGTTGATTGTAGCCAACGCAATATTATCCTCAAGGGAGGATAGCAATATCGCATTGTCACATTCTCTCAACCGAAACTCAGGACCAAGTACCCCCCTAAGATGGGACAACCATGCGCGTTCAATTTCCCCCCATACTTGAGCTTGAATCTCTGGATTCTCAATCCCTTCTACCCAGGACGTAACATCACTCCAATTCATCAGAGGGAATCCCTCCTGATACTTCATATGTTCTGCCACGATGAAAGGCGGCAGAGAATCAACAACAATACTCGTGCGAGGAAGGTCCTTTTCGCTCAAGGAGTTTTCCTTTGACAGAGTCTTTTTCCTGTTGGGGAAAAATTTGCGAAATATTTCAAGCATAATGCCTTGGGCTCAATTCTCATCCGAACTACGATAGTAGTCCTTCTCATCACTTCTACTCTTAACTCCGCACCAAAAAAACCATGATCCGAGCGCAATAACCGTAAGTCCTGCCGCCACCTTACCCAAGGTGCTACCTAAGAAAACCAAAAGCAACGAATCAATTAGGCAGCTTTTACGACAAAACTTTATTAAGTAATCTTCGACAAAAAGAATTGCTACGCCATTCCATATAACAAGAAGGGAGACCACTATTGCCGCTATTCGAACAAGAAGACTCATAAGTTACTTATATCGTTGCCTGTGCCCTTCACCATACCACCGTTTCATATCGTTAGACCACTGCCCCCACTCATCCTGCCCCGGTGGTTTTGGACCAGACTTCTTTTGATAGCCCGGGATATCGCAAGAACAACCAGCTGGCGGGCTATTGGGATCCGTTGCAGGAGGCATCCAATCATCCGGCTTCTTAATATCGTTAGATGTACACATGTTGGGAGATTGAGGACATTTCCATCTTGTACAGACGAATTCACCATTATCGTCGTAATACCCCGCTGATTCTTCAATGTTATTTGCGCCAGGGGGTTTAGAAACTGGAGAAGGGGAATGCCTTGCCCACTGACGCCGGTTATATGCATTACCTCCTCTTTGCGCCTTGCGAACGCCTCTAAGCCCTTCTGGATCAATTAGCAAAACTGGATTTCCTTCGACATATGCGTAGGTATTAATACCACCGCGAAGGCCGATCGGATCGGATTGCTCATAGCGCCCAGTCGCCGGATTGTAGGTTCGGTGCCAATTGTCATGGAGACCGGTTTCCTTGTCGAAGTATTGTCCCGGGAACCGTAGATTGAATTCGAACACGCCCAACCCCGACGGATTCTCCTCCGGCAAGTTGCCACCGAACGGATCGTCATTCCCCCACTTCCACACCACCGTGTTGTTTTCGTCGGTGATGACCCTCGGCGTGTTCAACTGATCGCTGTCAATGTAATACACCCGCGCCGCCGCCCCCGCCACCCGCACCGTCACCGGCGCCGAGACCGTCACCGCCCCCACATTATCCACCGCCTTGGCCGTCACCGTGTACGTCCCACTGGCTACGTTGCTCCACGTATAGCTGTACGGCGCCTGCGTCACACTCCCCAGCAACGTCGTGCCGTGGTAGAACTCCACCCTCTCGATGCTGCCGTCGCTGTCCGCTGCATCCGCCGTCAGCGTGATCGTCGCCGGCGCCGTCGCCATCTCCGGATTCGCACTCACGCTCACCGTCGGCGCCACGTTGCTGATCACCCTTACTTCCACCGCACGGCTCGTCGCCGTCCCGCCCACGCTGTCGGTCGCCGTCGCCGTCACGCTGTACGTCCCCGCTCCCACATTCGTCCAGCTGAACGCATACGGCGCCACGCTGGTGCTGCCCAGCAAAGAGGTGCCGTTGTGGAACGCCACCTGCGTGATCGGGTTGTTCGTCCCGCTCGACGCCGCCGTCGCGCTCAGGTTCACCGTCGCCGGCGCGATCAACTGGGTCGTGGGGCCGCTCAAGTCGATCGTCGGCGCGCCGAACACCTGGATCGCCGCCGCCGTCGGGAGTATCAGTAATTTCGTGTTCAAGGCATATCATGCTCGCAAGGAGGATGTATGCCACGAAAACCAAGAACCAAGCCGGCAGACCTGCCGGCCATTCCCGCAGAACTGCTTGAACAATTTGGTCATGGCCCGATGAC
>DASPMC010000116.1:0-4512 GCA_035627275.1 Noviherbaspirillum sp.
CAAGGGCCTGATCGGCCCGGGCGCACTGGTCCGCCGCGGCCAGGGCGACAAGGCCAAGGAAATCGCGATCAAGGACTTCCACGAAGCGATGAACTGGCTGCGCGACGAAGCCGAGCGCGGCGTCTCCAAGCAGCGCTACAAGGGTCTGGGTGAAATGAATCCGGAGCAGCTGTGGGAGACCACGATGGATCCGAGCGTGCGCCGGCTGTTGAAGGTGCAGATTGAGGATGCGATCGCGGCGGATCAGATTTTCACGACGCTGATGGGGGACGATGTGGAGCCGCGTCGGGCGTTTATTGAGACTAATGCGCTGCAGGCGGGGAATATTGACGTCTAACCTCGGTGTTTTCAGGTACATCGAGATGTAATTCCGTTTCACAAAAGCAGTCAGAGCAGGGCTCCATAAGGAGCCCTGTTTTTTTTCTGAGATATCCCATATCCATGGGATATCTCGCACCGCAGTAAACGCTGGATCATTGATTCTTTAATGCAACAAGGATCCTGCGTTTATGTTCAAGAAGTCCCCTTTCTCGTCGTTGCTGGCAGGCGGTGTTGTCCTGTGGGTGATTTCCATTCCGTTGGTTCTCCTGTTCTTCCCGCCCCCTGACAATGTGGCAGACTTTGGCGACATGTTCGGGGCGGTCAATGCACTTTTCTCCGGTCTCGCACTTGCTGGGGTGACTTACGCGGTGGTGATACAGCGGGACGAGCTAAGCCTGACGCGAGACGAACTGGCAAAAACCGCAGCAGCACAGATTGAGGCTGCACAGGCGCTGCAGCGGCAAATCGGACTACAGCAAAAGGCCTCCAGGCTGACGGCCTTGAGCGCGCTGGTCGCATCATCCAACGAACAGATCAACCAACACGATCGATGGAATGAGGTCAGAAGGCAGCAAGGCCAGGACCGAAAATTCGATAACGCTGAAGTGCTTGAGAAGCGTAGAAGATGCGAAAGCGAAATCTGGACCATTCTGGAAGAAATGAAGGTGTCCGCTGCGGCCGACAGTTATGCCGCGCACACCGTACAGCCCGCACATGTATCGCCGGCCCCATCGAGACAGGCGGCATCCCGGACAACGACAGCAATCTGACGTGAGGCCATGATGAGTTCCCTGCAACCGAAAGAAGCAGCAACAGCACCTTCCCTATGGATTACTGTAGCGCGTACACCGCTATTGCTTCTGGCGGTTGGACTCGTCATCTATGGCGCGTTGCGCTGGATTGCGCCAGACGTCAATCCTGCGGATTTCGTGAATGTCATCGGACTGGGTGCGGTGCTAGGCGCCGCGATGATCGAGCTCGCATTGCGGAAATGGAGAAAAAAGGGAGGGAGCAATGGCGCTTAACCTGGCAAGTATCATGACTCGTGTCGGAATACTTGCGCTGACCGTCCTGGTCGCATCGTGTGCGAGCGTCACCAAGCACGAAACGAGGCACGTGGCGACTCCACAACCCGTAGCGGCCCCAGTTGACGCGCCGCGCCCGCAAACTGCCACATCGCTTCCTGACGCGACGCCAATCGATCGTCACATATGGGCGGCACTGAATGAAGGCCCCGCAGTCCCATGGAAAGGGCCGGCATTCGGGATGTACACGTATGTCCTGTTCACCGGTTCGGTGACAACCCCGATGACGTATCGCGAGCAGCTCGCGTACAACCGCCTGAAAACCCTGCTGGCGACGATCGCCAAGCCGGACAACGTCATGAACGCGCTCGGAAATGAAGCTCGCGAGTCGACAAATCTTTTCCTCATCCCGGGCAGCAGATTGAACACAAAGACTGCGGAGATCGTCTACTACCCCAGCCTGTCCCATATGTACCGGATCTACTTCATGGCGGCGCTGTCCAGGAACACGGAACTCAGCCAGCGGCTGCGGAAAGGCCAGGGACCTTTCCTGCTCGCGACCCTTCAGCCGATCAACGAAACCGTGAAGCCGAAGGCAGGGCAAAAGGGCTACGTTGTGGACGACAAGCAGCCCATTCTGCTGGTCGATCTGACAGGTGCGAATGAAAAATCGGTTGCAGAAGTCGTTCGGACGTTCAAAACCCATGTTGCCAACGTGCCCCTCACCAGGACCGATTCCCTGGAACCCTTGCGCCTCAAGCTGGTATCTCTTCTTCTGGATGTCAACGATGCGATTCCCTTAGTACGCAACGCGGTTGCCGGAACATGCAAGACGATTGGGATCGAGAAGAGTTGCGCGCAGTAACGGCGAGCTGAAAGTCAGGGTGATCGACACCGACTTCGTCGCCAGCCCCGACGACCAGGTGCTGTCATCCGCCGCCACCACCTCCAAGGGCCTGATTGGTGCCGGCGCGCTGGTACGCCGCGGTTAAGGCGATAAGGCCAAGCAAAAAATCGCCCAAAGCTTATAATTAGAAAATACTTGCTTTGACCTATAAAGCGAATTTATCTGCTAAAGCCATTATTTCTTTCAATAAGCCATGGCTTATAAGTTGACTTTATAATCCATGGCTTATACGATGCTTTTGCCATGCCTCTCACCTACCCGATACGCATCTCCGCCCAACTGCGCCCGCATCTCCGCGCGCTGAGGAAGAAGCGCGGCCTTACGCAAGCACAGGTGGGTGAGCTTCTCGGGGTCAGCCAGGCACGGGTTGCCGAAATTGAAGCGAACCCCGGCTTGGTGAGCTTCGAGCAGATGCTGCAACTGCTTTCGGTGCTGGATGCTGCATTGGCCCTGCAAGAGGAGGGGCCTGCGGTTCCTGGAACAGGCGAACTCGTTCCGAGCAGGCAAGACACAAAGGCAGAAAAGGGCGGCCACCACGCGCATGAGATGGATACAGCCCCGAAAGAACCGCGCAAGCCCGACCCGCACAAGGATGCACCGCCAACCTCACGGCGAAATACCGTCATCCTCCGGAAGAAAGGTTTCTGGTAATGCAGGCGCTGAATGCATGGATGAATGGCGAACTCGTCGGGACATGGCGCGTCGACCGCCACTCCCACACCTTCTCCTACGCGCCCTCGTGGCTGGAATCTACCCACCGGCGCTCGCTGTCGCTCTCCCTCCCCATCAGCAGCTCTCTCGAGATCAAGGGAGAGGTGGTAAAGCACTACTTCGACAATCTGCTGCCGGATAACGAAAGAATACGGGAGCGCCTGGGCAGGCGATTCAAGCTCAAATCGAAGGAAACATTCGACCTGCTGGAAGCGATCGGCAGGGACTGTGTCGGCGCGGTGCAACTGCTTCCGGAAAACGAAACGCCTGACGGATGGGATCGCATCGAATGCGAAGCGCTGACCGAGGAAGAGATCGTCGGCATCCTGCACGCCGTCCCTTCCGAGGACACGTGGGAACTGGATGATGACGACCTCTTTCGCATTTCGATTGCAGGGGCGCAGGAAAAGACTGCGCTCATGCGCTACCACAACAAGTGGTGCCGCCCCCACGGCGCCACGCCTACCACGCACATCCTCAAACTTCCGCTCGGCCTCATCGGAGGAATGAAGCGAGTCGACGCGTGGGACTCCGTCCAGAACGAATGGCTATGCGCAAGGATCATCAGCGCTTTGAAGCTCCCGGTGGCCCCGACATCCATCGCCGGCTTCGGCGATCAGACGGTCCTCGTGGTCGAGCGCTTCGATCGCGAATGGATGGACAACGGCACATGGATTGCCCGCCTGCCCCAGGAAGACCTCTGCCAGGCACTCGGCGTTCCACCCGACAGGAAGTATGAGCAGCACGGCGGCCCGGGTATGCAGGACTGCCTGCAGCTCATGGCGGGAAGCCGCGACAAAGGCGACCGCGCCTTCTTCCTCCTGACGCAACTCGCCTTCTTCCTGCTTGCCGCCCCGGATGGACATGCAAAGAATTTCTCCATCCATCTGCAGCGCGGCGACGAATACGAAATGACGCCGCTCTACGACGTGCTGTCGATGTGGCCCTATTTCGGAGACGGCAATAACCAGTTCAAGCAGCGCAAGGCCGGCCTCGCCATGGCGATTCGCTCAAGGAATGCCCACTACCACTTTCATACGATCCAAGCGCGGCATTGGAAGCAGCTTGCGATGAAGAACGGCGGTCAGGCCGTGTGGGAGGACATGGTCGCACTCGTGGAAAGTGTCGATGAAGCACTGGCTGAAGTCGAGGGAGAGCTGCCGAAGGATTTTCCGGCGAAAACATGGGAAGCCATTTCGACGGGGATGAGAGGAGAGGCGAAGCGTTTTCTTGTCGAAGTGGAAATGCTTGCAAAATCATGAGCTGAAAACAGAGAGAGACGACCAAGGGGGAGTAGTAGAATCCGGCGAGGAAATGCTGACGGTTGGTTGGGCAACATGAAGATCAGCACCATCGACGCCGACTTCATCCACGGCCCCGACTACCAGATGCTGTCGGCCGCCGCCACCACCTTCAAGGGCCTGATCGGCCCGGGCGCACTGGTCCGCCGCGGCCAGGGCGACAAGGCCAAGGAAATCGCGATCAAGGACTTCCACGAAGCGATGAACTGGCTGCGCGACGAAGCCGAGCGCGGCGTCTCCAAGCAGC
>DASPMC010000117.1:0-24124 GCA_035627275.1 Noviherbaspirillum sp.
GGCACGCATCACCGAAGGCTTCAGCCGCTTCGTTACCTCCACGACTGCTCCGGTTGCTTCCGGCGGGAGCACTTCGCCGGGCGGGGCTTGCACCCGCTGGAACTACATCGCCTTGTCACGGCGCACGCCAGGAGCGGACGAACCCGAGCGTGATCGCGGTCTTGAACGGCTCGATCTCGACCATCTTGTCCGTGTATGCCGTGGACACAAATACGCTGCCCAGGATGGCAAGCAACACGACGTACTTCAGGCGCCTGAGCTGCGCGTCATACCTTTGCCTGATATGCACCTGCGGCAGCCTCAGCCATTTGCCCAGCTTGCCAGTGAATTCCTGCAGGGCCCCGAACGGGCACAGCCATCCGCAGAAAGTGCCGCGCCCCCAGAGGAACAGGGACAGGAATACCGCGCACCAGACAACGACGGACACTGGGTCGTACAGCATGAAATCGAGGTTGCGCCCGTCCTTCAATGCATGGATTGCGCCGGTGATGTTGACGATCGACAGCTGGCCTTGCGCGTACCAGCCGAGAAAAAGCAGCGTGAACGCAAGGTAACCCATGCGGAACAGGTTGAAGCGGCACGCGTCGGCTGCGAGCACGGATTGCCGCGCCAGAGCCGCAAATAGCACGACGAGGGCCGTGGCAATGAGCGCAAGCTCCGGCCAGGGCTGCTTCCATACCGGAAGCCAGGATTTCTCCTCGCCAGCGGGCAGCATGTAGAACCGTTCCGGCAGACGGTAACTGAAGACGAAGTCCTGTCCGAAGTGCTCCGGATAGATCATTCCCTTCAAGCGTGTCACGCGCAGCGACAGGTTCAGTGCCTGCGCGGGATCCAGCCCTGCCTGCGCGATGACGCGGAAAACCTTCATTCCCTCATAAGCCTTGCCGTCCTCTTCGCCCTCTTCGCCCCCTTCGCCCTCGTTATGCAGGCGCAGATCGAGATTGAGGTCGCGCATCTCGATAGGCAGGCCACCCTGCGACAGGGTCAGTCGATCCGGCTGGGTGCCGGCGACAAAGCGCTCGGATATCGGCCCGTAGCGTCCGCGCCAGCGGACAAGCAGGGCATGGTCGCCCTCCTCGAGCCGTCCTGCAAGGCGCGCCACGCTGCCGTTATCCAGCAGGCTGCGGCCGATGGCCGGCACCGATACCAGGGCCACCTGCATGTCGGTGAATGCCTCGTCAGGTTGCGCCAGCGCGACGTCGTCGAGCCCTGCACCTTCGGTACCGGCGTATGCTTTCTCGACATCGGCGTTGCGCAGCACGAACCGCTTGAACAAACCGCTGCCGACAAGGTCCTTGAAAGCGATCGTTTCCGCCACGTCCTGCCGCACGCGTGCGATGCGATCCGGGTCCTGCACGGCGGAGAAGCCGAGTTTTTTCCGCGCTACCTTGAGCGCCGCCGACAGCATGCTCTGGTTGATGATGCGAACGGATGCCGTCGCCTTGGCCACGCCGTCGATATGCGCGCTTGCGTCATTCCCGCTCCCGCCCGCCGTCCCGATTACCACATTCTGCTTCAGCGAGATTCCGCGATACTGACTCACGAACTTGTGCAGCGGCTCCTCGCCGAGTCCGTCCAGGAACACGGGTTCGTGATGCGAGATCATCTGTACATCAAGGAAGGAGCCCTGCGCGTCCAGCGCCACCAGCAGGTTGACCGGCACGCCGGCGAATCCCGGCACGGCAGCGAAATCGATCGACTCGAACAGATAACCAACAAGCTCGGTCGCAGGTCCGTTCTGCTTGAGCACCGGCCACACCGGCATTGCCTCGTCCTTTTCCCCGATCATCAGTGGAGCGGGAAATTTCTTTTCGAGCAGCTCCCGTGTCAGGACGCCCGCGCTGGCAGCGCAGGGAAGCACAAGGCAAAGCAGCAGGCCGGCAAGCAGTCGTCTGAGCGCTTTCACGGCTTGGTCGGCGTGACTCCGTACTTCGCAAAGATCTTCGCCAGTTCGCCGGAAGCTTCCAGGTCGTTCGCGGCGGCCTGCAGCGCCCGGGCAAGTTCTTCATTCTCCTTCTTCACCGCAAGCCCGACCACCCACCCTTGGCGCGGCATACGCGGGAAGGATAGATCGCTGAGCGGGAAGTTGTTGTCACCCCGCACGGCGCCCTCGATTTCGGACTGGTTGGCGAGTACGGCGTCGAGTTCGCCGGCCTTCAATGCATCGAGTGCCTCAGCCGCAGTGGCATAGATCCTGACGCTATCGCGCACCTTGCCGTCCTGCTCCCCAAGCAGCAGCATCGCAGAGATCGACACTTTTTCGGCGCCGACTTTTTTCCCGATGAGGCAGTCGACGGAGTCACAGGCAGGTAACTTCCGTACGTCTCGCACGAGACGCACGCGGTTGCGGTAGTACGGCGCAAAAATGGAAACCTGCTTGTTCTGTGCCATCAGCATCTTGTCGACCGGCACGTGCATCATTACGTCGGCCGGTCCATAGCCGAGGTAATGTCCCTTCCACACCATGTTGCGCAGGTCGTCGTTGAGGTTCTCGCCCGCGTCGAAAGGCAGCAGACTGACCTGCAGTCCCAGTTTCGCGGCAAGCGCCTTTGCGAGGTCGATGTCGATGCCGCCGTCATTCGACGAGAAAGGTCGCATGTCCTTGTACACGGCAACCTTGAGCACGCCGGCTTGTCTGATCTTGCCCAGATCCGCGTGCGCGGGCACCACGGCAAACGTGAACAAGAGCAGGGCCGCTGCCTTGATGAATGAAAAACTTGTCACGACTGTCTCCGTTATCGTTATGTGGATGCTTGCCGGGATGGGCGCAACGGCTTGTGCACCGATGCGCCCATGGGCTGGCTTACTTCAGTTCGCGTCGCGTATCGAGATAGGCGCGGATCGACCAGATCGCTTCCTGGCTCAGCGTGCCTTCGAAGGGCGGCATGTAGACGGCGCCGTTACGCACCTTGCCGCGCCGCGCGGACGCCAGGTAGTACTGGTCGACCTCCTTGATGCACGCCTGCTTCTTCGTTTCGATCTTCTGGTTGGCGCAATCCTTGTCGAGCTTGCGCAGGTCCGGCGCGATGCCGCCGGAGACTGCCTCGATGCCATGGCAGCGCGCGCAGTTCTGGGTATAGGCGGAGCTGCCGATGCGGATGGCTTCGCCATTGCCGCGATACGGATTCTCTTCGCGCCACTTGTCGCCCAGTTGCGGCAACGATTTCGTATCGACCGCCTGCGGCGTCACGTCACCGTGCGCGAATGCGGACGATGCATGCAGCGCCAGCAGCAGGACGGCGGGCGCGATTCGGGATAGGGATGCTTTCATGGTGTCTCCTCAGCGTATTAAGAAATCGGTTTGTCTCTTGAAAGGCAAAGAGCGTGCCACTGGCAGGAAGACGAGCGCTGCTTTGAAGATGATTCGCCGCTTCGCGCGGCTCTGCGGCCAAACACGAGGCTTGCTCAAGGACGGGTGCCGGGATTCGGTGGACGGATCACGGCGCAGCCGCATCGGCACTGATCCAATTTGAAACAGCATTGTTGAATGCTGGCGCAGGCATTCGGGACAAGAGGCGCTTGCCGGCCCTCGCGCTTCACGCTGGTTGACCGCCATACCTTGGCCTCCTGTCTCTCTTCCTGTCGCTCTATTTGCCGGTAATCGCGCCAATCGCACGACATTTGTCAAATAAACAACTCAATCGAGCCACACTGCAACTGAAATCCCTTGCAATCGCTATCGGGATCGTTAATAATCTAAATGAGAATTGTTCGTATTTACAAAAGGATCACAGGATGAGCCGATCGCAACAAGACAAAGACGGGAGCCGGCAAGGCACGCCCGCTGACCAGATTGCATCGCAAGTCATCCGCATCCGCAGCGAGGATCTGTTCCAACAGCAGCGCGAAGTTGAAATCGATCACCAGGGTCGTATCTACCGCTTGCGGTTGACCCAGATGAACAAGCTGATTCTTACCGCTTGAAGCGGACGCGAACAGTTCACCAGAACACCTAATCATCAAGGCCGTGCAATGATCGTCTGTGTTTGCAACAACGTCTCCGAACGCAAAATCCGCCGAGCCGTCGAATCCGGCATCACCACCATGCCGCAATTGCGCGAGGAGCTCGGCGTCGGTACCTGCTGCGGCAAGTGCCACTCCTGCGCCAAGACCGTCCTGCGCGAGTGCCTCGAAGACGCAGCGCAGGAAAGCCAGCCGATGATGTTCCAGGCAGCAATCGCCGCGTAACGCTCCATCTCTCTCCTACCGGAGCAGGCCGCGCGTTGCGCCTTCTCTGGCCGCAGCGTACCAACTCCGCGCTGCCCGTTCCTGACAGCGCATCTCTTTCTCGCATCGCGCAGCCGATGTAAATGATTCCTAATAACAGAATGCATCTGCCCTGCTGGTAATTCCGGCATCGTGGGTTATCATTTCGATACGCGAGCGGCGCATGTGCGCCTCCCCACATCTCACCGCAGAGGGCTTCATGAAAGGCGATCCGAATATCATCCGGCTGCTCAATGCGCAGCTCACCAACGAACTCACCGCGATCAACCAGTACTTCCTGCACGCACGGATGTACAAGCACTGGGGCTTCGAAAAACTTGGCAAGAAGGAATACGACGAATCCATCGGCGAGATGAAGCACGCCGACAAGCTGATCGACCGCATCCTGATGCTCGACGGCCTGCCCAACCTGCAGGCGCTGAACAAACTGCTGATCGGCGAGAACACGCAGGAAATGCTGGAATGCGACCTCAAGCTTGAACAGGCTGCGCAGCAGACGGTGAAGGACGGCATCAAGGCTTGCGAGGCAGCCGGCGATTATGTGTCGCGCGAACTGCTGGAAGACATCCTGGTCGACACGGAAGAACACATCGAGTGGCTGGAAACGCAACTGGACCTGATCAACAAGATCGGCATCCAGAACTACCTGCAGTCGCAAATGGGCGAATGACCGCGCCGCATGCTCACAAGCATGCAAACAAAAAGGGCAGCCTCGGCTGCCCTTTTTTGTTGATGGTGAATCCGCTTACTGCGGCACCGTGTCCTTGAACGACTGCCGCTCCGACAACTTGTCGAACAACTTGGCGAGGTTCGGATGGTCGCCGCGCCAGTCGATCTCGGGGAAGCGGAACGACAACCAGCCGAGCGCGCATCCAACAGCGACATCGGCCAGCGTGTAATGGTTGCCGCTGCAGAACGCCGTGTCCTTCAGGCCGGACGACATCGCCTTCAGGCCGTTGGTGACCTTGTCCATCTGGCGCTTGATCCATTCCGGGCTTTGCTGCGATTCCGGACGCTGCGTGCGTTCGAGGCGGATCGCCACGCCGGCATCGAGCACGCCATCGGCAAGCGCTTCCCAGCATTTGACTTCCGCGCGCTCACGGCCGTTGGGCGGAATCAGCTTGCCGACCGGGGTCAGCGTATCGAGATACTCGACGATCACGCGCGAATCGAACATCGCACCGCCGTCTTCCATGATCAGGCAGGGCACCTTGCCGAGCGGGTTGTACTCCATGATCTTGGTGTCGGCCGACCAGACGTTTTCCAGGGCCAGCTCGTAGTCGAGCTTCTTTTCCGCCATCACTACGCGGACTTTGCGGACGTACGGACTGGCGAGAGAACCGATGAGTTTCATAGATGCGTATGGTAAGAATTGGTCTGGATTATAACATTGAGGATACTCACAATAAGGGCTGCGGACGGGTTTGGCTAGCCCCTGCGCAGCGGGTATCCGGCACAGAGCCAAATGGTAAAATGCCGGATTCCCCCGGTTTTGCGCACGGTTTCCCGCACTTTGCGCAGGTTTTCATTTCATTCTCCGCATTTTCATATCATGTCGCTTTCCGCTCTCTCCGCCCTCTCGCCGTTGGATGGCCGCTACGCCGCCAAGACCGACAAGCTGCGCCCTATCCTGTCCGAAGCCGGTTTCATGCACCACCGGGTAAAGGTGGAGATCGCCTGGCTGCAGGCGCTGTCGACTGCCGGCTTTGCGGAGATCAAGCCGTTTTCCGCTACTGCCAACGCGCTGCTGGACAAACTGGCCAATGAATTCACCGAAGCAGACGCCGAGCGCATCAAGGCGATCGAAGCCGTCACCAACCATGACGTGAAAGCGGTCGAATACTGGCTCAAGGAAAAGGTCAAGGATGTGCCCGAACTGGTGGCGGCATCGGAATTCATCCATTTCGCCTGCACCTCGGAAGACATCAACAACACCTCGCACGGCATGATGCTCAAGGCCGCGCGCAACGATGTGGTGTTGCCAGCGCTGCGCAACGTGATTGCCCGCCTGACCGAGATCGCGCACGAGAACGCCGCACTGCCGATGCTGTCGCGCACCCACGGCCAGCCGGCCAGTCCGACCACGCTGGGCAAGGAAATCGCCAACGTCGTCGCCCGCCTCAAGCGCGCCGAGAAGCGCATCGCCGATGTCGAAATCCTCGGCAAGATGAACGGCGCCGTGGGCAACTACAACGCCCACCTGTCGGCCTACCCGGAATTCGACTGGGAATCGTTCTCCAAGAACGTGATCGAGCAGCGCCTCGGCCTGACCTTCAATCCCTACACCATCCAGATCGAACCGCACGACTACATGGCGGAGCTGTTCGACGCCTTGGCACGCGCGAACACCATCCTGCTCGACCTGAACCGCGACATCTGGGGCTACATCTCGCTCGGCTACTTCAAGCAGAAGACCAAGGCCGGCGAAATCGGCTCCTCCACCATGCCGCACAAGGTCAACCCGATCGATTTCGAGAACTCCGAAGGCAACCTCGGCCTCGCCAATGCCGTGCTGAAACACCTGTCGGAAAAATTGCCGGTCTCCCGCTGGCAGCGCGACCTGACCGACTCGACCGTCTTGCGCAACATCGGCGTCGCCTTCGGTTACACGGTGCTCGCCTATGACAGCTGCCTGCGCGGCCTGAACAAGCTGGAAGTGAATCCGGCGCGCCTGGCCGAAGACCTCGACGCCACCTGGGAAGTGCTGGCCGAGCCGGTGCAGACCGTGATGCGCCGCTACGGCATCGAGAATCCGTACGAGCAGCTGAAGGAGCTCACGCGCGGCAAGGGCATTTCGAAGGATGCGCTGCGCGAGTTCGTCAACGGCCTCGCCATTCCGCAGCAGGCCAAGGACCAGTTGCTGGCGATGACGCCGGACAGCTACATCGGCCGCGCCGAAGCGCTCGCCCGCAAGATCTAAGCATCACCGAAGCGCCGCCGCTGGCGGCGCTTCACCTCCTCTTCCCGCGCTCGCGGAATAAACCCGCCTCCCCCGACGTATATATATCCGGCAGCCAACATTCGGCATGCCCGACCTCGGACTTCTACGTACAGCAACACAGAAACTTTGCTGCTATGATATTCGTCCTAATTAAAACTAATTAACGTATTGCAACATTATGCAACGTTATACCCTTCCGGCAATCGTCTTGCATTGGCTGATCGCGGCCCTGATCATCTGCGCCTTCACGCTCGGCCTGGTCATGGTCGACATCCCGGGCATTACACCGACCAAGCTGAAATACTATTCCTGGCACAAATGGCTGGGCGTGACCGTACTCGGTCTGGCCTGCCTTCGCGCGATCTGGCGACTTACGCACGCGGCGCCTCCGCTGCCGCTCAGCATGCCAGTGTGGCAGGTCAAGGCCTCGCATGCCTTGCATATCCTGCTCTATATCCTGATCTTCGCCGTCCCGGTTTCCGGCTACTTCTACAGCCTCGCCGCCGGCGTGCCCGTGGTCTACCTCGGCATCATCCCGCTGCCGGTGCTGATCGAAGCGAACGAAGTGTGGAAACCCATTCTCAAGCAGGTGCATTACGCGCTGAACATGACGCTGCTGGCCTGCGTCGTGCTGCACGTGGCCGCCGCCGTCAAGCATCTCGTCATCGACCGCGACGGCGTCTTCCGTCGCATTCTGCCCTGATATCCAGACTGAAGGAATCGACCATGACCATACGGACCATCCTCCGCAACAGCGCCTTGCTCGCACTGGCTGTCGCCCTGCCCGTGCTCGCCGCCCAGCTCAAGACCGATCCCGCAAAAAGCAGCGTGTCGGCCGTGTTCAAGCAAATGAGCGTGCCGGTCGAAGGCAAGTTCAAGCGCTTCAACGCGCAGATCGACTACAACGCGGCCAAGCCGGAAGCCTCGAAGGCCAACATGGAGATCGAGGTCGCCAGCTTCGACCTGGGCGATGCGGAATTCAACAAGGAAGCGCAGAAGAAGGACTGGTTCAACGGTGCGCAATTCCCGAAGGCCACCTTCGTGTCGAGTGCGCTCAAGCCCGCGGCTGCCGGCAAGCTGGACGTGATCGGCAAGCTCACCATCAAGGGCAAGACCGCGGACGTCACCTTCCCGCTCAGCGTGAAGCAGGAAGGCGCCGCACAGGTTTTCGAAGGCACGCTGCCGATCAAGCGGCTGGCCTTCAACATCGGCGAAGGTGAATGGAAAGACACCAGCATGGTCGCCGATGAAGTCGTGATCAAGTTCCGCGTCGTCGCGACGCAATAAGCCATCCAATCAGGCAAACCAATCAAGCAAGTCTCTCAGGGAGAATATTCAATGAAAATCAAGCACATCATCGCCGCCCTGCTGACCGTCAGCGCCGGTTCCGCCTTCGCACAGACCTATAACATCGAGCCGAACCACACCTACCCGAGCTTCGAAGCCGACCACCTCGGCATCTCCCTCTGGCGCGGCAAATTCACCAAGACCAGCGGCGTCGTGAAGCTGGACCGTGCAGCAAAGACCGGCACGATGGACATCGCCATCGACGCCAGCTCCATCGACTTTGGCCACGCGAAGATGAACGACCACGCGAAGTCCAAGGATATGTTCAACGTCGAGCAATTCCCGACCATCACCTACAAGGGCAAGTCGATGAAGTTCGACGGCGACAAGCCGGTGTCCGTTGAGGGCGAACTGACCATGCTCGGCGTGACCAAGCCGGTGAGCCTGACCATCGGCAAGTTCAAGTGCATCGAGCACCCGATGTTCAAGCGTGAAGTCTGCGGCGCCGACGCGACTGCGGAATTCAAGCGCACCGATTTCGGCCTGAACTACGGCACGCCGCGCTTCGCACCGGAAGTGAAGTTGGCCATCCAGGTTGAAGCACTGAAGGCGGACTAATCGCCACGCGGCACATTCCACAAGCCGGCCCGAACCAGGCCGGCTTTTTTGTTGCAAGATCATGAAGAGAGAACGTTACCTGCGCAGCATCCGCCTGCTGGCCGAGTGCTTCCACACGTTCGAGCACATTTCCTCCACGAACATTCGAACCCTCGGCCTCACGCCGCCGCAATTCGACATCATCGCGACGCTGGGCAATACCGACGGCATGTCGTTCAAGGATCTGGGCGAGAAAACGCTTATCACCAAAGGCACGCTGACCGGCGTGGTCGATCGGCTGGAAGCGAAGGGACTGGTGTGCCGCAGCACTCGCGCCGACGACAGGCGCAGCACCATCGTGCGACTCACCGAAAAAGGCGAACAGGAATTCCAGCGCGTCTTCCCGCCGCAAATCAAGTTCTGCAAGCAGGCCTTCCTGGATTATGGCGACGAGGACTTCAGCGCGCTCGAGCGTGAATTGGGCAAGCTCAAACGGCACCTGGAAGACGCTGTGCTGCGCCTGAAAAAATAGTTCGGCACCGGCTGCCCAAATGAAAAAAGCCGGCTCGAAAGCCGGCTTTTTTCGCTGAGAGGAACAATCAGACCACTGCGCCGTCGGTCTCGTCCTTTTCCTTGACCGGCTTGATCAGGTCCTCGCGGGTCACCCCCAGCCACATGGCGACGGCGGCGGCAACGAACACCGAGGAATAGATGCCGAACAGAATACCGATGGTCAGCGCCAGCGCGAAGTAATGCAGCGTCGGGCCGCCGAACACCAACATCGACAGCACCATGATCTGGGTCGAGCCGTGAGTGATGATGGTCCGCGAGATGGTGCTGGTGATCGCGTGGTTCATCACCTCGGCCGTGCCCATCTTGCCGTAGCGGCGGTCACGGAAGGTTTCGCGCACGCGGTCGAAAATAACGACCGACTCGTTGACCGAGTAACCCAGGATCGCGAGCACCGCCGCCAGCACCGTCAGCGAGAATTCCCACTGGAAGAAGGCGAAGAAGCCAAGAATGATCACCACGTCGTGCAGGTTCGCGATGATTGCCGAAACCGCGAACTTCCATTCGAAACGCACCGCCAGGTAGATCACAATGCCGACAATCACCATCGCCAGCGCGGTGAGGCCGTCCTGTGCGAGTTCGTCACCAACCTGCGGGCCGACGAACTCGACGCGCTGCAGCTTGACCGTCTCATCCTGCGCCTTGAGCGTTGCCATCACCTTCTCGCTCTGCTGCGCGGAGCTCACATCCTTGCGCGCCGGCAGGCGGATCATCACGTCCTGCGCGGTGCCGAAGCTCTGCACTTGGGTATCGGTATAGCCCAATCCCTCGATGGTCTTGCGGATGCCTTCCAAATCGGCCGGTTTCGTATACGTGACCTCGATTACGGTACCACCAGTGAATTCGATCGACAGGTGCAATCCCTTGTAAAACAGGAAAAACACTGCCGCCACGAAGGTCAGCGCCGAGATCACGTTGAGGACCAACGCGTGGCGCATGAAGGGGATGTCCCTCTTGATGCGGAATAATTCCATTACATTCCTTTCGTTTGCCGGCTCCCGGCAGAAATCACTGTCGGGAGCGCTTCAAGTCCAATCAGGCGGTTGGCTTCCACACCTGGCCGATCGATACGCTGGTCAGCTTCTTCTTGCGTCCATACCAGAGGTTGGCCAGCCCGCGCGACACGAATACCGCCGAGAAGATCGAGGTCAGGATGCCCAGGCAGTGCACCACGGCAAAGCCGCGGATCGCGCCGGAACCGAAGATCAGCAGCGCGAGGCCGGCGATCATCGTCGTGACGTTCGAGTCAAGAATGGTCGCCCACGCCCGGTCGAAGCCCGCAGCAATCGCTGCCTGCGGCGAATTACCCGCCCGCAACTCCTCCCGGATGCGCTCGTTGATCAGCACGTTGGCGTCAATTGCCATACCGAGCGTGAACGCGATAGCCGCCATGCCGGGTAGCGTCAGCGTCGCCTGCAAGGTGGACAGCACTGCAATCAGCAGCAGCAGGTTGACCGCCAGCGCGAACACGCTGAAGAAGCCGAACAAGTGGTAGTAGATGATCATGAAGACGGCGATCGCCGCGAAGCCGTACAGCGTCGAGTTGAAGCCCTTCTGGATGTTGTCGGCACCAAGCTGCGGGCCGATGGTCCGTTCCTCGATGATCTCCATCGGCGCCGCCAGCGAGCCGGCGCGCAGCAGCAGCGCGAGGTCGTTGGCCGCTTCGGCCGAACCCATGCCGGTAATCTGGAAGCGGGAACCGAGTTCGTCGCGGATGGTGGCAACGGTCAGCACTTCACCGCGGTTCTTTTCGAACAGCACGATGGCCATCAGCTTGCCGATCTTTTCACGGGTCGCTTCACGCATGCGGCGGCCGCCGTCGCCGTTCAGGTCGATGCTGACGGCGGGCTGCTGATTCTGGTCGAAACTGGCGGCGGCGCTGGAGATGTAGTCGCCGGTGATGATCGGTTCCTTGTACAGGACGACCGGGGCGCCCTTGCCGACCTTGAACAGTTCGGAGCCGAAGGGCACGGCTGCCGTTTCTTCGGTGCCGCGCATCACGGTTTCATCCACCATGCGCACTTCCAGCGTGGCGGTACGGCCAATAATGTCCTTGGCGCGCGACACGTCCTGCACGCCGGGCAACTGGACCACGATGCGGTCGGCGCCCTGGCGCTGAATGACCGGCTCGGCGACGCCGAGTTCGTTCACGCGTTTGGAAAGGGTGCTGATGTTCTGCGCGACGGCTTCCTCGACGGTGCGCTTGAGCGCTTCCGGATTGTAGCTGGCGATCAGTGTCAGGTCGGTGCCGTTAGTGCCCTCCTGGAATACCAGCTCGCCGAGTTGCGACGCCAGAGCTTCACGGCCCTTGGCGCGGGTTTCGGGTTCACGGAACTTGATCTCGATCGCGTCGCCGCTGCGGCTGATGCCTGCATGGCGCACATTCTTGTCGCGCAGCAAGCTGCGAACGCTGGCCTGCAGGCCTTGCAGGCGCTTGTTCAGCACGCCTTTGGTATCGACCTGCATCAGGAAGTGCACGCCGCCGCGCAGGTCGAGGCCGAGATACATCGGTTTCGCCCCGATGCCCTGCAGTGCTTGCGGGGTATTCGGCATCAGGTTGAATGCGACGATGTAGGTCGGGTCGGCCGGGTCGGTGTTCAGCTCCTTTTCCAGCACGGCCTTGGCCTTGAACTGGGTATCGGTGTCAAGGAAGCGGGCACGCACCGAGCCCTGGGTGCCGCTCAGGTCGTAGGAAATACCTTCCGGCTTGATGCCGTTCCTTGTCAGTACCTCTTCCACGCGCGCAGTCGTGGACGGATCCACCTTGACGGTGGCTTTGGCGCTGCTGATCTGGACGGCGGGCGATTCGCCGAAGAAATTGGGGATCGTATACAGCACGCCGAACAGCAGCGCGATGGCGATCAGGATGTATTTCCAGAGGGGATAGCGATTCATAAGGATTCAAGTTCCGGAGTGAACGGGCTGAACAGACAATGTGCCCGGGGAAGCATGCCGCCGGGAAAGGCGGCCCGTCGTCCCTTTACAGCGACTTGATCGTGCCCTTGGGCAACAGGGTCGCGACCGCGGCCTTCTGCGTCACGATTTCAGTGCCTTCAGCCACTTCCAGCGTCACGTAGGCATCGGTCACCTTGGTCACCTTGCCGAGGATGCCGCCTGCAGTCACGACTTCATCTCCCTTGGACAACGCTTCCATCATGGCCTTCTGTTCCTTCTGACGCTTCATCTGGGGACGGATCATCAGGAAATACAGCACGATGAACATCAGGATGATGGGCAGGAAGCTCATGAAGCTGCCTTCGGCGCCGGCGGCCGCGGTTTGCGCGTATGCGTTGGAAATGAACACGTGTTACTCCTTGCTATGGGATGGATCAACCTGCCATTTTAGCATTCGCCGCCGGTTTCCTGAGATTGATGAATTGACCCGCGGAACCATGGGAAACCGGTCCGAAACGGAACCGATATCGAACCGATATGCGCCGGTTCGAGAACCGAACCGGCGGAGGGAAAGACTCAGACGCCGCGCGCGCGGTCAGCCTTGAACTGCACGACGAAGTCCTGGAAGCGGTCGGCATCGATCGCCGCCCGCATCTCGCGCATCAGCTGCAGGTAGTAATGCAGGTTGTGGATGGTATTGAGCCGCGCGCCGAGGATCTCGCCGGCGCGGTGCAGGTGGTACAGGTAGGCGCGCGAGAAATTGCGGCAGGTATAGCACTCGCAAGTCTCGTCCAGCGGCTTGTCGTCATCCTTGTAGCGCGAATTCTTGATCTTGAGGTCGCCGAAACGGGTAAACAGCCAGCCGTTGCGGGCATTGCGGGTCGGCATCACGCAGTCGAACATGTCCACGCCGTTGGCCACGCCCGCCACCAGGTCTTCCGGCGTGCCGACGCCCATCAGGTAGTGCGGCTTGTCGGCCGGCAGGCGCGGACCGACGTGCTCCAGCACGCGCATCATGTCTTCCTTGGGCTCGCCGACCGACAAGCCGCCGATCGCATAGCCTTCGAAACCGATTTCCTGCAGGCCGGCCAGCGACTCGTCGCGCAGGTTCTCGAACATGCCGCCCTGGACGATGCCGAACAGCGCGTTCGGGTTCTCGCCCTTGTCGAACTCGTCGCGCGAGCGCTTGGCCCAGCGCAGCGACATGCGCATGGACTTGGCGGCCTCGGCTTCGGTCGCAGGACGGCCGTCGATTTCATACGGCGTGCATTCGTCGAACTGCATCACGATGTCGGAATTGAGCACGCGCTGAATCTGCATCGAGATCTCGGGCGAGAGGAAGAGCTTGTCGCCGTTGATGGGTGAGGCGAACTTGACGCCCTCTTCCGTGATCTTGCGCATCGCACCCAGCGAAAAGACCTGGAAACCGCCCGAATCGGTGAGGATGGGTTTGGTCCAGCCGATGAATCGATGCAGGCCGTCGAATTTCCCGACCACATCCAGCCCGGGGCGCAGCCACAGGTGGAAGGTATTGCCGAGGATGATCTGTGCACCGACCTCGTGCAGCTCTTCCGGCGACATCGCCTTCACCGAACCGTAGGTGCCGACTGGCATAAAGATCGGGGTTTCGACCACGCCATGGTTGAGCGTCAGGCGGCCACGACGGGCCTTGCCGTCGGTCTTGAGGAGTTTGAAATTCAGCATTGTGCGTTTTTGGTCAGTAGCATCGCGTCGCCGTAACTGAAGAAGCGGTAGCGCTTCTCGATCGCATGGGCATAGGCGGCGCGGATCTGCTGGTAGCCTGCAAAGGCGGACACCAGCATCAGCAGCGTCGATTTCGGCAGGTGGAAGTTGGTGATCATGCGATCGACCGTCTTGAACGTGTAGCCAGGGGTGATGAACAAGTTGGTATCCGCACTGCCGGCTTTCAGCTCGCCCGATTGCGAGGCCGATTCCAGCGCGCGCATGCTGGTCGTGCCCACCGCCACCACGTTGCGTCCCGCAGCGCGTACCGCGCGCGCCGCATCGACCGTCTCCTGCGGGATCGTGTACCACTCGCTGTGCATCTTGTGCTCCGCGAGGTTTTCGGTACGCACGGGCTGGAAGGTGCCCGCACCCACGTGCAGCGTCACATACGCAAACTGCACGCCCTTGTCGCGCAACTTGTCGAGCAGCGGCTGGTCGAAATGCAAACCTGCCGTCGGCGCCGCGACCGCGCCCGGTTCCTTCGCATAGACGGTTTGATAGCGCTTTTCGTCGAATTCGTCGGCGGCGTGTTCGATATAGGGCGGCAGCGGCAGCCGACCGTATGTCTCGATCAGGTCGAAGACGTCGGACGGGAACTGCAGGGTAAAGAACTCGCCCGCCCGCTCGCCCACGGTTACATCGAAGGCGTCCGCCAGGCGAATCGTGCTACCCATCTTGGGCGACTTGGACGCCCGCACCTGCGCCAGCACATGGCGCGTATCGAGCACGCGTTCGACCAGCACCTCGACCTTGCCGCCGCTCTCCTTCGCGCCGAAGAAGCGCGCCTTCAGCACGCGGGTGTTGTTGAACACCAGCAGGTCGCCGGGTGAAAGCAGATCGACAATCTCCGCGAACGCGCGGTCGACCAGCCTGTCGCCGTCCACGTGCAGCAGGCGGGATGCGCTGCGTTCCGGCAGCGGCAATTGCGCAATCAGTTCCTGCGGCAGGTGAAAATCGAAGTCGGAAAGCGAATACATGCGTCAGAATGGCACAGAACGATGAAGAAGCCGGGGATACGGTCGTATATCGGTTATAAATCGCGGATATCAACCTGGTATGAATACCTGCAGGATGGCATCCGCCATTAACAGAATTGCCATACAATCGCCCAACCGCTTCGAACAGATAAAACCCGCTATTTTACGCTCAGCAGCACATGCCCGTCGCCAAGCGAAAACCCGCCGCACAGGAAAAAACCAAAGCCAATACCGGCGCCGCCAAACTGGCGCGCCTCGGCCTGCGCACTGATATGGACCTGGCGCTGCACCTGCCGATGCGCTACGAGGACGAAACCCAGGTGCTGCCGATCCGCGTGGCCGGCTTCATGGGCGGCAATTCGGCGCAGGTCGAAGGCGTGGTGACCGAATGCGACATCCAGTACCGCCCGCGCCGGCAACTGGTCGTGACCATCGCCGACGACTCCGGGCAACTGGTGATGCGCTTCCTGAACTTCTACGGCAGCCAGGTCAAGCAACTGGCCGCCGGTACGCGGGTACGCGCGCGAGGCGAAGTCCGGCACGGCTTCTTCGGCGCCGAGATGGTGCACCCTTCCTACAAGGTCGTGCAGGAAGGCGATCCTCTGCCACAATCGCTGACGCCGGTCTACCCGGCGGGGGAAGGACTGTCGCAAGCCTACCTGCGCAAGGCCATCGCCAATGCGCTGACGCGCGTGGACTGGCATGACACCCTGTCACCCGCGCTGCTGGCGGCACTCAAACTGCAGCCCTTTGAGCCGTCGGTCCGGCTGCTGCACAACCCGCCACCCGACGTCAGCGAACATGCGCTGCTGGACCGCTCGCATCCGGCATGGGTGCGCATGAAATTCGACGAGTTGCTGGCGCAGCAGCTCTCGCTCAAGCGGGCACAGGCGGCCCGACGCGCTAAAGGCGCAGCGGCCCTGCCCAAAATCGGCGACCTGTCGCATGCATTCACGAAAGCCTTGCCCTTCACGCTCACCGGCGCCCAGCAGCGCGTGCTGTCGGAGATACGCGCCGACCTGCGCGAATCGTTCCCGATGCAGCGGCTGCTGCAAGGCGATGTCGGCAGCGGCAAGACGGTGGTCGCGGCATTGGCGGCCGCGCAGGCCATCGACAGCGGCTCCCAGGCTGCCCTCATGGCGCCGACCGAAATCCTGGCAGAGCAGCATTTCCGCAAGATCGCGCAATGGATGGAACCACTGGGCGTGAAAGTCGCATGGTTGACCGGCAGCCTGAAGAAGAAGGAAAAGACGGAAGCGCTGGCGCGCGCCGAGTCCGGCGAAGCGCAGCTCGTGATCGGCACCCACGCCCTGATCCAGGAAGGTGTGGAGTTCGCCAAGCTCGGCCTGGTGATCGTCGATGAACAGCACCGCTTCGGCGTCGGCCAGCGGCTGGCGCTACGCAACAAGGGGCTGGACGCGCAGACCGTGCCGCACCAGCTGATGATGTCGGCCACACCGATTCCGCGCACGCTGGCGATGACCTATTACGCCGACCTCGAGGTGTCCGTGATCGATGAACTGCCGCCCGGACGCACGCCCATCGTCACGCGCATCGTGGACCAGAACCGGCGCGACGAGGTCATCGCGCGCGTCCACGCCGCGGCGCAGGAAGGCCGGCAGGTCTACTGGGTCTGCCCGCTGATCGAGGAATCCGAAGCGCTGCAACTGCAGACCGCCACCGATACCCATGCAACACTGGCGGCGGAACTGTCCGACCTGAATGTCGGACTGGTCCACGGCCGCATGAAGCCGGCCGAGAAACAAATCGTGATGGATGCGTTCTCCCGCGGCGAAGTGCACGTGCTGGTCGCCACCACCGTGATCGAGGTGGGCGTCGATGTGCCGAACGCTTCGCTGATGGTGATCGAACACGCGGAACGTTTCGGCTTGTCACAGTTGCATCAATTGCGGGGCCGCGTCGGCCGCGGATCGGCAGCCAGCGTTTGCCTGCTGCTGTATCAGAGCCCGCTTGGGCCGGTAGCCAAGCAACGTCTCATGACCATGCGGGAAACGACCGACGGCTTCGAGATCGCCCGGCGCGACCTGGAGATCCGCGGCCCCGGCGAATTCCTGGGCGCACGACAGTCCGGCCAGGCGATGCTCCGTTTCGCGGACCTGCAGATCGACCAATGGCTGGTGGAAAAAGCGCGCGACCTCGCCCAAAAATTGCTGCGCGACGATCCGGCCGCGGTAGAGGCGCACCTTGCCCGCTGGCTGGGCGGCCGCGAAGAGTTCCTGAAAGTGTGAATGGAATGGGAAGCCGCATTGCCGCATGCAATCCTTTGCTTTTTAGCATAGTCTTTATACTATGAACATTACCGGACGCGGCCGCAGGGCGTCCCATTTGCGGAGGCGGGCGTAATCTTATGACACTTACCGAACTCAAATACATCGTCGCCGTCGCGCGCGAAAAACATTTCGGCCATGCTGCGGAAGCCTGTTTTGTCGCCCAGCCGACCCTGTCCGTCGCAATCAAGAAACTCGAGGACGAACTCGGGGTCACCATCTTCGAACGCGGCGGCACCGAGATTTCGATGACCCCCCTTGGCGCGCAGATCGTGGCGCAGGCGGAACGGGTGCTTGAGCAGACTGCGGCGATCAAGGAAATCGCCAAGCAAAACAAGGATCCCCTGGCCGGCCCGCTGCGCCTGGGCGTGATCTATACCGTTGCCCCCTACCTGCTCCCGCCTCTGGTCAAGACGATGATCGAGCGCGTGCCGCAGATGCCACTCGTGCTGCAGGAAAACTTTACCGTCCGCCTGATCGAACTGCTGCGCCAGGGCGAACTGGATGCTGCCATCATGGCACTGCCTTTCTCCGACCAGGGGCTGGTGGTGCAACCGCTGTATGATGAACCCTTTGTTGTCGCACTGCCCCGTCATCATCCCTGGGCGGACCGCCCGGCGATCCGGGCTGAAGATCTGAAGTCCGAGACCATGCTCCTCCTTGGCAACGGTCACTGCTTCCGCGACCAGGTGCTGGAAGTGTGCCCGGAAATGTCGCGCTTCTCGACCACGGGGGATGGCATCGCGCGCACCTTCGAAGGCTCCTCGCTGGAAACCATCCGCCACATGGTGGCTTCGGGGATCGGCATCACCGTGTTGCCGAAGGCATCGGTACCGGACATGCAAGCCAGGGATGGCATGCTGCGCTACGTGCCGTTTGCCCAGCCGGGCCCGTCGCGGCGGATCGTCATCGCCTGGCGCAAGAGCTTCACACGCCGCCCGGCGATCGAAGCAGTCCGGGATGCCGTGCTGTCATGCGACCTGCACGGCGTGACGATGTTGCGGGAAGAAGAAACAGCCGAAGCCTGATTATCAGGCGTCCAGCCGCCTGGTTGTGGCCGGATCGAACCAATGCATCGACGCGGCATCGAAACCGGCCTCCACTGTCTGACCGACCTCGACCTGTACGCCGGAAGGTGCCCGGATCACCAGCGACTGCTCTCCTGCGGCGCCGTGAACCAGCACATCCGCTCCCAGCGCCTCCACCATTTCCACCTTGATGGACAGTCCTGGCCTGCCGAGCGTCATATGCTCCGGCCGGATGCCGAGTATGCATTCCCGGTTCATCAACCGTTCCTGCGTGACCGGCAGACGGACGTTTGCTCCACCCAGTTCGAAATGCATGCCGTCGCTGCCGACCTTGCCCGACAAGAGATTCATCGGCGGCGAACCGATGAATCCCGCGACAAAGGTCGTCGCCGGCCTGCCGTACACCTCAACTGGCGTGCCGATCTGCTCCGCGCGGCCCGCATTCATCACGATCATGCGCTGGCCGAGCGTCATCGCCTCGACCTGGTCGTGGGTCACATACAGGCTGGTCGTGCCCAACGTCCGGTGCAGCTTCTGAATCTCCAGGCGCATCTGCACGCGCAGCTTGGCGTCCAGGTTGGACAAGGGTTCGTCGAACAGGAACACTGCCGGCTCGCGCACGATCGCCCGCCCCATCGCCACCCGCTGGCGCTGCCCGCCTGACAACTGGCGCGGCGTGCGTTGCAGTAGCGCGCCCAGTTCCAGAATCTTCGCCGCCTTCTGCACGCGGGTGTCGATGTCCGTCTTGGAAAAGCCACGGATCTTCAAGCCGTAGGCCATGTTTTCGTACACGCTCATGTGCGGGTACAGCGCATAGTTCTGGAACACCATCGCGATGTCGCGGTCCTTCGGTTCCAGTTCGTTGACGACGCGTTCGCCGATCACGATATCGCCACTCGTGATTTCCTCCAGGCCGGCGACCATGCGCAGCAGCGTCGACTTGCCGCAACCGGACGGGCCAACCATCACGATGAACTCGCCGTCCGCAATATCGATGGAAATGCCGTGGATGACGTCGACTGACTTGGCACTCTTGCCGTAGGTCTTCTTGATGTTTTTGAGGTGGACTTGTGCCATAAAATAAAATTAGCCTCGCTTGCAGGCGGGCACTCCTGCATGAATTTTCACTTCCCGCGTCCCGTCATACCCGCATAGGCGGGAATCCAAGCGGACGCGGCTCCTTCAACCTGCCTATGGATTCCCGCCTACGCGGGAATGACGGGGTGATTGATACAGTCAATCGACTGCAATCACCCGCCAACAAACGTGCGTGACAAATTTCGTCGACGCCGTAGATCGCGGACCCGAATTGCGATAATGGTTTCAACCGCGCCATGCGCTATTGCCATCACTTTTCGGAATCAACCAAACCCTTAACAAACCACTTCTGCATGATCACAACGACCAATCCAGGCGGCAGCATCGCCAGGATCAAAGTTGCCATCACCATATTCCACTCCGGCGCCGCATCGCCGCCAGCAATCATGGTCTTGATGCCAATCCCGATCGGGTACATGCCCTGTTCGGTCGCGACCAGCAGCGGCCAGAGGTACTGGTTCCAACCGTAGATGAACATGATCACAAAAAGCGCGATCACATTGGTGCGCGACAGCGGCCACAGCACGTCCTTGAAGAAGCGCAGTGGCCCGGCGCCGTCGATACGCGCAGCCTCGGCCAGCTCGTCCGGCACGGTAAGGAAGAATTGCCGGAACAGGAAAGTCGCGGTCGCGGATGCAATCAGCGGAATCGTGAGGCCGGCATAGCTGTTCAGCATGCGCAGGTCGGACACGACCTGGTAGGTCGGCGTGATGCGCACCTCGACCGGCAACATCAGCGTAACGAAGATCATCCAGAAGAATACCGACCGGCCCGGAAAACGGAAGTACACGATCGCAAATGCCGATAGCATGGAAATCGCGATCTTGCCGATGGCGATGACGAGCGCCGACACCAGGCTGACCCACATCATGCGCGCGACCGGGGGTGCCGTCACATAGCCTGACGCGCCTTCGACGATGACTGAGGAATAGTTAGCGAGAAACTGATCGCCGGGAACGAGCGACAGCGGCGCCATCGCCGCCTGCTCCGCAGTCTGCGTACTGGCGACAAAGGCGACATAGATCGGGAAGGCGACGATCGCGACGCCGACGATCAGCACGAGGTGGCTGATGAAATCGAGGATAGGCCGTCTTTCAATCATGAGTACTGCACCTTCCGCTCGACATACTTGAACTGTATGACGGTCAGCGCAATGACGATCGCCATCAACACCACCGACTGAGCCGCTGCACTACCCAGATCCCCACCCTTGAAACCGTCATGGAACACCTTGTACACCAGGATCTCCGTCTCCTTGCCCGGCCCGCCATGGGTGGTCGCTTCGATGATCGCGAAGGTATCGAAGAAGGAATACACGATGTTGATGACCAGCAGGAAGAAGGTGGTCGGCGACAGCAACGGAAACACGATGGTGAAGAAGCGCCGCACCGGTCCGGCACCGTCAATGGCGGCCGCCTCGATCAGCGACTTCGGAATCGCCTGCAGGCCGGCAAGGAAGAACAGGAAGTTGTAGCTGATCTGTTTCCAGACCGCGGCCATCACGATCAGGATCATCGCGTGCCTGCCGTTGAGCAGGTTGTTCCATTCGATGCCGACATCGCGCAAGGCGTGCGCGATCACACCCAACGTCGGGTTCATCAGGAACATCCAAAGCACGCCGACCACAACGGGTGACACGGCGTACGGCCAGATAAGGAAAGTCTTGTAGATCGCCGCGCCCTTCACGACACGATCCGCAAACACTGCGAGGATCAGCGACAATGTCAGCCCGATACCAGCGACCAGCACCGAGAACATTGCCGTGGTCTTGAAAGACTCGAGGTAGTTCGCGTCATTGAAAAGGTCGCGGAAGTTGTCGAACCAGACGAATTGCGAGGACGTGCCGAACGCATCCTGCAACAGCACGGACTGGTACAAGGCCTGCGCCGCAGGCCAGAAGAAGAACAGCAGGGTTACAAGGATCTGCGGGGCCACCAGCGCGTAAGGGAGCCAGGCGGATTTAAAGCGTGCGCGTTTTTCCATCTCTTGTCGGGAAGTCTGGAATCAAAGCAGGCGCACCTCCCGTCTCACGCGGGAGGTGCTTTCTACGATGCCTTACTTGTTTGCCTTCTCGAATCGCACAAGCAATTCGTCGCCGCGCTTGACAGCGGTGTCCAGCGCTTCCTTCGCGGTCTTCTTGCCGTTCCACACCTGTTCCAGTTCTTCGTCGACGATGGTGCGGATCTGCACGAAGCTGCCGAGGCGGATGCCACGAGACTTCGCAGTAGTCTTCACGATCATTTGCTGCACCGGCACCTGCGGTCCCGGCGATTTCTCGTAGAAGCCGGATTTTTTCGTCAGCTCATAAGCGGCAGTCGTGATCGGCAGGTAGCCCGTCTCCTGGTGCCACTTCGCCTGCACTTCCGGTTGCGACAGGAACTTGAAGAACTTCGCGACGGCCTTGTATTCTTCCTGCTTCTTGCCGCTCATGACCCACAGCGATGCGCCGCCGATGATGGTGTTCTGCGGCGCGCCCGCCACGTCGCTGTAGTACGGCAACGGCGACACGGCGAACTTGAACTTCGCGTTCTTGTTGATGTTGGCGTACGCGGAACTGGACGAGGTCAGCATCGCGCATTCGCCGGAATAGAACTTTGCTTCCGGCTCGTTCTTGCGGCCGGCATAGGTAAAGTAGCCCTGCTTTGCCCAGTTCGACAGGTTCTCGATGTGCTTCACATGCAGAGGGCTGTTGAAGGCCAGCCGCGCATCCAAACCGCCGAACCCGTTGTTCTTCGTGGCGAACTCCACGTTATGCCAGGCGGAGAAGCTTTCCAGATGGATCCAGGATTGCCAGCCGGTGGTATAGGCGCATTTTTCGCCGCTCGCCTTCAGCTTGGCCGCTGCGGACAGCACTTCCTGCCAGGTGGACGGCGCCTTGTTCGGATCCAGGCCGGCCTTGGCAAACATATCCTTGTTGTAATAGAACACCGTGGTCGAGCTGTTGAACGGGAAGGACACCATGTCGCCTTTGGGCGAGGTGTAATAACCGGCCACCGCAGGAATGTAGGCTGACGCATCGAATTTTTCGCCGGCGGCCTTCATCACCTCGGTGACGGGCATGACCGCGCCCTTGGAATACATCATCGTCGCGGTGCCGACTTCAAACACCTGCAGGATATGCGGCGCATTGCCGGCACGGAAGGCTGCAATCGCCGCAGCCATCGCCTCGTCATAGCTGCCCTTGAAGACAGGGGTAACCTTGTATTCAGACTGGCTCTTGTTGAACTGGTCGGCCAAGCCATTGACGCGCTCGCCAAGCGCTCCCTGCATGGAATGCCACCAGCTGATTTCGGTGACGGCGTGAACGGAAGTGCTCATCAACGCAAGCACGCTGGCTGCGACGAGCGGTTTCAAGGTATTTTTCATGGGTTGTCTCCCTGTAAAATTTTTATTCTAGTCACCGTAAGTGACAGTTGCATTACGATAACTTAAACCTGTTGCATGCCGCTTATAATTCGATTTTGCAGCGCAATAACAGATCATGAACCGACTCGCCCTCTACGCACGACTGATCCGCATTGACAAGCCCATCGGCATCCTTCTGCTTCTGTGGCCGACACTATGTGCGCTCTGGCTTGCATCCGACGGCCATCCGGACTGGAACCTGGTCGTCATCTTCACCCTCGGTACGATTCTGATGCGTTCGGCAGGCTGCGCGATCAATGATTATGCCGACCGTGATTTCGACAAGCATGTCAAACGCACCGCGGAACGCCCTTTAACGAGCGGCAAGATCGCCGGGTGGGAAGCGGTCTTGGTTGCCGCTGTCCTTGCATTGATTTCCTTTGCACTGATCCTGCCGCTCAATGCTCTCACCAAGCAGCTATCGGTCGCAGCCGTCTTGATCGCCGCAAGCTACCCCTACTTCAAGCGCTTTTTTGCAATCCCGCAGGCCTACCTGGGCATCGCCTTCGGCTTTGGCATTCCGATGGCATTCGCTTCCGTGCAAGGCACGGTGCCGCCCGCGGCTTGGCTTCTACTGGTGGCCAACATCTTCTGGGCCATCGCCTATGACACCGAGTACGCGATGGTCGACCGTGACGACGACCTGAAAATCGGCATCAAGACCTCGGCGATCACCTTCGGTCGCTTTGACGTGATGGCAGTCATGGTGTGCTATGCGGTGGCCTTCGTGATCATGCTTGTCGTCGGCCTGGAATATGGCCTGCATGCATGGTTTGTCGCCGGCATTCTCGTCGCGATCGGCTGCGCTGCCTATCACTACATCCTGATCCGCGAGCGCGACCGCATGCGTTGCTTCGCAGCGTTCCGGCACAACAACTGGCTGGGCGCAGCGATCTTCGCGGGCATTGCTCTCGATTACGCGTTGCGCTAGTGTCCTGTTCCGTTAATTCGTGAGCAAAGTCGCTGGAGTTTTTCGAGAATGGAATCAGCGGTCGCGGTCCATTGGAACGGTTTGCAATTCTGATTATAGGAGGTGACGAAATGATCGATTTTTCGCGTCAACTC
>DASPMC010000118.1:0-20151 GCA_035627275.1 Noviherbaspirillum sp.
GGAGCCGGCGCCGATGCTCTTGGGCTTCATCATCGGGCCGATGATGGAAGAGTACCTGCGCCGCGCGCTGCTCTTGTCGCGCTCCGATCCGATGGTCTTCCTGCAGCGGCCGATCAGTGCCACCATGCTGGTGCTGGCCGCAATAGCGATCACCGTCGTGCTCTTGCCGTCATTGCGCAAGAAGCGGGAAGAGGCATTTGTCGAATGATGCCGGCTTCGCATGATCTTTGACCGTTGAAGGCCGGCCATGCTGGCGGATAGCCGGCCTTCAATCCACCACGAATAGCTTCGCCCCTGTCACGGTCGACGACCGGTGCGGTTCGGCGTCGTCCGCCACCTGGTAGCTCATCCCCGGTTTCAGCACGAAGACACGCCCGTCCTCGAGCTCCGTGTGCAGTTCCCCTTCCAGGCAGAACAAGATGTGTCCCTTGCTGCACCAGTGGTCGGCCAGGTAACCCGGCGTATATTCGACCACCCGCACACGGATGTCGCCGAACTGGCGGGTTCGCCAATAGGCCATGCCACGCTCCCCGCGGTGCTCTGTGCGTTCGATGCACGACCAGTCGGTCGTACCGAACGGAATGCCTGACATTTTCAATTCTGTTCCCCTTTGGCTAAGAAATAGACGCGCTCCCTGGCTGCTCGAACATTCTACGCGAGCAGCATCCCAAGCTTTCTTTATCGGAGGAACCGGCCCGGATAATCGTTCTTGTGCACCGGCAATTCACATGCCGTCACGGGGCCGTCATGTTCTAGTACAGGGTATAAAACACCAACCTTCCCTGAGCCGCATCGAAGTACAACGCATGCCAGGGAATCGACACCATCGCCTCTCCTCGCTTGCGCGCCAGCACCACATACCGCAGCTGGTGCGTGAGGATATCCACCATCAGGTGGTCGACCGTCCCTATCCTTTCCCCGTGTGCGGTAACGACCGGACAGCCGAACAGCAGGTCGGCCGTACTGGAGTCCTCCGCGGAAAGACGCGCGAAGCGCGGCGGACCGGCGTTGAACCGGCCGGCGCGTGTGCGGCTTCCGCCCAAAATGCGTTGCATGCTTGCCCTCCCTCTTCGTTCAGGGCTGCGGCGCCGACCAGCTCACCCGGCGCGATCCTGCGGCGCCGAGCGCTCCGCCGCCGATACCGATGGCGAGCGCCAGCGCAACCGCGAGGAACACCACCCATGCCGCTGTCCCGGCGCGCTGCACGACGTTCTCGGCGCTCTGCCGTCCCTGCTGGGATGCGGCCTGCGGCGAACCGGTCATGATCAGGGCCTGATCGACGATGGCGGCGGCACGGTTCTGGTCCATCCCCATCCTGGAAGTCAGCAACTGGATGGCCTGTTCACGTTGCCCGGCCTGTACATGCTGCTGGAGCTGCTGCATGGACGCCGCGTCCAGGCGCATGCCCTGCGATTGCAGCACGACGCTCAGCGGCGAATTGTTGCCGCCCTGCACACCGGCCTGGGCCAGCTGGCTCATGTTGTTGAACACGCCGCTCATCATCGTGCCGCCGACCGAAGTCGCAAGCACGGCGAAGATAATGGTGGTCACTGCCCATGAAACGGCGCCGTGCAGGATTCCATCCGCCTTGCGCTTGAGTCCCGACATGCGCGCCGCGACGTAGCCGCCGACAAAGGCGGCAACCAGCATGCTGAAACCGGCCCATAGCAGCGGCCCGGCACCCACGCCCTCGCCTTGGGAGACATTCGCGGTCGACAAGCCGGTAGCGATACCGAGCAGTGTCAGCACCAGTTGCACGGAAATCCCCACCGCTACGCCGGCCAGGATGGCGCCCCAGCGGATCGCCGGGAACATCGGGCGACGGAGGGTGTAATTGGCGGTTTCTGCTTGACGGATGGCATCGCTGCTTGCAACTTGAGGATCATTGATCGCCATGTTCCTTTCTCCTGTCACACTTAATCCGGCGGTACGAGCGGATCGCGGCACACGCATTTTTCCGTCCGAAACGCAACATCCGTGCCCGGCATTTCGGCATGGATGGCGTCGAGTGCGTCGCAGGCAGAGCGGAAAACAATGCGTAAAGATTGCAAGCTGCACGGTAAAAACGCAGCCTGTCCGGTGCTATGCCGCTGGCTTGATCTCTTCGAGGCTGTCGATCTTCATCTTCATGCGCCGCAGGAACTCGCGCCGCACGCGCCATTGCTTCGAGGGCATGGCCTTGATACGGCAACGCAAGGAGATGACGGCATCCTCGACCTTTTCCACGCCCGCCATGTCGATGTCGTCCAGGATCAATGGACCGACGGCGGGATCCGTACGCATTTCCCGGCCGGCCTCTTCCATGAGGCGAATTACGCGGTCGAGGTCTTCCCTTCTGGGCACATTGAAATCGATCACCGCATACGCATACTCGCGGCTGCGGTTGGTCACCGTCGTGATCATGCCGTTCGGAATGAAGTGCACACTGCCGTCGTAATCTCGGATCCTGATATGGCGCAAGGTCACGCGCTCCACATAGCCGCTCTTGCCGGCTGCTTCGATGATGTCGCCCTCGCTCACCTGCCCCTCGATCAGTAGGAACAATCCCGTGAAGAAATCCTTGACCAGGCTCTGCGCCCCAAAGCCAATTGCAATGCCCGCCACGCCGGCAGTGGCGAGGATGGGTGCGATGGAAATGCCGATGGTGCCGAGGGTGGCCATAATGCCGACGCCGACGATCACGATGTTCGCTGTGTAGCGAAACACATTCATCAGGGTCTCGATGCGGCGCGAGTCGCGAAGCTCGTCGACGCGTCCGACGATGTGCGTTTTCAATACCCGCAGCACCCGCCGTATCATCCGCAGGACAACCCAGGCCAGCACCCAGATCATCAGGATGCGCAGCCACGGCCAGGCGGCATCCAGCATTTGTCTTAGTTCGTTCGACTCCAAAATTCTTCTCCCTGAAATGCAAAGTGCAGGCACGCGGGCCTGCACTTTGCCAACCGATATTGCTATTTAACGGAAGCGCTCGACAATTACACCGTTGTCCAACCTGACACGATCGCCGACCTGCACGCCGGGCGGCACTTCCTGCGCGAGCGTCTGCATTGAGCCGTTATCCATGCGCACCGCGACGCGATACACCTGGCCGGAAGCCGCATTGGAATTCTTTTCCATCTGGTGTCCAACCATGCCGCCACCCACTGCGCCCGCCACGGTGGCTGCCGTACGTCCGGAACCGCTGCCGACCTGGTTGCCAATTGCGCCGCCGACCACCGCGCCGGCCACCGTACCCAGCCCGATACCCGCGGACTGTTCGCGCGGGACGACGTCGATCGCCTGTACGATGCCGTAGCCGGTTGCACTGCTGGTCGTCGTGGTCGGTATCGTGCTTCCGGTCGTCGTCGCCGGGTAGGAAACGGAGGACGAACTTGTGTTGGGCGAGCTGCCGCATGCCGTCAGCATCATCACAAAGGCGCCGATAATCGAAAGTTTCATTCCTTCAGTCCACATATTCATCTCCTTATTCAATGGCCTGTGTTATCCAGCGTGCCTGCACCGGACGGGATTCTCCGCAGGAAAAGTTGCCGGCAAGCGCTGGCTCCGTGCAGGAAAGAGATGCAGTTCTTGTGCCAGACCTCGCGACATTTCCATATGGAAGCGCAGGCCCCGCTACCACCGGAATGCACGTGCTGAATGCATTCACGCGGCGAAGTTTTTACATCTGCCTGTATTTGTTACTTGCGCCCAGTACAGCACGAGCCGCGCAATTCATCGATTCAATCGCGGCAAAGCACTGGCGATGCAAATAAATCAACGACTAGGTACATGGTTTGCTTAGGCGATGTTGCGAATTGGATTGGAGACGTTCGTCTCCGGAGGGCTCGTGCGGGAGCGGATGCATTGCGCTGCAGGAAAATTCCTGACAAGCACAGTCCGGCGATGCGCCCTTGACCGGACGTGCCTCCAATCAGCTTGCAGTTCCCAGCGGCCAAGCAACATCCCGACACTACGAAGAAACCACACAATATGCGAAAAATTGCCCTTATCAGCGAACACGCATCGCCCCTGGCCTTGATAGGCAGCACCGACAGCGGCGGACAGAATGTGTATGTCGCCCAGATCGCCAAGCAGCTGGCGCGGCTCGGCTACCTGGTCGACATTTTTACGCGCCGCGACTCGGAATTCCAGGAGCAGGTGATCGACTGGCTGCCGGGCGTGCGCGTCATCCATGTGCCGGCCGGCCCCGCGCATTTCGTCCCGAAGGAAACGATGCTTCCCTACATGGAGCAGTTCGGGCGATTCGTGATCCGGTTTGCGCGGCGGCAAAAACTGCCGTATGACCTGATGCATGCGAACTTCTTCATGTCGGGCATGGTGGCACGGCAAGTGCGCAAGTCGCTGGGCATTCCCTTCGTCATGACCTTCCACGCGCTGGGGCGCGTGCGCCGGCTCAACCAGAAGGAGGCGGATGCCTTCCCGGACATCCGCTTCGCGATCGAAGAAAGGCTGATGCAGGAAGCCGACCGCATCATCGCCGAGTGCCCGCAGGACCAGGCGGACATGGAACAGCTGTACGGTGCGCCGACCGAGCGCATCGACATCGTGCCCTGCGGTTTCGATCCGGATGAGTTCTGGCCGGTCACGCTCGATGCACGCCAGCAGCTCGGCCTCGGGCAGGATGAATTCATCGTGCTGCAGCTCGGGCGCATGGTGCCTCGCAAGGGTGTCGACAACGTGATCCGCGCGATCGCCATCCTCAAGCATCAGTACCAGGTACGCGCGCGCCTGCTGGTCGTGGGTGGCAATGCCGAGGTACCGGACCCGGTCGCCACGCCGGAACTGGGCCGTCTGATGGCGCTGACCCAGTCGCTGGATGTGGAAGATTCGGTGACCTTCACCGGCCAGCGCCGGCGCGAACAGCTGCGCTATTACTACAGCGCCGCCAATGTCTTCGTCACCACGCCGTGGTACGAGCCCTTCGGCATCACTCCGGTCGAGGCGATGGCCTGCGGTACGCCTGTCGTAGGCACCGCGGTGGGAGGAATCAAGACGACGGTGGTCGATGGCGAGACCGGTTGCCTGGTGCCGACGAACGATCCCGAAGCGTTGGCCGATCGCCTCGCGTGGCTGCACCGGCATCCGCACATCGCCCAGCGCATGGGCTGGGCCGGCATGCGCCGTGCCTACCAGCACTTCACCTGGCGCAACGTCGCCTCGCACATTGCCAGCGTCTATGAAAGCGTGCTCGAACCGGCGCCCGGTTATGCGATGCAGCCGCTCGCTGCTTCCGGCGAGATGAGCTTGCGTAGTTGATGTCGCAGTTGATGTATATGCGACCTTGATTTTCGAGCGCGAATCTCGCTTGCGTCAATGAAGCGCATGCAGCACGCGCATACGCTGAATACATCGAATTTTTCATTCAAGCGGAGAGGAAATTGAACAAGACCAGCGTATCCAGTTATGTTCCAAATCCGGCGGAAGCCGAGCTGTTTTCCGGCAAGACCATGCTCGTTACCGGCGGCGCCAGCGGACTCGGCGCGGCGCTCTGCCATGTGCTGTCAAGCTGCGGCGCGAACGTCGTCGTCGGCGACCTGAACCTGGACAGGGCACAGACGGTCGCTTCGCTGCTCGAGGCATCGCCCGGCAAGACGCATGCGATCGGTTTCAATGTCGGCGATCCCGTTGCCGCCGAGCGCGCGGTCGACGAGACTGTCGGCCGTTTCGGCAAGATCGACGTGCTGATCAACAATGCAGGCACCGACGTCACCTGTTCCATCGACGAACTGTCCTACACCGACTGGGATCGTGTGATCCGCACCAATCTCTACGGCCCCTTCCTGCTGTCGAAGTACGCGGCGCGCCACATGAAGGATGGCGGCCACATCGTCAACATCGCCTCCACCGCTGCCAAGCGCACCTGGCCCAACGCCTCGGCTTACCATGCCAGCAAGTGGGGTCTGCTCGGCCTGTCGCATGCGCTGCATGCGGAACTGCGCCTGAAGAAGATCAAGGTCACGGCGGTGATCGCCGGCGGCATGCGTACGCCTTTCCTGCTCGACCGTTTCCCCGACATCGATACTGCTACGCTACAGGATCCTGCCAATGTGGCGGCAGCCGTGAAGTCGGTGCTGCTGCTGCCCGAGCAGACGGTGATCCCGGAGGTCATGGTGCTGCCGATGCAGGAAACGTCCTGGCCCTGACCATGCGCGCAATCTTCCTCGACAAGGACGGCACGCTCGTAGAGAACGTGCCCTACAACGTCAATCCGGAACTGATCGAGCTGACCTGGCATGCAGGGCCGGGACTGCAACTGCTCAGGCAGCTCGGCTACGCGCTGTTCGTCGTGACCAACCAGTCCGGCGTGGCCAGGGGCCTCTTCACCGAAGCCGCGCTCGGCTCGGTCGAGCATCGCCTGGCGGAACGGCTTGCGCAGTACGGGGTAACGCTGGACGGCTTCTATTACTGTCCCCACAGCCCCGATGGCGTCGTCAGCCGGTACACCATCTCCTGCACCTGCCGCAAGCCGATGCCCGGCATGCTGCTGCGCGCCGCCACCGAGCACGACATCGATCTTGCCGCATCATGGATGATCGGCGACATCCTGCATGATGTCGAAGCGGGCAGGCGCGCCGGCTGCCGCACCGTCCTGATCGACAACGGCAATGAAACCGAGTGGAAGCTCTCGCCCTTGCGCACACCGCACCTCACTGCGCCCGACCTGTATGTCGCGGCCACCATGATCGCCGCCGTGGATGATGCGCACTCCGCTGAAATCGGCGGCATCGGCGGTGCCGCCGGATCATGACGTCCGGCGGCTGGACGCAGGCGAAGCGCATCCTGTGCATTCGCCTCGATTACATGGGCGACGTGCTGATGAGCACGCCGGCGATACGCGCCCTGAAACAATCGAACCCCGGGAGCGAGATCACCCTGCTGACCTCTGGCAGCGGCGCGGCGATTGCCCGCTTCATTCCGGAAATTGACGATGCCATGGTGTATGCGGCGCCGTGGATGAAGAGCAGCGCGGCACACGAGCCGTGTGCCGACATGGAAATGATCGCGACGCTGGCCAAGCGCCGCTTCGACGCCGCGGTGATCTTCACCGTGTACAGCCAGAATCCCTTGCCCGCGGCCATGCTGTGCTACCTCGCGGGCATCCCCCTGCGGCTGGCGCATTGCCGCGAAAACCCGTACCAGCTGCTGACTGACTGGGTGCGTGAAACCGAACCCGCCGACCGGCTGCGTCATGAAGCGCGCCGCCAGCTCGATCTCGTCGCCGCCGTCGGCGCACGTGCGGACGACGAGCGGCTGTCGCTGAGAATTCCCTCGGCATATACCGCCGGGGTCATCGACCGCTTGCAATCGATGGGCATCGATCCGCATGCGACGTGGGTCGCGATGCACCCCGGCGCGACCGCCGCATCGCGGCGCTATCCCCCGCAGCACTGGCGGGAGGTGGCGCGGACATTGTCCGCTACGCTGCACTGCCCGCTGGTCTTTACCGGCAGCGAGGATGAAACATCCCTGGTCGAGGAGATCCGCCACGGTCTGCCGGACGCGCACTCGCTTGCGGGGCAGCTCGACCTCGGCCAGCTCTCGGCGCTTATCGCACTTGCGCCGGTCCTGGTCTCGAACAATACCGGCCCGGCCCATATCGCGGCGGCCGTGGGCACGCCGGTCGTTGACCTGTACGCGCTGACCAATCCGCAGCATACGCCCTGGCAAGTGCCGAGCCGGGTGTTGTACAAGGACGTGCCCTGCCGCTACTGCTACAAGAGCCTCTGTCCCGAAGGCCACAACCTCTGCCTGACCGGCGTCGCGCCGCTGCAGGTTGTCCGGGCCGTGAACGAACTGCTGGGCGGACAGGGCGCCGTGCATGACACGCTCTCCATGCCGCCGATGCGCGGATGAGGCGAATTCGAAAATTTCCCGCTGCAATTTTTACATCTGCGTGAAAAATCGGAAGCAACCAGGAACAGCGACATTCGTCGAGGCGACAGTGCCGGGACGGCATTTCCGCCTGCAGAGGTCGTCTCCCGGCACAAATGGCGGTTTTACGGCGCCGTGCCAACCGCGCGCCTCGTTGGCACAGAGCTTGCGAACCTGCGGCGTACGCGACACGCCGCGTATGCAGCCAAATACGCAGCCTAACCAAAGGAGTCAACCATGCCACGCAACGCGCCTTCCAAGAGCAGCAGCAAAACAGCATCCCGCCGTGCCTCGAAGGGGTCAGAGGACGATGCATTGCATATCCTTGCCGACGATCACAAAAAAGTCATCGAACTGTTCGATGAATTCGAAAGGATGAAGGAAGACGAAGATACCGACGACGACGCCAAGCAGATTCTGGTGGAAACAGCCTGCGCCGAACTGACTCTCCACGCACAGGTGGAAGAGGAGATTTTCTATCCGGCAGCAAGGGACGCGATCGACGACATGGACTTGCTGGACGAAGCGGAAGTCGAGCACGCATCGGCCAAGCAACTGATCACGGAACTGGCAGCCATGCAGCCCGGCGACGACCTGTACGACGCCAAGTTCACCGTACTGGGCGAATACGTCAAGCACCATATCCAGGAAGAAGAAAAGCAGCTCTTCCCGAAGATCAAGAAGGCCGACATCGACCTGGAGGAACTGGGCCACGAGATCACCGAGCGCAAAATGGAGTTGCGCGATGAGCTCGGCGTGCCCATGGAAGACGAAGACGAGTACGAGGACGAGCCTACCGGCGGCTCCGGGTCCAAGCGCAAGGTGCACTGAACGCGCAGCGTCTTCTGTGCCTTATGTCTGCCTGACTTAGTGTTTCAACCAGGGCCGGGGCTGCCGCTGATGGCCCCGGTCACCGTTTCCCATCGAGCACGGCACGCCATGTACTGGTGCCAGCATTACTTGAAGAAAGGCCATTCGTGAACTTGCCCGAAGAGAAACTGCATCATCCGCACGCGCGGCCGACGCATGCTGTCGACATCCTGGCATTCGTCGAAGCACAGGAAATTCCGCCGGACTGTTATGAAACCCCATACACGCTTGCGCCCGCACCCGGCGGGGAAAAAGTGTACGCACTCCTGTGCGAGACGCTGCGCAATTCGGGAAAGGTCGGTATCGCCTTTGTCGTCATCCAGTCGCGCCAGCATCTCGCCGCGGTCGTCCCGCAGGGACAATCGCTGGTCCTCAATACCCTGCGCTGGACCAGGGAGCGCGATGTGCCGGCGGACGCCGACCCATCGGGGGACGATGCGATCGACCTTGCTGCCGCACGTGAAATGTCCTTGATGGCGCCGCTGCCGGCCGGAAGCCGCACCGGCGCCATGCTTAACCGGAGCCTATTCCAGACCGCTGGCGCGGCGCTGGAGGAGAACAAGATGAAAGCCAAGAAAAGCGATCGCATCATCGTCGAAGAGCTGGAAGGCCTGCTCGACGACGACGAGCTGATCGACGACGATTACCTCGCTTCCATCCTCGGCAGGCGCATGCATCCGCCCGATGGCCACGCGATGCGCAGGGCGCAAACGCCGCGCCGCTTCCATCGCCTGCATGCCCCGCGCAAGCGCGGCTGATGGCGTAAGGATGCGACGCAAGCTCGCCTACCTATGACGCGGCAGGTTCCGTATCATCTGCCGCAAGCCCGGCGGCAAGGCTTCCTCCTTCACATGCTCGTGCCGATGCCGGTCGCTCATCGCGTTGATGCGCGGGGCCGCTGCCCTCCTCTCCAGCGACAGGCCTGAACTGCTGCCGGAAAAGCCGCGTGCAAAGGAAATCTGCAAGTTGCCCCACTCGTCGTAATCCCTGAGCACTGTCCTGCCGTAACCGTCCAGCGGGTTGATGTTGCGCCCGAAGACGCTGGCGGTGGCCACCCCGTTGTTATCCCAGTCGGCATAAGCGCCGCCCGTGCTGCCGCGCCCGATGTTGACCGATTCCGACAGGCGCGCCTCGTCGAGAAGCGCACCGCTGCCGTCCGAATAGCTCATGAGGAACTGGTCGCTGCACGGATTGTTTTCGACCAGGCCGCAGTAAGTCAGGCCCTTGTAGCCGTTGGCGAGATAGTAGCGGTCCGCCGCACGCGCGCTGTCGGGCGTCGCGCTCAGGCCGGCGAACTGGTACATGTAGTTCATTACGCTGTAGTGGTTGGGCTTGTAGTTGACGTCCTCGTTGCCGCCATGCCGCAGGCCGAGGTTGTGGCCGAGCTCATGCATCAGCGTGCTGGCCTGCATGTTGATCAGCATGTTCTTTCCGGTGGCGGTGCTGGTCTCGAATCCATACCCGCCGAGCGAGACAATGATGTCGTTACCGGACATCTCCGATATCCCCGAGGGACCGCCGCTGCCGTCCAGGTTGAGGGAGTTGGCAAACAGCGCGTAGTGGAACAGGAGCCTGCGGCGCACATCCATGTTGGCATTCTTGTAGGCCTGGAAGGAGGCGCATCCCGCGCGTGCGCCGGCGCCATATTCCGAGGTATCGAGCTCGATGCAGGGCGACAGCGGTACGGCGTTGCCGCCGCCGAGATGGAAGGCAGCGGGGTCGAATTGCCGGGCGTAGAGATTGCCGGCATCGATGTGCATGCCGATACCCTTCGCCGCGAAGGCCTGTTCCAGCTTCTGCAATGCCTCCCGGCGCGGCGTGGTCGCCTCGTCACTGCCCGCCATGTAATCGATCTCGAGGAAGAGGTCGCGGCGGCCACGGCGGGCGCCCATCGCATACAGGTCCAGACCGGCATAGGTGCCGCCCGGAAGCTTCGCACTGTCCGGTATGCCATCCCTGTCGGAATCGACCACTCCCGGGGCGACATCGTTGCGCCCGGCTGGCGTGGCGAAATTGACCAGCACCCAGTCTGCCGCGGCATTGTTGTCAGCCATGCTGCCCGACGCCAGGCGGACGATGGACTTGCCGTGCTCATTGGTGCCGGAGGGTATGGCCGGCACGCTGGCGCTATTCCACTCGCCCGCTGTCAGCGGCGCAACCGTGGAATTGCCGAACCGCACGAAATCGACAGTAGCGTCGTCACGCACCAGCTCCAGCGAACCGCTGGCATTCCAGAACGGACGCGCGTTGTCGTTCTTCACATAGACCATTTGGGGACTGTCGACCAGCGCATTCGAGGTCTTGCTGGCGATCACAAGATATCCCCCTGAAGGAACGACAACGACCGGCAGCGGGAACGATGCCGGCTCGTACGAACTGATGCCGGACACCGAATCGATATGCGAGCTGCGCAGCGTGTAGCGCGACAGGTCGACCGGTTGGCTGGTGGCGTTGTAGACCTCGAACCAGGCAACATCGTTGCTGTGATAATTGGTCGCCACTTCCGAAATGATCAGCTTGCCAGCGTCGCCAAGGACCGGATCGGACAAAGGGGTGACAACGGGCGTGACCGGCGCGCTGGACGCCACGACCGGCGGCGTCGTTCCTCCATCTGGGGTGCTGCCCGTGGTGTCGGGTTGGCTCGCGCCACCGCCACCACCGCATGAAGAAATACCAACAGCAATCGCGAGGGTGATTGCCGCCTTGGTAAATGGTGCCGCGAAGCGCGCACTTTCTTGCCCATTCATGTTGTCTTCCGGAATTACTGGTAATTCCCAGAGACAACTTATGGGTCAGAAAGTTTTCTGCGAAGAAAATTAAAGCAGCCTGGTCAAGGCTGCTTGTCCAATTGATTACATGTGATTACATGTCCTTGCTACGATCCGGCTCAGCCGTTCTTGATGATGCTGATTTGTCCATCCGATTCGATGTAGGCCTCCTTCACCTCATCGAGATTCTCGACGCCGGCCTGGCGCAGCTTGCTCCACAACTCATCGTCGGTGATCAGTTCGCGCCGCATGTTGCGATACAGCATGCGGCCTTTCCAGATCAGGCGGATCGGGTCGGGCTCGGCTAAACGGCGAAACCAGGGGAACGTATAGCTTATCCAGTCGAAGAAGACATTCCATCCTATCAAGGTACCGACGAGCACCATGCCATCGGTGACGCTCCTGTATTCCCCGGCCATGGCGTTCTGGGCGGCATCCGCCACGATGACCAGCACCAGCAGGTCGGCAATGCCGACCGCACCGACGTCGCGCCGGACGACAAATCGGAATATGAGGAAAAGGAACCAGTACATCGCCGTGCCGCGCACGATGAGTTCCCCCAGCGGTACGCTGAGACTAAACAAGTCTTCCCAATCGATGGAGAATAGTTGATCCATTGCACCTCCTGATCCTGCGATTGATGCCGCGGCCGGCCACGCTACGAATCCGGCCCTTGGCCGAACAACACAATTCCGCTTGCGCCGCGCGGCCGCGCGCTGCCATGGTGAGCTCTATTTGTCGAAGCCCGGGGTGGACGTGGAAGCGTTTTCCTTGTCCATCCTTCTGCCTGCTTACTTGCCGCTGCCGCCCTGCCCGGCGGGCGGACTCGCGGCCGGACTGCCGGAGGAGATGCTGTTGCCGGCAGGTCCCCGCCCGACCATGCGGCTCCAGTAGCGGTCGATTTCGGCATGCCATTTCTGGTCGGTCATGTCCGGCCACCTGGCCTTGTCGAAGCCTGGCGCCTGGCTGATGGTTTCCCGGTCCGCATGCAGTATGTAATAGTTACCATCGTCGCTCGGTTCCAGCGCCTGCCAGGGAATCGCATGGAGTTTGCTACCGACGCCGAGCACCCCGCCGAAGCTCACCACTGCATACGCAATTTCACCGCGGCCGCCGTCGAGGATCAGGTCCTTGATCTGGCCGATCTTCTTGTCCTTGGGGTCACGCACATTGCTGTTGATGATCCGGCTTCCGCGGTAAAGCTTGTGCTGCAGCGGGCTGGCGATGGGTGCCGTTGCGGTGGCGCCGGTCGGCGGCGCGGTCTGCGCAGCAGCAGGTCCGGCAGGGATGGCAGGGATGGCAGGGATGGCGGCGGCCATGCAGGCGGCCGCTGCCCATGCGAGGGCGGCTGGCTTGTTCATCGAATCCCCCGTAATCGCTTGGAATTGTCGTTACCAGGAAACGAGCAAGCGGTATGCCATCGTAGGATTACTCCGCCGCAACCGCGCGCTTTTTATCCATCCACTTCACCGCTTCCGCCGCCTTCTTGCCCGCGATAAACGCATGGTCGGAGTTGTAGTACTCCCATTCGCTGTAGCGGCCGGCGAGGAGGACGTCGTGCATGGCTAGCCAGGACTTGATGGTTTCCACGTTCTTCGCGCGCGCATGGTCATACACGACGTAGGCATACGGCATGTCGATCTCGTTGGCGGCGATGATCCGGTCATTCTCGCGTAGGATGCCGACCTTGATGCAGTCGCGGACGCAGCGCTCGATCAATGCCTGTCCGCTTGCAGGCAGGGGCTTCCATGCCGACGAATAGCTGATCTCGCAGGTGATGCCGAATCCGCCCGGCGGATTGCAATCGGGGCTGGCATTCCCTTGCGCGAAAATGCGATGGAAGATGACGCTGTCTTCCGGGTAGTAGATCCAGTGCTTGTCGGTGATGCGCTCGCGCGCCACACCCAAGTTCACGCAGCGCACCGAGATATGCTTCAGCCCGTTCGCCGCCTGCCTCACCTCTTCCGGCGCCTCATCGCCGATGCTCTTCACCAGCTCCGGCAGAGGCATAGTGCTGATCAGTGTGTCGTACTGGTAGCGTCGTCCGTCGCGCAGCGTGATGATGCGCTGCCTGGGCGAGAGTTGCGCGACGTCCGCATTCAGTTCGATGGTGCCCTTGATGTGCGGTACGAAAGCGGAAACCAGCGCCTGGAAACCGCCGCGCAACGGATAGCCGAAACGCGCATTCGGCCCCATCGGTGTGGCGGAGGGTTTGAGTGCACCATCGATGATTTCCTCGAGATCAGGCAGGGGGACGCGTCCGTCCAGCCATGCGGTGTCCATCTCGGTCAGCGGGACCGCCCATAGTTTGCGGTTGTACGGTATCGCAAAATGTTTCGCGATGCCGGCACCCCAGGCCTGGTGGATGAATTCCTCGAAGTTGGCCGGCCCGCGCTTTTCCAGTGCCGTCACATTCGTCCCCGGCAAAACCACGCCATCGGCACAGCAGTCGCCGGTGCCGGCGGCTGCGGGAACGATTCTTCCCCCGCATGCCGCGTTGCCGTAGCGCGCCTCGATTGCGCCCAGGATGCATTCCTTGATCACGTCGGGTGGCAGCCCGTGCAGGGCGCCCTGGAACGGGTAGCGGGTGTAGACGCCCTTGCTGTACACCCAGGCTTCCCGGTCCTGCCAATGCAGGTTGGAGCCGAGCAGGAGTTCATACAGCTCACGCACATACGGATCGCCGGAAAACATGATGTGGCCCGCATGGTCGAAGGTAAAGCCGTTGTCCTTGATGGAGCGGCACCATCCGCCGACCATGGAATTCCTTTCCAGCAGGACGGCATCGTGGCCAAGGTGGTAAGCCGCCGACAATCCTGTCGGGCCGGCGCCTATGATGGCTGTCGTGACGAAACGGGGCGTCTCGTGCTGCCGCAGGCGGTTGATTACCGCGGCGGTTTCCGCCCTCTCATCCGCCGATCCTGCGATGACCAGGGTGCTGTCGGTACGGCGCGGCGTATTCTCGATCAGCGCGCACACCTTCTCGACCGTCGCTTCCCAGGACGTGCCTGCAATCACCTTGCGCATCTTCTCGATGCGTGCTTCATTCTCCTCCGGCGACGCCAGCAGCGCCGCTTCGCAGGCTGCGACGAAAGCCGGCGCATCCTGCGCAATGGCGACGATATCGCCGTAAGCCTCCATCACATCAGGTACCGGCGTGCTGACGATGGGCAGTTCCGCAGCCACGTACTCCAGCGTCTCGGTCGGACTGATGAAACGTGTCACCTCGTTGCGCACGAACGGCAGCAGGCAGACATCCCAGCCGGCAAGGAACTGGGGCAGCGCCTCATACGGGTACGCTCCGAGGTAGTGGATGTTTTCGCGTTGCGGCAGTTCGGCCGGATCGATGTTCACGACTGGCCCCACCATCACGATCTGCCATTGGGCGTGCGCATCGGCGACCTTGGCGATCAGGTCCATGTCGAGCCGTTCGTCGAGCATGCCGTAGAACCCGAGCCGCGGCCCGGGAATGTCCTTGTGGGCGGGATGCGAATTGACACGGTCGAGCGATGGCAGGAAATGCGCGGCGTCGACACTGCCCGGAATGCAGTGCACGTTCGGATGGCGCTCGCTCTTGATGCGATACAAACCCCGGCAGCTGGTGAAAACGAGGTCGGCCGCTTTCAGCAACGCATTCTCGCGTTGCGGCAACTGCTTTGGCGCATTCCTGAATGCAGCCAGTTCATCCATGCAGTCGTACACCACGCGGCGCGGCTGCAATTCCTGCAGCAGCGGCAGCGCCATCGGCGTCGTCAACCAGGCGATGTGGTCCGGGTAGTCGCGCACGAGCTGACGCATCAGCTTTTGCAGGTACGGCAGGTGGTCGTCGTGGAATCCGCCCTGGCTGACTGGCGTATGCGGCTGGCATACCAGGATGTTGTGTGCAGGAGAACAGGTTTTGAGGAAGGTCCGTTCCTCGTCGCCTCCATTGTATTGCGGCTCTTCGACAAATACGATGGGATAGCGGGCGGCCATGCGCGACAACAGTTGCTGCGGCCGCTGAAAGAAAAAATCCCAGCGCAGATGCGAAAACACAATGATTGCTGAAGTCATGCTCTCTCCTTGCCTTTGAACTGCATTCATCGGATGAACAAGGGAGTCTGCCGGGACGCTCGGGCTTCTTCGTCCCAAGCGCGTATTGCGGAGCATCGCATGCTGCCTCGCGCACTGCCTGCCGGCCTCCCGTCTTGCAAGCGGTCAATGTATTTGGGGGATGCAGACGCAAGAGCTGTGCCGAGGGCAAGACGCGGCAGCAACGCCGCCTCGGTACGCTTCCTGCTTGTACGACGTTCTGCCGCGGGGTAGCCGCCCGCAACACGCAGGGCTTGCCGTTCACTTCCGGAAAGCAGACATATTGTCATGCCCGGCATACATGTAAAAACGGCACACCGGTGTAAGCCTTACCCGCCCGCGGCATCCGGACTGTACAACCATGGACGAAGAGAGACGACAATGACCAAGATCCGTAAAGCAGTATTTCCCGTTGCCGGTTTGGGCACGCGGTTTCTACCCGTAACGAAAGCATCGCCGAAAGAAATGCTGCCGATTGTGGACAAGCCGTTGATCCAGTACGCCGTCGAAGAAGCGGCTGCAGCAGGGATTACCGAAATGATTTTCGTCACGGGACGCGGCAAGCGTTCCATTGAGGACCATTTCGACAAGGCCTACGAACTCGAGTCGGAGCTCGCATCGCACGGCAAGGTAAAGCTCCTGAAGGAGATCCAGAGCCTGCTCCCCGAGAACCTGCATTACTCCTACGTGCGTCAGAGCGAAGCCCTCGGCCTCGGACATGCCGTGCTGTGCGCCCGCCCCCTCGTCGGAAACGAACCCTTTGCCGTCGTGCTGGCCGACGACCTGATCGACGCCGACGTGCCTGTGCTCAGGCAGATGATCGACCTGCACAACCAGCACGGCAGCTCGGTGGTCGGCGTGCAGAACGTTCCGCTCGAGCAGACGCAGCAGTACGGCATCGTGCGTCCCCAATCGATGGGCGTGCGTATCCACCGCGTGGCCGACATCGTCGAGAAACCGCAGCCGGAGAATGCGCCGTCGACGCTGGGTGTCGTCGGCCGCTATGTGTTCACGCCGGAGATCTTCGATCACCTGGAACGCGTCACGCCCGGCACAGGAGGGGAAATCCAGCTCACCGACGCAATCGCCGCGATGCTGGCACAGCATCCCGTCCTCGCCTACGAGTTCAAGGGACGCCGCTACGACTGCGGGTCCAAGATCGGCTACCTGGAAGCCGTGGTCGTGTACGCGCTGCGGCATCCTGCGGTGGCCGAGGAGTTCGGCAGCTTCCTGAGCACGCTCAAACTCGACGGTTTCGAGCAGAACGTCGGCAGCAAGAGTGCATAAGGAAGCGGAGCACGTCCCGTCAGTCAAACACTTTACATCGATGTCATACGGCAGAGATCAGACCAACAACAGCATGCCAGCTTGCCAGGGCCGGGCCGCTTTGCGGCTCGCGCCACCGCAGGCGGCCGGAGCACGGGAAACTGCGCTGCGCCCTTTGTCGCACATCAAAACCTGCCATCACGAATCCTGCGCTTGCCGAAATGAAAGCATGGGAAGGAAGGATACGATGGGCGCGGGTTCAAGAACCGCCGTGGAGCGCTCCAGCCGCTCCGCAGGCGCAACGGACATGAAATCCGGTAAGAGGAGTCGGTTTCATCATGGCAGCATCGGAACAGCAGGTTTTTCCCATCCGGGGATATGACGGCCCAACATCAACGAAGTCCGGCGGCATGCGCCGGGAATTCATGCGAACTTTTCCGATAGACGATCCCCTGGCTCGCAGCGAGGAACGCTACCTGCAACTCGTGGAACGCTGCAGCGACGGCATCCTGCTGGTACGCGGCGCCAAGGTGGCAGGAGCCAACCGGGCGGCGGCGAGGTTGCTGGGCCATGCGAGTGCCGACAAGCTGACCGGCAAGGCAATCGTCGAAGTGCTCCAGTCCGGCGAAACGGACATGTCCTGCCCGACCACCTATGAAAAGACGCTGGCCCTTCCCGACGGCAGCGTCTTGAATGCGGAAATTACCGTCTCCCCTTACCTCGATCCGGGCACGCCGGACGGTATCCTGGTCATCGTGCGCGATGCGGGCGCACGCAAAAGCATCGCCGCCGCCCTGCACCAACAGGATCACTACCTCCAGCTGATCACGGACAACGTGCCGCTGCTGATTTCCTATGTCGACAGGAACGAGCGTTACCGCTTCGTCAATGCGACCTACGAGCGCTGGTTCGGGCTTTCCCGCAGCGAGATCGTCGGCCGCCGTGTCGGGGACATCCTGGGAGCGGATTACAAAAACATCCAGCCGCATGTCCGGCGCGCACTGAACGGCGAATCGGTGCGTTACGAGGTCACGCTGAAAACCACCGGCGGCACACGGCACGTCATGGTCACCTACACCCCGGACGTAGGGGCCAACGCTGCCGTGCATGGCTTCTCGGCGATGATCATGGACATCACGGAGCGCCGGCACGCCGAGCAAGAGCTGGGGGAACAGGAGCGTCAGTTGCGCCTGCTGGCGGACGCCCTGCCCGTGATGATCGCCAAGTGCGATACCGGGTACCGCCTGATCTTCGTCAACAAAACCTTCGCGGATCGCCACGGTTGTGCTCCGGCCGATGCAATCGGCAAGCGCATTGCCGACATCATGGGTGAAGAAACCTTTGCCGCCGCCCGCCAATACATCGACGCCGCCCTGCGCGGCCAGCCGCAGGAACACGAGATCAGCAAGCCCGAGCCGGGCAAGTCCGACCGAACCCTGCACATGATGTATGTGCCTGAAACGGATGAACACAGCAAGGTGCAAGGCCTCGTGATTGCCATCAGCGACACGACCAGGCTGCGCATCACCGAAGAAAAACTGCAGCGGCGCGACCGGGAGTTCCAGACGCTGGTGGAGAATTCCCCCGACATCATTTCGCGCATCGACCGCAGCATGCGCCACGTGTACGCCAATCCGGCCATCGAGCGCCTCACCGGCCTGAAGGCGCCGGCGGTGCTCGGCAAGACCAAGGCGGAACTCGGCATGCCGCGCAGCGTGGTGCGCGCATGGGACGATGCGGCGCACGCGGCCTTCGCCACCGGCATCGAGCAGCGGCTCGACTTCGACCATATCATCGACGGGCAGATGCGCTATTTTTCCGGCCGCATCATTCCCGAGATCGACCGCTACGGCAACATCGAGTCGGTGGTCGGCATCGCCTACGACGTCACCGAACGCGCCCGCATGGAAAAGGAACGTGACGAACTCCTGGCGCGCGAACGCACCGCCCGCATCCAGGCGGAAACCGCGGCGCGCGCGCGCGACGAGTTCCTGGCCATCGTGTCGCATGAATTGCGCGCCCCTCTGAACGGCATCCAGAGCTGGGCGCACGTGCTGGAAAACTATGTGAAGGACGCCACCTCCGCCCCGCTCGCGCAACGCGCGCTGCAGGGCATCAAGACCGGCGTCGGCCAGCAGGTGCGCCTGATCGAAGACCTGCTCGATGTCACGCGCATGATGAGCGGCAAGCTGCGCCTGGTGAAGCAGCCGCTGGCGCTGCTGCCGGCCCTGCAGGCCGCCGTCGAGAGCGTGCGCGCGCTGGCCGCGGCCAAGCGCATCGGCATCACCTGCACGTACCGCATCACCAGCGAACAGGTCGAAGGCGATGCCGATCGTGTACAGCAGATCTTCTGGAACCTGCTGTCGAACGCGGTCAAGTTCACGCCGGAAGGCGGCAACGTCTGGCTGAACGCCTCGCATACCGAGGAGGAAATTACCGTGACGATCCGGGACGACGGTGTCGGTATCTCTCCGGATTTCGTGCCTCACCTGTTCAACCGCTTCAGCCAGGAAGACACCTCGAGCACACGCGACCACAGCGGCCTCGGCCTGGGCCTGTTCCTGGTGCGGCACCTGATCGAACTGCACGGCGGGCGCGTCAAGGCCGAGAGCGAAGGCGAAGGCAAGGGCTCGACCTTCTCGGTCACCTTCCCGTTGCGCGCCCGTTCGGACAAGTACCTGACCATCGGGCCATCCGACGCGGGAACCGGCATGCCGCTGCCATCGCTGGGCAGCCTGCGCATCCTGCTTGTCGACGACCAGGAAGAAGCGCGCGAATCGCTTTCCGTGGTCCTCACGGGCGCGGGGGCGCGGGTGTTTTCTGCAAGCTCCTCCGCCATGGCACTGGCGATGCTGGATGCCTGTCCGCGCGAGGAACTGCCCGACGTACTGGTCTGCGACATCGCGATGCCCGGCGAGGACGGCTACACTGCCTTGCGACGCTTGCGCGGCTGGAAGTCCAGAGATGGCAGCACGCCCCTGCAACGCATGCCGGCGCTGGCGCTGACCGCCTTTGCACAACGCGAGGACCGCATCCGCGCACTGACGGCCGGCTTCCAGATGCATGTGACCAAGCCGGTCGCGCCGGAGGAATTGATTGTCGTGATCGATACGATGGCGACCAGGGAATAGCGGCTTTGCCGCCACTCTCTGCGTGAGAACCTAGTACTACTGCGTCATTAGTCTTGAAAGCGAATAGGGGCGCGGGCGTGCACGGGTTGCACGAATGCATTGCTGTACATCCAGTTGGGCAGGGTGTGGATTTGTCGTCAAGGTTAGGCGTCTTATTGCGCATTGGAGTA
>DASPMC010000119.1:0-57191 GCA_035627275.1 Noviherbaspirillum sp.
CGCGCACGCCGACAACAACCTCGACCTGCAGGAATTCATGATCATCCCGGTCGGGGCACCGAGCTTCCGCGAAGCGATCCGCTACGGCGCGGAAGTGTTCCACACCCTCAAGAAGATCCTGCACGACAAGGGCCTGACCACCGCGGTGGGCGACGAAGGCGGTTTCGCGCCGTCCGTGGCCAATCATGAAGAAGCGATCAAGCTGATCCTGCAGGCGATCGAGCAGGCCGGTTACGAGCCGGGCACGCAGATCGCGCTGGGTCTGGATTGCGCCGCTTCCGAGTTCTACAAGGATGGCAAGTACCAGCTGGAAGGCGAAGGCCTGTCGCTGTCGTCGGCCGACTTCACCAACCTGCTGGCAACCTGGTGCGACAAGTACCCGATCATCTCGATCGAGGACGGCATGGCCGAGAACGACTGGGATGGCTGGGCAACCCTGACCAATGCGCTGGGCAAGAAGGCGCAGCTGGTGGGCGACGACCTGTTCGTGACCAACACCAAGATCCTGCGCGAAGGCATCCAGAAGAACATCGCGAACTCGATCCTGATCAAGATCAACCAGATCGGCACGCTGACCGAGACGTTTGCGGCAATCGAAATGGCCAAGCGCGCGGGTTATACGGCAGTGATTTCGCACCGTTCGGGCGAGACCGAGGATTCGACGATTGCGGATATCGCGGTTGGCACCAATGCGCTGCAGATCAAGACCGGCTCGATGTCACGTTCGGACCGCATGGCCAAGTACAACCAGTTGCTGCGCATCGAGGAAGACCTGGGTGATGCCACCGGGTATCCGGGACGCTCCGCGTTTTACAACATCCGGTGACCTTCACCGACGCCTTAACGCGGTGATATTGGTGCCTCGCAGATCATCCAGATGATTGTGACAGGTTGAGTTGAGTGCAACGAAACCCAACCTGCGAGCTGCCTTCCCGGCGCGCCGGCGGTTTCAGGGTCTGCCCCGTCTGGAGTCAGGTGTCCTGTCGCTCATGGTGCATATACCGCTCCACCATGGACAGAAGGTCCTTGGACTTGTACTCGGCTGCGAGCCTGCATAGCTGATTGGCAAACACGCGATAACGCTCGTCGCGTTCCGCGACGAGCCGGGCATGCGAGGCAATATCCTGCATGTTTCCGAGGCGCGCAAGACGATGCAAGGTTTCCATCTCCTCGGGCGGGGGGACAATCAGCACGTCCTCCTCAACCGGGGCAGCGGGCTGCATCGGCGCCGGCTCATAGCGCCATGTCAGATGCAAGTGCGCAGCGATCTGCGGCAGCAGCTTGCCGAAGTCTACCGGCTTGGGCAGGAAGGCGTTCATGCCGGCGGCCAGGCATTGTTTCGCATCTTCATCCGTCACGCTGGCGGAAGTGGCGATGACCGGGATGCGCTGCAGGAGCGGCGTGCGGCGTAATCGCCGTGTCGCTTCCAGTCCATCCATGCCGGGCATGACGACGTCCATCAGGATCAGGTCCGGCTGCCAGGCCTGCGCTTTCTCCAGCGCTTCGACGCCATTCACCGCCTCCCTCACATCGAAACCTAGCTCCCCGAGCACTTCGGCAATGATCGCACGGTTGTCCGCCACATCGTCGGCCACCAGCACTTTCCTTCGCGGCCCGTCATAGCCGCTCGCCATCCCTTCTCGCTGCGGCGCCACGGCATCGCCGTCCACCACTGGCAGGTCGAGTTCGAACCAGAACCTGCTGCCTTGGCCGAGCCGGCTTTCGAGCTGGATGTCGCCGCCCATCAATAGCACCAGTTGGCGGCTGATGGTCAACCCCAGTCCGGTCCCGCCGAATCGGTGGGCCATGTCGGCAACCTGCTCAAAGGGCTGGAACAGCCGTTCCTGCTGATCCCTGCCGATTCCGATACCGGTGTCCTGCACCTCGAAGCGCAGGCGCGACGGAGGGGCAAAGCGGACCAGAAGGCGCACGTCCCCGCGCTCGGTAAACTTGACCGCATTGGACAACAGGTTCAGCAGCACCTGCCGCAGCCGCCTTTCGTCGGCGCGCACGGCAACCGGCAAGTCCGGCGTCAGGTCGCAGATGAAGTGGAGCCCCTTTTGCTCCGCCTTGACGCGGATGAGCTCGGTGATCACATGCAGGAACTCGTCCAGGCGAATGTCGACCGGAAACAATTCCTGTTTTCCCGCTTCGATCTTGGCGAAGTCGAGGACATCGTTGATCAGCGTCAGCAGATGCTCGCCGCTGCGCTGGATCACGTTCAGCCAGGCAATCTGACGCTCTCCCATGCTCTTGTCGTGACGCAGTATCTGGGTGTAGCCCAGTATGCCGTTCATGGGGGTGCGCAATTCGTGGCTCATGTTGGCGAGAAAAACGCTCTTGGCACGGTTGGCCACTTCCGCACGTTCCTTGGCCTCCCTCAACTCTGAGGTGCGCGCCTCCACGGCCTGCTCCAACTGGTCGCGGCGGCTTCGCAGACGCATGGTCGATTCGCGCAGGCGCTCCGCCATCATGTTGACCCGTCCGGCCAGCCGGCCCAGCTCGTCTCCCGAGCCGACCGCGCATCGCGCGTCGAGGTCGCCGCCGGCGATGCGGTCGACCATCTCTTCAAGGCGCGTGATCGGCTCGCGCACCGTATGCTTCAACAGCAGGTAAGTCGCCGCGGACAGCATGGCGACAATGGCCGCGACTGCCATGATGATGATCCGGCGGGTGCCGGCGATATCGCGTGCAACGACTTCTTGCGTCAATACCACCCGTACCGCGCCGATCGCCCGTTCGGGAGCGCCCGAGGTGGGGGCATAGCTGATCGAACGCAAACGGACGATGCTGTTCCCGGCGCCGGCGCCATCGCGCGGCGCGTGGACGCCTCTAACCGTCGCCACCTCGCCAAAGTCGACGGCGGTGACCTTGAACTCAATCAGTTCCGGATTTGACGCCAGTGCAGTAAGCTGGCTGCCGACTGCCTGATGGTCGACGTTCCACAGGGGATAGGCAAGCGAGTGGCTGAGCAGGTCGGCGATGCGCGTGGCACGCTGTTCGAGCTGGGACAGCCTGCGATCGTGCTCGTACCCGATCAGGAAGTAAGCCAGGCCGCCTGCCAGGACCGCGACCAGCGTCGACAGCGCCAGCATCAGCTTCGCGTGGAGGCTGGCGCCGTTCAGCATCGATCTGGCTTGGGCAAACACATCAGGAAACCTTGACGTTACGCATCATGTGCGCGAGGCTGGAAACCAGGCTGCTCCAATCAGGCGGAACAGTTCTGCGATCCATAAAGCGACCTTACTGATCATCGCTTCGGCATACGCCAGGAGGCACCGATCATGAGGAGTGGATAACTCATTCTATGTCGAATTAACTTGGCGTAAAGGACGGACCGGGGCAATCCCAAGGCGTCATGCGATGGCGAAACCGCATGTTACGCCCAGGAAGCACAAGAGCGATGGGTGTGGCAAGGCGAGGCGCAGCAGAAGACCGATATGAATTGATCTATATTGAAGTATCGACCGGTGCTTGAGAGCGCCTGATCCCTCTGGGAAGCAGGCCTGCCTCGATCAACCTGCTTCCCGCAAGTCCCCTTCTCCGAAAGGAGTTCCGGTATGCGTCGCCTGACGACCGCGACCGTCGGCATGCTCATGCTGCTGGCCTTGCTTCTATCGCCGCCGGCTGCGGCAGAGCAATCCATCAAGGTGGTAGCCGCGGAGTTTCCGCCGCTTACCACCAACGCAGGAGGACGGCCCGGCGGCGTGGTGCTGGAGATTGTCCGCGAGGCCGGCAGGAAGGCGGGGATTCCGCTCGAGTTCAGTTTCCTGCCATGGCAACGGGCGCAACTGGAAGCCCAGGTCAAGGACGATGTCCTGATCATTCCGTTTACCCGCACACCCGCCAGGGAGGCGCAGTATCAATGGGTGGCGCCGGTGCTGGAATTCCATACGGTATTGGTGACCCTCGCCGATCCGCCGAGGACCATCGAGGAAGCACGAAAGCTGGTCGTCGGCTACGCCCGCGGCACCAGCTTCAAGGACGAGGCGGAACGGGCCGGATTCCCGTATATCGAGGAAACCAACGAAGATGTGATGAATGCCAGGAAATTGAAGCTGGGACGCATCGGCGCATGGATCACCACGGACCTGATGGCGCACGGAGTGTACCGGCAGGCCGGGTTCGATCCTGCCGAACTCAAGTACGGCCCCAACCTGGGGCCGGTCAAGATTTCCTACGTCGCGGCATCCCACGATTTTCCGAAAGAGACCGCCAAAAGACTCGCAAACGCCATCAACCAGATGCGGGCGGACGGGTCTTACCAGGCGATCGTGAAACGCTACCGGTGAGCGCGCACTGAAATCCCGGCTGACGCCGGGATTTCAGTTTCACGACAGCCCACCGCTATGCATGAGTCGCGTACATCTGGAGGAAAACCGCTCTAAATCTTGACCCCTTGCTTCCTCAACCGATCCATCACCCTCTGGTTGATCTTCGGCCCGAGGGATTCGCCCCAGCGCTGGCCCACGAGCATCCCCTCCCGCACGAGGGCGGGCATGGTCTTGATCATCTTCTGTCCGAGATCCGTCGAGTAGAACCGGATCATCTCCTTCACTTCGTCGGCGGTGAAATACTTGTGGTAGATCGGGATGATCTGCTCCTTGAGCGAGTCGACGTTCTCTTCAAAGGTGGCGCCAACCTCGGCAGGCAGCATGTTGAGCACGCTTTGCGGAATGTCCGGGCGTGCCTTCTTGAGTGATTGCGTATAGTTGGCTGCGGCCGCAACAGCCATTTGCTGTCCGATAGCCAACGCGCCCGTCATGTTGAGAAGGCGCTCGATATCCACCCTCTTTTCCTGGGTCAGATCTTCCGCCCTGGCCGGGATGCAGAGGATGCTCAGTGCAAGAAGGAGCGGAAGCAAGCGGCGGAATACCATGGTGAGTTCCTTTCGATAGGGTGGAATTGCGTCTGCATGAATTGGTCAGCCAGTTTAATGCTCGCATTGCCAAAAATGCAATGCTGAAGACACAGCCCGAGATGTACCTTGTCGGAAAGCCGGAATGGCCAGCCCTTCTTCTATCCCCGTGGTTTCGTGCCGACAAGAACCGGCTGGTAAAAAACTCCGTCAATGCGGCGCACGTCTTCGAAGCCGGCCTCGCGCATGAGAGAACAGAGCTTGCCGGTCGAGATCGCGTAGTACCTGGAGCGCATCACTCTGGTTTGCACATCGCCGGAAACGAGATTTTCTTCCACAAAGAAGAAAGCGAGGTCATAGCACTCGCCGTCGAAGTCCCACACCTGGAACAGCAGGTGGCGCTTCCCCTCTTCGATGCGTATGCCGTAGGGCTTGACGATATTCCTGCCGCGCTCCTCTGCCTCATAGTCGCGAACCGTGATGACGCAACCGCCTCCGGGCGCAAGGCAGGCGAATATCTCGCGGAGCGCAATCGAGATTTCATCGTCGGTGAGCAGGTGAGGCAATGAGTTGTCGCCGGAAACGACGATGTCGAACCCTGAACCGTGATGCGCATGCGCCCGCCGCATGTCGCAGACCGAGAACTCAATCTGCAGACCGCGGCTTTGCGCTTCCTGCCGCGCGCGTTCGATTTCTTTCGCAGACAAGTCCGAGGCGGTCACTGAATAGCCTCACCCTGCGAGCGCGAGCGCCTGTGTGCCGATCCCGCAGCTGATGTCCAGGACTCGCCGGCTGCCCGGCCATTCGTTGCCTATGAGGGACGACAGCTGTTCGCCCTGGAGATGAATGCTCGCGTTCCAATCCTGGTGGATCAGGTGGTAGATCGGCGCCAGCTCGTCGTAGAAGTCTGTCACGTATCAGTCCTGTCGTTCACATGCGCGATGCTACGCGTTGGCACGCCGGCCGTATCGCTTTGCCAGGCGACCGCCCTCCCACTGCTCTCTCGTCAACTGCCATTCGATTTCAGTCCATCCCTTGATAACCATCCACTCCGGGGTCCGACTGGCAACGGCGGTGGCACCAAACGCGTCCGCAAGACGCGCTATCCTGGAATTGGCGCTGACTGTGCGGCCACCGATCTTCCGCAGATCGAGGATACCAAAGCCGAACTCAACCAAGGCGCGCGTGACCTCGATCGCGTACCCGTAACGCCCCCAATACCAGGGAGCCAGCTCGACTCCCAGCTCCGCCGAGCCCGACGGCGCGTTCACCTCACGCAGGCCTGCGCACCCGATGAGCGCGTGAGGCGATTTGCGTTGAACAATGGCGAGTTGATAGTTGCGTCGCGGCTGCTCCGCAGCCCACGCCTGGAAGCGCGTCACCAGCTCGCGAGGGCGCTCCGGCCTGGCTTCCCCGGCGTCATGGAACTCCTGAGATCGCGGGTCGTTGTGGTATGCCTCAAATTGCGCAATGTCGCCGTCAACGAAGTCGCGAAGCAGGAACCTTTCTGTCTGTATTTCCATCGTCATTCAGCCAGGCCGTCTACCTCTCGATGACAAGGTCAAGCACCGGTATTGCGCCGTCCCCGAACGATTTGTTCCCCGACAAGCGAGGCTGAACAAACGGCAAGCGCTACGCCCGCAAGAACCTCAAACCAGATGGTGAAGTTCATGGCGAAAGTGTGTTGCGAACACAGGGCAAGCGCGTAGTGCCCCAAGCCGTCGAGCCCCAGGGCGCCATAGGCAACGAGACAAAGCGCGGCGGCCGTGCGCCAGCCGGCAAGGGAGAAGGCAATGCCGACAACTCCCACACTGGCAACGGCCTGCCATGCAAGGTAGACCTTCTCTCTAGTGAGCCACGCCGGCATGTTCGGGTAGAACGCGATGTACTCGGCGTTGTGGATGAAGTGTGCAAGGCTGGCGACACAGTACAGTCCGAGCAGGGTCCAGATGTGCCGGGGAAAGAGTGATGAGCTTGCGGGGGATTGCATTCCGGATGCTCAACGTTTAAGTTGACCAGCACGGAGGGGCCAAGTCCATATAGGAATGTTAGGCGAAGTAAGCATTGCAAGCCCATGCTCCAACCGCATACGAAAGTACAGACGCACCAATACACAGAAATGCTCTGTCCTTGCTTACCCACATCTTTTTTTCCGTAGCGTACCAATGCCATACATAGGCAGCTATTGCCAAAATAACTGCTCCTGCAATCATTGACTTAACTGCACTTGCGCTGGTCACACCCCAAAAGCCACCAGCTAAAGCAGCGGTAGTTACGGCAACAAAACGAGTCGTTTCCGTATTTGGGCTAGGAATGATATCGCTATTAGTTTGAGCACAGGCTTCCCATGCCGCCCCTAGCCCGAGTCCCAATGCCGCCAGCATAATACCCTGTAAGCCGGACAGCCATGGAAACAAAAATACAAGTACGTACGCTGCAATCGAGGTACAGATAAGGCACAGGACTGTGCGCGAGTGCAACAGTAAAGCGACGATGCTGAGAATGCCCTCTGCATCCATATTCGGCCTAACTTTCAAGTTATACGGACAACGGCTGTCTGACTAACTCGGCTCACTGTCCGTATAACTTGGGACCGTAATCCGGCGCAAGCCATTATCACGTGGTTGTCTTGACAGCACACTGTGCGAAACCACAGTGATAAATAACTGCGAGATACGTCACCCAGTTTAATGCGCAGGTTATTGAAAACACAAGACTCACCACGAGGTGCGTGCGCAGCAAATTGCATGACGCTAAAAGCGTTGTCTTTCGAGACGGCTCTTCCGCCCTATAGCCCTAACCAGTAGCACTAATCGTTGACCTCCCATGCAGGATTCCAGATCACTTCCCAGAGATGACCGTCTGGATCCTGGAAGTACCCGCCGTAGCCGCCCCAAAAGGTATCCTGCGCCTCCTTCGTGATCCTGGCGCCGGCCTTCCGGGCCTGCTCCATGATGGCGTCGACCCGCTCCTTGCTGCCGACGTTGTGTCCGATGGTGAATTCCGTCGAGCTGGGCAGGCCGACGGGAATGCCCGCGTCGTGCGCGATATTGCTGCGTTCAAAGAGCGCGAGCTTCAGGCCCGCCTGCAGTTCAAAGAAAACGACCTGTCCATGCTCGAATTCCTTGCCGATAACCCCTTCCGTCTGCAGGCCCAGGCCGTCCCGGTAGAAAGCCAGCGACCGTTCCAGGTTATCTACGCCGATTGTCAGGACTGTGATCCGCGGTTTCATCATGTTTCGTCTCCAGATTGAAAAACAAGGTGTGAGTGCGGAGTCTAGCTCCACCGGCCGCCATCTGTATTGAACAAGTCGGACATGGCGAAGGTCGTGCCTGGCACAACGGGCACGGATGCGTTGTCGTTTGGCATGGGAGGAGTTGGCGTGGTTCAGCCGAGAACGAATGCGCGGCTGGATGCAAAGGCAGACTCGCAGGAAGTCAAGACTCCGCCCTCACTTCATACGGGTTGCAAGAACTGGCAAGTTATGGGTATAGATGATGCTACGCCGTGCTGTCTTCGCGCTCCGATGGGGCATCACCCTGGCAAGCCGACGTGTTCGTCGAAACCGGGCGATTGTCCCATCCGAGCGCACTTCGGATCTCGCTGATCGATGGCACAGGCCCGCTGCTGCCGAAGCGGCGCTTCAGGTACTCCCGGACCTGTTCCTTGGTCGGCGCTTGATACGTTCCCATGATGCGTTCAGGGCGAGAAGAATCGGCGGAAGGACATTCGCACCAGGCGTTTCAGGATGGAGCCGAACGAGCTGCATTCGATGGGCCGCGCGATCGCGTAAGGCGCGGGCAGCGGATGTACCCTGCCCTGCTTTGCTGATTTGCTGGCGGCTTTGCCTAGCGTACCGGACCGATGATTCATGGCTCCCTCCCGCGTTCATCCTGACGTTGGATGATTACAGGTTAGTGCGGGAGGCTTACGTGGATCTGACTTGGGGAGTTCGATCCGGCAGGTGCTGCGATTTTGAGACAGTGCGCATTCGCCTCACACGCGTCAAGGACAGTTAACGGTCCGCTGCGGCACGCCGCGTTGAATGGTATCGATTCCAGCGGTCGCTCCAATTGAATTACGTATCACGCAATAGGTGCCTGACGGCCCGGTGACTTTCGTCATCCTTGTTCCATCGGCAGAGGTGATCTCTTCCGTCGTTGTGGTCCTGATTTTTCCTGCGGCCTCCACTGCCCGTTCCAGTGCAGATGGCCGGCCGTCCTTCGAATCGTCGGGGAAGCGTCTCGGCAGCTGCTGGCGGATTTCCTTGTCCACCTTGCCGGCGCTGCGCAGCGCGTTATCGATCAATGAAGCCGCATTCGCGTTACTGTCACGATCACCGCCGTCATCCTCGCGCGTTTCAACACGAGGATGAACAGGCGAAACGCCTGGTTCTCCGGTTGCCGGGCGATCGCCGGAACCGGCGCGTCCTGTGCCTGCAGGCAGTTCGCGTTGTTTCACCGGCACGCGCGGCGCGCTACGGCCTTGCTTCTCATCAGGCTTGGCCGCCGCACCCGCACCGCGAAGCAATTCAACTTCCATGGTGCCCGCCATTTGGGGCTCAGTCCGTTTGACCTGCCAGTGCGTTCCCACGAAATACAGGGCCAGCAGGTGGAGGGTCAGCACAAACAATACGCAAATCGCTTTCTTGATTTTTAATTGATTCGCGTCCCAAATATCGTGATTGAAAGGCATGGATCGTTTGGATGCGGGCAGGCACGCGACCTGCTCCGGCTTACCGATGAAACATGGCGGCAAGTGTAATGCGAATCATGACGAAAAGACAATTTTCTCTCTGGCCGTTGAAGAAGTCCTCGGGAAGGAAGTTCAAACCAGAGGAACGGCACTGCCGGTGCGCTCGGGAATGCTTCCCGCCCGCGTGAGGGCGTTTGCGCTCAGAGTCTTTCGCCTCTTTGAGAGGCGGACAGAGACAAGAAAGATCATTCCGGCGAAGGCCGGAATCCGGATGTTGATGGACGGAAGCAACGACGCTGGGTCCCGACGTTCGTCGGGACGACAAGCAACAAGTCAGATTGCCGATACAAGCGCCTTGGGGGCGAACCGTTTTCCGGAAGCCGGATAAAAGCAGGACAAAGACCTGAACTCGACGAACTACTTCTTCGCCTTGTCCTCGCCCTCTTCTTCCTCCTCCGGCTCCTCGGTAATCGCAAGATTCAACCCGCCCTCCGCCGCGCCGCCATCCTTGCCGCGGGTCGCGCGCAGCTTGATCTGCAGCCGCAGCTCGTTGGCCGAGTCGGCATTGCGGATCGCTTCGTCGTAGCTGATGAAACCATCGTTGTAGAGATCGAACAATGCCTGGTCGAAGGTGCGCATGCCCAGTTCCCTGGACTTGGCCATCGTCTCCTTGATCGCGTGGAACTGGCCCTTGAGGATCTGTTCGGCGATGGTCGGCGTGTTGAGCAGGATCTCGATCGCCGCTTTGCGGCCCTTGCCGTCTTCCGTGCGCACCAGGCGCTGCGAGACGATCGCCTTGAGGTTGGCAGAGAGATCGCCCAGCAGCTGGGTACGCCGCTCCTCCGGGAAGAAGTTGATGATGCGGTCGATGGTCTGGTTGGCGTTGTTGGCGTGCAGGGTGCCCAGGCAGAGGTGGCCGGTCTCGGCGAAGGCGATCGCGTGCTCCATCGTCTCGGTGTCGCGGATTTCGCCGATCAGGATCACGTCGGGGGCCTGGCGCAGGGTGTTCTTCAGCGCGTGGTGCCAGGTGTGGGTGTCGACACCGACCTCGCGGTGGGTGATCAGGCAGGACTTGTTCTTGTGAACATATTCGACCGGGTCCTCGACCGTGATGATGTGGCCGGAGGAATTGGCATTGCGGTGGTCGATCATCGCGGCCAGCGTGGTGGACTTGCCGGAGCCGGTGCCGCCGACGACCAGGACCAGGCCGCGCTTGGTCATGATCACGTCTTTCAGGATCTCGGGCAGCTGCAGCTTTTCGAAGTTGGGGATTTCGGCGGCAATGGTGCGGATCACCATGCCGACCTGCTGCTGCTGGACGAAGACGTTGACGCGGAAGCGGCAGAGGTTGGGGATCGAGATCGCGAAATTGCACTCGAGGTCGTTCTCGAACTCCTGCGACTGCTTCTCGTTCATCAGCGACAGCGCAAGCTTGCGCGTGACCTCGCCGGTGAGCTTCTGCTGGCTGAGCGGCTTCATCGAACCCTGGTGCTTCATGCTGGGCGGGAAGTCGGCAGAGATGAAGAGGTCGGAGCCGCCCTGCTGGAACATGACCTTGAGCAGTTGGTGCATGTATGCGCGCGCTTCGTCGAGCCCGAAAGTGGAGGACATGGCTGCCTTTCTTGTGCTGGTCGATATGGGGCACGCGAAGCATATCCGTCCGCGTGCAGTACCAGCAATTATGTTTCCTCAGTGCCACAAGCCGCAAGGAGTTTGTCGCGCGGAAGCACTCCCCATGATCATGTCATCGGGTTGCAATAATTACATGCAACGTGTACAAAAATTGACGCTCTCTTTTACGCACTTACACAGTCATCTGCATATTTTTCCCTTCCTGCCCTCATCCCTCCCCTGCATGCAGCCTGCACACGCGCTTTCATGCGTGCCTGATGCTTGGCACAACGTTTGCTGCGCCCCTTGAGCAGCCATAGAAAAGAGGAGGTTCGATGCATCGCGCCGCGTTTTTTCATGAACGCAACCGAGGGCCCAGCCCCTGAGGCGCACCTGCTTGCTGTTGCAGAGGCGTTCCCGCTATTACTGTCCCTTCCGCGTAGTTCGCGGAGTCCGTCAAACCCAGTCAAGGAGCGATTCATGGATACAACCAATACTTCGACCCCCCAAGCCACCAGCACCAGCGGCAACGGCAGCGACCGGCAGTCGACTGCTGCACAAGGCACCAGCGCCCGCAGCACGTTCAGTGACTTTAAAGCCGGCGCCACACAGCGCTCGGCGGCCACCCTGCGCAGCGAACTTTCCAGCCTGAAGAACGACCTGGACGCGCTGGTCAACCGTTCGGCCAGCATGTCCGACGACGAGCTGACCCAAGCCCATGCGCAACTGATGGCGAAGTTCAGCTCGGTGCGCTATGCGGCCAAGGGCATCGCCAGCGAAGCGACCCGCCAGCTCAACCGCGGCATGGAGACTACGACCGAGTACGTGAAGGACAAGCCGATGCAGTCAGTCGCCGTAGCGGTCGGTACAGGCCTTCTGCTCGGCCTGCTGTTCAAGCGCCGCTAGGCTGGTAGTCCGGTTCACCTGCACCGGCAGGTATTCCTGCCGGCATCCATTTCGCATAAGGAAGATCCACATGTTTTCAGCCCTTCATAAGTCCAGGCAGCTCTATCTCATCACCCTGGAGCGCGTCGGCGATTACATGGACCTGTTGCGGGTCGAGATGAAGATACGCGAACACAACCTCGCGTTGCGCATCGCGGGCTTCGCCGTGGCGGGCCTGTTCGCCCTGCTGGCGACGATATTCCTTGGCATCGCGATCATCGTCAGTTTCTGGACGTCGGAATACAGGGCGCTGGCGGCATGGTTCGTGGTCCTTCTTTATGGCGCGATTGCCGGCGTGAGCTTGAACCTGTGCCTGAAGCATTTCCGTTCGCCATCGCTCACCACGACGCTGCGGACGGAATTCCAGCGTGATATCGACGTCATCAAGGAAGCCCTATGAGCGGTCCATCACTTGAAGAAGAACGGAAGGCCATTCTGGAGCGAATGCAAATGCGAAGAGAAAGCTATCGTCGCGCGCTCACCGACGGAGTCGACCTCGAACAGATCCCGGCACCACGGCCGGGGAACCCGAGGCCGCAACAACTGGTGCATGCGCAACCACTCTATCCGACGCAACGCCCTGTACCGACAGGTTTTCCGCGAAGTACCCTGATGCGCGTGCTGATGGACCACCCCTTCCTCTGCGCAGCCGGCGTGGCGGCATTGGTCGCCATCGGCCCGCGGCGGATCATGAAAACGGTGGCCACAGGCGCGACCGCAGTCGGCACTTTGACGGCAAACAACCAAACGAACGTCGATCTGCTTGGAAAGGTCTTAACCATGGCAGGGGCGTATGTGCAGGGTCGTACCAACGACCAGCAATCTTGACGTCCGGAGCGCGCCGGTGCGCGAGCGCCGACGCGGCAGTTTCGGGAGAAACTGATTTCACACTCGCTAACTTGAAAGGAAAAATCATGAAAAGAATCATTACCCTACTGAGCATGATGATGTTTGCCTTCAGCCTGTCCGCCTGCAACACGATGAAAGGAATGGGCAAGGATGTCGAACGCGGTGGCGAGAAGATGCAAGGCGCAGCGGAAAAGGCAAAGCAGTAAACGATGATCCGGGCCTGACGGCCCGATCCGCCCGGCAAGCCTGGACCGCAAAGGAACGGCCCAGGCTTTGGTTTTTCATGTAAATCCTTGTTGTCGCGTTGCCCGGCATGGGCACAGACAAGGCGAGTCGGGGGCGTTGCGCGGATGGATTCGACCGCAGCGGCGCGCCGGAAAAGACACAGGAATATCAATCAAAGCCGGCTCGAAACCGCTTCCGCTTCATACTTTCGGGCCGCATGAAGATTGCTACACCTTAGGTTTCGGCTGCTCCACGACATCCTCGACATACAGCAGCTTGACGGCCACGATGCCGGTGGCGATCAGCGGCGACGCCAGCACCACGCCTAACGGTCCGGCGAGCGCTGCAAGCAGCAGCGTGCCGAATATCACCAGCGCGGGCGGCAGCGCCACGGCGCGCTGCTCCACCAGCGGCGTCAGCAGGTAGTTTTCCGCGGTCTGTATGCCGACATACAGCAGCAGCACATAGATGGCGAGTTGCGGATCGATGTTGAAGCTGATCATCAGGGGCGCGGCAGCCGCCATGATCGGGCCGATGTAGGGGACGAATTCCAGCACGCCTGTCATCACGCCGAGCGTGAACGCGAGCGGCACACCCAGCCACCACAAGCCCAGGCCGGCGGCAAAGCCGACCACACTCATGGTGACAAGGCGTCCGACCAGCCACCAGCGCAGGACCGAGCCGATCTCGTCCATCACCTCGTATGCGCGCGGCCGCCGGCTGCGCGGCAGCAGGTGCATCACACCGCGCTGGTAAAGGCGTGGCTGGGCGGCGAGGTAAATGCCGATGAACAGCGCAACGACAGCGCCGCCCAGCGCTGCTACAGTCGAGCTGATCAGGCCGCGTGCACGGCCCAGCAACTGGAAATCGAAGCGCAGGCGCGACAGTTCCGCGATCATCGGCTGCAATGGCTTGGCCCATTCGTACTGGCGGATCCATTGCCGCATGCGCGCCATCGACCGCGGCAGGGTTTCCAGCAACTGCCCTACCTGCTCGGTCATTGGAAATGCAAACACGTAGACCAGCAGCGCAATGATGAGAACAAAACCCGCAATCGACAGCGCAAGCGCAGCCCCCTCTCTCAACTTGCCGCGCTCCACCAGCCAGTTGGTCGGCGCGCGCAACAGCACCGCAATGAGGATGCCGGCAAACAAGACGAGGAAGACATCGCTCGCATACCAGATAAACGTCAGCATCAAGCCGGTGAAGATGATCAGGCTTACGACGAGGATGGTACGGCGAAAGAACTGCGAATCGCTGAGTTCCTGCGGCTCCGGCGGCAGCCGGTTGGCCAGGCGGCGGTCGGGCAGGATACGCCGGTCCCCGCGCGATGCGTCCGGGGCCCTGCTGATGTGAGTGTTGGCGCCGGCGAGGACGCCCGAACGGGGATCGATGGTTGCCGCCATGGTTAGCGCGGGCCGCTGCGTGACTTGGATTCCCCGCTGTCACCGCTGCTGCCGGTAGCGGTCACGCCGGCCCCGCCGGCTTCGGCAACGGTCTGCGGCCACGACAACACGGTGGACGCGACCTTCGGCGCCTGGCGCTTGCCGCCGGCAACCCGTACCGTCCGGTTCAACGCATAACCCGCAGTCTCGGCCTTGACGCGATACGAGCCTCCCTGCGGCAGGTCAACCAGCAGGATGGGCGAATCACAGGCCATCTGCAGCACCGTGTTGCCTTTGGCGTCCAGGATGTCGACATCCACATCCGCCAGGTATTCCCCCTTGCGGGTGGCAAAAGTCAGCATCAGGTCGTAGTCCTTGGCTTCCCGCTTCATGTACGTCGATTCCTCCTCGCCGACGCCGCCGCAGAGATAAGCGACATCGTCGTGCGTGACGGGTTTAAGCCGTGCGATCGGGGAAGGCGGAGGCGGCAGGTCCGCTCCGGCTTCCGTGGTCATCACATTCGAGCTGCCCGAAGATGTGTCCTGAGGCGCGCCGGATGCGCCACCGGAAGTAGCGGGTGCGCCGGATGTCTCGACACCGGCGGCGGGTTGCGCCGGGGAAGTGACTTGCGCAAAGGCATTCGGGAAAACAAGGCCGAGGGCGATCGTCATGGTGAGGATTTTTTTCATCGCTGAAACCTCCTGGTCAAGTGCATGATCAAGACGCCGGCGGGGCACGAGCCGCGCCGGGCATCCATCCAGCAATGCAGCATCCGTGCCTATGCGTATACCGCGATTTGTTGCAGCGAAAGTGGCTGCTTGAGTGGAAAGAGCTGCACGCGGTGGAAACTTTTACATGCCGATGAAGTCTTTTTCCCGCACATGATGCCTTCGAAGGCGGCATGAAGGTCTGGCACCGAAAATGCTATCCGCTAGTTGCCGCTGTCATCGGCACATACACAAGAAACATCGCAACGAAACATCGCGCCCGAACGGAAACTATTCCCGTGAGCCAGGATATCCTGCAGTTGCCTGTCAAGATCCTCCCGCAGCCGGATGAAACCACTTGCGGCCCGACCTGCCTGCATGCGGTGTATCGCTACTGGGGCGAGGACGAATCGCTTTCCAAGGTGATCCAGCGCACCGGCCGCCTCGAACATGGCGGCACGTTTGCCGTCTTCCTTGCCTGCGATGCCTTGCGCCGCGGATACAACGCGACGATCTATACCTACAACCTCAACGTGTTCGATCCAACCTGGTTCACACAGCCAGGCATCGACATCGCCGACCGCCTGCAGCGGCAGCGCGAGACCAAGATGGACTACCGGCTGCAGCACGCGACCACGGGTTACCTCGAATTCCTCAGCCTGGGCGGCCGGCTGCGCCTGCTCGACCTGTCGCGCTACCTGATCCGGGGCATCCTCCGGCGGCGCCTGCCGATCATCACCGGACTGAGCTCCACCTACCTGTACCGGGTAGCGCGCGAATTCGGGCCGGACGACGTGCCGGACGACGTGCGCGGACTGCCGTCCGGGCACTTCGTGATCATCGCCGGTTACGACAGGCAGCGCCGCAAGGTGCTGGTTGTCGATCCCTATCAACAGAATCCTTATGCCAACACTGCCGATACGCAGGAGTACTGGTTGAGCGTAGACCGGGTCGTCAACGCGGTACTGCTGGGCATAGTGACGCACGATGCGAACCTGCTGATCATCCACCCGCGGTGTCCGCCGCGACAGGAAGTACCATGAACATCCTCTTCGTCGTTAGTCAACAGGAAGATTGGCCCAACGACATACCGGGCGTCACCGTGATACCCGCAGAAACCTACCTCATGGATCCCGCCTACGGGGACATGGGATCCACCAAAGTCTTCAATCTCTGCAGAACCTATCGTTACCAAAGCCAGGGCTATTACGTCTCTCTGCTGGCGGAAGCGCGCGGCCACCAGCCGGTGCCGGACGTGCAGGCAATGAAGGACCTGTATGCCCGCAGCGTAGTGCAGGACCTGACCGAAAAGCTCGGCAACCTGATCGACTGCTCGCTCTCGCGCGCCGCCGGTGACGTGCTCGACCTGAATATCTATTTCGGCCGCGATGCCGAAGCCGGCCACCAGCATTTGAGCGAGCAATTGTTCAAGCTGCTGCGCACGCCGGTGCTGCATGTGCGCTTCGAGCGGGCCAATGAACGATGGCATTTGTGCAGCATCTACCCGGGCAGCATCCGCGACATCCCGGCACATCACCAGGAATTCGCCGCGCAGGCCGCGATGGATTACCTGAAGGAACAAAAAATACGGACGAGCTCACCGGCCACGAAGAAGCCTTCGCTCGCCATCCTGCATGACCCTCAGCGTGGCGAATCGCCGTCCAACGCAGCGGCGCTGCAGAAGTTCCGTGAGGCAGCCGAACTGCTCGGCATGACGGCGGAGATCCTCACGCCGAAGGATGCCCGGCGGATTGCGGACTTCGACGCCCTGTTCATCCGCGACACCACCAAGGTCGACCATTACACCTACGAGCTGTCGCGCCAGGCGGCAGACGCCGGCATGGTGGTCATCGACGATCCGGAATCCATCCTGCGCTGTACCAACAAGATCTACCTGAACGAGCTGCTCACCCGCCACCACGTGCCGACGCCCAGGACGCTCGTCGTGCACAAGGGCAATGTCGACCAGATCGCCGCCACCCTCGGCCTGCCCTGCATCCTCAAGCAGCCGGACGGCGCCTTCTCGCAGGGCGTGGTGAAAATCGAATCGAAAGAAGCGCTGCTGGACACGGTCAACGAACTGCTGAAGGAGTCCGAACTGGTGCTGGCCCAGGAGTACCTGCCGACCGAATTCGACTGGCGCGTCGGCGTGCTCGACCAGCGCCCGCTGTTCGTGTGCAAGTACTACATGGCGCCGGGCCACTGGCAGATCATCAAGCATGAGCAACACCGCATGTCGGAAGGCCGGACCGAAGCGATGTCGGTCGGCGAGGTGCCCGACGAGGTGGTGAAGATCGCCGTGCAGGCGGCCAACCTGATCGGCGACGGTTTCTACGGCGTGGACCTGAAGCAGGTCGGCTGCCAGTATTACGTGATCGAAATCAACGACAACCCGAATGTCGATGCCGGTAACGAGGACGCCGTCCTGTCCGATGCGCTGTACCGCGAGGTGATGGGCGTGTTCCGCAAGCGCATCGAAGCCAAGAAAGGAAATACATCCCTATGAGCGGCGCAGGCGAACCTGAACCTCCGTTGCCTTCAATGCTGAAGGCTTTCATGGGCTACGGCATCGAGCTGGAATACATGATCGTCGATGCCGAACGCCTGTCGGTGCTGCCGGTCGCCGACCACCTGCTGCGGAACGCCGCAGGGAGCACGGTCAACGATGTCGAGCGCGGCAGGATGGGCTGGTCGAACGAGCTGGTTTCGCATGTGATCGAGATCAAGAATGTCCGTCCCGTCCCTTCGCTCACCCTCCTGGCGGACGCCTTCCACACGGAAGTCCGGGAAATCGGCCGCCGTCTCCAGCCCCTCGACGCGCGCCTGATGCCAGGGGGCATGCATCCATGGATGGATCCGCGCACCGAAACTCGCCTCTGGCCGCACGGCAACGAGGCAATCTATCGCAACTACGACCGCATCTTCAACAGCCGCAGTCACGGCTGGGCCAACCTGCAAAGCATGCACGTCAACCTGTCTTTCGGCGACGACGACGAGTTCGCCCGGCTGCATGCCGCGGTGCGGCTGGTGCTGCCGATCCTGCCGGCGCTGGCCGCCAGTTCGCCGATCGCCGACGGGCACATCTGCGGCTGGGTGGACTACCGCATGCATGTGTACTGCGACAATGCCCGGCAGTTTCCATCGATCGCCGGTATGGTCGTACCGGAAACCGTCACCAGCCGTGCCGCGTATGAGCAGCGCATCCTGGCGCCGATGTACCGCGACATCGCGCCGCATGATCCGGAGAAGGTGCTTCAGCACGAATGGCTCAATTCGCGCGGCGCGATTGCGCGCTTCGACCGCAATGCGATCGAGATCCGTGTGGTCGACACGCAGGAATGCCCACGCGCGGACCTTGCGGTGGCGGCTGCGGCCGTGGAACTCGTGCGCTGGCTGTACCGGCGCGACGACCTCATCGCCCAGCAGGAAATGTCCACGGCTGCGCTCGCCGCCATCCTGCAGGCCTGCATCCGCGACGCCGAGCAGGCACAGATCGACAACGCCGTGTACCTGCGCCTGCTCGGGTTCCTCGGAACGGACTGCACTGCCGGCGAGTTATGGAATGCCCTGGTCGACCGCATGATGGCCGACGACCCGCAGCAGGCGCAACATTGGGGCGAGCCGCTGCAGACCATCCTCGAAAGAGGGCCGCTTGCCCGGCGCATACTGCGCGCGGTCGGCAACGGTGTGTCACCGGCGCGGCTGCAGGCGGTCTACCGCGAACTGTGCGACTGCCTGCACGATGGCCGCGTGTTCACCGGATAATAAACAGAAATAAGCAGAAAGATACGGTGTCAGGCAACGACTTTTACCTCATCACCTGCGAGCACGGCGGCAATCGCGTGCCGTCGCGCTATCACGACTTCTTCCACGGCCATGAGCAGTTGCTGCGTACCCATCGCGCCTACGACGTTGGCGCACTACGCGTCGCGCGTGAATTTGCGCATGCGCTGAATGCGCCGCTGGTAGTCTCGACCGTCAACCGCCTGCTGATCGACCTGAACCGCTCGCCCAGCCATCCAAGGCTCTACTCGGAAGCGACGCGCGCGGCGCCGGAAGACATCCGCCGGGAGATCTTCCAGCGCTACTACCTGCCCTACCGCATGAAGGTCGAGACCCAGGTTGCGCAGGCGGTCGCGGCGGGAAGGCGCGTCGTGCATGTGTCCTGCCACAGCTTCACGCCCGAACTCGCAGGTAAGGTGCGCACGGCCGACCTCGGCCTGCTGTATGACCCGGCACGGACGCCGGAAGCCGGCCTGTGCCGGCACTGGCAGACGGCGCTGAAGGTCTATGCCCGTGCGCTGAAGACGCGGCTGAACTATCCCTACCTCGGCACGGCAGACGGTTTCACCGTGTACCTGCGCCGGCGCTTTCCCGCAGAGTCCTATCTCGGCATCGAACTGGAAATCAACCAGAAGCACGTGCGCGGCAGCCGCGAGCATTGGCGCAGCGTGCGCAATGCGGTGATCGAGGCCTTCCATGACGCCGCGCCTCGCGATAGATCGGCTTCAATCAATCAGATGCAAACAGGCGGGTTTTCGCCCGAACGGCTATCATCGGCACTTCCCCACTAAGAGGAACTGCGATGCACTTTCTGCTGATCTACGACCTGGTGCCCGACTATCTCACCCGCCGTGAGCAATATCGCAACGAACATCTCGCCCTCGCATGGGAAGCGCACAAGCGCGGCGAGCTGGTCATCGCCGGTGCGCTGGACGATCCGGTGGATACGGCCGTGCTCTTTTTCCAGGCTGAATCGCCGGCAGTCGTCGAAGCCTTTGCCCAGGCCGATCCCTATGTCGCCAACGGCCTGGTACCGCGCTGGCAGGTTCGTCGCTGGAACACCGTCGTCGGCGAAACCGCCGCCACGCCGGTCCGGCCCGCCTGACCGAGGCAGCCCATGTCGCAAGTGCCGCGGTTCACCGCGATCGTCCGTCCTGCCGGCATGCAGTTCGACGCCCCCGCCTCCTCACCCCTCATGGGTGCGGCGCGCAGCGCCGGCATCGACCTGCCAGCGTCCTGCCGCAACGGCACATGCCGCACCTGCATGTGCCGACTGACCAGCGGACAGGTCAGCTACCGCATCGAGTGGCCGGGCCTGACGCGTGAGGAAAAGGCGGAAGGATTCATTCTTCCCTGCGTCGCCTATCCGGAATCGGATGTAGAACTGGCCGTGCCGGCTGCGCGTTTGCTCGTGAAGGAATAAGGCATTCCAGCCCGCGCCGTACACCGAGCTTCCTGACCGCTATCCCCCCACATCGCCTGCGCTCTTCAAAGGAAACAATCTTTGACCTGGATCATAGGCGATTCCAGTGCGCAAGCCGAGACTGGCATCAACCCTGCCGCACTGCGGCGGATATCCAGACTTGAAGGAAAAGGGAGTAGAGAATGCAGAAAATCCGTATCGGCATCATCGGCGCAGGCGAAACGGGGACGCCGCTCATCAAGCAGTTGCTCGATGCCTCCTTTGTCGAAATCGTCGGCGTCGCCGACCTGAAGAACGACATGCCGGGGATGGCCGTGGCGCGTACGCGCGGCGTGAAAACGACCAACGATTTCATGGACATCGCGATGCTCGGCATCAAGGTCGATATCATCATCGACGTCACCGGCGTGCAGGCCGTGCGCGAAAAACTGCGCGAGTATCTGCAGGCGACTGCAAACGGCCACACTATCATCATGCATGAAATGATCGCGGTGCTGATGATGTCGCTGTCGCAGAACAAGCTGGTGACGACCAAGCACAACCAGGTGGATTACGCCTGATGCACAACATGCCGGGCGTTTCGTTCGCGGACACGCCCGGCAGCACGAGGACTTGCCATCCTCGCATGATTCACCCCATGTTCAGCCCGTGATCACCAGCTGGTTGTTCACGGCCTGCACGCCTTCCACCCCGCGCGCCAGCGACTCGGCCTTGCGCCAGAGCGCCATCGTCTTGACCTCGCCCTTGAGGGTGACCTTGCCGTTCGACGTGTCGACATTGATCTTGAGGCCCGCGACCTCCGGATCGGCAAGGAGCGCGGCTTTCACTTTCGACGTGATCGTCGCATCGTCGATCATCTGGCCGGTGGATTTCTTTGCCTCGCCCTGCTTGGCGCCGGTTGTCGACGCGCATCCTGCGGCAAGGAATGCGGCGAGGAGCATGACAGGCAGAGCCGCAGTCTTGTTCTTGTTCATGGCAGTTCCCTTCGAGAAGTGCTTGCGTTTTCCTGGCGAAATGAATGCTCGCAATTTGACAAAGTGGATGACGCAGCGGTTTCCGCCTCCTTGCTGCAAATGCACCGGGGTTGAGCTTCGTTAATCACGATCCCCGAAAGGCAAGGCAGGCGGTTCCGCATATCGTCGACGCGGCTTGTAAATATTTCTGAGCACAGAACGAATTACACATGCCTGACGCGCACGTTCTGCAGGAACCAGCCGCGCGCCAGGCGCGCGACCACTTCCAGGCAGCCCGGCTCCTCGAAGGAATGCGTCGCGCCGGGGATGATTTCCAGCTGTTTCTTGCAGCGCAATCCGGCATAGAGCGCGCGGTTGATACCGACCATACGGTCGTCCAGGCTTCCGGCGATCAACAGCGTCGGCGCGTGCACCCGACCCAGGCTGGCACGGACCGGCTGGTCCGGCCGCCCGCCGCGCAGCACGACGGCGAACACCTTGTGGCCGAGCATGGCAGCCAGCTGCAGCACCGCGGGCGCGCCGTAGCCCGCGCCAAACAGTCCTACCGGCATGTCGCGCGTGTTGTCGTTGGCCTGCAGCCAGCCGCATGCCGCCTCGAGCCTGTGCGTGAGGACGTCTATCTCGCTGCCCGCCTGCGGGCTATCGCTCCCCGTTTCGGCCAGGAGGTCCAGCCAGAATGTGCCGAGGCGCGCATTGCGCAACACGCTGCCGACATAATCGATCGGCGGCTTGATCCGGTAACCGCTGCGGCCATCGGCAAGCAGGACGACGCCGACCGCATTCTCCGGAAGCCAGAGCACGCCGTCCATGCTTCCCCTTCCCGCTTGTATCGATACCTGCTCGACGTAAGTCGATAAAACCATGATCCGTCTCCGTGGCAGGCTGGAGAGCCGCTGTCCGGTTCTGCAGTCTGTAATTCTGGCCGCGTCGCGACCGCCGCCGCATGGGACGGGCAGTCGTTCAAGCATGAAGTGGGAAACTGCCGGCGAAGCCGGGGGATGGTCCGGATAATGGTGCGCACCAAGGCGCGCGCCCGGAACCAGGCCCGGAGAAATGAAGTTTGCAGCGGACAGATCCTGCGTTGCCGAAGCGCTGAGAACGCGGTCATCGTGCGAGTGTCTGAAAACGTTGCCTGTCGCGATGACGCAAGCTCCATGCCATGCGGCATTCGCGGCGTCCGTTCGCGGCCTGCGGACAGGGCGTGTTTGAGAAGCGCACGCGTGCGAATAGTACGCCGAGCATCGCAGGGCCAACTCCGGATCGCGCAGCAGCTTATCGAACTCGCCCTACGGCAACCAGGTCTGGTTCTCATCCGTCGCCGACGGTGGCATCACGCGCCGCTCCAGTGGCGCCATGGCCGGCCCTTCCAGCACCTCCCCTGTATAGGAGAACCGGCTGCCATGGCAGGGGCAATCCCAGCTGTGTTCGGCCTGGTTCCAGTGGACGATGCACTTGAGGTGCGTGCACACCGGCGACACCACGTGCAACTGGTAATCATCGTCGCGGTATACCGCCAGCCTGTCACCCGCGATGTCGACAATGCGGCCTTCGCCGCGCGGCACTTCCGACAGCTGCGAGACATCGCCGCCCTTGATGTGATCCTTCACGTAGTAGCCGGCAACATTCAGGTTTTCCTTGAGGAAGGCGCCCGCGGACTTGAGCGGCGTGAAGCGACGCGGCGTGTACAGTTCGCTGCAGGGATTCGGCCGGCCTGCAATATGATCGGCGATGATCGACGCCGCAAGCGTGCCGTACACCAGCCCATCCGCGCCGAAGCCGGACGCGAGGAGCAGACGCTCGGATCCGATGGCGGGCCCGATGTAGGGCAAGTGGTCCGCCGCCCGGTATTGCTGCGCCGACCAGCGGAATGCCACGGGACCGATGTCGAAGCGGGCCTGCAGCAAGGCTTCCAGCCGCCGATGCGGTTCGACGGTATCGTCCTTCTGCCCAGTCTTGTGCTTGTCGCCGATCATTACGACCCAGGACTTGCCATCCATCTCGAACAGGCGGGTCGAATGTCTCTCGGCGCCGGCGCTCCAGAAGATGCCGCCCTCAAGCTGCCTTCGCAACAGCGGCGCTGCGATCGCGTATTCGCGATAGGGGCCCAGTTCCGTCTGGATCGCGTTGAATCCCTTCGGGGTGTGGGTCGCCATCACGATGTGTCCGGCTTGCACCTTCCATTGCCCGGCGGTGACGATGCCGGATTCGTCGTCCACTGCGGTCACCGGCGTGTCCTCGAATACTTGGCACTGGCGCGAACAGATCGCCGATGCCAGCTGGCGGACATAGCGCAGCGGATGCAGCTGCGCCTGGTTGGACACGACGAGCGCACGATGGATTTCATACGGCAGGGGCAGGTCGGCAGTGATGCGGGCATCCAGCCCGGCCTCGCGCATGGCGACGTACTCGCGGTCGATCAGATTGTTGCTGTCGGACGAGGAGTCGACGCTGTACAGGATCCACGGCTGGCGCGAGAAATTACACTGGATGCCGAACTCGCGTGTATTCCTTTCAACCAGGTCGATCGCAAGGCGGCGCGAATCCACCACCTTCCACACCTGGTCATCGCCCCACCTGGAGGCGAGCTTGTGCAGCGGCTCGGCAACCATGGCGTACAGGTTGCCGGTGGAATATCCGGTCGTCCCCATGCCGATCTTGTGCGCTTCGAACACCGCCACCTTGCGTCCGTCCCTCGCAAGCAAGGCGGCGGTCGTTACGCCGGTAACGCCGCCCCCGATGACGGCGACGTCGACTTCCAGGTCGCTTGCCAGCGCGGAAAAATCGGTACTTTCCGCCGTCGCCGTCCAGAGCGACGCCCGCTCAGGCTCGGGAATGGCGTGATTGGGGCCGTTGTCCATCGTTCCTTCCGGTTGCGGAAACAGGCTCTTACATCATTTCCGGCTTCGGCAGCACTGGCAATGCCGGCAACACCAGGTTGGCTGGCGCAATCTGGCCGGCGTCCGTCACCGGGCGCGGCGGCGACTGCGGCGGCCGCGGGTTGCCCGGTCCTTCACCGCATGCGCCAAGTGCAAGCATCACGCCTGCGGCAAGCGTCAGGCGCCGGCACATGAACAAAACTCTTTGGATCATGATCGCACCTCCCACGAAGTCCATGGCTATTTCGCCTGCGCATGCAAACTGCGTTCCTGCGTCGCGTCCGGCACGGTACGCGGCAGCGGCCGCACCCTGCCGTCCTTCATGTACCGGCGGAAGTATTCGATCGTCCTGCCCAATCCGTCGGCCAGGCCGACTTTTGGCACCCAGCCAAGCGCATTGCGTGCCAATGTAATGTCAGGCCGGCGCTGCCGCGGATCGTCGGCAGGCAAGGGACGAAAAACGATGGTCGAGCGCGACTTGCATAACGCAATCACCCGCTCGGCCAGTTCGAGCATCGTGTACTCCTCGGGATTGCCGAGATTCACCGGTCCGCTGAATTCCTCCGGCATGCGCATCAGGCGGTCGAGTGCGTCCACCATGTCGTCCACATAGCAGAACGAGCGGGTCTGCGAACCGTCGCCGTAGACAGTCAGCGGCTGGTTCGCGAGCGCCTGCATGATGAAGTTCGATACCACCCGGCCGTCGTCGGGCAGCATGCGCGGTCCATAGGTGTTGAAGATGCGCGCGATCTTGGTATCCAGCCCGTGTTGCCGCCGGTAATCCATGAACAGCGTTTCCGCGCAGCGCTTTCCTTCGTCGTAACAGGCACGCAGGCCCAGCGGATTGACGCAGCCCCGGTAATCTTCCGTTTGCGGATGCACCTGCGGATCGCCGTACACTTCGCTGGTCGATGCCTGCAGTATCTTTGCGTCGAGCCGCTTGGCCAGCCCGAGCAGGTTGAGCGCGCCGAGGACGCTGGTCTTGGTCGTGTGGATCGGGTCGTGCTGGTAGTGCACAGGCGACGCGGGGCAAGCGAGGTTCCAGATCTCGTCCACTTCCATCTGCAAGGGCAAGGTCACGTCATGCCGAAACAGCTCGAAATGCGGATCGGACAACAGATGTGCGACGTTGCGCTTGCGGCCCGTGAAGAAATTGTCCACGCACAGCACGTCATGTCCTTGCGCCAGCAGGTACCCGCACAGGTGCGAGCCGAGGAAACCCGCGCCGCCGGCAATAAGCACGCGTTTGAGCACGCGCTTGCTTTCGGTGACGTTCATGCTTGCCTCCGGTGGTTGTCGTTTTTTTGTCCAGCGCTCAACGCTCTTCCCAGTTGTCGAGTATCCGTGTCGCGATGCTAGCCACCACGTCGGCGCCGACCTCTTCCGCGCATTCGTGTCCAGTGGGGCAGTTGTGGTAGGCGCATGGCCGGCATTCGACGTCGGCGCTGATCACCCGGTGGCGCTGATTGTCCAGCGGCGCCCAACGCACCGGGTCGGCGCCACAGGACACCACCACGCTCGGGGTAGCAACCGCGGCGGCGATATGCGAAACGCCTGTGTCGTTGGTGACAACCAGCCGCGCCTGGATAAGCAGGGCCGCCAGTGCGCCCAGGTCGGTCTTGCCGCACAGGTCGACCGCCGGCATGCGCATCGCCTGCTTGACCGCATGCACTACGTCCGCTTCATCGGGCGAGCCGGTCAGCACGATCTTCATGCCGGCCAGGGCAAGGCGGTCCGCCACTTCGGCAAACCGCTGCGGCAACCAGCGGCGCGACGGCAGGCGTGCGCCGGGATGGATGCAGACATAGGTGCCGGGTGCGGGAAAGTTGACCTGGCAGCGCTGCAGCGCGCGGTAATCCGCTTCCCACAACGGGAATTCGAGATGGTCGCCGCGCCGCTCCGCGCCGAGGAATTCCACCAGGCGCAGGTTGCGCAGCACTTCGTGCTCCCGCTCTTCCCACGGGATGAAGGTGGCCTTGTCCGGGCAGTACTGGCCCGGGACATAAAAGCCGGCGCTGCGTTCTGCAGCGAACAGTACTGTCAGCGGATTGCTCAGGCAGCCGTTGCCATGCATCTGGATCGCCAGGTCGAAGCGCTGGCGCTGCACTTCGGAAAGAAAGTGCGGCACCGACTTCAGGTGCGCCGGCTGCTCCGGAAAGGCCGGGAAGCCGGGAAACACCAGCAGCTCATCGATATATGCATTGAAGCGCTTGACGAAGCTGGTCGCCCAGGGCAAGCCGATGAGCGTGATATGCGATAGCGGCGCAGCCGCCCGCAAGGCACGGAACGCGGGCACCGCGCACATCAGGTCGCCCAGCTGCAGCGCGCGGAACACGACGATCTTGCGCGGCGGCTGTTGCGGTCCGAAGGGCGTGTCCGCCTGCTGGAACGGCATTACAGGTTCTCGCATCATGGTTTTTCCACAATGAACGGCCCGATGGCCAGCACATCGAGCGGGGTCGAGCAGAAGGACTCCACCGCGTCCCGGGGCGAGCACACCACCGGTTCGCCCCGGGTGTTGAAGGAGGTATTGATCAGCACCGGCACCCCGCTGCGTTGCCCGAACGCTTTCACCAGGTCGTAGTAGGCCGGGTTCTGACTGCGGTTGATCGTCTGGATGCGCGCCGTACCGTCGACATGGCGCACGGCCGGAATGCGGTCCGCCTTGTCCGGGCGCACGTCGTACACGAAGACCATGAACGGGGAGACAGCGCCGTCGACGAACCAGTTGGCCGCCTCCTCTTCCAGCACCACCGGCGCCACGGGACGGAAGTCCTCGCGGTCCTTGATCTGGTTCAGGCGCTGCTGCATGCCCGCGTCCAGCGGCGAAGCGAGGATGGAGCGCGCACCGAGCGCGCGCGGCCCGAACTCCATGCGTCCCTGGAACCAGCCGACCACCTTGTCCTGCATCAGCAGGTCCGCCACTTCGGCCGACAGGTCGGCCGCCCGCCGGTAGCGCAGCTTGGCCTGCCGCAGGAAGGCCTCGATCTCGTCGTCGCCGTAGGCGGGTCCGAGGAAGGCGTGGTCCATCTGCCAGCTGTGTTTGGACGGACCGCGCTGCTGGCTGTCGATCCATAGCGCCGCCCCCAGCGACGTGCCGGCATCGCCGGAAGCCGGCTGCACCCACACGCGCTTGAACGGCCCTCGGTCGCGCACCCGAGCGTTCATCACGCAATTGAGCGCGACGCCGCCGGCCATGCACAGGTTCTCGACCCCGGTCTGCTCATGCAGCCACGCGACCATCTTCAGCACCGTCTCTTCCAGCACCGTCTGCAGGGAAGCGGCGATGTCCATGTGCTTGCCGGTGAATTCACTGCCGCGCTCGCGTGCGGGGCCGAATATGCGGTCCCACTCCGCAGGCAGGACTTCGTAGTTGCCGTCGCCGGTGTAGTGCATGATCTCGCGCAGCAGCGGCGCGTAGACTGGCTTGCCGTAGGACGCCAGCGCCATCACTTTGTATTCGTCGGACGAATGCAGGAAGCCGAGGTAGTTCGTCACCGACTCGTACAGCAGGCCGAGTGAATGCGGCAAATTGACCTGCCTGATGCGCTTGTAACGCCGGTCCTGGTAATAACCGTAACTGGTCGTCGCCAGCTCCCCGCGCCCGTCCATGGTCAGCACCGCGCATTCCTCGAACGGCGACGCGAGGAATGCGCTGGCTTCATGGGCGAGATGATGTTCGACGAAATGCCATTTGAACGGCCCGTCATGCCGCACGTTGCGGAAGCGCTTTTTCAGGTGGTGCGGCGCGCCACCGGCAAGCTGGCGCGGTGCATTGACGATATAGGACAGGAACAGCGGGTCCCAGGGCGACAGCCATTCGGCACTTACATGGGCGGACGGCTCCAGCGGCAACTGGATCGTCGCCTGCCCGTCGTGTTCGCGCAGCAGCAGCGACGGGTCGTAGGAATAGGCGACATGCTGCACGTCGGCCAGTACGATGCCGGCTTCGGCGAGGCAGTAATCGATCGCGTGGTAAGGCAATTGCCACGTCGAAAACGGGACCGGCCGCTTGCCATGCTTGATCCGGGTAAACCGCTCTTCCTCCGCAGCAGCGACGACGACGCCGTCGCTAACAAGGCAGGCAGAACAATCATGGTACGCGGCATTGATTCCAAGCGTGTACACATCGTCCTCCAGTCAACAGGTCGGCGCCGGGCGCGCGGCAAGACAATAGCTGCGGCCACTGCAGGAGCATTGCATCTTGCATGTGCGTGAAGCAAGCCGCGTACCTGCACAGGCAATGGACGCGCACTGCGGGATTGACGTGGAAAGATGTGGAACTATGCGAAAAGGAAACGGTAAGTTCTACCTGCGCATGTAAATATGAAAATAAACATGAAAGCGAACCGGCGCACAAAAATGAAACGGCCGGCCTCCCTGCCGGAAGCCGGCCGCTGTCAACCAATTTCCAATCTTACTTGCGCAGCTTTTCCAGCTCGCCCTGCAATTCCTTGATCAGCTTGCCGTGCCCGTCATTGGCAAACTTGTACATTGCGTTGCGCGTGGTGTCCTGCATGCGCTCGATCTCCTTGTCGCTGACAACCGTGATCTGCATGCCTTTCGACTTCAGGAAGTCGATCGCCTTGGCCGACGCTTCGCGCGAATCCTTGCGCTCGAAGTCGCGGGAGGCAACTGCCGCTTCGTGGATTGCCTTGCGTTCGTCGTTGGACAGACCATCCCACCACTTCTTGCTTGCCAGGACAATCCACGGGCTGTACACATGCTTCGTCATGGAGAGGTACTTCTGCACTTCATAAAACTTGCTCGATTGAATGGTCGTGACCGGGTTTTCCTGTCCGTCCACCGTACCTGTTTCCAATGCAGTGAACAGCTCCGAGAACGGCAACGGCACGGCATTTGCGCCGAAGCCCTTGAACATGTCGATATAGACCGGGTTCTGCATCACGCGCAGCTTGATGCCCTGCATGTCTTCCATCTTTGTGATGGGACGCTTGGAGTTGGTCAGGTTGCGAAAGCCATTTTCCCAATACACCAGCCCGACGAGCCCCTTTTCCTGGATCTTTTCGGCCAGCTTCTGGCCGAAGGGGCCGTCGAGGACGGCATCCGCTTCGCGCTCGTTGCGGAACACGAATGGCAGGTCGAACACGCCGAATTCGCTGACGATGCCGACCAGCGTCGCCGTCGAGCCGACCATCATTTCCTGCGCGCCGCCAATCAAGGCATTCTGCATCTGCATGTCGTTGCCGAGGCTCGCCCCGCCGAAACCCTTGACCTTGAGCTTGCCGCCGGTGCGCTTTGCGAGGTCGTCGGCGAAGAACTTGACCGCCCTGCCCTGGTTGCTGTCTTCGGCCAATCCGTAACCGAAACGGATCATGCGCGGCTTGTAGTCCTGGGCCGCCGCGCCGGCAGCCACACCGGCGAGCGCCAGTGCTGCAACGATTGAATTGAACAGTTTTTTCATATCTCCTCCTGATGGACAATTAACGGAACCAGGTCATCGGAACGGTGATGATCCCGGGGAACACGACAAACAGCGCGAGCAGCGCAAGGTAGCCTGACAGGAATGGCAGGACGCCCCGGGTTGCGGTTTCCATCGAGATCTTCGCAACACCGCAAACCACATTGAGCACCGTGCAGATCGGTGGCGTGATGAGGCCGATCGTGCCGACGAGAATGAACATGACGCCGAAATAGGTGGCATCGATGCCGGCCTTGGCGGCGATGGGGAGCAGGACCGGCGCCATCACGAGGATGGTCGGCGTCAGGTCCATCACGATGCCGACCACCAGCAGGAGCAGCATGATGCCCGCCATCAAGATGCGCGGATCGTCCATCAGGGGCTGCAGGTAGCCGATCGCCTGGTCCGGCAGGTCGGCGAGCGTGACCATGTAGGAAGACACCAGCGCGCCGGCTACGAGGAACATGACGATGGCGGTGGTGTACGCGGCGTCGATGAACAGCTTCGGAATGCCGGCCGGCTTGAGTTCGCGGTAGACAAAGACACTGACGAGGAGCGAGTACACCGCTGCCACTACGGCCGCCTCGGTCGGGGTAAAGATGCCGCCCTTCAGCCCCCCGATAATGATGACCGGCAGCATCAGCGCCCAGACGCCATCCCGCAACGCATGCCGGCGTTCGGCCCAGCTTGCCTTCGGCTGTTCCGTCACTTTCATTTTCGGCGCCAGCACCGACCATACGCCGATCAGCACGGCCCCCATCAGCACACCCGGGACGATGCCCGCCATGAAGAGGCTGGTGATCGACGTGTTGGTGGTGACGCCGTAGATGATGAACGGCATCGATGGCGGAATGATCGGCGCGATGATGCCGCCGGATGCGATCAAGCCGGCCGACTGCGGAACCGGATAGCCGTTGTCGCGCATCATGGGGATCAGCAGCGTCGCCAGCGCCGCGGTATCGGCAATGGCCGAACCGGACAGGCTGGCCATCAGGACCGAGGCGCCGACCGCGACATAGCCGAGCCCACCCTTGATGTGGCCCACGAGGGTGACGGCAAGGTCGATGATGCGCTTCGAAATACCGCCCGCGTTCATCAGTTCGCCGGCGAGAATGAAGAAAGGCACAGCCATCAGCGGGAAATTGTCCGCGCCGGACAGCATGTTCTGCGCCACTAGCTGGGCATCGAAGAAATCGAGATGGATCATCAGCGCGACGCCGGTCAGGATCAGCGCAAAAGCGATCGGCATCCCGAGGAGCATGAACCCGGAGAGGGATGCAAGGAAGATGGTGAACGTCATTCCAGCACTCCTTGCGGCTGGCTCGCGGTAGGCAACGGACCGGTGGCGCTGTCCGCGTCCGGCTTCTTCATGCCTGGGATCACCGCATCCGGATGCCCGGTAACAATGCGCAGCAGATTGGCAGCGACAATCAGCATCATGCTTCCCGCGCACAGCAAGCCCGCGCCGGCCATGAGTGCCGTGGGATAGCCAAGCACAGTGGAATAGATGTTCATGCCGATGACAGTCTGCGTCCAGCTTCCGCTCAGAAAGAGCCAAAGGGCGTACAGCATCAGAACATGGCTGACGACGGCGCATGCCTTGCGCGCGGCCGGCGGAAGGACGTTCAGCAGCATCTCGACACCGAGATGCGCATGCTTGCGCATGGCAAGGATGGCGCCGAGGAAGATCATCCAGACGAACATCAGCCGCGAGATTTCTTCGGCAGGGGCGAAGCCCGTGTTGAATACGAAACGCAAGACCACATTGCCGAAGACGCACACGACCATCACGGCCAGCGCCAGGGCCATCAGCATTTCCACCGTCCGGTCCAGACGGACCACCAAGGTTTTCATTTTCGGTCTCCTTTATTCAGTACTACGCAGTACTACGTTCTCGCTGTGCTTTCCCGATGTTCCTTCCACTACGCGCCGGATCAGCTCGTCCGGCGGCAGGCGCACATCCAATTGCAACCCGCTTTCGCTACTGTCCAGGGGCTCCAGATCGCGAAACTGGCTGTCCAGCAGCGATACCGGCATGAAATGATTTGGCCGCGCCCGCATCCGTTCCTCGATCAGGCTCCGGTCGCCGGAGAGATGGATGAACATCAGCGACGGATCACCCTGCCGCAGCAGATCCCGGTATTTGCGCTTGAGCGCGGAACAGGAGATGACCAGTCCCTGCCGCAACGCGCGCGCCGATGCGATCTCGGATGACAGGGTCAGCAACCACTCCTTGCGGTCGGCATCGTCCAGTGCAATGCCGGCCGCCATTTTTTCGATATTGCGCGGAGGATGGAAACTATCGCCCTCCAGATGCCGGTATCCGAGCTGCGAGGCGAGACGGGCGCCGATTTCGCTCTTGCCGCAACCGCTGACCCCCATGATGACGTAGCACCGCGGCTCGTCCGGAGACCCGTTGGATATCCGCTTGCCGTTTTGTCCCGGGTTCATTCCACTCCTTTGTTAGCGCTAACAGTTGAGCGTATTTTAGAGACTGCGCGGGATGTGTAAAGGGATTTCCATTGTGCGGTGCAGCGAAAACTTGCCGGACGGATTGACCGGGGAGCCCCGGGAGTCGTTACGTGCTTTCGCGCGCCATTAGCGTGAAGCCGAGATCGATGCGGTGCAGTTCAGGTTTTTCGCCGTTGATCAAGCGCTTCAGAAGCGTGGCCGCTTCGAAGCCGATGCGGTAGCGCGGCGTGGCGATACTGGTGACGGAGGGATTCATCCAGGCAGAAGCCGGCAGGTCATTGAAGCCGGAGATAGCCAGCTGTTTCGGGACAGCGATTCCGCGCCGCTGGCATTGATAGATCGCCCCGTAGGCAAGGTCGTCATTGCAGCAGAAGACAGCATCGCAGTCCGGTACACACGCCATCAGTCGACCGATCAGTTCAGCGCCCAGCGCGATCGTGGACGGATCGGGGACCAGCACCTCCCGGCGCGCGTCATACAAGCCAGCATCCCTCAGCGCTTGCCGGTAGCCCTCCGCACGCTTGAGGGTGCGCTCATCGAGCTGGGCGGCAATGAAGCCGATCCGGCGGTACCCCTTGACGAGGAGATGCCGCGTAACGGTATAGCCGGCGTCGAACTGGGACAGGCCGACCGAATAGCGGTCCGGGTCGTCGGACAGATCCATCATCGAGACCGTCGGCAGGTTCGCCGCTGCCAGCATCTGGCGCACCTTGTCGCTTTGGGTCAAACCGGTCAGGAGCACGCCGTCCGGATTGGACTGCAGGTGGATATTGACCAGCTTCTCTTCCTCTGCGTCGGAATAGCGCGTATTGCCGATCAAGACCTGGTAGCCCTCGGCATCCACGGCATCCTGCACCCCGGCCAGCACATCGGTGAATACCGCGTTCGACAGCGAGGGAATCAGCACCGCGATGACGTGGGACCGGGCAGATGCGAGTGCGCGAGCGGCGCGGTTGGGGACGTAGCCCAGGTCGCGAATTGCCTTTTCAATCTGCGCCCGAAGTTCGGCCGAGACCAGTTCGGGCCGCGTGATCGCCCTGGATGCGGTCATCGTCGACACGCCGACTTCCCGGGCCACGTCGGCAAGGGTAATTCGGCGACGGGTACGTCCTCGGGCGAGGTTGCTCGGATCGGTCGACATGGCGGGTATGAAGGGGAAATACCAAAATGCAATTGATAGCGCTATCTATGATACCCGGTAAATGGTTAAAACCCCAACAAATCACCAGGCAAATCGCAAGAATCGCATTTCATGCGTCGGAGCCCGGCCTGGACAAATCGCGACGCTCAATCAAGGCCCCGGCACCGGCTTCTCCCGCTTCGCCAGCCGCTTGTTGCGCACGTAAACACACTCCCCCGCAACCGCCGTCAGGAAAATGAAAAAATTGGCAAAGACAAACACCCAGTTTTCCACCAGATAACTGTAGATCGTGAATCCGAGCGACGCGGACAACTGGCCGATGAACAGCCACTTGGATACGCCCGCCACGCTGCGCGCGCCATTGCGTGTAGACCTGGCGGGAAATGGTCATCACAAGAATAGCCGCGCTGATCCAGCCGATGATCTCGGCACTCATGGTCTTCCTTTCATTCTCTTCCTTTCATTCATCAACGAGCGGCCGCCGCCGCTTGTGATAGTGATCCATCAGCGGCGTCGCAGAGACGCCGTGCCCCAGGATCGAGATCGCCACTGCGGTCAGCACCAGGGAGACCAGGCGCTGTTTCATTTCCATGGGCCAGTCATACTGCAGGGAAAACATCAGGTAATACAGCGAACCGATACCGCGGATGCCGAACCAGCTCGTCAAGCGCCGCTGCGTCCGGCTGACCGGTTCCCCGATGAGTGAAAACACAATTGCAAGCGGCCGTACCACCAGCAGGAGCAAGGCGGCGGCCAGCAAGCCCTCACGGCTGAATCCGGTCGCCGACAGCATGATGCCTAGCAGGAGCACCATCACGAACTCGGCGATGTGCTCCAGTTGCTGGTTGAAGCCGAGGATGGTTTCAGCCATGTAGGCCGGCGCTTTCTTCGGATGCGTCGCGGTGTCGGATTCGCTGCCAGCCTGTATCGCGCCGATGATCTCGGTCGGCTGCGCACTGCCGCTGGTTTCGTGTTCGATCCGGCGCATCGCAATGCCGGCGGCGAACACCGCGATGAAACCGACGCCATGCACGAGCTGCGCGACGCCGTACGAAGCCGCGATCAGCCCGAGGGTCAGGAACTCCTCCATGCCGAGCGCCTTGTGATAACGCTGCCGCAAGTGCAGCGCTAGCGTGACCACGCCGCGCGCAAGCAGGAAGCCAGCGCCGAATCCGGCAAGGATTCCCCAGAGCGCATGCAGCGGCGCCCATTTCGAGCCGTAGTCACGCGCTTCATCTACCCCGAGCAGAAACAGGCCGAGCATCACGACCGGGAAAGCGGTGCCGTCGTTCAGGCCGCCTTCGCCGCTGAGGCTGAAGCGAAGGCGGTCGCGATCGCCTGCATCGCGGATCTGGACGTCGGATGCGAGTACCGGGTCGGTGGGCGACAGCACCGCGCCCAGCAGCACAGCCACGCCAAGCGGCAGGCCGAACACGTAGACGCCCGCCAGCGCAACCAGCGCCGAGGTCGCGAGCATGCCGATGACACCCAGCCGCAAAGGCAGGCGCCACATGCGGTCGGTCAGCGGCACGCGCAGCTTGAGCCCGACTGTGAACAGCGAGATCAACAGCGCGATCTCGGTCAGCAGCGTCAGGAGTTCCGCGTTCTCATAGGGATCGAGCGTCACCAGCGATGTGCCGGACGGTCCGAGTGCAAAGCCGATCGGCAGGTACAGCATCGCCGGGCTGAGCGGCAGGCGATGCCAGATCGATCCCAACAGGCCCATCAGCAGCAGCAAGGCGCCGATGATCAGGTACCAGATGGTTACGGTTTCTATATCGAGGTCTCCATCGCGTGCCGCCTGGGAGCGTCTCCGGCTACCGTCTCTGCCGGATCTCTATCCGCCTGCCCTGCCGTCCGCCATCGACGACCGGCACGGTGATCTCGAGCATGCCGTCCTGCAGCGATGCCGATGCGGCGCCTGCATCCGCGCCGGGCGGCAAGCTGATCACCCGGTAGAAGTGCCCGTAGGATCGTTCGCTGCGGCGGTATTCCTGTGGCCCGTGCGACGGCTCCTGCCTGCGGTCGCCTTCGATCGTGAGCCGGTCGCCGCTGACTTCCACGGTCAGGTCTTCCCGCTTCACGCCGGCCAGTTCCGCACACACCACGAACTCGCCGTTGCGCTGCGCCACTTCCACCGGCGGCGTCCATGTCGGTCCGGCAGCTGCCGCTTGCACGCCTTGGGCCGGGCTGCCGACCATCCGCTCGATTACCTTGTCCATGTCTTCCGACATACGCCGCATCACGGACAGCGGATCACCCCATGCATGCAGCATCTCCGGCAGCCAGCGCGGACGCAATGCGCCGCTCCATGCTTCCGCCATTGCTGATGCGACCGACGCCGGGTGTCCCGGCTTCTGCGTCTGCTGTTCCTGCTTCACTTGCCCCGTCCCGGCGCCGGCCCGGCTCGCCTCGCGCTCCATCTCCGCTGCGCCGGCATCAGTCGTCAGCGGCTCCATGTCCTTGATCTTGCCTAGCCAGTCATGGCTCTCCCTGCCCAGCTTCTCGACGAATTTCTTGAAGCGCGCCAGGTCATGCTCCGTGCGTTCCTGGATCGCCTTCTGGGCGTCGCCGTGCTGCGCGAGAAACTGTTGCTTCGGATCACACTCCATCGTCAGCTTTACTTCAGTCCTGTCCTTTTCCTTGGACCGCAACTCGATCCGCCCCTCGTAACGCGGGCCGTTAAGGTTGCGCCAGGCGATGCATTGGTCCGGAACTTGTTGCGTTATCTCTGCATCCCATTCCATGTCCAGATTGCCAGCCTTGGTGTGCCAGTGGAGATGCGTATCGTCGAGCTGCCGCACCTCTTGCACGTCCTCCATGAACCGCGGGTATTGCTCGAACTGTGTCAGCTGGCGGTAGGCGGTGCTGACCGGAACATTGATCTCGATCGATTGCTCAATCCTTGTCATCGTGCATCTCCTTTCTTCCGTGCCACGACGCCCTGCCCGCCTTTCCGTTCGCAGCGTTCGGCTGCGCGCCTTGCAGGAAATAGCGCATCCCCGCCACTTCATCACCCGACCGGGAAATTACGTTGGCGGTCATTGCGCTGGATGCCGTGGAATAAATAGTGCTAATGAAGTATTCGTCGCCTCCCCTGCTGCCGGGAGCGCTTCGAAATGCGAAGGGTGCCAGCGCCACGTCTGCAAGTTCCATACCACTGGAATCGCGGGATCGTGCGCGCAAACGCTTGTTCAGCATAGGCAGCGAAGCACGAAGATTCAAACACCCTTCGAAACCGCTCATGGCTTTCCAGGGGAACACTCAGCAGTTTTTGCAACAAGCCGTTGTAAAGCTTACAGCGCGGCATTTGTGCATCTTTGCATCTTGCCCTCCTATCCGTAGAAGGATCGATATCGACATGCCGAACACTGAGCAGGATCACAGCGACGTCAAGGTCATGCGCGACCTCTGGGGCGTGGTATCCCAGTTCCGCTGGCGCATCGCGATTGCACTGGTTTTCCTTGTGCTTGCCAAGGTGGCGGTGGTGTCCGTGCCGCTGGTTCTCAAGCGCATCGTGGATGAGTTGTCGCGTCCGGAACAGGTGCTTGTGCTGCCCATTGTCCTGCTGGTCGGCTACGCGGCGCTGCGCTTTTGCAGCACGCTGTTCAACGAACTGCGCGACCTGACGTTTTCCCGGGTCACGCAGCACACCGTGGCTACGTACGCGCTCAAGGTGTTCAGCCACCTGCACGAGCTCAGTGCGCGTTTCCACGCGCAGCGACGCATCGGCGGCCTGCTGCCGGACATCGACCGCGGCACCTCCGGCATTGCATTCCTGCTCAGCGTCGGCCTGTTCACGATCGTGCCGACCCTGCTCGAAATCATCATGGTGATCTCCATCATGACCGCGCGCTACAGCGATTGGTACACCGCCCTCCTTGGTGTCACCTTCCTCCTCTATTGCGGATTCACACTGGTTTTCACCGCGCGCCGCACCATCTTCCAGCGACGCGTGAACAAGCTCGATTCCAACGCCAAGAGCCTGCTGGCGGACAGCCTGATCAATTACGACACGGTGAAATACTTCACCAATGAAAAAGAGGAAGCCCGGCGCTTCCAGGGCATCATGGGCAATTGGGCCGAAGCGGTGGTTGCCAACCAGAAGGCCCTGTTCATTCTCCACGTCGGACAGAGCGCAATTATCGCCCTCGGCGTTGCCTCGGTGATGCTGCTTGCCGGCAAAGGCGTGATGTCGCGCGAGATGACGGTCGGCGACCTCATCCTGATCAACGCCTACGTGATCCAGATCTGCCTGCCGCTCAATGCGCTCGGCTTCGTCTACCGCGAGGCGAAGGACGCGCTGGTCAATGCGGAGAAGCTGTTCCAGCTGCTACGCGAACGGCCGGAAATCCATGACCCGCCCGGCATGCCGGCATTGCGGGTCAGCCGCGGCGAAGTGGCGTTCGAGAACATCAACTTTTCCTACGATCCGGAGCGTCCAATCCTGCACAACGTGAGCTTCCGCATCCCGCCCGGCGGCAGGGTCGCGATCGTCGGCGGCAGCGGATCGGGAAAATCCACGCTGGCGCGGCTGCTGCTGCGCTTCTATGAGGTCGGTTCGGGCGCGGTGAAGGTTGACGACCAGGATGTCCGTTCGGTCAGCACCAAGAGCCTGCGCGAAGCGATCGGCGTGGTGCCGCAAGAAACCTTGCTGTTCAACGACACCATTGCCTACAACATCGGCTACGGCAAGGAAGGCGCGACGATGGATCAGATCATCGCCGCGGCCACGGCAGCGCACATACACGACCTGATCGATTCCCTGCCGCAGAAGTACGACACGCCGGTCGGCGAACGCGGCGTGAAGCTGTCCGGCGGCGAGAAGCAGCGCATCGCGCTGGCACGCGCGATCCTGAAGAATCCGCCGCTGCTGATCTTCGATGAAGCGACTTCCGCGCTCGACACCGCATCGGAACAGGCAATCCAGAAAGAACTCGACGCACTCGCCGAGAACCGCACCACGCTGGTGATCGCGCACCGCCTGTCCACCGTGGTCGACGCCACCGAGATCATCGTGCTCGACCGCGGCCGCATCGTCGAGCGCGGCACGCACCTGCGCCTGCTGCAGCAAGGCGGCATGTATGCGCGGCTATGGCAGTTACAGCAACGTGCGGAAGACAGCGAGAAGATGGAAAGGGAAATGCATTCGGTGATGTGATGCCGTGCACGGCGAAGATGACAGGCATGAGAGACGTGGCAAATGTTCTCGTTGCCAACCCGCTTGAGCGCGGTCAAGCAATTTCATTGGAACGGGAATTGCATCCTCGCCATGCCGACCAACGACATAAATATTAATCCAGCATTACCAGGATAGTATCCATGACGAAAATTCTTGCATTTGACCGTGACCGGAGAAACAACCACGGCGATGCGGCGAGCCGGCTGAAGGCGCGTCCCCGCGCGACGGAACCAACACCCTTGCGCCGCACCGACCGCGCATACGGACGTCCCGGCGAAGTGGAAGTTGCCGCCACCGTCGTTGTCCCCACCCGCGGACGTCCCCAGCTGCTCAATCGCTGCCTCGCCAGCCTGGTACTGCAGCGTTTCGATCCTGCGCGTTTTGAAATCATCGTCGTGGACGACGGTCCGAGCGACGACACACGCGAGGTCGTGGCCAGCTGGGCCGCGCATACCGCCGAGCAGGGACCGCGCATCACCTACATCCCGTCGATGGGCCCGCATGGCCCGGCCGCTGCGCGCAACCACGGATGGCGCGCAGCGCGGGGCGCCATCATCGCGTTCACCGATGACGACACGATTGCGCGCGCAGACTGGCTCAAGAACGGCGTGCGCGCCTTCGAGGAGGGCGTGGACGCGGTAAGCGGCCGCATCGTGATGCCGCTGTCGCATACGCCGACTGACTATGAGCTCGACGCCAAGCAGCTGGAGACGGCGGAGTTCGTCACCGCCAACTGTTTTTGCCGCAAACAGGTGCTGGATGACCTGGGCGGGTTCGACGAGCGCTTCCGCTTTGCCTGGCGGGAGGATTCCGACCTGCAGTTCCGCCTGCTCGATTACCAGGCCAACATCGTGTACGAACCGAAAGCGGTGATGATGCATCCGATCCGTCCGGCGGGATGGGGCGTGAGCCTGCAGCAGGTGAAGAAGGTGCAGTTCGACGCGCTGCTGTACAAGAAGCACCCATCGCTCTACCGCAGCAAGATACGGGCGAAGCCGCGTTGGGATTTCTATGTCACCGTGCTGGCCCTCCTTGCCTGCGTGACGGCGGCGATTGTGGGCGCGGCGGAGGCCGCAGTGCTCGCCGGACTGCTCTGGCTGTACATGACGGGCCGCTTCTGCCTGCAGCGGCTGAAGCGCACTTCCAAGGCACCGTCGCATGTCGCGGAAATGATCGTCACTTCGGCGCTGATCCCGCCGCTGGCCGTCTTCTGGCGGGCGGTGGGCGCGATACGGTTCCGAACCGCTCTCCTGTAGACGCATGACACCGCTGCCGGAATACGTACAGATTGAACCGGTCGGGCAATGCAACCTGCGCTGCCGCATGTGCCCGATCCAGTTCCGGGGTGACGGCGGGCCGGGACAGCCGCGCGCCTACATGGACGTGGAGGTCTTCCGCAGGCTGGTCGACCAGTTTCCCGCGATGACCGAACTGCAGCTGCAAGGGTTGGGTGAGCCGCTGCTGCACCTGCATTTTTTCGACATGGTGCGGTATGCGGCGGAGCGCGGTATCCGCGTATCCACCAACACCAATCTGACAGTGCTGAGCGAGCAGCGCGCCGAGGAGTGCGTACGCAGCGGCCTGCACACCATGCACATCTCGCTCGACGGCGCCACCGCCGAGACCTACCAGGCGATCCGCCTGCGCGCCCGTTTCGAGCGCGTGTTGCGCAACCTGCGACGATTGACGCAGGCGAAAATCCGGCTGGAAAGCGAGCTGCCGCACCTGCGCCTGGTCGCCGTCGTGATGCGGGAGAACCTGGAAGAACTGCCTGGCCTGGTCAAGCTTGCGTATGACGAAGGCATCAGGACAGTGTTCGTCCAGCACTTGTGTCACGACTTCGGCGAATCGAGCCTGCCGGAACGCTATGCGCCGATGCGCAGCTTCATCGACGACCAGACGCTGCTGCACGAGGATCCGCAGCGGGTTGCGCACCACTTTGCCGCTGCGCGCGAACAGGCGAATGCGCTGGGCGTCACTCTGCGGCTGCCCAACCTCCAGCCCCGCAACCATGCCCCCGGCACGCCGGGACGCCAGCGCTGCGACTGGCCCTGGCGCGGCTCCTACATCAGCTACGATGGCAAGGCCATGCCCTGCTGCATGGTGGCGACACCGGATCGCATCCATTTCGGTGACATGGCGCAAGAAGGCGTGGAAGCAGTCTGGAACAATGAGAAGTACGAGGCATTCCGCGAACAGCTCGATTCCGCTTCGCCGCCGGAGGTTTGCCGCAGCTGCTCGCTGTATGCAGGCACGTTCTGAACAAGTTATCAGAAGTTTTTTGAAACGGAACGCAGCTCCCCTCTCCCGCTCGCGGGAGAGGGGTTGAGGGTAAGGGGGTGTATCAGGAACGCAGGACACTTTGCTCCCCCCCTCATCCCCAGCCCTTCTCTCACGGACGAGCTATGGTTTGTACATGTATTTGCAATATGCATTCGAGGGCGGGTGTCGGCGGTTGAGCTTGCTGTACACCCGCCCCGTCGTCCTCGCGGAGTCAGGGACCCATAAGCCCGGTACTCGAGCCGTCTCACTATGGGTCCCCGCCTTCGCGAGGACGACGGGGAAAGGACATGGTTAATTCAACTGGTTCTGCCCGCACTCAGGAGAAGGGGCCGAACCAAGCTAGACAACTCGGATCGGGAACATGAAAAAACGATTGAAGATCCTCACCTGGCACACGCACGGCAGTTATCTCTACTACCTGACCCAGGCACCGCACGATTTCTATGTCCTCTCCAAACCGGAACGTCCGCCCGGCTACGGCGGCCGCTGCGGGCATATCCCCTGGGGCGACAACGTGATCGACCTCCCGGTGTCGGAAGCGAAGGACACCGAGTTCGACTGCATCCTGTTCCAGGACGACGACCAGTACCTCAAGGACCAGTACCTCTACCTGAGCGAGGCGCAGCGGAACCTGCCGAAGATCTACATCGAGCACGACACGCCGCGCGAGCACCCGACGGATATGCCGCATCCGGTCGACGACCCGTCGGTATTGCTGGTGCATGTCACCCACTTCAACGCGCTGATGTGGAACAGCGGCCGCACGCCGACGCGCGTGATCGAGCATGGCGTGATGGTGCCGAAGGATGTGGCATGGCGCGGTGACTTGACCAGAGGGCTGGTCGTGATCAACAACATCAAGTCGCGCGGACGGCGTCTCGGCGGCGACATCTTCGAACAGGTGCGGCAGTCCGTCCCGCTCGAGCTGGTCGGCATGGGCGCGAAGGAGGCCGGCGGCCTCGGCGAAGTCGAGCATGCGAAGCTGCCGGCATTCTCGGCGCCCTACCGCTTCTTCTTCAATCCGATCCGCTACACCAGCCTGGGTCTTGCAGTGATCGAAGCGATGATGATCGGCATGCCCATCGTCGCGCTGGCCACGACGGAAATGACGACCGTCATCCGCAACGATGAAACGGGTTACGCCGATACCAATGTGGACGCGTTGATCGCCCGCATGCAGGAGCTGATCCGCGACCAGGGCCTTGCGCGCCGCCTCGGCGAAGGCGCAAGACGGTACGCGCTCGAACGCTTCGGCATCGAACGCTTTGCCGACGACTGGGACAAGACCTTCCGCTTCGTCACACAGCTCTGACCGGCACTTTTCAACTACCTCCAGAGAGGAAAACAACAATGGCACAAGCAGGCAGCTACCTGATCGACCGCCACGCCGCGGAGAAAGCCATCGGCCTCGCGCTCCCGATGATCCATGAGGCGATGAAACTGAAGGAGGTCGGCGAAAGCGGCTTTTTGTACATCGTGGTCATGGATCCGCTGCGCGGTCCGGCCAACTCGTCCTTCGAGGAAGCGATCCTCTATGAATATTCGGTCGGCGACCGTTCGAAGTGGGATGCGGACTACGCCGGATTCGCACGGGCCAAGGCGCGTGTCGCGTGGCGCACGGGAATGGACAGTCACCTTGTGCAGGAACTTCGCCCTCACCTGCTTGCCGCCGGCGATACAGTGCTATGGGGAAGCGTGATCGTCGACGGGATCGTGGTGGCGGTCAGCGGCGCCAACCCGTGGTATGACGAAGCGTTTGCAGGCACGGTTGCGATGTGTCTGCGGGCAATTGCGAAGGCCGAAGTCGTGCAGGCAAGGAGCAAGGGCTTGTTCCTGCCTGCGTCGTAGACTCCTGTGTTCAGGTCTGTCGTCGTACTGGAATACACACGCTCAACAAGGGCGCGAATGCAAACAGACCAAACAACCAGCGCGATGCATTCGCCGCCCCGCCCGGTTCGCCGATCCCTGCTAGGTTCAGCACGATACCGGCAATAGCAGTCGACATCGCTGTCGCGACGAGCTGGACCGTCATGATCGACGACGACGCAAGATCCGCCTCTCCCTCCGGTGCGGTTCGCATGACCAGCGTCGCCAGATGGGGCCAGGCAACGCCGACGCCGAAGCCGACGAGTACGAGCGCCGTCACGATCAGCGCAAGCGTCCGCCAGTCGCCGCCGCTGTCCTCGGACACCAGCAGCATCAACAGGAACATGCCGGCTGCCGCCAGCCAGGGGGCGCTTCGAAGCAGCCGGGCAGCGCCGGACGCTCCCGCACCCGATGCAGCGACGGATCCTGCTGTCCACCCTGCCGACATGACGCCGGCAAGGACGCCTGCCGCGAACGGACCGAGTGCGTGGAGTTCCTGCAGGAACAGCGGTACGAAGACTTCGCTGCAAGTGACGGTGACCGCCAGGAGCGCCATCGTGGCGTACAAAGCGCCGAGCGGATGTGCGGGCCGCAAGGCGCCGTGAGGCAGCAGCCGTACGCGGGAAGATCGCTCGACGCGCGCCAGGCGGACCAGCAGTGCCAGACCGGCAATCAGGCCGGCAGCCTGACCGGCAATACCGGGCGCAACGCTGCCAAGCGAAACCGCAAGCACGGCTGCGCAGAGCAGCACCAACTGGATGCGCGGCAGGCCGGCCTCGCCTGTCCGGTTCTTGTCCGCCGGCAGCGTGCGCATGGCAATCGCAGCAAAGAGGATCGCAAGCGGTGCGAGCGCGCCAAACGCAAGCCGCCACGCCCCCAGGTCGGCAAGCGCGCCGCCAAACGCGGGACCGAGCAGCGTCGCCAGGCCCCACATCCCCGAAATCAGCGCCATCGCGCGCGGCCACAGGCCGGGTTCGAACGCGATGCGGATCATGGCATAGGGCAAGGCCAGGAGCATGCCGCCACCCAATCCTTGCACCACGCGTCCGGCAATCAGCACCTGCATCATGGGCGCAATCGCGCAGACCGTGCTGCCTGCCGCAAACACCACAGATGCGAGCGCATAGGCGCGACCAGGCGAGAAGCGGTAGAGCGCGGCGCCGCTCGCCGCTGCCCCGAGGATCGAGCCGACTACGAACAGCGACGTATTCCATGCGTAGAAATCGATGCCGCCGATATCGCGCACCACGGAAGGCAGGACGGTCGCAGCCACGTACAGGTTGATCGCATGCAGGGCAACACCGCCGCACAAGACAAGCGAACGCCATGCATTCGCGCCCTTCAGCAGTACGCCCCAGCCGGCAATGCCAGGGTTCGAGGTTCCACCGCTCATGATGCCAACCGCAGGCGCGCCAGCTTGTCCGGATTCCGGACGATATAGATGCCCGATGCACGGCCTTCCCCATCCCAGGAAAAACTCACTGCCGCGACGGCTTGCCCGGCCTGGTACAGCACGGCGCCGCGTCCGCCATTCAGGTCCGTACCATGCCATTCATAGCCGCTCCAATAGTCGTGCAAAGCGCCGGAGACAAAATCGAGGACAGTACCGCGCCCATGCAAGGTCTCGCGCAGCGTTGGCACTTTGCCGCCGCCATCGGCGGACAACACGACATCCTCGGCAAGCAATGCGGCAAGCGGCGCAATCGTGCCGTCCGCGATCGCGGACCGGAAAGCGCCAAGCAACTGCTCCTGCCGTTGCGGCGGCGGGGCATGCCCGATGCGCACCTGCGCAATGCCTGCGCGTGCCCGCGATACCAGTTTGCGGCAGGCAGCCTCCTGCACACCGATTGCCTGGGCGACTTCCGGATAATCCATGTCGAAGATCTCGCGCAGCAGGTACGCTGCCCGCTCCTTGGGGGCGAGGCGTTCGAGCACCAGCAGGAAGGCTGTGGACAGGGACGACGCCAGTTCGACCGAACGCTCGGGCGTGGCGTCATCGACCAGCTCCACCGGTTCCGGCAGCCACGTTCCCACGTAATCGACGCGCGTGCGCTGCGCGGCGCGCATCAGGTCGATGCAATGCCGGGTGCACACGCTTGTCAGCCAGGCGCGCGGGACATCGATGGCGGCATGGTCGGCTTCGCGCCATTTCAGGTAGGTGTCCTGCACGGCATCCTCGGCCTCGGCCCGCGTGCCGAGCAGCCGGTAAGCAAGCCCGAACAGGAAGCGCCGGCTTTCTTCAAACACATCGAGATCGTTCATGTTGCACCGGCATTCAATGGTTGGAGATATTGATTCGGTTCCAGAGATTGATCATCGCGACTTCCGCCGTGAGGGCGCCGATCTGAGCGTCGCTGAAGTGCTCCCGCAATTGCGCGCGCAGTGCGCCGTAATCCGTGCGCGGATCGAGCACCGTCAGCGCTTCCGTCCACGCCAGCGCCGCCCGTTCCGCCGGGCTGAAACCGCCGGCATGGTCCCACACGACGAGATGGTCGAGCCGCTCGTTCGATTCGCCATCCTTGCGCGCGTCGCGGGTGTGCATCTTGACACAATACGCGCAGGCGTTGATTTGCGATGCGCGCAGCTGAACCAGGTGATGCAGCGCACGCGGCAGCTCGTGCGCGTCGATATGGCCGTGTACCTGTTCCAGCGCGCCGTAAAGGGCCGGGACAAGGCTGTGGTAAGGAAGAGGATTGCGGTTGCTCATTGTCTGCTCCTGTCATGAAAAGTTTGGTTCACGGAATACATGACGAACCGGCGGCCTTGCTTGTGACGTCCATACCATGCGGCCCGGAAACCGGCGCGTCACCATCATGACGATCGAGGCGGCGGCGTTGTGACGGGGTGCTGTCCAGCCGCGCAGGTGAAATCATTCCGCGCTGCTGGCAGAATGGCGCAACAACTCATTCCATACACGCCATGCAGGAAACCTTCATTCGCGACGAGCGCCCTGGCGACGAGCCAGCCATCGAGGAACTGACGCGCGCAGCCTTCCTCGGCCATCCGCACAGCGGCGGGGCCGAACACCTGATCGTCAATGCACTGCGGCGTTCGGGCGCACTCACGATCTCGTTGGTCGCGGAACGCGCCGGCCAAGTCGCTGGTCATGCCGCCTTTTCCCCCGTGTCGATCTCCGACGGGTCGACCGGCTGGTTCGGACTTGGCCCGGTATCCGTGCTGCCTGCCATGCAGAACCAGGGAATCGGACAAGCGCTCGTGCGCGCCGGGCTTGAACGCCTGCGGGCGATGGGTGCGCGCGGCTGCGTGGTGCTGGGTGAGCCTTCTTATTACTCACGTTTCGGCTTTATTCACGCGCCCGACTTGGTCTTGCCGGATGTGCCTCAGGAATACTTCCAGTGCCTGGCATTCGGCACGGCCGTCGCGCGCGGCAAGGTCAGCTATCACCCGTCTTTTGGCGTGCAGGAATGACACGTTGATGGTATCGGTACCATCGTGCCGATGATAAAATCGCGGCATGAGTGAAAAAGCTTCCACTGTCGAAACCACATCCCCGCGTGAAAAGAAAGGCCGCCGCGGCGCTGGCGGCATCACGCTGCGCGATGTTGCCAAACTCGCAGGCGTCGCACCGATCACCGCATCGCGCGCGCTGAACACCCCGAACGCCGTCTCCCCGGAAGTCCTGCAGCGCGTGCGCGAAGCGGTCGAACGCACCGGCTATGTGCCGAATATGCTCGCCGGCGGACTGGCCTCCAACAAAAGCCGCCTGGTTGCCGCCGTCGTGCCGACCATCGCCGGCCCGGTCTTCCTCGAGACCGTGCAATCGCTCACGGAATCACTCGCCGAGCACGGCTACCAGCTGATGCTCGGCCAAAGCGGTTACCGGAATTCACGCGAGGATGCGCTGCTGGAAACCATCATCGGCCGCCGTCCGGACGGCGTGGTCCTGACCGGCATCATGCACTCGCCCGAAGGCCGGCGCCGGCTGCTGGCGAGCGGCATTCCCGTCGTCGAAACCTGGGACCTGACGCCCACCCCGATCGACATGCTGGTCGGCTTTTCGCATGAAAAGATCGGCATCGAGGTGGCCGAGTACCTGCACGCGCGCGGCCGCCGTCGTGTCGCCACCATCAGCGGCGACGACGAGCGCGCGGCCAGGCGCCATCGCGCGTTCTCGCAGGCGGCAGTCAGCCTCGGCATGTGCAAGCCTGGCGAGACGGACATTCCGTCCTTCGTCGTTCCCGCCCCTACTACGCTCGGTAGCGGCCGCGCCGGTCTGGCCGACTTGCTGAAACGGCATCCCGATATCGACGCGATCTTCTGCAGCTCCGACCTGCTCGCCCTCGGCGTCCTGACCGAAGCGCAAGCACAAGGGATTGCCGTGCCGGACAGGATTGCGGTGGTCGGGCTGGGCGACCTCTCCTACGCCCGCGACTTGCACCCCGCATTGACGACTGTCCGCATCGACGGCACTGCCATCGGGCGTGTTGCTGCGCAGTTCATCATCGACCGCGCCGAAGGCCGCCAGGTCGAATCCCCCATCCACGACGTCGGTTTCACCATCGTCCAGCGCGCCAGCGCCTGATCTTTCCTCATTTCATTACCCGAAAAATAGTTTGACATCCAATTTTGGTACCGCTACCATTTGCTTTGGTAGCGGTACCATTCGGACCCAGAATATTCCCGGTCAAGCACCGAATCCATGAGCCTGAGCGCCTTAAAGGCCGGCAACTATTTAACAAAGGTAAGCAGATGAATCCGAAAGAACTCAAACTTGTCCTCGAGAGCGGCCTGCTGTCGTTCCCGCTGACCGACTTCGACGCGCAGCTGAACTTCAACCCGGGCCCGTATGCAGAGCGCCTCGAGTGGCTCATGCCCTACGGCGCGTCCGCCCTCTTCGCGGCAGGCGGCACGGGAGAGTTTTTCTCTCTGGAGCCGACCGAGTATTCGGCCATCATCAAGACCGCCATCGAAACTTGCCGCGGCCGCATGCCGATCATTGCCGGCGCCGGCGGCGGCACTTCGCTTGCCATCAAGTACGCACAGGAAGCGGAACGCCAAGGCGCGCAAGGCGTCCTGCTGCTGCCCCACTACCTGACTGAAGCCTCGCAGGAAGGCCTGGTCAACCACGTGGAGGCGGTCTGCCGCAGCGTGAAGTTCGGCGTGATCGTCTACAACCGCGGCGCCTGCCGCCTGACGCCAGAATCGCTGCAGATCCTGGCCGACCGCTGCCCCAACCTGGTCGGTTTCAAGGACGGTATCGGCGACATCGAGGCAATGGTGGCCATCCGCACCAAGCTGGGCGATCGTTTCGCCTACCTCGGCGGCCTGCCGACCGCTGAGGTCTTTGCCGGCGCCTACAAGGCGATGGGCGTGCCGGTGTATTCCTCCGCGGTATTCAACTTCATCCCGCGCACCGCGATCGAGTTCTACAACGCGCATGCGGCCAACGACACCGAAACCACCAACCGCCTCATCAAGGATTTCTTCCTGCCTTATCTCGACATTCGCAACCGCTGCCAGGGTTATGCGGTGAGCATCGTGAAGGCAGGCGCCACCATCATCGGCCACAGCGCCGGCCCGGTTCGTCCGCCGCTGTCCGATCTCAAGCCTTCTGAAGTAGAAGACCTGCGCGCGCTCATGGCACGACTCGGGCCGCAGTAAATCCAACTAGAGACCACAGGAGATTCTCATGAAAAAACTGATTACCGCGCTCGCCGTCGGCGCAGCCGTCCTCGCCAATGCCTACGCATCCGGATACCCGGAAAAACCGATCACCGCCGTCGTCCCCTTCCCGCCCGGCGGCTCGACCGATTCCATCGCCCGCGCAATGGGCCCGAAGATGCACCAGATTCTCGGCCAGCCGCTGGTCGTCGAAAACAAGCCGGGCGCGACTGGCGCAATCGGCGCGGGCTTCGTGAAGAACGCCGCGCCGGACGGCTACACCTTCATGGTCGCCTCCATCGGTGTCTATGCCGTGAACCCGTTCCTGCAGAAGAAGCTGGCCTACGATCCGGCAAAAGACTTCGACCTGCTGACGGTTGCCGTGCGTGCGCCGAACGTGCTGGTGGCGACACCCGCATTTCCGTCCAATAACCTGCAGGACTTCATCGCCCATTTGAAGAAGAACCCGGACAAGGTGACCTTCGCCACCTCCGGCGCAGGTTCCTCCGACCACCTGACGGCGGCGCTGTTCTGGCAACAGACCGGCACCAGCGGCGTCCACGTGCCTTACAAGGGCGGCGCACCGGCGATCAACGACCTGCTCGGCGGCCATGCCGATGTGTCCTTCCAGAACATCAACGTCGTTGCAGGCCATATCCAGGCAGGCAAGCTGAAGGCACTGGCGATCACCGGCGAAAAGCGCTCCACCCTGTTGCCGAACGTGCCCACGCTGGGCGAGGCAGGCGTGAAAGGCGTGGACGTCTATTCCTGGCAAGGCGTCGCGGCACCGAAAAGCTTGCCGGCCGACGTGAAGAACAAGCTGTACGGCGCAATCACCGGCGCGCTCAACGATCCGGACACCAAGCGCCGCCTCGTGTCGCAAGGCTTCGAAGTCGTCGCCAACACGCCGGAAGAATTCGCCAAATTCCAGGCGCAAGAACTGGCCCGCTGGAAGCAGGTGATCGAAGTCGGCAAGATCCAGCTCGATTAAGACACGCACCGCGAACCGGCACTGCCCGGTTCGCCTCCCCGAAATACCCCATCTGGAAACCAACATGTCAGCAATAACCAACGGCAAGGCCGTCCACGGCGCACCGATCGTTACGGCAATGCGCGTGATTCCCGTCGCCGGCCGCGACGGCATGCTGCTCAACCTGAGCGGCGCGCACGGTCCCTACTTCACCCGCAACATCGTGCTCCTCACCGATTCCTCCGGCAAAATCGGCGTCGGTGAAGTTCCGGGCGGCGAGAAAATCCGCCAGACGCTGGAAGACGCCAAACCGCTGGTCGTTGGCCAGACAATCGGTAATTACCACCAGGTGCTCAACTCGGTCCGCAAGGCATTCAGCGACCGCGATGCCGGCGGCCGCGGCCTGCAGACCTTCGACCTGCGCGTAACCATCCATGCGGTCACCGCGCTGGAAGCAGCACTGCTCGACCTGCTGGGCCAATTCCTCGAAGTACCAGTCGCCGCCCTGCTCGGTGAAGGCCAGCAGCGCGACCAGGTCGAGATGCTGGGCTACCTGTTCTACGTCGGCGACCGCAAAGTCACCGACCTGCCCTACGCGAGCGAGCCGGACGCCGACAATGACTGGTTCCGCCTGCGCCACGAAAAGGCGATGACGCCAGACGGCATCGTGCGCCTGGCTGAGGCAGCCTACGAGCGCTACGGCTTCAACGATTTCAAGCTCAAGGGCGGCGTGCTGCGCGGCGAAGAAGAAATTGCCGCCGTCACCGCGCTGGCCGAACGCTTCCCCAAGGCACGCATCACGCTCGACCCCAACGGCGGCTGGCTGCTCAAGGACGCGATCCGCCTGTGCCGCGACAAGCACCATGTGCTCGCCTACGCGGAAGATCCCTGCGGCGCCGAGAACGGCTACTCCGGCCGCGAAGTAATGGCCGAATTCCGCCGCGCCACCGGCCTGCCGACCGCAACCAACATGATCGCCACCGACTGGCGCGAGATGGGCCACGCGATCCAACTGCAGTCGGTCGACATCCCGCTCGCCGATCCGCACTTCTGGACCATGCAGGGCTCGGTACGCGTTGCGCAGATGTGCAATGAATGGGGCCTGACCTGGGGCTCGCACTCCAACAACCACTTCGACATTTCACTGGCGATGTTCACCCACGTCGCGGCAGCGGCGCCCGGCAAGATCACCGCCATCGACACTCACTGGATCTGGCAGGACGGCCAGCGCCTGACGAAGGAGCCGTTGCAGATCAAGGGCGGCATGGTGGACGTGCCGAAGAAGCCGGGCCTCGGCATCGAGATCGACATGGCGCAACTCGAAGCCGCGCATGAGCTCTACCGCAACATGGGCCTCGGCGCGCGCGACGACTCCGTCGCAATGCAGTACCTGATCCGCGGCTGGAAGTTCGACAACAAGAAGCCCTGCCTCGTGCGTCCCTGAACGTCGTCAACCCTTAACCGAACGGAACAAGATGCAAGACGCCATTCGTGAATCGACCGCCGCCGAAATCGACAGCGCGGTCGCCAATGCTGCCGCGGCAAGCGCCGCCTGGGCCGCCTCCGATGCGGCCACGCGCAGCGCATTCCTGCGCAAGCTGGCGGAAGGACTGGAAGCCGAGCGCGAGCAGCTCGTCGCGCTGGCCAATGAAGAAACCTCGCTCGGCCCGGTCAGGCTCAACGGCGAACTCGACCGCACCGCCTTCCAGCTGCGCGCCTTTGCCGATGCGGTGGATGCGGGCGAAGCCTTCCAGGTGATCGACGACCCCGCCGTGCCCGGCGCGCCGCCCGCAGGCCGGCCGCGCCTGTTGCGCGTCAACGTGCCGCTCGGCCCGGTGGCGATGTTCTCGGCCAGCAATTTTCCCTTCGCCTTCTCGGTGCTGGGCGGCGATACCGCTGCCGCGCTGGCAGTCGGCTGCCCCGTGGTCGTCAAGGCGCATCCCGCGCATCCGCGCCTCTCGCGCGCCGTGTATGCCGTGGCGAACACGGTGGCCGATGCCGCCGGCGTGCCGCGCGGTCTGATCGAGATGGTAGAAGGTGCGTCCAAAGAAGTCGGCATCCACCTGGTGCGCCACCCCGCCATCGAAGCCGTTGCCTTCACCGGCTCGCTCGCGGGCGGCACGGCGCTGCAGAAGGAAATCCACGGCCGCGACAAGCCGATTCCTTTCTACGGCGAACTCGGCTCGATCAACCCCATCGTTGCCCTGCCCGCCGCCCTGAAGGAAAAAGGGCCGGAACTGGCAAAGACCCTCGCTGCCTCCATCGCCCTGGGCTGCGGCCAGTTCTGCACCAGCCCCGGCGTGCTGATCGCCCTCGACGGTGAAGCGACGGATCGCTTCCTGCAACTGCTCGCGCAGGAGATGGATGCGCAAACGCCGCACGCCATGCTGACGCCCTCAATCCGCAAAGCGTTCGATGAAGGCGTCGCGCGCCTGGTGTCGCATGCGGCTGCGAAACGGCTGACGACCGGCGAGCAAAGCGCGGAAAAACACCCCGTGCCCAACCTGGTCGAGGTGGACGTGGATGCGTTCATCGCCCACCCCGAGCTGCGCCACGAGATCTTCGGCCCATCCTGCATCGTCATGAAGGCCCGTTCGATCGCGCAAGCGCAACAGGCGCTGCAGGCAGTCGGCGGCAGCCTGACCGTGACGGTATGGGGAGCGGAATCGGCAGATGCCGACGCGCTCGCCATCGTACGCAGCGCAATGCAGATTGGAGGCCGCGTACTGTTTGCCGGCGTTCCGACAGGCGTGGCGGTCACCCGCGCACAGCACCACGGCGGCCCGTGGCCGGCCTCGACCGCGCCGCAGACGACGTCCGTCGGCCTGATGGCGATGCACCGCTTCCTGCGGCCCGTGGTCTTGCAGGATCCGCCGGCGTGGCTGGTGGAACGCAGCGGGGTGCCGTGCTGACGACACATCGTCCGTAGCATGCTAGAGCAGTGATTGCTACAGATAAAGTCAATCGGAGAAAAACACAATCTGTCGGGCGAAACGTGTAAAAGATCTGCAAACGACCGGTGCTGCTTCTCCGGTGAAGGACGTTAAAAAGCGAAGGGCCAACCGAACAGCAGTTTCTGTTCCATTACGCCCCAAACCCCGTTTACGTCATAAACGAGTCTTCTCACAGGCGACTGATCCGCTCTAGGAGGATAGCCCCGCCGCAGCAACGGAGAAGCTGCGGCGGCCAAGCTGCTCCACTGGATGCGCTGCGCACCGACGAGGAGAAACGGGCACGGCGGTTGGGGACGGGCTTCGGTGAGCATCCCCGATAAATCAAGCTTGTCACTCGAAGTGTCTGTGTCAGAAAAAATCAGCATTGGGCTTACGGCCTCATGTGGGTTGCGATCTCACCATCGGGCCTGATCGGCTCATAGACTGTCCAACCGAATTCGAAATATTCGTGTGGCACTGGTTTTAGTCCGCCTTCTTCATCCATGAAGTGCAATTCAGTTTTACCGGTAAACTGGTTCCGCGAGACGGCAATGTCTTCGGCACTTCCGCTATTGGTCAGATAGTTTGTTCTGGCAAATCTTAATGCGGGGGTCGGGAACACAGAAGAAAGGTAGTCGCCAACTTTTGTCAGCAGTTTTCCTTCTTCCTCTCTCGGTTTTTGGTCGCAGTAGTCCCAAAGAGCTTTTCTGATATCCCGAAGCAGATAGGAGCCGCCTTTCGTATCCAGTGCCTCAGTTGAAGACGCGTGCTTACGATACAGCTCTTCCATTTCCTGCTTGCTGATGCCCGCCTCTTTTTCCATCGATCGAAGCAATGTGGCGAGCGGCGGGCTCGAGCGCGGCTCGTTCAAATAAGCGTTTGCCGATGGCTGCAGCATGCTGGACGTCCAGATACCGAAGTCGTCCGGCTCGCCGTTCTCGCCGTACCAACAATTTTGCAACGCACCTGGCGAGAGAGTAAATGCGTGATTCCCATTCCCAACAACCACCTCGAAGTCAAGGCCGGTTACCGTCGCCTTTTCAAGGAGCTGCGGTTTTATGGCATTTAGTGCGTAGCCTAGATAAACCATGAAATCATGCGGTGTCTTGAATCTTCTCGGGCCCTCGGATGTCGGAGTTGGATTGATGTTGAATTCCCCTGCTCCATAGTGCCTGACCAGTCCGTATGCGTTTGAACCAGAGACTGCTTTCCATGGTGCGTTTTCAGTCAATGCGATGTCGACTTCATCGGTGCCGCCCTGATGTTGGGCCATCTTGCGCATGACATGTTCGATGAACTCAGGGGTGCGGATATGGGACTTCAGATCCCTTGACAATTCCTTGATGGCTGCCCGGAACAGGTTATGGTGCTGCTGGCTTTCCGTTTCGAAATGAATCTCGTCGTCGGATATACGCGCCGCATCCTCGGTGAGATGCTCAAGGCACTCCTGAAATGATTCCTGGCTCTCGATGCGGACCCACTGCGACGGTTCATCGGAAGGGCGACGACGGTAGTACAGGTCGAAACCGCCCACACTGAACCCTTTTTGGTTGCGACCCTGATCGATCGGGCGATTGAGTTTTCGAATAAAGCGCTCATCCACCAGGGTGCCGATATTGTCGACCAACACATGGCTGATCCCAGGCAAATTCCGGTGTTCGTCGGGCAGACTCTCCACGAACTTCGCCATCTGATACCCAAGAAAACTGTCAATGGATTGCAGATCCTCGTCGTGGCTGGTGGACCTGCTCAAAATCGCATTTCGCAGCTTGTCGGCATCATGGATGCCGTCGTTCCGCGGGTTCATCTGACGCGCAACGTGTTCGTAAAACTCGGGGGTGTGAATATAGGACTTGAGATCCCTTGACAATTCCTTGAGAGCCGCCCGGAACAGGCTATGGTGCTGTTGGCTTTCCGTTTCGAAATGAACCTCGTCTTCGCACATGCGCGCCGCATCCTCCGCGAGATGTGCAAGGCACTCCTGAAACGATTTCGGGTCGCCGATGCGGCTCCACTGCGACGGTTCATCGGAAGGCAGGCGGTAGTACAGTTCGAAACCGCCGACACGGCCATGGCTCAGTCTGTCGCCTTGATTGATCGTGGCATTGAATTTGCGGATAAAGCGCTCTTTCATCAGAGTCCTGATATTGCCGACCAATACATGGCTGATCCCCGGTAAGTTCTGGTATTCGTCGGGCAGACTCTCTATGAACTTCATCATCTGGCGGTCAAGAAGACCTGCAATGGATTGCAGATCCTCCCTGTCGGCGACAGACCCGCTCAAGAGCGAATTTTGCAGCTGATTGGAATAAGGGCCGTTATTCAGTTCTGCAAATGCTGCAAGCGTATACTCCCATGTCCGTAAAAGTTGAATATTGGCCGTTTCCCAATAGATGCCGCGTACACGCGCCATCCGCTGGTTATACGAAAGGGATCCGTGCGTGTCCCAAGCGATTTGCTCAAGGATTTGCCGGTTTGAAATTCGGTGCAGAGGGTGGCCGGCTTTACGCAAGTTCTTCAGCGCGGCAGACACCGTGGCCTCCATCCTGTGCTCTGGAATCCGCAACGCGACCAGACATGCATGCATGCCCGGGCCTTGATGCACCTTGTACGGCTTGAAACCGGTTTTCTGGCCGAATATTCCGTAACACGTTCCATCTGCACGAACCTTGCGCTCGATTTCGAAGGGATGATGGCTGACCAGCGAGTTCAATGGAATGTCGATGGTGGTATCGCCGTCGCGAAACGTCATCTTGTTCTCTTCCAGCAGACATTTCATGTCTAAAACGACTTGTTCTGGGCACTCTTTGTGCAAGGTGATCGCAACAGCGGTGGCGAAGCAAGAACCCACTTCGTGTTGGTGCAGGTTGCCAAGCAATGCCGTGACGACAGCCCTTCGTGCACAGATATCATCGACGGACGTCGACGGATCCAGATTCAGCGTGCCGCGCACAACGCCGGCAGCAGGTTCTTCCGGAGGGCCGTTTTCGCAAATGCTTTCTAACCTGGCGGCGAACTCTTCGCTGTCGCGCAACTTCCTGAGGGTGCGTAGCGCATTGGTGCGATGGCTAGACGCCAATCGCAACGAACCTTGTGTGTCTTCAAGCGCCTTGATGAGATCATTGATATGGTCATGGTTGAGTTGTCCGGTACTGTCGACGACATACTTGGCGGCCTGCCTTGCAAAGTCGACCTCCCTGATGAAAATGGAACGCTCGGCACCGTAGCTGGGGCGCACGGAGAATTCGTAGTCAGGCATTACAGGTGCAGGTGCAGGTGCAGGTGCAGGTGCAGAACGAGATCCTGTATTCTCGGGAAGACGGCGTGTGAACCTGGCCCTGTCGCGTCCGGGATTCGCCCACAAGTGAAGACTAGATGGCGGGAAGGCAGCAGGAGCAGTTGTGGCGACGAGGCCGTCACGGTCACGAATATTCCGACTGACAATGACACGATGGTCAGGATTTACTGAAATTTTCATCGGGTGATCCGTCTCGCTATTAAGGTGTCCCGTCGGCTCCTGCGTTGGAAACCTCGGGCAGACTGCTGATGAGTGGCGAATGAAAGGGGCCAAGTTCCCTTTGTGCGGCCGCGACAGCGATGTTTGTAATAAAACTTCTCGAGGGTTGGCAGGCAAACGGCTAAAAAACAGAGGGAACCTCAATCCGTGCCAGTATCCGATCCTTAATATGACCATGTCACTTTGACACGGCCATGGGGTTACAACATCGCGTGAGAATGTGACGACGCTGGTTTTATTACCGGGAATGGATGGGACGGGCGAGCTATTTGCACCTTTTGTCTCAGCACTTGACAAGCGTATCCGCACAATCGTCATACGTTATCCCGCAAGCGATCCTCTCACGTACCAGCAACTACTTTCCCGTGTCCGCGAAGCGCTGCCGAAAGACGACCCGTTCTTCCTGTTGGGTGAGTCCTTCTCCGGACCAATTGCTGTATCCATCGCTGCAGAAATGCCCGAAGGACTTCAGGGACTAATCCTTTGCGCATCGTTTGTTCGTAGCCCAATGCCTCGATTACGCTTTCTCCGCAGTGTCGCGGGCCTGATATCTGTTACATCGATACCGGAACGCATTCTCTCGTTTCCGTTGCTTGGCCGATTCTCGACACGTCAACTGTGCAAGCTGCTGTCAGGGACAATTGCACAAGTTGCGCCGCAGGTATTTCGTGTTCGCGCACGTGAAGTTCTGAACGTCGATGTCAGCGCAGCCGCAAAGCAGATCAGGATTCCAACGCTCTATTTGCAAGCAACAGAAGACAAGCTTGTCGGGATGCGGGCTACCGACCTTGTACAAAAGCATATCCCTCACATTCGCGTTGCGCGGTTGGAGGCTCCGCATATGCTGCTGCAAGTAGCACATGTAGAGGCAGCACGCGTCGTTGAAGCATTTGTTGCCGACCTATATGGCACGCTGTGAGAATAATCGTTCGGCATTTGACACGAGGTCTACGGTACTCAGCAAGCGTACGGGGCGCCATGCGCACCGATCCGAAGATATGAGTGCTCAAAGATTGGATCTCACGAGTGGAGATGACATGGTGCGCGAAGCGCACCCTACGCTTGCTGGAGCAGTGATCGCTACAGATAAAGTCCGTCAGAGAAAAACAAAATCTGTCGGACGAAGCGTGTAAAAGACCTGCAAACGACCGACGCTACTTATCCTGTGAAGGACGTTAAAAACGAAGGGCTGACCGATCCACGATTGGCCCTTCTTCTTTTGATCGTCCATTGTCCACTCGAACTTTTCTGCCGATGGCAACTTGAGTGTGTTTACCGGTCAGTGACGGGTATGTTGGTTATGCCTGTAGTCGGTAGAGTAAGGATGTGGCGCGGTAGTCTTAGGCTTGGCTTGTCCGTTGGCCGCCGCTTTCGCTTGGCGGTGCCCTAGTAGCGTCTACCATCACCCCGTTTCCACACCCTCCTCATCGAACCGGACATGCAGATTTACCG
>DASPMC010000120.1:0-38603 GCA_035627275.1 Noviherbaspirillum sp.
TGATGGTCGAACAGAATTTCCGCTTCGCCGCACCGCTGGCGGATCGGTTTTACGTGATGGAGCACGGTCAGATCGTCGAGACCTTCGCTGCATCCGAGCTGGAGTCGAAGATGCCTGTTCTGAATGAACTGCTGGGTGTCTAAGAGGACAAGGAAGTAACACTACCTACAACAGAGGAGCAAAGATGAAAATCAAAGCAAAAGTGATGACTCTCGCAGTCGCAGCAGCGTTCGCCGGCATCACCGGCACGGCACAGGCACAAATCTCCGGTGATGTGATCAAGATCGGCCTGATTACCGATATGTCCGGCGTGTACGCCGACGTCGACGGCCCGGCAGGCGCCGAAGCCGTGAAGATGGCGATCGCCGACCTCGGCGGCGCGGTCAACGGCAAGAAGATCGAGCTTCTGGTTGCCGACCACCAGAACAAGGCCGACATCGCCGCTTCAAAAGCGCGCGAATGGTTCGACCAGCAGGGCGTCGACATGCTGATCGGCGGCACCAACTCCGGCGCCAACCTGGCGATGGCAAAGCTGGCTGCGGAAAAGAAGAAGGTGTTCTTCTCCGTTGGTGCGGCAACTTCCCGTCTCACCAATGAAGAGTGCACGCCGTACACCGTGCACTATGCCTATGACACCGTCGCACTGGCACGCGGTACCGGCGGCGCGATCGTGAAGAGTGGCGGCAAGGACTGGTACTTTCTGACAGCCGACTATGCATTCGGTGCCTCGCTGGAAAAGGATACCGCCGAAGTGGTCAAGTCTTCGGGCGGCAAGGTCGTCGGCAGCGTGAAGCATCCGCTGTCCGCGTCCGACTTCTCGTCCTTCCTGCTGCAGGCCCAGTCGTCCAAGGCGCAGATCCTCGGCCTGGCCAATGCGGGCGGCGATACGATCAACTCGATCAAGGCCGCCAACGAATTCGGTGTCACCAAGTCGATGAAGCTGGCTGGTCTGCTGATGTTCCTGACCGACATCCACTCGCTCGGCCTGAACCTGACGCAGGGCATGTACCTGACTGACGGCTGGTACTGGGACATGAATAACGACACTCGCGCCTGGTCGAAGAAGTTCTTCGAGAAGATCAAGCGCATGCCGACCATGCTGCACGCCGCGGACTACTCGGTCGCCTACCAGTACCTGAACGCTGTCAAGGCAACCGGCACCGACGATGCCGACAAGGTCATGGAGCAGTTGAAGAAAACCAAGATCAACGACGTCTTCGCCAAGAACGGCGTGATCCGTCCGGATGGCCGCATGGTGCACGACATGTACCTGATGGAAGTGAAGAAGCCGTCCGAGTCCAAGTATCCGTGGGACTACTACAAGGTCGTCCAGACGATTCCGGGCGACCAGGCCTACATGACCAAGGCCGAGTCCAAGTGCGCACTCTGGAAGTAAGTTGAATCCGGCGGCGCGGCCAGTTGCTTGATGCCGCGCCGCCCGGGTTTCTTTCGCTACCCATGCCGCACGCGCTGTGGCGTTTAACTGCAAAGTCGTTATGGAAATCTTTGGCATTCCTCTGCAAGCAATGTTGAGCCAGCTCCTGCTGGGTCTCGTGAACGGGTCGTTCTACGCGATGCTCTCGCTCGGCCTCGCGGTCATCTTTGGCCTGCTCAACGTCATCAACTTCGCACACGGCGCGTTGTACATGATGGGCGCGTTCCTGGCCTGGATGGGCTTGAACTATCTTGGCCTCAACTACTGGGTGATGCTGATTGCCGGGCCTATCCTGGTCGGCATCTTCGGCATCATCATCGAAAAGACCATGCTGCGCTGGCTGTACAAGCTCGACCATCTGTACGGCCTGCTGCTGACCTTCGGCATTACGTTGATGCTCGAAGGCCTGTTCCGCTCCGTCTACGGCGTCTCCGGCCAGCCGTACTCGGTGCCCGATGCGTTGATGGGCGCAACCAACCTCGGCTTCATGATCCTGCCGAACTATCGCGCATGGGTTGTGGTGGCTTCTATCGTGGTCTGCCTTGCCACCTGGTTCGTGATCGAAAAGACCAAGCTCGGCGCCTACCTGCGTGCCGGCACCGAGAATCCGAAGCTGGTCGAAGCCTTCGGTATCAATGTGCCGTTGATGGTGACCTTGACCTACGGCTTCGGCGTCGCGCTCGCTGCGTTTGCCGGCGTGCTCGCCGCACCTGTGATCCAGATATCGCCGCTGATGGGCTCCAACCTGATCATCGTCGTGTTTGCGGTGGTGGTGATCGGCGGCATGGGCTCGATCATGGGTTCGATCATTACCGGTCTCGGCCTGGGCGTGATCGAAGGCCTGACCCGCGTGTTCTATCCGGAGCTGTCGGCCACCGTGGTGTTCATCATCATGGCTATCGTGCTGATGCTGCGTCCGGCCGGCCTGTTCGGCAAAGAGAAATAAAAGGAGCAATAGGATGAATAAGAAAGTCGGATACGCCATTGCACTTGCAGCGGCACTGGTGGCACCGTTTGTGGTTTATCCGGTGTTCCTGATGAAGGTGCTGTGCTTCGCCTTGTTTGCGTGCGCATTCAACCTGCTGATCGGCTTCACCGGGTTGCTGTCCTTCGGCCATGCGGCCTTCTTCGGCGGCGCGGGTTACGTCGCCGGGCATGCGATCAAGGTGATGGGCTGGCCGTTTGAACTCGGCATCACCGCCGGCGTCGTTGTCGCAGCATTGATCGGTCTTGTGATGGGCAGCCTGGCGATTCGCCGGCAGGGCATCTACTTTACGATGATTACGCTGGCGCTCGCGCAGATGCTGTTCTTCGTGTTCCTGCAGGCACCGTTCACTGGTGGCGAGGATGGTCTTCAGGGCGTGCCGCGCGGGAATCTGCTCGGCCTGATCGACCTGAGCAGCGACATGACGCTGTACTACGTGGTGCTGGGGATCTTCATCGGCGGCTTCGCACTGATCGTGCGTACCGTGCATTCGCCCTTCGGCCAGGTGTTGAAGGCGGTGAAGGAAAACGAGCCGCGCGCAATTTCACTTGGTTACGACGTCGACAAGTACAAGCTGCTGGCCTTCATCCTGTCCGGCGCGCTGGCTGGACTCGCGGGCGCGACCAAGACTGTCGTGCTCGGCTTCGAAACACTGACCGATGTGCACTGGAGCATGTCCGGCCTGGTGGTCCTGATGACGCTGGTCGGCGGCCTCGGCACGCTGTCCGGTCCGATCGTCGGCGCTATCGTGATCATTGCGCTGGAAAACAAGCTGGGCGAACTGGGCAACCTGATCGCGATGCTGACCGGTATCGAGTGGTTCCGTACGCTGGGCGAGTCCGTCACGATCGTCACCGGTTTCATCTTCATTGTCTGCGTGCTGGCTTTCCGCCGCGGCATCGTCGGTGAGCTGGTGGAGTTTGCCAAAAAAAAGCGTAAGCCAGTAGTCGTTACCCCTACGCATTCCACGGTAATGAAAACAATGGAGGGCTAGCATCATGAGACCACTTGCCTGGTTGAGGTTGGCAGCAGGATGTATCGGAGCATCTTTCGCCATCGGCGCCATGGGCGCGGACGAGATCGTCATCGGGCAAGTGGCTCCCTTGAGCGGCGTATTGGCGGACACCGGCAAGGACATGGTGTTGGGTGTCAAGGTGTACTTCGACTCGGTCAACGACAAGGGTGGGGTGCACGGCAGGAAGATTCGCCATGTGGTCAAGGATGACGGCTACAAGGTCGATGAAACGGTACGCCTCACGCAGGAGGTGATCGAGAAGGACGATGCGGTCGCGCTGATCGGCTTTGCCGGAACCGGCAACGTCGGCGAGCTGCTCAAGCAGAAGGTGCTGGAGAAGGCAAGCATCGCGCTGGTTGCGCCTTACACCGGCGGGGAGATCCTGCGGACGCCGTTCAATTCGAACATCTTCCACATTCGCGCCGGTTACGCGGATGAGGCGGAAGGCATCGTCAACCAGTTGGTGCTGCTGAACATGAAGCGCATCGGCGTGATGTACCAGGACGATCCCTTCGGAAAAGCCGGCCTGGCGGGGGTGGAAGCAGCACTGAAAAAGCGCGGCCTGGAGCTTGTCGGTACCGGCGCCTATGAGAAGAACACGGATAACGTCGTCGACGCGGTGAAGTCAATCGCGCAGGCGAATCCGCAGGCAGTGGTGATGATCTCGGTGAACAAGAGCACGGCGGCATTCAGCAAGCAGATCCGTGCCGTGTCCACCGTGGCGCAGCTGGTCAATATTTCGGTAGTGAATCCGAAAGAGATCGTGCGGATGATCGGTCCGGACAATGCGCGCGGCATCGGGATTGCGCAGGTGATGCCGTATCCGTATTCCCCGACGTCCGCGATCGTGAAGGAGTACCAGCAGGCGATGAAGAAGTACGCCGCGGGGACCGAGTTGTCTTACACAAGCTTCGAGGAGTTCGTCGGGGCCAAGGTGCTCGTGGAAGGGTTGCGGCGAGCGGGACCGAACCCGAGCAGGGAGAAGGTGATCCGCGGGCTCGAATCGCTCAACGCCTACGATGTGGGTGGTTTCACCGTGAATTTTTCGCCCACCAATCGCGTGGGATCGCGTTTCGTCGAAATTACGGTGATCGGAAAGGACGGACGCTTATTGCGTTAAACGAATTGCCGGCGTGGCGTACAAAAACTATAGAACGCCCGCCAATCGTCTCTAGACGGCAAAGGTTGTTGTTCCCCAGCAGTTTAGGGTTGCGTTCGCGCAACCCTTTTTTTTGCCCGCGCAAAACCTTCAAATGCCGGAAGGATAGGTCTCCGGCACTTCGCCTTCGTGATGCTCGACAGTCCTTTCCATCGGCATCACCGCATGGGTTTTGTCGATATGGATGACGGCATCGAATTGGCGTGCCAGGCTGGCGTAGAAGTAATGGCTGACGCGCTCCGACTCGGGGAGGTAGACGACACCGATCGCGCGTTCCAGCCGTTGCTCCCACAGCCGCTTGTGCAGTTCGGTACTCTCGCGCAACGGCACGAGGAAGTCGCCGAGTCCGGTGTCATGGAATATCCGCTCGAAGCTCGCGGGATTGGATGGCCGGACATTTTTGGTTTCAGCCGGTGCATCCCAATCCGAGGCCGCAGTGACTGTTCCCGTGTGCGTGGTGAAACCAAGCAGGAAGGACGCCTTCATCCCGTATTGCTCCCTGACCAGCTGACCGAGATTGAGCTGACCATGCTCGCCCATCTCGGTAGCGCGCGCATCACCCAGGTGGGAGTTGTGTGCCCAGACTGCGATCTTCGGGCGTCTCCCTTTTCTTTCGATCACGTGCGCACGCAACGCTTCCAGGGTTTCCGCCATGTGGCGGTCGCGCAGGTTCCAGGATTCATTTCGTCCCTGGAACATGGCGCGGTAATACGCTTCGGCATTCTGCGCAACGCGTGCGTTCTGCTGGGCGTAGAACAGCTCGTCGTCAGGATCCGGCATGTTTTCGGACAGGAAGCGAGTGCCGTCGGACATCATTTCGATCAGCTGGCGCACGACTTCGTCTTCACAGTCCTTGCGCATCCCGAACGTGGCGGTGTAACCATAACGTTGGGGATTGTCGGCAAGGTGATCAAAACAGGCATATCGCCCCCTTGCGCGCTGCGCTGCCTCTGGATCGACCTGAGACAGGTAACGCACGACCGCGTCCATCGAATTGCGCAGACTGTAGAGGTCGAGTCCGAAGAACCCCACTTTGTCCTTTTTGTCTGCGACCTGCATGTTGTGCATGCGCAGCCAGTCCACTAGTTCGACAACTTCGGTATTGCGCCACATCCATTGCGGAAAGCGTTCGAAGCCGTGCAGCGCTTCGTCCGCCGTACGGTCGGTTCCCGCCTTGATGAATCGGTTGACGCGCAAGGAATCCGGCCAGTCGGCTTCGACCGCGATAGCGTCGAAACCTTTCTCTGTGATCAGCCGTTTGCAGATTTCCGCGCGAACACGATAGAACTCGCGGGTACCGTGGGTTGCTTCTCCCAGAAGCACGATGGAGGCATCGCCGATCTGGTCGATGATGCGGTCAAGCCGGTCGTCGTGCCGGATGACGTGCGCTTCCCGACGAAGCGCTTCGATGATGGCTCGTTCGGACATGGCTGCTCCTTTGCACACCCTCGATAGTTCGTCCTCACTGGCACACGATAGTTCCGTGCGGACCGGAACTTGATTCATGTGTTTGTACTCAAGCGTTCTGTACTGCCGGAGAATTTCTCCAGGCCCGCTAAGGAGAACACCATGCAGAGAATTGCCGATGTCATGACACGCGATGTAAGGAGCGTAGCACCGCAGGAAACCATTCGCCGTGCAGCACAGGTGATGGATGAGCTGAACGTGGGCGCGTTGCCCGTATGTGACGGGCGGAAGCTGGTCGGCATGGTCACGGACCGCGATATTACGGTACGGGCCGTCGCTGCCGGGCAGTCGCCGGATGCGGCCCAGGTCGGGGAGGTGATGTCCGTCTCCGTTCGCTGGTGCTTCGATGACCAGACGGTTGATGAAGTGATGGAGCAGATGGGGGATTCGCAGATACGCCGCGTGCCGGTGATCGATCACGATACGAAGGAGCTGGTCGGCATCGTTTCGCTAGGCGATCTCGCCACCAAGCATTCCGCGCAGGTTGACCGTACGCTGGAACAGATTTCGTCGCCTGCAGAACCTGATCGGCGGCCGCCCGGTTCCTGACGGCTTGCCGCATCGATTGATTCGCAAGGAGAACATCATGCATTCCTGTGCAATAAAATTGTTCGCCGGCTACGTGGCGGGAGCCGCTTTCATGGCCGGTTGTGCATCCCCGCATCCGCCACACACAGCAAGTGTTCAAAGCGGGAAGGTGGTTGCCGTCGAACCTCCCACCGTTGCCGGTTATCCGGGGATGGGAGCTACTTCCGGAATGGGGGCTGCCGGTGCTTCGGCCAGCAGTGAGCCGACTTTCATCACCGTGCTTTTCTCAGATGGCACGCAAGGCAGGTACAGCATGGACCAGAAACCGGCCGACGCATTCGTGGTCGGCGATCCGGTACAAATCATCACGGACAGCCAAGGTACTACGATCATGTCGCCATGATGGGCGTGTGACGGATTGGGCGGTCGATGTCGGGACCGGGCGTGACGAGGCCGGGTATTTCTCCGGCGCGCACGCATGTTCTTCTCTAACAGCCTGCTAACGCGCTTGTCGACGTTAGCGGGAGGCAAGCAGCTCAGGCGGAATGTTCCGATAGACTTTCATCGCATACCTCAAGCGCTTATCGGAAGACCGGGCGTTATAAGCTCCCACCGCATTCCAGGTATTTCCCAGGCGGCGCATATTCTCGGCGAGTATCCATGCGCCTACATTGATACTCGTGCACGCATCGAGAAGTTGTTCTTCGCGGATCCCGTATTTGAGCAGCGTTGGCAGCCATCGGCTGTTTATCTGCATCAAGCCGATGTCGTAGGAACCATTCTTGTTCCGGTTGATGGCGGATGGATTCAGGCTCGATTCCGTCTTGGCGATTGCATAAAGCAGGTAGGAGTTGATCCCGTATCTCCGGCCTGCTTCATCCCAGCATGTGGCTGCCGATGAGGCTGGAAGCAGCATCATCGCGACGAGGAACGGAGTGCCGTACTTACGCATCCTCAGTGCTGATGTGTGATGAAAGGCGGGCATCTTGTTTAGTAAAACAGATCCAAAGTCCAATTTGTCCGGATTGGAGTTTCTTCTACGACGGTGCCCTGTGCATCCTTATAGTTGGCACGTGTATATAAGCCATTCCCTGTCGTTCCGTTCCCGTTATAGGTACTCCAGCGGGTAATGATTCGCACTTCATACCCATTCGTATTTCTGGTAACGGCCTTCGTCAAGTTCACCGAGCTTGCGGTACTGTCATTTGCGAATCTCAATGACATGTTTTGGCTTGTGCCGATGATGGTATTGGTATCTTTGTTGAGGATAGCGATAGTGATCTCGAGCTGCCCTTCTTGTGAAGAGCTATTCCATAGTTCCCGATTCATTCGGGAAGTCATGTTGACGGCAAGTACTCCATTTTTTGCTGGTACTATCGTTCGTTTGATCGTCGCGGTATACCAATCGTCGGCAGCGTCATAGGCGATTGTGCCTGTGTGAAACACCGTGCCGGAGGGGTAGCTTATGTAGTTGGATTTCAAGATGACCTCGTCGCCTGGAGCGGAAGCTCCCAGCTCCAGTGCCGTTTGCGTTGTCCAGACGCCGAATTGACAGGAAAGAAGCAGTCCATTGGCGTCTCTGGCAACGAGCCCGGTCGAGGTGCAGGCGTTGCCTTTTACCACGGTGCTGTTAATTTGAATGTCATTTGTGGTCAGCTTTTTTTCCACGGTCATATTGCCATTCTCGTCGACGGCCAATGCGACCCAGTTGGTCCCATTCCACGTAAAGGCGCGGTTCAATGCAGTCACCATGCGGACATCGCCTGGGCGGTTGTCCACTGCCGGAAGCAAAGTAAGAGCTGTATGGGTTGGCATGGGATCTTTCCATGAACCGGATCGTTGCCAGCGTCCGCCTTGGCAGCTAACTACGGCCCCCGATGAATCAACCGCAATCCGGCCCCAGCTATCCGCCATGTTGCCGGCGTTGCACAAGTCATCTGTCGAGCCGACATTGGCTACGTGACGCATGCGCAGCGGTGTCATCATTGTGTTGAGGTCGTCTCGATTGCCCACTCGGTTGCGGTACACGAAGTCTGTCGATAGCTGACCGGGGCCGTCGTAGAACAGTGCGGACGCGAGATGACCCGCAGTTGGCGCCGCGATTCCAGCGCAATTCACCGACAGGTACGGTGCCAGTTCTGCGGGTGTCATATCCCATGAACCGCCTCGAGCTTCCAGGGGAGCCGGGGTGGGAGGGGCGGGGGTCACAGTGGATGGAATGAAGCCGCCGCCTTGCCCCGCGTTTGCAGCGACGTATGCGATATGCGCTGCCGGGATCTCGCGTCCTTCGGCGGTGGTGATGAGCGCGTCAAGCCGGTCGGTTGGGGCGGGCGGCGCGGCTGCCGGGCGCAGTATCCGCACGCAGGGTGCCTGACCATAGGCGTTACGGTCTGAAAAACTTTGCGGGAGATATCGTGCATTCCTCAAGTCGGCGACAGTGAAGACGACGGGCGTAGTGCTGGTGGCCGTGGCCAACAGGTCCGTATAGCGTTCGGCAATCAGCTTGGCTGCCGCATTGGTGACCTGCGCCTGGTACAGCGCGGCCTGTTGCCCGCGGGTGTCTTCGAGCGTGGTGTCCATCATCGCGGTCAAGCCGACCATCATCAGACTGCCGATGAACAAGGCGCCGATAACCTCGTTCAGGGTAAAACCGCGTTGCAGTGCTTTCATCCTTATCCCCTCAATTGCGGTAGGCTAACCAGACTGGACTTCCATTTGGAATGGGAGGAGCGGCTAAAGGTGGAATGTTCGGCAGCAGGAGGCTTTGTGTCGTATTGGGGAAAACGGCTGACTCGAGTCTGTTCGTCGTCGTGTTCGCTCTTCCCGCTAGTATGGAGTTCTTGGACAAGCCGGCTATATCTGCGGCAATATCGACTGGAGGCAACGTCGATGCGTAGATGTAGATCGTTTGATCGGGAGCAATGTAGTTGGTCCAAATTGGATTGCGTGGATATCGCGACCGCAGCGTCAGATCCACGTTCGCATCCGATACCCTGGGGCCGAGAAAACCGGGATTTGCTTGCAGATACGTTACCACTGCCGTCCGATAGATGGCCATGCTGGCGGCGAGGGCGGCACTGTTCGTCGTTACCGATACCGGACTGCGGACCTGATTTGCAACAGAATAAAAACCTGTCAGCGATATCATTGCCGTTGCAATCCAGATGATCCACATTCAACCCTCCGCATATCTTTGTGCCGTGGCATTCCCGGCGATCATGGACGCCATTTGTTGCCTGATTTCCGAGGAAAGTAGTTCGTACTTGCCGTCTCGAAGCGCGGTTTTTGCCGTCGCGGCATTTTTAAGAAACAGCATTTCCGTTTCAAGTTTTTTCTTTGGTCCTTGACCAAGCCGCTGGTGCAGCACACCGACAAGTCCATCGGCGATCAGCGCTTGCGCGCCGCCCGGCGCGAGCCTTTCATTTGCCAAGGCATGCAATTTGGTGATGGTCTGAATGACGTTTTCCGCATGCACGGTACTGATGATGAGGTGGCCGTTGACGCTTGCCTGCAATACCTCCGCCGCCACTTCCTGGTCACGGATCTCGCCGATCAGGATAATCCGGGCGCCCCAACGGACGAGGTGCCGGAAGGTTTCGGCAAAGCCGCCGTTGTCGCGGGTGACAGGTGTCTGATAACAAATGCCTTCGTTATGGCAGCCTTCTAGCGGCAACTCGATCGGATCTTCGGCAGTGACCGCCACACCGCCGTAGGCGGCAAGGCGCTCCTTGACCATCGAGCAGGCGCTCATCGTCTTGCCGGATTTAATGGCACCGGAAATGACGAACAGGCCCGACAGGTCCCTGACCATCAAGTGCCGGATATAGGCATGGGGAATGCCGAGTTCCGCAAGAGAGGGGATCGTGTCAGCGATCTTGCGCAACACGAATACCGCGCCGCTCAGCGTCGTCATCACCGAAGCGCGATAGGCGACGCCGTCGTAGCTGACCTTGAAGTCGGTCATCGGCGGCACGCCTTTCTGGGCTTCCTTGCAAGCCATATTTAGCGCGGCAAGATCGTCCTGCAACAAGGTGTTTGCAGGCAGAGGATTGACCGCGGCGCCCGGCACATCGGAGAACAGGTCGCCGAGTGTCGGATGGCCTAAATACAGGTCCGAGAAGCTGAGTTGCTTGACTTTCGTGATATCGGCCATCGCGATGCCCTGAAGTGAGATTAGTTGCCGGTCCAGGTAATGGTGTTTGCTCCGGCGGCGCAGTCTGCATCTGCCTGAGCCGGTGTGATGGGAAATGCATTGCGAACGTTGTTAGCTCCGGTAACTACAGATACCCAGCCATTGGTTCCCATCAACAAGTTGACGCAGACTTCCTCTGGCACGCCCGTATACTGGACGGTGAATTGAGCATTCACTCCCGTTACGGTCACGCCGCCATTCCAGGCGTTAGTGAGAGTCCGATTTGGTGCATTACCTCCTATCGTTAAGGAGGTTGGTTGCGCCCGTGCGGCTATCAGTGTATCCGTGATGTTCCCGGTGCCGTAGCCACCCTGATTCATGAATACTTTTTGCGTGGCTGTACGGAGTCCCGTGAGTTCTTCGTTTGTACGGTTTGTCTGCGCGCTGGTAAAACCGCTGACCAAGAGTGACACGGCGCCGAGGATGACAATTGCGGCGATGCCCAAGTAGGCAATGCCTTCGAGTAGCGAGGCACCGCGCTGGCGAAATACATAGTTCGGTTTCCTGGTATTCATCAAGTCCATATTTTTCATAGGTGCCTCCAAGTTAAAAAATTAATCAACGAATTGTCCGAACCATCGCGGCGATTTCGTGCTGAATGCCGAAAAATCCGATGACCAGCCATCCGATAATGACTGCCAGCGTCAGAATTGCGACACCGTTCAGTACTCTCATTTGTGCAGAGATCGTCTCCACACCTTCTTCCATCCATTCGTCGGCAAGGATCTTCAGCGCCTCGGCAAAACCCTTGTATTCGGCGTAGATGCAGAGATCGTCGATTACTTCCCTGGAGGGAAAGCCATATCCGGCATTTTTCAGCGCCTCACCGCAATTCAGGCCGGATTTCACGCCGAGCAGGGCACCGTCAATACGTTCGCGCAACCACGGGTCGGCCATATCCGCGATACGGATCAAGGATTTTTCGACGGTGATCCCGGCAAACTGCAATGCCGAGAACGCCATCAGAAAGCTGCTCCCGGCCATCAACCGATAGATGGAGTAAGGGGCAAAACTGTCAAAAAAAACGCGTACATTGCCGCGCCAACGCGGCATTGAGGCGAGAATGGCGGCAATCGCACCGAGTAGCGCAACTACTACATATGGCATCCAGTTCTGCACAAGAATTGACATGATGTAGAGTGACTTTGCCGCACCACGCCATGTAGTCGGATCAACCATTTGGGTAAATTGCGGGATCACTCGTGTGCCGAAAATATAGAGATAGGCAACGACAAGCATGAGGATGGCAATTGGATAGAGGACGCCGCCAATAATGACGCTCTTTATTTTTTTTCCGGCTTGTACAACGTCGATGATCGCTATTAACGTGCTTTCCAGGCGACCAGACTGCTCGCCGGCCATGATGATCATTTGCTCGGTCTTCGGAACCCACCAGGTCAAACCCTCGGAAAGCATGCGGCCGTTCTGCACCATGCGCTTGCAGTCGTCGAGGACGACCGCCATCGGTTCGTTCGGCTTGCGGCCATCATCCGAGGCGCGCTTCCATAGTTCTTCCAGGATCTTCAGCAGCGGCAGGCCGTTCGACAGCATCTTGGCTATCTTGCGGTACAGGTTCAGGCGCACCGCGTCCGACAACTGTAACTTGGCCCAATACCGATTCAGATTAGCTGCCACTGACGGCCTCCACCACGTTCAGGCGATAGCTGCCTGCTCCTACGCTGTCGGCTAGATGGCCTACCGTTCTTTCGGCCATGCGCGGGTCGATCAAGCCGGCCGCCACTTTTTCGATGGCGTGTTCGAGGATGGTTCGGCCTCCCAGTTCTTTGCGCCAGTACTCGATTGCCTTCAACTTTTCGCCGGCGCGGATGTACTCGTAAAACTGATTGTCCGGGGCGATGACTTCGGCAACCACTGTTCTGCCGGTCGTTCCCTGGTGACGGCATTGGTCGCATCCGGGGCCGACGATGCATACATCGTCGATACCGGTGCCGACTGCCTTTTTGACGCGTGCGAAGACGGCTTCCGGCACGTCATGGCGATGCTCCATGAGCTTCTTTTTGCAGTGCGGGCACAGAACTTTCATCAGGCGTTGGCTGATGAGGCCGGTGACGACGCCGGCGTCGGCAACCAGGCTTAACGGCAGGCCAAGGTCCACCAGACGGTCAATGATCGCTATCGCGCTGTTGGCGTGTACGGTGGTCCATACCTGGTGTCCGGTCATGGAGGCGCGCAGCGTATTCTGGGCGGATGCGCCGTCGCGCACCTCACCAATCATGATGGTGTCGGGGTCCAGGCGCATGGCATTGGCAATGGCAGCGGAGAACATGCGGGAACGTTCTTCCTCAGTACTGGCATTGGTCACCGCCGTCTGGACAGCGCCTTCGATGGGATATTCGATCGGGTCTTCCACGGTCAGGACGTGGATTTTTCCTTCCGTCTCGATCAGCTCGCCCAACAGAACGCGTTGCAGCGTGGTGGATTTGCCGGAGCCGGTCGGACCGCTGATGATATTCATGCCGATCGGCTGCTCTTTCATCTTCTGGATCTGCGCCGCATGCGTATCCGAGAAGCCGAGCGGCCGGATATCGATGTTGTCGCCGGCATCGTTGTAGAGCAGCCGCAATACCATCGTCGGACCTTCGGCGGCCGGCGCGGTTGCGATACGGACGCCGTACAGATTCTGGGGCAGCTTGTCGCGATCGCCGATGCTGGCGTCCTGCCGTTCGGTAGGCTTGTAAGCGTTGTCCGACACGGCGGTCATCGCGCCGTATAGGGTGGCCAGCAGCCGTTCGCCATACTCACGGGTTTGCTCGCCGACCTTGACCAGGTCGTTGTGAATACGGAAGTACAGTTCCGTACTCGATTTCTTCACGCGGATATGGATGTCGGATGCGCGGTCACGGCACGCCTTGTTGAGCAGTTCCTTGGCGGTGACCTGCATCATCGAATGGCCTTGCTTGCGGCCCTCGCTGTCGGGCATGCTGCCCTGATAGGTCTGCGCGATCGTTTCGATCGACGTAAATACGACACGGAACGGCTGTTTCATCCGTTCCAGACGGGCGCGATAGGACAGCACATGCGAGTTCAAGCCCTGTCCGTCGGCAATCAGCAGCCGGCCATCGGACATCAGGCAGAGAAGCTTTCTCTCTTCGGCACTGGCTTCGTAGGGGCCGCTTTTGCTCAACACGGTGGCGAGCGGAGATTCGGCCACATTAGGCTCGGCTTGCGGCAGGGGGGCAATCGGCCCGGCCTGAAACTTGGTGGCGATCAGGTTCATTGCATTCTCTCCCTCGATGGCAGCATCGGTGGGAGCGGGGGCAGCGCCGCAGATCCGTTCGGATACGCCGGGTTATACGATGACAATGAGCCTGTGCCGAGACGGAAGTTTTTTCTTTTTGGCGTTTGGACGATGACTTCGTTTGCGCGTATTGCCACTACTTTCATTCCGTTCGGCAGCACGTCGCCCACCGTGGCGTCGATAGTGGAGCCATTATTGAGTTGTAGTGAGGTGTAGATTCTTTTGCCGACCCCTTCGATTGAGAGAACGATCGGATCGCCCATTGTCGCCATTGATGCAACGCGCTCCAGGAGACCTGCCGCGACCTGCTTCGACGCAATTTCATTTTGCTTCGTGACGATCTGGGACTGCACATCCAGTTGCTTTTCCCGCGCCTTGAGGATCAGCGTTTCAGCTTCGATTTTCGTCAGATTCTCTGCCGTGGAGTCGGCAAATGCCGCACCGGACGTCATCAGGAAGGAAAGGAAAAATAGAGATTTGAGACTATTTTGCATAGATGACTCCGTCAATTGACCATGCACCTGCCCGATAGGAAATCTTTTCCAGCCGAATACCTGGTTGCGCGAGAAGTGGGGCGATCTCGGTCGGTGGAAGACTGTTTGCAGAGAGCGTGAAAGGCAAAGTCTGCCAGTCGGGCTGCGGTATTGGCTTCGGCCCCAACCCCGGCAAGGACTTGGACGTGGTTGGAAGAGGGGCGGGACTGCCGATTTTCAGCGACAGATCGAGCAACTGCATCTGCGTGAGAAGAGGGTGTATCAGGTCGTTGAGCTTGAGAAGCTCTTCGTCTCTACCCGTCTTGAGATTCAGATTTTCCGAATAGGATGCCTTGTCGCCGCTCGTTTGAACGTTTGCCTGCGGTACTTCCGCCAGCAAATAGCCGACCGTGGACTGGCCGCGCGACCAGGAATAAGTGACCTGGTTTGTGTTGCACACGTACTCGTCGAGCAGCCATCCGCCCGGAGAGGTAAACCGCAGCTTGTCCATGCAAGCCTGCGCGATGTCCTGCGGAAGCGGCTGCTTCGACCATGGATGCGGCAGGTCGCTGGGGACTGCTTGCCCCAACATCTTCTGGCGCGCCGCTTCGATTGCGCGTTCCCGTTGCCGTGCTTCTTCCAGTTCTTTCTGGTGCTGCTGCCAGTAAGCGAAGCCCGCCGCGCTCGCAACGATGATCAATGCACCGATTGCGGTAATCAGTTTCCACGGAACTTTTCTTTCGACAGGACGCAGCGCCCACCATTTGTGTGGCCGGATCTGCCCATTTTTTTTATGGGGGATCAGATCCTGGATCTGCTTGACGCTGAAGTTATGGAACCCGTGATCTTCCAGTTCCTTGTCGCCGATGACGACGTTCCAGCCACCCAGGCCGTAGTCGCCGTGCAGCCTGTCAAGCACTTCTTCCTTGGTGCCGACGAAATCGCCGTTTGGAAGAAAGTTTGCATCGCGGACCGCGAAATAAGCCCACATGCCGTTCGGCAGCTTGAAAGCACTCAGCCAGTTATGCACCGGCTGCTGATGGCCCTCATAGACCGCTCCTTCGATGGCGAGAGTCTTGGAAACAACAGCGCCAAGCGAGAACATGCCGCGTCGTGCCCCGTCCCTGGTTTGCGCATAGCCAGCCTGTGCGACCGCCTGGTCATAACGCAGCACCATGAGATCGGATTCAATCCGCCTGCCGAGCTCGATTGCCTCCCGCTTCAGCTCGCGTGGGCGTGACAGCGACTGCCAAAACAGGCCGCAGACGAACTTTTGCCCACCGATTTCGACGATTTGAGTGGCCATGGTAGTGGTTACTCCGTCTACGTGGCGCCTACGGTAATGGGCGTGATCAGAATAACGATCACTTCTTTGTTGGACGTTGCTGTGCGGTTTCCTCCGAAAAGGATATTGTCCGGATGGGCGGTACCGCGGTTGTAGATATTGCCGTCGGTCTGCTCGAACCCGCTGATAATGAGCGTGTCGTTTGACTTCATGGCGACCCGCTGCAGGAAGTTGCGTGTATCAAGTTCCGGCGTTTCAATCGAGCTGCTGTTGCTGGTCACGGTGCGGATACCGCGCAGGGACGAAATGTCCGTCGAAAACTGAAGCATGACCGTTCCGTCCTCGAGCAAATGCGGAAGGAGGGTCATGTTGAATCCTGACGTGATGACGCCGGGAGTCAGTGTCGTCGACGACCCGACGACGGCAGTAAGGGTGGTCTGTGACGACCTCAGGTAGCTGGTTTGCCTTGCCACCTGGACGGGGACGGGTTGGTTGTTGAGCGTGACGACAGAAGCCGTCGTTTCGCGCCGGACCTGGCCCTGATCCGACAATGCGCTGATGACTAGTGAAGAGCCTGCCCAGTTGCTGGTCGAGGTGCTGAGTATGCCGGCTGAAAAAGCAGTACTTCCGGGTGCATTCGATGCCGTGTTCTGGATACCGTATCTATTGAGCAGGTCGCTGTAAATGAGATTCCAGTTGATCCCCAGGTTGTCGTTCTGGTTCAATGTGACCGCAAGCACGGTCACGTTGATCATGACCTGCTTGGAGAGCGACTTGTTGACGCCTTCAATCAACTTGGCGACACGTTCGAGATTGTCCGGAGTGTCGCTTACCGTAATGGTTCCGGTGGCAGGCGATGCCACGGCCTTGCCATAAGCCGATAGCATTGAAGAGACTGATTTCTCGATATTCGTAAATACCGACAACTGCGTCGTGACGGCGGTATTCTGTGTATTTGTGGAGTTGATTCCCGTTCCAGAAGACGTGCCGCCGGCGCCGCCAGTCGTGCCTCCCGCCGTACCGCCACCATTACTGTTGGACGAGGCAGATCCGCTGCTGACGTTTGCGTTCAACGCAGCATCGCCCGGAATTGCGCTGATCTGGAAGGTGCGCGTATCAGTGTGAAAAATCTGTACGCTTCCGTTCACATATTTCCAGAACACCCCGAAGCGGGCGGTGGCAGTATCGAGCAATCCTTTCAGATTCCCGTTCGAGTAGGATATGCGCACCGGCGCGTTTGCCGGTCCTCCCGATGATGTGCCGGCAGGAGAGGCAGTACCGGGCACTGGTGGTGGGAGAGCTTGTGTGCCGGACGGTGAGCCTTGATTGCTGCGTGATGTTTGCGTAAATGCGGCCGCCGCAATCGGCAGTGCATCCGGAATAATTTTGATCGGCATGCCGGAGTGAAGCGTCATGCGTTCCGCGAATTCAGCCAGCGAATACACGGTACGATCGAAGGTGGCCGGCTCATAGAAAATGGGTGGCAGCTGGTCCTTCTTCTGAAGTGCGATGCTGTTTTTCGCGATCCAGATGCCTTCCTCTCGCACGACTACCGGCGCAGATCTGCCTTTCGACTCGACCTGGCCTACTTTTTTGACGAGATGGCTTGCCCTTTGGTCGTCTGCCGCGACCTGTTCCTGAATTCGTCCGGATAGTCCACTACAGCCGGTCAGCAGAACAAGTGGCACCGTTGCCAACAATGTTGAGCGCATTATTCCCCTCCTTTTGCGACTACGCGGATCACTTTGTTTCCTTCGTACGCAAATACCTTGATCGGTACTTCCGAACGCGCCAGGCTTTTTGCCACGATTTCCAACGCTTCATCAAAGGTGCCGCTGATCTCGGTACGGGTCGTGATCGGATAGTCGACAGAAAGCTCCCACGACAACTGCCATCCCGCCGCTGCTGCCCAGCGCGACAGCCCCGACTGAAGAGTCTTGTCTTGCGGGGTCAATACCCATGTCTTCGCATGATTCGCCGCTTTGCTTGCCGTATCATTGGCTTCGCTCTTCGGAGCGGGATCCAGCGATGGCACGGCGAATGGCACCGCTTGCGCCGGACCTTGCGCTGCTTCGGGCGATGCGGTGTTGTCCATGCCTGCCTGTGTGTTTCCGGATGCCGGTTCATCGCCCGTTTCGAGAGCCGGCGAGGCAGGGGCATGGTCGAGACTGATGTGTTGTCCCGTAACGGCGCACCCTGAAATCAGCACCGAAATCAACAAAAACAGGCTTTTGAAACGCATTATTCGCTCCCCTTGGCGACAACTCGAACTACTTTGTTGGCGCTATATAAAATCACGCGCATCGGATGTTTTGTCTGCTCCATGCTCTTTGCCACGGCTTCGATCGCCTGTTCGAATGTGCCGTTGATCGTCGAACGTGCCTCGATCGGATAATCGACGTCCAGCTCCCAGGACAGCTGCCAACCGTCCTGCTGCGCCCAACGCATCAGAACGGCTTTTACGGTGGTGTCGGATGGATCGATTCCCCAGCGCCCGATCTTTTCATCTGAAACAACATCAACCGAGGCAGGTTTTGCATCCCTGGTTTTGTCGGCATCGTTGGCTTGACGGTTATCCGAAGCCGGTCCCGTCCTACCACCGCCGGATACGGTTGCTGTCTGCAGGTTGGCGCCCTGCGAAATGACGTTGGTTCCCGGTGTGTCGGCCTTGTTCATGTTCTGGAGAATCATGGCTCCATCCATTTTCAACGTGAGGCCCGCGATGCCAAGTTCCCGGTTGTAGTTCGTCGAAGCACCTTTGCGCTCGGGCACCGTATTCGAGCCTGTATCGACAATGCGAGGCGTCAGAAGGTACATGCGCTGGATTTTTGAATTCTTGGTAGCGTCGCTGCGAAACAGGGAGCCAAACACAGGCACGTCCGACAGCCCCGGTACGTTCGACTGGTTCGTTGCCTGCTGCTCGACCGAATAGCCGGCGATGAGCAACGCCTGGCCGTCACTGACAAATCCCTGTGTATTGATTTCGCTGCGTTTAATGGTCGGTATCTGGTCGACGACGACCTGCGTGTCGATACGGCCATCCTCGATGCGAACGTCGAGTTTGATCTTCTTTTCTGCACCTTCTTCAACAATCAATGGCGTGACGTGAAGGGTGACGCCGGTGGAAATGTTGAACAGCTCGGCAGACTGATATCCGGCGACGCGCACATAGAATGTCTCCTGGTTATCCATGCGTGCTTCGAGATTGTTCAAGGTAAGTACACTGGGGCTCGAAATAACATTGGCCTTGCCTTGTTGCGCCAGGAGTGAAATACGTTCGAGAAGGTTGAGCCCGGCGTTTTGAAGCACAGCCTTGAAAGCGCCGCCACCGGCCATGAACTCGCGCACGTTCGAAAGCCGTTGCAGCGAATTGCCGGCATTAGGCGTCGGGGTGTGATTGAGCCGCCAGTCGACGCCCAGGTTTTGCGCGGCGTCGCTGGCGATTTCGATAATGCGCGCCTCGATCTCGATCATGGGAGGGCGCACGTCAAGGGTCTTGATCAGTTCTTCATACTGCTTCATCCGTGCGGGGATATCGCGCACCAGAACCGCATTGAGCCGGCTGTCGGCCTCGATGATCGGCAATTGGTCTGTAGCGAATTCCGGTTCGGAAGCAGGGCTGTTCAACACTCTGTTCGCCGGTGCGCCAGGCTTGGCAAGCGCAAGCGGGTCCTGATCGCCGTTTGCGTCTGTATATGTCGAGGACATGGACTGCATCGCAATTTGCTTCCTTGGCATGCCACCAGAGAGATTGCGACGTCCTCTACCCGCGTCATTGCGGTGATACATACCGCGCAGTACGGTCGCGACGCCTGGCATCACGATCTTGTTTCCGGCCGAGGAAAAGTCATGGTCGGCGGCCCACGCGAAACGCAATGGAAAGACCCGGATTTCAGTTTCCTGGCTGCGACGGCGGCGCCCCTCCAGATTGCTGCTTACCTGGGACACCAATTCGACATAGCGCTCCGGTCCGGAAACCACGACCGTCTCTCCGTCGGTGTCCACATGCAGGGGGAACCTGTGATCCAGAATATTCAGTTTGGCCAGCGCGGCCTGCAGCTGGTTGATCGTGCTGTAGTGGAGCTGAAGGATTTCGGTACGTACGCTTGAAGACGGCGAAATATGAAGCAAAGAGCCGTCGTAATACCAGATGAAACCGTAACTGGAAGCCAGCAGGTCCAGCATGGCCTGCGGCGCGAGATCGAATTTCCCGCTTACGCTGCCTTGAATGCCCTCGGCAATCGACACCGAGATGCCTTCGCTAGCAGCAAACTCTCGCAGCAACTCGCGCAACTCCTTTTTCTGCGCGACATATTGAAAGCGAGCCTTGGCTGGCCATGGTATCGCTGCTGCGTGCGCCGCATTAACGGTAAGCACCAGGCAGGCGAAGATGCTGGAAGCTATGACGCCCAGTCTTTGGCATGCATTGCAACGCATTCCCGTCCAGTCCATGTCTCTCTCTATTGGTCGTGACCTGCCGATTCTGATTGCCGTCGGATGATTTTTATTGCAGGTGCAGTGGATTGTAGCCAGTGCCTTTGCAAAAGTTTCTCAACAAAAATCACTGATATCGGCGCTGGAAAATGACGAATTAGGAAGGGGCGGCGTGTGCCAATCGATGAATTCTCAAATTTCTTCGTGACACCGGAATGTCGAGAAAGTCTCGATTAGACTGTGCTCGAACTATTCATGGAGACACGAGGCTATGGAGAATCCCGTATCGGCGGTTCCGCAGGTCGCAAAGGTAGACGTCGCACCGGGGATGGGTGGTGTCGATCCAGCGAAAGTCGCGGAATTTGAAAGACTGATGAGCAGCGGGACAGCCGGCTCCAATGGCATCGCTCAATATCAGATACGGACCGAGCCCTCGACGTCGGGTTGGACCTCCGACATCCTGCGCATGGGCGCAGAGATAAGCCGCGATTATCGTAAAGAGAGGGTGCAAGTCCATCGTCGGATTGTATCGCTCGATCCGACCGATCCAATCACCGCGCTCAGGCAAACCTTCATGATTCAGGCGGGCACCCAGGCTCAGATATACAGGTTGCAGCTTGCCACAAGCGTGGTGGAATCCATTAATCGAGGATTCTCAACCCTGTTTCAACTACAAGGTTGATTTTCTGTTGAACTTGCCGGGGAATTTATGCGTATGGAAGCCGGAAGCAAGCTGAAACGGATAGGGCGCGTATGCGGGCTAATGTTGTTTGTGTTAGTCCTGTCTGCATTAGGGGGCTGCAAGTCTGAGCTCTACACCAATATCACCGAGCCGGAAGCCAATGAAATGGTCGCCGTTCTTGCCGCAGGCGGCATGCGGTCGGCCAAGGTGTCTCCCGATGGGAAGACATGGTCAGTCCTGGTAGAGGAATCGGACATACCAAAGGCACTTTCGGCGTTACGCGCCCAGGGCTTGCCGCGCGACCGCACGCAAAGCCTGGGCGATATATTCAAGAAAGAAGGCCTGGTGTCGACACCGTCGGAAGAACGGATCAGGTTCATTTACGCGATATCGCAGGAACTCTCGCACACCCTGGCGCAAATCGACGGCGTGATTACTGCTCGTGTACATGTAGTGATTCCGGCCAATGATCCCCTTGCTGAAAGAATCATTCCATCGTCCGCCTCCGTTTTCATCAAGCACAGACCTTCGCTCAATACGAAGCTGATTTCGGCGGCCGTCAAAACGCTTGTGCATCGTAGTATCGAGGGTCTGACGTATGAAAATATCGGCGTCGTATTCTTCCCGGCCGATACGTTTCAGGAAACTGTCCCGCCGGACAATCCGTTCGATCTCAAATGGTATGAATGGGCTGGAGTTGTTCTGCTGGGCGCATTGCTGATCATGATTGCGCTTCCCGGAGGTCGTGCTCTCATTGCGCGCCCAGGCACGGCCTTGCGTGGGTTCAAGCTGTCCACGCGGCTTCGTTCCCCGGGGCGATGACAGGAGCGCAAAGTGCTCAGGACACCAATTTCCGGCATGACTGAAGCCATCATGGTATTCAACTTTTTGCCGGCGACCTACACCGATCCATCCTGGATCGATGCACCGGACCCCTGGCGTAACCGGCTTGCACGCTTGAAGGCGCCTGCCGCTCGCCAGGTTCTTTCGGAGTGGCTGCTTGAACAGCATGGTGTTGCCGACAGTTTCGATTTTGATTTTTCGAGTATCGAAAAGGCGCTTTTTCTGCAGGATGCCGGCGGTCTGCAGCGCTTGGCCGCGATCGTGGGACTACTGCGTCAACGAGCAGACGTGCGAAAGATGGCGGCTGGCGGCGTCCTGCCCCGTTTGGCTTCGGAACTGGGAAACGATTCATTGGGCTGGGTGCTCGCGCGACTGCCGGAGGCCGATTTCCTGCCCCCATCGGCCTACGGGATCGACTATGACGAAAAAGCGTTGATGCCACAGTTTGCGGCGTGCGGGATTCCTTGTCTCCTTGGCCTTGTTATGCCCCAATCGCACGCTGTCGCTGTCCGGGCAAGACTCAAGTTTCCACGCCATCTGCTGTATCAGCCCGCAATCGTGTTTTCTCAAGAAGCTCGAGAAGCCTTTATCGCGTATCTGAAAGCGCATGTGTTCAAGGAGGGGGCATCGTGGGAATGATCTACTTGGGGCGTCTTAACGAAACCGACTTGGCGGCGAAGGGCGCGCTCCTGCCTTCGTCCCAGGTGAAGGCCCTTGAAGAAGCAGAGCGTATTCTGCAAGTGGCGCGGGAAGAGGCCGAACTGGTCAAGCGCCAGGCCTATGATGAGGGTATCGCTGAGGGGATCGCCAAAGGGCAGGAAGAAATTGCAACGATGCTCGCCGATGTCCAGTTGCAGTTCACCCAGCATTTGAAAGACCTGGAGCCTGTTCTGGTTGACTGCATTATCCAATCAGTGCGTTCCTTGCTGGGTGAACTGGAATCGCACCGTCTTATTGAGCGCGCGGTATTGCAGGTGCGCGATTACCTTGCTGACGTATCTGGCTTGGTCGTACGCGTCGCGCCAGAAACCGTTAGTGACGCCGAGCAGGCAATATCCAACCTTGTTAATCACCACGGAATCGATTTCCCCATGCGTATCGTGGCGGACCAGTGCCTCGGTTCAGATGACTGCGTGCTCGAGTCGCCGCTCGGCAGGGCCGAAGTCAAGTCCGAGAGTGTGTTTGCTCGTATTCGGGACGCGATTGAAAAAGCGTTGGCCAACCGGAAGCCATCATGAAGCCGGAACTGTACTGCCAGGAACTGGCCTCGGCCCTGTCCAACGCACTCACCGGATTCGAGCCCGTGAATTCCGTCGGCCGGGTGACCGACGCTGTCGGCACAGTGCTGCGAATCTCCGGATTGCGCACGATGGTCGGACAGCTTTGCATGCTGCGCGTTCCGGAGACCGGGCGCGAGTGCCTCGGTGAGGTAGTGGGTTTCTCAGGGACGCAGACGATGGTCACACCCCTCGGCGGACTGGAGGGATTCTCGCGAGGCACCGAAGTGTATCCAACCGAACTTACCCACCGGGTCATGGTTGGCGACGCATTGCTTGGGCGAGTGCTCAACGGTTTCGGTGAGCCCATCGACGGGGAGGGACCGGTTGCCAATGCTGAAAGGGTACCGGTATCGGCCATGCCGCCTCACCCCCTCGAACGGCCTCCGGTAAAGCAATTCCTCGGTACTGGAGTGCGCGCAATCGATGCGTTGCTTTCGGTCGGGGAGGGGCAACGCGTAGGCATTTTTGCCGCGGCCGGGGTAGGGAAAAGCACCTTGATGGGCATGCTTGCGAAAGGAACTTCGGCCGATGTCAATGTTATCGCCCTTGTTGGAGAGCGCGGCAGGGAAGTCAGAGAGTTCATCGAGCACAACCTCGGAGAAGAAGGTCGTCGCCGTTCCGTCGTCGTCGTCGCCACGTCCGACCGGCCGGCCATGGAGCGCGTGAAGTGCGCAATGGTCGCAACCAGCATCGCGGAATACTTCAGGGCGCGCGGCAAGAAGGTCATGTTGCTGCTTGACTCGGTCACTCGGTTTGCGAGGGCTCAACGGGAAATCGGCCTGGCAGCAGGCGAGCCGCCCACTCGGCGAGGCTATCCGCCTTCACTGTTCGCACTCCTGCCGCAATTGCTGGAACGGGCAGGGAATGACGGAAACGGATCGATCACCGCCTTCTATACCGTGCTGACGGAAGGCGAAGACCTGGCCGATCCGGTCGCCGAAGAAGTGCGATCAATACTCGATGGTCATATCGTGCTGTCGCAAAAGATTGCAGCCCAGGGGCGCTTTCCCGCTATTGATGTCTTGCAGAGCAAAAGCCGCCTCATGTCGGCTGTCGCCGAACGTCCGCACCAGGCAGCGGCGCGTAAATTCATATCGTTGCTGGCGAAGTACCAGGAGATTGAGTTCCTGATCCAGGTGGGGGAATTCAAGCGTGGCGAAGACGCGCTAGCCGACGAGGCGGCATCGAAGATCGAGCGATTGCGAGCATTCCTCGCCCAGGAACCCGACCGCGTCGAGCCATTCAACGATACACGTATTAATTTGCTTCGCTTGGCAGACACGACATGACAATACATCAGCTGACCCTCCTGCGGTCGTTGCGGGAACGGCGCGAGCAACGGGCCAGAAAGATTGTTGAAGAGTTCCGGCGCGCCGAGATCGAGCCACGACGCGAGCTGCACGCACGGCAGGGCGAGCTCAACGCACACCGTGCCGCCCGCAACCATGCCTCGGAAGAGCTGTTCCTTGCGCAGAAGGCGCAAACCAGCGTTGAGGACCAGGTTGGAGCGCGAGCGGGATTGGCGCGAATCGACTCTTCGGTCCAAGCCGCCGTGGCTTCCGTCAGTCTTGCAGAAAATGCGCTAGCGGTTGTCGTGAAACAGACAAAACATGCCGAAGCGAGACTGCGCACCGCACGTAACGAGTCCGAGAAGTGCGACCGAGGGATAGAACGTCATTTGCTCCAGCTCCGAAAGGAGGGGTTATCGACGGAAGAGTCAGCTCTCGAGGAGCAGACCGATGCCCATGTGATGTTGCGTTATGTGTCTGCAATATACGGGGCTGGCCCATCAAGGCCTTGAGGAGAGCGCATGGCAAATACGATTGGAGATATCCAAAGCGAAAATCCGGCGAACCGGGTTGCTGTTTCGCTCGAGCAGATGCCTCCTGTGCCTCCCGTGAATCCGACGCTCGAGAATCAATTCGCAAAGTTGTTGGAGGATGAACGTTCTCCGCACGATGGCGGCGAGCACCGCGAAGAGGGGCAATTGCGCCAGGAACTCAGCAACCTCAAGGAACGGGGATTCCGCTTCATTGAAAAAATGCTGTTGATGCATCTTTTCTCGGCCCGAAAGGACGGCCAGCAGCAGACCCAGATGGGTGGGGTGATGCGGGGCGAGCCTTCGCACGAAGATCTCTCTATTGCAGGCCTGGGCCGGAAAATTGATTCATCGCTGCAGTCAGATGGCTCGCAGCCTTTTCACGACAACCTGGCTTCCAATCTAGGCAGCGAGATCGCCGAATGTATCCGGCACGGCAATTTTGCGAACGCACCATGGCGCGCCGAGATCGGCCTGTCCAGCAATGGCCTGCCTGCCACACGTCTCTTGATCGATGCAGAAGAAGCGTGGCTTCGCCTGCATTTTGTCAGTGCCAATGCCGACGTATGCAATTTGCTGCGTGCGCAACGGTATGTTTTACTCGAAAAAGTATCTCGCGTGTCTTCGCGGCCGGTAATTATTGAGATTGACCCTGTCTCCACGGATGCAGAACGTGATGCAGAGGGAGGTTCTGTATGAATGTCCTGTCGTCCCCGCTTGTGGCCGACTTGGGAACGTCGTTGCGGTCGTGCCTGCCAACAATCGAACCACAGGTTGCAGCGATGCTCCGGGTCGCCTGCAGCGGCAGGAATAATAATGTGAAGTTCCAGTTCGGTGGCGTGCCCTTCCAGCTGCGTGTCGCCCATTCAGGCGCGCTGCCGGAGGACTATGCACTGGCATTGCAACTCAAGGTGGGACCTTCGACTGCATGGCTTTTTATCGAATCGTATGACATTGCAGGTGAGGAGTGGGCCGGCATTTTGTCCAGGCTCGACCCGCAACTGGCACAGGCCCTGTTGATCGAGGAAAGCTCTGAGCTTCTGGCGCGCCTGACGCGCGCGGGCGGAAGCGCCATTCAGTTAGCCGAGATTCATCCGCATGTTGTCCCTCCCCTCCCAGCCATCAGGCAATTGCTTGAAATCCAAAACATGAATACCGGGATGATTGCGAGAGCAGCGTTATGCGCCGATGGCCCGGAATTCTTCGATTGGCTGGCGCGTGAGTATGGGCGGGCGCCGTGGTGGCCGGTGCAAGCGCCGGTAGGTGCGTGCCTGCCGATCAGGATCTGTGTAGGGAAGACCTGGCTCGCTGGCTATGAAGTGGAGACGCTCGAGGTGGGAGATGTCGTGATCATGCTGGGGATGAGCACGATGGACAATCTGCGCGCGACCTGCATTGATCGTCTAGGCTTCCGTCTCCCTTTCAAGGCGGACTTGACGGGCAGGAAAATGATTATGACTTTTACCGAGGAAAAGACAATGAGTCAAAGTCCAAATGAAATGCGGCAGCCCCGGCAAGATGCGGTCGCACTTGAAGATGTGCTGGTGCCCATCACTGCGGTCATCGGTGAGGTGGAACTGCCGCTCCGTGCAATGGCAAGTCTTCAAGCGGGCTACGTATTCGAGTTGCCGACTTCGGTAGAAGAGGCGGTCGTTCACCTATATACCGGGAGCGCCCGTGTCGGACAAGGGCGCCTCATCACTGTTGGCAACATGCTGGGCGTGCAGGTACTCGAATGGGGAGGAAAGAAAGATGGGGAATCTGCCTGACCCGTTATTCATACTTGTTGCGCTGACGACGATCGGCTTGCTGCCATTTTTGGCGCTGATGGTCTCAAGCTTTACAAAGATCGTCATTGTGCTGGGGTTGTTGCGGCAAGCATTGGGAACGCAGCAGGTGCCGCCGAACATGGTTCTCAACGGGATGGCCCTCATCCTGACAATGTTCATCATGGCACCGGTGATTAGTCAAGGTTGGGAAAATCTTGATTTGAAAAACAGAGGCGCGCAATTCGGCAAGCGCTTTGATGATCTGCAAATCGCCATGAATGCAGTGGAGGCGCCCCTGAAGGGTTTCCTGGACAAGCACGTCCAGGAACACTATCGGAAGTTCTTCATACGCGCCGCAAAGGAGACCTGGCCAAAAGAAAAGTCGGTCGACGTGGCGCGGGACGATATGGTGATACTGGTGCCCAGCTTCATGGTCACGGAGGTGACAGCGGCATTCCAGATTGGCTTCGTTCTATACCTTGCCTTTATTGTGATCGACCTCGTCATCGCCAACATCCTTCTGGCACTGGGGATGATGATGACATCACCAACACTCATATCGATACCGTTCAAGCTACTGCTGTTTATCGCTCTTGATGGATGGTCGCGTCTCCTTGAGGCGCTTGTTCTGACCTATCGCTAGAAAGCCATGCAGATTATCCTCGGCGTAAGCTTGCACGACAAAATCAGAGGCCAGGCGCCGGCTACTGCAATTGTTCCTTGCCGGCGCTTGTTAATGACCGGCGTGTTGTTGGCCGCATTCGCCGATGCAGTCCATGGCGCTGGAGCCATGGTATATCGGACGTACGATAGCGAGCCGGGAAAGCCGCCAATTTATTCGGACCGGCCGCTCGGAAAAGCATCTCTGCCGGTGACAAGAATAGACGGCGCGGTGGCAAGGTCTGTAAGCAGATCTGCGCCGGTCTCGGAAAGACGGACAGTCTTCGATCACATTGTGCACCGCGCTGCGCAAATTCAGGGCGTCGATGCCTCACTCGTGAAAGCCGTAATAGACATTGAATCGGGATACCGCCCCGAGGCGATATCACCGAAAGGGGCTGTCGGACTCATGCAAGTCATGCCGGCTACGGCCGCTCGCTACGGGACGTTTAACCTGGCCGTTCCAGAGCAAAATATTGAGGTCGGTACCCGGCACCTGCGCAACCTTCTTGTGTCGTTTGGCGGCGATGTGCGCTTGGCCCTGGCAGCGTATAACGCGGGCGAACAGGCCGTACGGAATCATGGTTTCCGGATTCCGCCATATCCGGAAACGATTCGGTATGTACCGATGGTGCTGGAACGATATCGCCAATACAAGGAGGCGGGGCGCATTAACCCATTTCCCTCTCTTTCATCAGCCCGGATTCAACATTGACGTACGCAACTCACGTGGCATACCTGCCTTGCACCCGGATGCGTTCCCGCGTTGTTTCGCCTCCTGCCAGCGAAACTGAATATATTGGGCTGCACACCAGTTCATCCTCTTGAATTGTTGCCAATGACGTTCTATGTACGTGTATGACAGAGGAGACATTCTGTTCATTTGCGGGGCAAACTAGCAGGCCAGTAGAAGACTTTTAATGATGGCTAGCAATGTCTCGGCGTTTCGCCTCTCCTTGCATAGGAAGATCATGGGGGTGGCTGTGTCAAGGACTACGTTGAGTTAGTCGCTTTGCTTAGTGTCTTGCGCATCCATTCCAATCTCACTATCGCCTGTGGGGAAAGGTTTTCGTGGTCTCGCCGGACATGCGCATCCAAACGAGTCTGCACACTTGCCTGGAGCACTCCCCGATTCTTGGCCACAGGCCGTCAAACTTCTAAGGAGATACCATGACAGGCAGCATTGATAGCCCCCATCAGAATACCAACACTACCTCAAATTACAACTACAACCCGCCGCCGGAGCAGGGGCCAACCCCGGCGCATCTGAAGCAACAGTATGGTGGCGATATAGAGCTGCACAATGACCAGTGTCATATTGATGCTAACGATATCGAATTGATGAACAGTTATCCGCCGGGGTCGACTTCGCCGGAGAGCGACAAGATTCAATTCAACGAAGATGGCACCGCGTATATCTGGACAAAGGATCCCACCTTGGATCCTAACGGTCCCACGGGGCAATATGCAGTCTCCAGTTGGATAGGGGCGAATGGCGAGATTCATCATTTGTCGCGTGCTGATTACGACGCCGTATCGAACGGGACGAAAACGATGGCCGACATTGTCAAAGCCCACGTACCAGCCAAGTAACTCATGCGCTGATTCTCCGACAAGGAGTGCTTGAAATCGCCATAATGCTGTCGACGAATCGCGGCATTATGGCGACGGTCTTGATAATTCCTTGATTGTCCTAAGAGCGTCTATCAAAACGCTACTGCGCAACCCTACGCCGGGCACCCCGATTTCGGAGTTGCGATGCTCACCGTACCTCACGTACGGCTGCGCTTCTCGCTCCAAACTCGGGCCGCTCGCTATGCATTCTGATAGGCGGTCTAAGTCAGGGAGTGCTCTGACTCGCGGGCGACTTGCTCATTCTTGGTCAGCCTTTGTAAGTTCGCGACATCGTCATATCTACTCTTCTCCAAAAGTCGTTCCATACTATGCGACGAGAAAAATTGAGGGAAAATTCCTGGTACGCCTATATCCTAAAGAAGACAGTCACTAGGAACCGATATGCTCGACTATAAATCGGCGCTTTCCCGCCTGAGTAATGGCATTCATGCGTTTTCCCAGCAAGCGCAACAAGGCAACTGGTCGTCAGCATTCCAGGCGCTGTATCAGAAGCTGGCGGAGATAGATTACAAAGGCAAGGCAAATGAAATCTATTCCCACACTTCAGAATTGCTTTCCGGCTCCAAGAAGAAAAGGTCAAACCATTTAAAGAGGCCAGACGGTTCCCGGAAGATCAAATCCTCTCCGTCGACATTAAGAGTCGGAGTGCATCACTCGAAAGAGTCTGCAGAGCCGGTGCATCTTGACCCGACCGCGGGTATGGAAGCATTGGCGCTGGCGGGCGAGCGCTATGCGCTTGAAAGTCAGTCTCAGTTCGCTGAGCGGCGCCGTGCCTTGGCAACCCAGGAGGCTGAGATCATGGCGCAGTTGAAACAACTGGAGGACAAACATCAAAAGCTTTGTGAGATGCTGGACAACATCCTCGCACAGCAGGCCGAATTGATGGCGCGGGACGGAAACACGACTTCCACGTCCAGCCCTCATCCGAGCAATAATCTTTACGGCTAAGAGCGCCTATCAAAATGCTACTGCGCAACCCTACGCCGGGCGCCCCGATTTCGGAGCTGGTCGCTGTGCATTTTGATAGGCGTTCCAAATGTCGTAGCAGCGCACGGCGAGATTTTCCATAGCGGACTTCCTGTTAAATATGCCTGGCTGTTTCCCTCTTGAAATGTAAGTTGCGTGCACCTATGTCAATTGTAAGGTGCAGGGAATTGACCTCTAAAAGATCACTTCTCTCGTGTGGGCGACGCATGAAACCAGAGGGAGAGCAAGAGCGATGTCAGAAGTGTTTTCTGCAAGCGGTAAAAATATCCGGGTGCGCCCGCAGCACGAGAATGATCAGAATTGGCTTCTCGGCATGAGGAGTAATCCCGAATATAAAAAGTTCCTGTCCGCCTGCGATACGGTGGCATGCCGCAACGATTGGTTTGGCTTCGGAGCGTCCGAAGAGGAAGATCCCTGCCGAGAGCAGACAGCAAGAAGACGCTCGGTCGACTACATGACTATCGTGTCATCTCGCTCCGATGCGTTTGTCGGCTGCGCAGCATTGACGGAGTATCCGTCGAACGAATGGAAAGTCGATGTTTTCATCGCCGAGCAATATCGGAGGCTGAATCTGGGCAGCGAAGTGTATTGGCTTTTGATTGGGAGAGCCATTGAAGAGTATGCCGCGTCCTCGGTACTCATCGAATTTCAGCCGGATCACAAGGCGACCTCGTCGCTGGCGCGATTTTTTTATCATAACGATGTCGGCTCCGTTTCGAACGACAAATGGAGGGGCGGGCATCTCGTATTCAAGCTGAACCGGAAAGAGTATTTTCGGATCATGGATAGCGTGGCAGAAAGGTTGGAGGCCAGCACGCTTCAATTTTAATGCCGCCGTAAAGTGAAAAAGCAGGTAGTTCTTCTACCGATAAGCGGGAGTTGTGATGAATACAGCTGTCAATGTCCCAACCGACTGGCAACAATGGATCTCCAGGTGCCTTGCTTCAGGAATGGGTGTTGTTGCCATCGCAGACGAGATGGAGCGTAAAGGATTTGACCGCTCGACCGCAGTTTCGGCAATCGAGGAGATCAATTCACGACGCATCAATCAATTGCCGAGGTACGACGTCGATTTGCCGACTGAATTATCAGGAGATTGGGAGCGCTGGCTCTCTGTCAATATGGATAGGGGTATCGCCGAACAGGCCGTGATTGAAGAGACTGCGAACGTAGTCCGCAAGGCCTATCAACGCCGAATGCAGGCGATACGTGAGAAGAGTGAAAAGGAGGGATACACCTACGAGTTCACCTGGCCTCCTGTGGAAGGAATCGTGCAAACCGATGACGGTGCTTTTCCAATTTTGTACGGATCCGAAAAACCGCATATTGTCCTGCTGGGTAACGTTTTTTCGAAGGAGGAATGTGAAGCTGTCATTGCGATGGCGCGGTCCAGGTTGGCACCTTCGGTAACTATCGATAACGGCACAGGGCTCCCCGCTGTTTCTGCCGTCCGGCGTAGTAAAGGCACTTTCCTTGGGCGGGGAGAAACACCTCTCATCGAAAGGTTGGAACGGCGGCTTTCCGATATTGCACGCTGGCCGGTGACAAGGGGTGAGGGTTTCCATGTGCTGCACTATGAACACAACGACGCCTATATTCCGCATTACGACTTTTTTCCGCCGGAACTTCCCGGGAGCGTCAAGATGACGGAACGGGGTGGTCAGCGTATAGGAACATTGATCGCTTACTTGAATACCGTGGAGGAGGGCGGAGAAACGTATTTCCCTAAGCTTGATTTGACGATCAAGGCGGAGCAGGGAAACGTGTTGTATTTTTCTTATACGAATTCATCTAACCAGCTCGACCGCATGACGTTGCACGGCGGGAATCCGGTGCGCAAGGGCGAAAAATGGATTATGACGAAATGGCTGCGTCAACGAGACTACTGAGCGGCCATACGCGGATATCATCATCAGACATGTGCTTCGTGCTGACAAGGGCTACAGCGCCGCTAGAAATGGAATGGGCGCCTTGCCCCTTTCGGAGGAGGCGCCCATTCCATTTCCAGGGCAGGTTTTCTTGAATACGCTATGCCAATGCCAGGGGGCGTACTTTCCCTTTGGCAGCAGGGGGGCTATGGCTTGTCATCGTCATCGACAGGGTCGAATCGCTGAGTTCAAGGCGGTAGCCGCATGTATACGCAGCGCGAATTACGACGCCGCGCGCCTCGGACAGTTTCAGCTTTTTGCGCAGTTTGTAAATATGCTGTTCTATCGTCCTGCTCGCGATATCGACATCAATCCCCCATATTGCCGTAGTTATGGCTTCCCGCGTCAGATAGAAACCGAGCGAGGAAAACAGCAGCCAAGCCATCGTAAATTCCCGAGGCGTCAGGTCGACAGGTACGCCATTGTCCAGCAGGAGACGCGCGTCCTGGTCAAGGGTGAATCCCTTGACGTTGATGATTTTCGGGGTGTGGTGGTGACTGCAACGCCGCAGTACGGCCTTTACGCGTGCCGCGAACTCCATTTCCGAGAGCGGCTTGAAAATATAATCATCGGCGCCGGCGTTGAGTCCAGCTGCGACTTGTTCACTGGAGGCCGCCGCTGATAAAAGAATGAAGGGTGTTGCGTTTCCGGCATGGCAGCTAAGCCAGGACAAGATACTGGTGCCGGAAAGCGGCGCTGTCCCGATATCCAGAATAATCAAGTCAAAGGTACGGCGCCGCACTATCCTCAGCAGCTCGGTGTCGGAATGCAGCCGCTCAAGGGCGAATCCGCTGTGCTGTAGCGACTCGCAGACTTTCGCATAGGCCGTGTCATCAGAAATTACACATGCGACTGTAATTTTTCGCTTTTCCAAGATTTTTCCGATTGATTAACGGTGTTCGAATGCTTAGCTCATCGAGCGGGACGGCTCGCAAGATAATTCGCATGGATTGTTCGCGCGGTGGTACCTCCTCAACGAAATCTCGTTGACAAGTCGATATCTAGAATGCGCCGCAATCTTCCTCGTAACAGCCATGGATAACAATAGGCTCGCATGCCGTATCTTCCATCTGTGAGGGCGAGCCTGCGCAAGGAAAAATGATGCCGGCTAGCCAGATCCCAGGATGGGGAAGGGGCAAATGTCCGGCCAATTTTTTGCTGTTTGGAGCAGCTGCAAAATGAGGAGACGACGAAGGTCGAGTTGCGTATCGTGGTTCAGAACGCCAAAAGCGGATGTCTTCAAGTTTATTCTTGAAGACATCCGCTTGTTCAAGCGATTAGTGCGGATATGCTACCGGTTGATAGATTCAGCAGCCCGTTGCATGAATTTAAACACTGCACTGTTCATTTCCATTTCCGATTGAAATTTGGCAAGAATCAGTTGCTTTTCCCAAGTATCGTCTTTGATATTATCAAGTTCACCTTTCATTTCGTTGGTGTTGCCGCCGACGCTCTCTGCCATGATAAGTCTCCTTTATTAATAAGGTTTAACACATAATGATGCGGTCGGGATGCGATTTTTCCCATGCCGCTTTTACAACCCTCTCCGCGATTTCCATTGCTTGCTGCAAATCTTCGAAGAGCCGGTATTCTTCTTGCGAAAGCGCGCCACGCAAAGCCTCAGTAACAGGTCTTGCCGCCTCTCTCAGCGACTCGATAATGGCGCGCGTTGCTTCGCCGCTGTCGTCTCCGCGTACGACGGTTGCTACGGCGATATTGTCAGCAGGCTCATTTCCTTCCGTCATTTGCGAATTCCTTGCTGTCAAATTGAAACACTATTAATTTGCCGTCACGTTTGAACAAAACCTCGTGAAGTCCAATCTTTACCACTTCCGCGCCATCCGCCAGCCGGGAACCGACAAAGTTTCTGGTCCCGTCCGCTGTCTGAAACCAGCTCGGCTGTCCAATCGAGATATTGGTAATAGCCTGCGGCAGTGAAATCAGATCGCCTTGTGAGTTCTGCGTTTTATTAAACACATAGGTAACCTTGTCGACGATTTCAATAGCACCGGAAAATTCTTTTTGGAGACGATGAATATCTTTTCGTACTTGCTCGCTGCTGGTAGTGCCGGATACAACGATCCGGCCGGCCTTATCCAGCTTCATGTCTAACGAGTCATCCGAAAGAAACTCGTGTGCGCGATCCAGAAAGGCCTGGGGAGAGGGAGCGGCGGACGCTGCAGCCGGCCTTTCGCCCTCGCTGGACGAGATCCGGTTTTTCGGCTGGGGGCTGGCGATTGGATCTGGCGCCAGCCGGGATACAAATCCGGATGCAAACCGAGGAGTTAATTCCGAGGCAAATCCAGAGGCAAAAAATGCTCCGGCGGCCGCAAGAGCAATGACTGGAAGCGATATCAGGAGGTATCGTCCTGCACGCTTCTTCGATCTCTTGCCGGCGGCTGCATCTGCGCCGACAGGGACTTCAATTTGCGGGGGCTGCACGTTATTCTGGCTTGACATGGAGGCCGCCGGCGGCAACTCCGGTTCGGGCTCGATATAGGGCTGGTATATCGTCAAATTCACCGGTCCAAGCGTCATCGTCACGCCGTCTGCGATTCTGACGTCGCTCGAGGCGGTCTTTACCCCATCCAGTTCAAGCTCCGCGTCGTCAATGCACTCTATGTCGATGTGCTGGCCCGCGACACGTAGCTGCAGATGCTGTTTTCTTACATCTTTATCCAGCAATATCATGTCGCAGGAAAAATCGCTGCCAATGACGTAAGTGCCGTCCGCGAGAGAAAGCTCCGCTCCGGCATGAATTCCATCAAGGACTTTAAGCCTTCGTTTGCCTGACATGGTTAAGCTACCTTCCTGACTCATGCCCATCATCCTGTTTCAGCCGCGTCCCAGCAGCGGCAGCATGCGATACAAGTTTTCACCGTACTGGTAGAGCTCGGCGCCGATCCAGCCTGCTGTCAGTGCGATGGCGATCGATACGGCGATCAGTTTCACGGCATAGCCGATGCTCTGGTCCTGGATTTGCGTTACGGCTTGCAGTATCCCGGTCACCAGGCCAACCACTGCAGCGGTGACGACGGCCGGCAGCGAAAGCACTACCACCAGAATCAACGCCTGATAACACAATTCGATAATTGTTGAGGGAGTCATTCTTGCTGTCCTGGAGGTACTTCAGATTACAAAGAGACCGTGCCGCACACACTCAGTCCGGCATGTCCACCTATTTCTTCGTATGACAGAACGACAAGCTCCGGATGCGCTGTTTCCACAAGCTTGCGCGCGTAGCGCCGCAAGTCCATCGTGGTTACAAGAATGGGCCGGGCCCGTGTCGCATCCGCCGACTTGAGAATGCCCTCGATGGCACTGCAAAACTTCTTTCTATCTTCCGGACCGATTGCAAGAAAGCTGCCGCCCGCATTGTGCTGAATCGAACGCTTGAAGTTGGCTTCCGTGTCGGGATGGATCAACACCGCACTGAGCGTGTCGGAGCCTGCGGTATGGCTGTGCACAATCCAGCGTCCCAATTCAACCCTTACCAGTTCGGTAAGTGCGACAATGTCCTTTTCCTTGGGGCCCCAGTTGACCAGGCTTTCGCCGATCGCCCTGAGGTTCCGGATCGGGATCCGTTCCTGAAGCAAGCGCCGCAGGACCTCGGTAATGCGCTGCAGCGGGACGACTTTGACGACTTCCTTGACGAGGTCGTTCAATTCCGCTTCGGCACGCTGCAGAAGTCGCTGCACATCCTGCATGCCGAGGAATTCGTGGGGGCGGGAGTAAATGACCGAAGAAATATGCCGCATCAGGATGAAATCGATGTCAATTTCTTCGACACCGTCCGGAATGGCTTCACTGACGCTCAGCCATCCGATATGTCCAGCAAATGCGCGTTCCTTATCAATGACGAGGTCAGGTGGCGGCGGACTGCCCGGCAGTAAGGCCAGAGGTCGCCGGCCGGAGGGAATGCTGCCGTCGGCTACGCGCACATCATTGACCAGAATGTGATAAGTGCCCTCTGGAAGCGTTCTGTCCAGGACCAGCCGCACTCCGGGGAACGGCAGGCCGAGATGTTCGTGAAGCTGTTCGCGCAGCGACGTCAGCGCTGAGGCGAACACTTCGGGATGCAGGCGCTCGGCCACCTCGTCAGACACCTTTACCAGCATCGGAACGGAAATCTTCGGCATCGCATATTCGATGAACTCGGGCGGTGCAGTGATGGAGCCTTCGCCCTGCATGGCCGGAACCGGCGTATGCTGGCCGGTCTTGCTCATCTCGGACTGCCGGTACAGGATGAAGCCGATGCCTCCGATGACAGCAGCCAGCAGGCCAATCTGGAGGGTGGGGAATCCGGGAATCAGCAGGAAACCCGACATGATGAAGCCGGTAATCAGCAAAGCGGCCGGCTTGGACAGTACCTGTTGAACAATCTGCCTCCCGAGGTCTTCGGTATCGTTTCCCGAAACGCGCGTGGTCAGCACGCCCGCGGCGACCGAGACGAAGAGGGAAGGGATTTGCGAGACCATTCCATCCCCGACCGTCAGCACCGAATAACGATTGGCTGCCTCGGCGAAGGTCATGTCGTGCATGACGACACCTACCGTCAATCCCGCCAGCAGATTGACGAAGGCGATCAGCAGGCCGGCAATGGCATCGCCCTTGACGAACTTCATCGCGCCGTCCATTGCGCCGTGGAGCTGGCTTTCCTGCTCCAGTGTCTTGCGGCGTCGCTTGGCCTCTTCCTTGTCGATCATCCCCGCCCGCAGGTCGGCATCGATGCTCATCTGTTTTCCTGGCATTGCATCCAGCGTGAAGCGCGCGGCCACTTCGGCAACCCGCTCCGAGCCTTTTGCCACCACGATGAACTGGACGATGGTAATGATCGTGAAAACTACCAGGCCGACGATGACATTGCCGCCAACAACGAGCCGGCCGAACGTTTCAATGATGTGGCCGGCATCCGCGTGCAGGAGAATGGAGCGGGACGATGCGATATTGAGCGAAAGCCGCAACAACGTGGTCACCAGGAGCAGGGTCGGAAAGGTGCTGAGCCCCAATGGCGAGTTGATATAGATGGTGATCAGGAGCAGCGCCACGCTAACCGCAATATTGATGGCGATAAAAGTGTCCAGTAAAAATTCCGGAATCGGCAGTACCATCAGGCTGACGACGCTGACAACCATCAGGGTCAGCAGCAGCATGTTGTTTCGGGCAATCCACGCGGCCAGAACGGAATCCCGCACCATACCTCTTTCAACCATCATTCGTTCTCCCTTGTGTCCAACCTTCGCGCCGCGCTTGCTCTCGCTTCGGGCGAGATGTTTTTATGCCTTCTCTATAGCCCCATGTGCAGCTTGAGTTTGCCGAGCGCGGACTTCTGAATTTGACGAACACGCTCGCATGAGACACCGATCTCCTGCGCTATCGCCTCGAGAGTCCGCGGCTCCATGTCATGAAGTCCGAAACGATTTTCAATGACTTTGCGCTCGCGTTCGTTCAGCAGGCTCAATGCATGCTGTAACTGGAGCCTGTGCTGCTTGTCGTTGACTAGCGCTTCTGGCGTCATTTCCTCGATGCCGTCATGAGGCAGGCTGTCCTCAGCGCTTCCTACAACTTCTGTCAGTTGTTCTGCCTGTACCGCCAGCGACAGCGCTTTGAATTCATCGGCCCCATCTTCCGCCTGCGTGTCAGCAGCTTGCTGGTCGTCAGCACCATGCGCTTCGGCATGCTTCTGCTTTTTGTGATCCTGTACTACATGGCGAGGCAGCCGGATCAATCTGCCTTGATTGATCAGGGACTGTTCCAGCGCATCGCGAATCCACCATTTTGCATAGGTGCCGAAGCGAACCTTGCGACTCACATCAAAGCGTTCGATCGCACGTGCCAAACCGAACGTCCCTTCGTTGATCAACTCCTCCAGGGCCAATCCCCCTTTCTGGTATCGCTTGGCGATCATTTTTAGGAGGGGAAGATGATGTACGATCAGTTTGTGTTGTGCGAAGCGGTCGCCCGCCTTTGCCATCAGGATGAAACGCAGTTCCTCATGAACGTCAAGGCGGCGAATGGAATTGATGGACAGGACAGGTTGCGATTCCCACTGGGCGGAGAGTGCGGAATGATCGATATCGCCGGCTGCCTGGCTTTGACCTGCATTCTTGGCGCTGTCCGGTTGACTTGCTGCGGAACCCTTCCAGCTCAGATCTCTGCGCGTGAGCAGCGCTCGCGAAAGAGCAGGGGCATCGAGCAGGCGCGATACATTCCTGGTCAAGATGCGAAGCGTCCTCTTGTTCGGGGAACCCGTCGATTCGGCTTGCAATTTTGGATTCCGGCTTTCCACGCAGACCTCAGCGATGTGATGAAAAAACGATTGGTGCGCGCAAACCACGAATTGACATGCTGGGACTCGTGGTTATCCGGCAGGACAGGCTGCCATTGAATTGTAATAACAGAGGCGTCTAACGATTCTCAACAAACATCAGTGCAGGTACGGTACGTGTGACAGTGCACGTCACAATGGCTGGGAGCCGAGAATGTGAACAGCCCCTGGTGGTTCGACGCGCTTCAATTTTCACCTTGCATTTGCGGGCGGGAACTCCCGGTCGCATATTCGTAACCGTACCCCGTCATCCCGGCGAAGGCCGGGATTCAGTGTCGTTCTCCGGACGGCCAAACGTCACTAGTAGATCATCCAGATGAATTTACAGGGATATTGCCGATCTAACTCCTGATTCAGGAGGAGGGATCAGTGATGCCCGGGAAACAGTATTTGGTCAAGCTGGATGATGCCGAGAAGGCGCGTCTATCGACGATGATCCG
>DASPMC010000121.1:0-18182 GCA_035627275.1 Noviherbaspirillum sp.
CGCTAGATCAAGTGATAAAAACTGCGGACGAAAAAAAACGCGGACTAGCCGCGTTTCTTTCCCACTGCAATGACGAAAAAGATCCCGACTAGCGTCGCACTAAAACCATTGCGGTTGTAGTTCGCGGTGTCATAACCGGGATTGCCTTTCTCGCTCTTACAAATTGTGTTCGTTGGTAGGCTCGATTGGACTCGAACCAACGACCCCTACCATGTCAAGGTAGTGCTCTAACCAGCTGAGCTACGAGCCTAAAGAAGCAGCGATTATAGCGGCATTTTTTTGATTCCGCTAGTACTTGTTTGTTGCAATTGATTAGATTTTCAAAATCGATGGCCTGAATCTACATCGATCGGACATTTCCCGCCCCCATCCCTCCTCAGGATATAGGGCAGCGGTTCCTGTACACTCGGCAGTTACATGCTGACAATTCGGGCATTCCTGCTCCAGCAGGCTGCCGGCCGCAACCACATCATGCACAGCAAGCGCCACTCCGCCCCCTCCAACCACCTCCACGCTCATCGCGCCGGGGATTCTGCTCACCAGCACGTGGCCGAAGGGAGAAGCCCGAAGATGCTGGCGAGCGCCGTCCTGCTGACGCTCACGTTTGCCGCGATCGAGGTGTTGGCCGGCTTCTGGTCGAATTCCCTCGCGCTGATCTCCGATGCCGGCCATATGGTGACGGACAGCACGGCGCTTGGCCTCGCCTTGCTCGCCCAATACATTGCAACCCGACCGCCCTCGCCGCGCCATTCCTTCGGATTCGGGCGTGCGGAAGCGCTCGCCGCATTCATCAACGCAATTGCGATGCTGGCTGTCGTCGCCTGGATCTCTGTCGAGGCCGTGCAACGCTTCGCCAATCCCCAACCGGTCCAGGGCAAGGCCGTCTTTACCGTAGCGGCGATCGGCCTCGTTATCAACCTGCTGGTTGCCTGGCTGCTCTCGCGCGACCAGAAGAGCGTCAACACCCGGGCTGCACTGATACACGTCCTCGGCGACCTGCTTGGTTCCGTCGCTGCCCTGGTTGCCGGTGTTGTGATCTATTTCACTGGATGGTTGGAAATCGATCCGCTGCTGTCCCTGCTGGTTTCGGGACTGATCCTGAGATCGACCATTGGCGTGCTGGCCGGCTCCTACCACGTGCTGATGGAAGGTGTGCCGCACGATATCGACTATATTCAGGTGGGCGAAGACATCGCGCAGGTCAGGGGCGTACTTTCCGTGCACGATCTGCACGTTTGGGAAATGTCTGCGGGACATCCTGCACTGATCGGACATCTCGAAATCCGCGACATGCAGGAATGGCCGACCGTCCTGCGCGACATCAAGTCGATGCTCGTGACCAAGCACGGCATCGACCATGTCACCTTGCAGCCGGAAATGCCCGGCATGACGGAAGAAAGCTGAGCTACTGACGCTGTACGTCGAGCACGCCCTTGACCTCGCGAATGATGCCCAGCGCCTTCTGCAACTGGGCTGTCGACGAAATTTCCGCGGTAAACGACATGCGCGCCTGCCCTTTCGCGCTTTGTGTGCTCACGCCAATCACATTGATCTTTTCCCGCGAGAGGATTTCCGAGATATCGCGCAACAAGCCCTGGCGGTCCGAGGCGAGGATGAAGATATCGACCGGGTACACCGTTTCCTTGGCCGGCTCCCCCCAAGTGGTCTGGATCACCCGCTCCATGGCCTTCATGCGCATTTGTGCGAGGTTCTTGCAGTTTGCCCGGTGAATCGATACGCCCTTGCCGCGTGTGATGAAACCGACGATCTCGTCGGGAGGCGCCGGCTTGCAGCAACGCGCGAGCTGGGTCAGCAAGCCTTCGGTACCGACGACCAGGACGCCCGAGCGCGCCCCCTGTGCGACGCTCGAAGCACGGCTCTTGTTCGGGATAACCGTATCCTCTTCCGCCTTGGGTGCGCCTTTGTGCGCATCATCCTCATGCAGGACGTGCTCGATATTGCGCAGGCTGAACGTCTCCTTTCCAACGGAAAGAAAAAGGTCGTCAAGCTTGGCAAAACCAAGTTTGTGCGCAAGTTCTTCCAGGTTGATCGCAGTCTTGCCTTCGCGCTGCAGGGTCTTTTCCACCATGCTGCGGCCATGCGCCAGAGTTTCCTCCTGTTCGATGGCGTTGAACCAGGCGCGTACTTTCGAGCGCGTGCGTGCACTGACGACGTAACCGGGGTTAAGCCAGTCGCGCGATGGTCCGGCGTTGGTTGCACTCCGGCCTGCAGTGATGATTTCGACCGTCTGTCCGTTCTTGAGCGGCGTATTCAGGGGCACCATCACGCCATCAATGCGCGCGCCGCGGCAGCGGTGGCCGATATTTGTGTGCAGATGGTAGGCGAAGTCGATCGGCGTGGCGCCATTGGGCAATTCGATCACGCGGGCTTGCGGCGTCAGCACGTAGATGCGGTCATCGAGCGCAGCGGACTTGAGCTTCTGCACCCATTCGCGCTGCATGTCCTCCTGCCCGACCACGGCGTCGGCAACCTCGCTCTTCCATGCCAGCAACTGGCGTAGCCAGGCAATTTTCTCGTCATACTTCTGCGCCGCGAAACTGGAACCGCCGGTTTCCTTGTACCGCCAGTGCGCCGCCACGCCGTACTCGGCGAAACGGTGCATTTCGTGCGTCCGAATCTGTACTTCCATCGGGCGGCCATCCTCAGCGATGACGACCGTATGCAGGGATTGGTAGCCGTTCGGCTTCGGCCGCGAAATATAATCGTCGAACTCCTCGGGAACAGGCGTCCAGATGTTATGGAGAAGACTGAGCACCGAATAGCAGGCGCGAATATCATCAACAATGACGCGGAATGCCCGCACGTCATACAGTTCGGAAAAATCGAGCGACTTGCCGCGCATCTTGTTCCAGATGCTGTAGATATGCTTCGGTCGGCCGGAGACTTCGGCCTTCACGCCGGCAGCGGCGAGTTCGGACTTGAGGCGCGCGATCGCAGCTTCCACGAAGCTTGCGCGCTCCAGCCGTTTTTCCTCCAGCATTTTTGCGATGCGCTTATAGGTTGCCGGCTCGAGAAAACGGAAGGCGAGGTCTTCGAGCTCCCACTTCAACTGCCAGATGCCGAGGCGGTTCGCGAGCGGTGCGTACAGGTCCAGGGTCTCGCGCGCATACTGGTGCGTGCGCTCGTTCTCGAGCTTGACGTCGGCGAAATAGCGCAAGGTTGTGACGCGCGACGCCAGCCGCACGAGTACCACGCGCATGTCCGACGCCATGGATAGCAGCATCTTGCGCAGGGTTTCCAGCTGCTCGGCTGCCTGCTGCGGAGCGTTCTTTCCCTTGGTGATTTCCTGGTAGCCGAAGGTCTGCTCGTGCAGGCGCATCAGTTGACGGATATTGCCGATAAGGTCGGCGATATCCAAGCCAAAACGGGCCTCGATGGACTCTGCGGCCTTCGGATCGACCACCGGCAACTCGAACAGCAAGCCTGCGATACGCGTGTCCACGTCGGTATTCAGCAACGCCAGCGTGGTCGCCGCCCCTTGTGCAAATTCGAACGTATCTTGTCCAGTCGGGACCGTCTTGCCGCGGTAGATCGGCTCGACAAACGCCAACGCGTCCTGCACGCGCGCGCCTTCCTCGGCCGACAGCCCGGCTGTCAGCTGCACGTGGGCTTCGCTTGGAGTTGCTACGATCGATACCATCTCGAATTACTTCTGTGCGGCAGTAACGACCATCTCCACCAGCCACTCCGGCTTGGCAAGCTTTGCTTCGACCGTAGCACGCGGCGGCGAGTTGCCGTCGGCGACCCATTCGTTCCAAACGGCGTTCATGCCGGGAAAATCCTTCATGTCCGCAATATAGATCTGGCACATCAAGATGCGGGACTTGTCGCTGCCCGCCTCCGCCAGCAAGCGATCGATGTGCCCAAGCACTTCACGCGTCTGGCCTTCAATGTTCTGTGCGAGGTCTTCGGCGATCTGTCCGGCGAGATAAACCGTGCCGTTGTGGATGGCGACTTCCGACAACGTTTTCCCCACATGCAGGCGCTTGATTTCCATGTATTCGACTTTCCTTGTTTATTGAAGCAGGAATTCCCTGACGATCGTGATCTGGTCCGCATGCTGGAAGGTCGGCGCATGACCGACACCGGGAATTTCCACCAGCTTGGCCTTTGGTCCGCGAGCGGCCATCGCCTGCGCCACCTCGTGCTTGAGCAGGTCCGATTCCGCACCGCGCACCAGGAGGGTGGGACAGGCAATCGCGTCATATGCCATCCAGAGCATGACTTCGGCGCGCTGCATCATCTCCGGTGTCGTCGCCTTGATCGGAACCGCAAGGCCCGGATCGTAATGCAGGATCCATTGGGCGTCCTTGTCCTGCTTCAGCACGTCCACAGCCAGCTTGCGCCACTCGTCGTCCGTATGCGGGCCAAATGGCAGGGAGATGTCCTTGACATAGCGCGCCGCCTCGTCAAACGTGGCGAAACGCACATCCTTGCCAACGTAATCACCGATGCGAGCGATTGCCTCCGGATTGATCACCGGACCAACATCGTTGAGCACGAGCTTGCGGATCGGACTGTCTTTCATCGAGGCCAGTCCCATCCCTATCAGGCCGCCCATCGATGTTCCAAACCAGTGTACAGTTTCCGCATCCAGCCGCGCGAGCAAAGTCACCATATCGCTCACGTACTGCGGCACTTGGTAATGCTGAGGGTCGCGCAGCCAGTCGGAGCGACCGCGGCCAACCACATCCGGGCAGACCACGCGATACTGATCGCACAAGGCCATGGCCATGTTGTCAAAATCGTCCGAAACCCGCGTCACGCCGTGCACACACACCAACACCCTGGGATTTTTCGGATCGCCCCACTCCTTGTAGGTCATCTTGTGCAGCCCCGACGGGGACATGCACTGCACCGTCCTGATCTGATGTTGAGTCATTTTGTCGGGATTTTGTTGCGAATCAGTTTATCCGATTGCCATTCTCACATTTTACTGGTCGTTCCGCTTAAAATCACACGCAGGTTCGTCGCCTTTCCAAATTTCATTCGCAGAGGACATCATGCAAGGCAATATGCATAAAGGGAAAACTGCCCTGGTAACAGGCTCCACCTCGGGCATCGGCTTGGGGATCGCGCGAGCCTTCGCAGCCCAGGGCGCGAACATCGTTTTCAATGGCTTTGGCGATCTCAAGGAAATTGAAGCGCTGCAAGCCCAGGTGCGCGACGAATTCGGCGTCCAGACGGCCTACCACAATGCCGACATGTCCAAGCCGGCAGAAATTGAAGCGATGATGAAATTCGCGGCCGAGCGTTTCGGCGGCGTCGACGTCCTGGTCAACAATGCCGGTATCCAGCATGTAGCGAACGTCGAAGATTTCCCTGTCGAGAAATGGGATGCCATCATTGCGATCAACCTGACTTCTGCGTTCCACACCACCCGCCTTGCCCTGCCTGCGATGAAAGCCAAGAATTGGGGCCGCATCATCAATGTTGCCTCGGTCCATGGCCTCGTGGGTTCGGCCCAGAAATCCGCGTACGTTGCGGCCAAGCACGGCATCGTCGGTTTCACCAAGGTCACGGCATTGGAAACCGCTCACACCGGCATCACCTGCAACGCCATCTGCCCCGGATGGGTCCTGACGCCTCTCGTGCAAAAGCAGGTGGATGCACGCGCGGCACAGCAAGGACTGTCGAATGACGATGCCAAGAAGAGCCTGCTCTCGGAGAAACAACCCTCCGGCGAGTTCGTCACGCCGGAACAGCTTGGCGAGTTGGCAGTCTTCTTCTCGAGCGACGCGGCGAGCCAGGTGCGCGGCGTGGCATGGAACATGGACGGCGGTTGGGTCGCGCAATAAGCCGGTCCTTTGCGGTCATCGCCTGCCGGTGACCGCAGCAGCAAAAAAAACGGCGCCTGTGGGCGCCGTTTCCATTTGCCTTGCAAACGCGGTCAGTGTACTGCGCTCACATCCAGCTCTGCGCCCGTTTTTTCGAGCACTTCTTCCTTGGTCACGCCCGGAGCCAATTCGATCAGCTTCAGGCCGGTCGGAGTCACATCGATGACGCCGAGGTCGGTAATGATGCGGTTGACGACGCCCACGCCGGTCAGCGGCAGGTCGCACTTCTTCAGGATCTTGTGCGAGGTCGTGCCATCCTTTGCCTTGGCGACGTGCTCCATGAGCACCACGACGCGGCCCACGCCGGCGACGAGGTCCATCGCACCGCCCATGCCCTTGACCATCTTGCCGGGAATCATCCAGTTCGCCAGGTCGCCCTTCTCGCTGACCTGCATTGCGCCCAGGATGGCGATGTTGATCTTGCCGCCGCGGATCATCGCGAACGAGTCCGCCGAACTGAAGAAGGACGAGCCCTTCAGCGCGGTGACGGTCTGCTTGCCGGCGTTGATCAGGTCCGCGTCGACTTCATCCTCGGTCGGGAACGGGCCGATGCCGAGCAGGCCGTTTTCCGACTGCAGCCATACTTCGATATCGTTCGGCACATAGTTGGCGACCAGGGTCGGGAGGCCAATACCCAGGTTCACGTAGAAGCCGTCCTGCAGTTCCTTTGCCGCGCGTGCAGCCATTTCATCACGAGTCCATGCCATGTTCGTTCTCCGTCTTACTTTGCACGCGTGGTGCGTTGTTCGATACGCTTCTCCGGGTTCGCATTGACGACAATGCGATGCACGAAGATGCCCGGCGTATGGACCTGGTCCGGATCGATTTCGCCGGTCTCGACCAGCTTTTCGACTTCGACGATGGTGATCTTGCCGGCCATGGCGACGTTGGGGTTGAAATTGCGCGAGGTCTTGCGGAATACAAGGTTGCCGACCTTGTCGGCCATGTAGGCCTTCACCAGCGACACGTCGGCAACGAGGGAACGCTCCATCACGTATTTCTGGCCGTCGAATTCACGGACTTCCTTGCCTTCCGCGACGATCGTGCCCACGCCAGTCTTGGTGAAAAACGCGGGGATGCCGGCGCCGCCTGCGCGCAGCTTTTCAGCCAGCGTGCCCTGCGGCGTGAATTCCAGTTCGAGTTCGCCGGCAAGGTACTGGCGCTCGAATTCCTTGTTTTCGCCGACGTATGACGAAATCATCTTCTTGATCTGCCGGGTCGTCAGCAGCTGGCCGAGGCCGAAGCCGTCGACGCCTGCGTTATTGGAGATCGCGGTGAGGTTCTTGACACCGGAATCGCGCAATGCGGCGATCAGCGCCTCGGGGATACCGCAGAGGCCGAAGCCGCCGACAGCGATGGTTTGCCCGTCCTTGACAATGCCTGCCAGCGCGCTGGCCGCATCAGGATAAACTTTATTCATTCGGACCCTCTTCTATTGGAAATTGCCTAAAAAGGCTGTTCTAATGTGCCTGCCAGCATAAGTTGGTGGACTATGCGGCGCAATACCGTAAAAATACGAATTTTAGCCGCTAAAAAGGCAAAAAAAATCTATGAACGCTCCTCTGGCGATCGACTACGAAATCATCTTCCGCAACGCCCCGGTCGGGATGTGCGTCTCCCAGCACCGCGTCATCCACGCCTGCAACGACGTGCTGGCGAGCATGTTCGGTTACAAACCGGAGGAATTGGTCGGCCAGTCGTTCCGGGTACTTTACCCCACGCTGGACGAATTCGAGCGCACCGGCGCGCGTATTGTTCCGATCATGAGCGCCAAGGGACACTATTCCGACGAACGAATCATGAAACGCGCCAACCAGGAGCTATTCTGGTGCCATGTGACCGGCCGTTCCTTGATCCATGACGACCCGCATGCAGCGGGAATCTGGACCTTCGAGGATTTGAGCGCAAAACGGCCGGTGACCGCGGAACTGACTCCACGTGAGCGTGAAATCGCTGCGCTGCTCGTGGAGGGTAAAACCAGCAAACTGATCGCCCGCCAAGTGGGCCTGAGCCCACGCACGGTAGAAATGCATCGAGCCAAGCTGATGAAGAAATTCAGTGCGGCGACGTCCAGCGAACTGGTGCATCGCCTGGTTGGCGTCAGCGGCTGATCGCCGCCGGCTCGGTCTCGGGCAGGAGCACGCGGATGCGTTCCGGCAATGGAGCGGATTTTTCCGAAGGAAAATCAACCCAGACGACCTTCGCCCCGCCTTCCGAACAGAGCACGTCTGGCTGATCGATACGCCTGATCTCGTGATACATCTCGAAGCTGGACCTCCCCGGCGCCCCCACGTAAGTGCTGACCTCGATCCCTCCCGGATACTTCAGCTGCTTGATGAAGGTACAGCGCGCATTGATGATGACGGGGCCTTCACCGTTGGGATCCGGCTCACAGCCCGCCTCGGTGAACCATTCAATGCGGGCCTGCTCCAGATAGCGAAAATACACCGTGTTATTGACATGGCCCATTGCATCCATGTCGCCCCAACGGATAGCCATGCGGGTCGTGTGGACAAGCCTCTTCGATGTCATGTGCGCAGCACCTCGGTGAACTTTTGGCTCATGCGGCTCATTGCGCGCTCATGCCATCGTCGGCGGCGATAATGGCGCCGTTGATGAAGCGAGACTCTTCCGAGGCCAGCAGTAGAAGCAGACCGTCCAGATCTTCCGGCTGGCCAAGGCGCTTGCGCGGGAGCATGTTGATAAGCGTACGACCCTGTTCGGTTTCAAAATGCGCCTCGTTGATCTCGGTGCTGATATAGCCTGGGCAAATCGCGTTCACGTTGATACCGTAACGCCCCCACTCCACGGCCATCGACTTCGTCATGTGCACGACCGCGGCCTTGCTCATGCAGTAGATTCCGATCTGCGGCAGTACGCGCAGGCCCGCGACCGATGCGATGTTGATGATGCGATGCTGCTTCTTCGGGTCGCCCTTCGCTCGCGCGATCATGCGCTTGGCGGCCTCCTGCGCAACGAAGAACGCGCCGCGCTGGTTGGTGTCCATAACAAAGGCGTAATCTTCAGGCGTGACTTCCACCAGCCGCTGCGTCGTCGATACGCCGGAATTGTTGACCAGGATATCGATCGGCCCCGCCTCGGTTTCCGCGTGCGCGATCGCCGACTTGATGCTGCCATAATCGGTCACGTCGAGCGAAACCACATGCGCCGCACCGCCCCCCGCCTCGATCTCGGCACGCAGCTCCTTGAGGCGCTCCACACGACGGGATGCTAGCACCACCTGTGCGCCAGCCTGGGCCAGCACTTTCGCAAATCGCGCCCCCAAGCCGCTCGACGCCCCGGTCACCAGCGCGATCTTTCCTTCGAAATTGACTTCAATGCCCACGGAGATCTCCTCAGTATTTGTCTCTCATTTGACTGTGCCGCCCGTTGTTGTGACGCTATGATTACATGTTTAAGCACCCTTTAGAGTGTTGAATCTAGCATTCTCAAGCAAAATCCACGACAATTAGCACGTTCGTTCGATAATATCATTTTACGGTGGGAAGACCATGACGCAGACCCAAAGCATCCTAGAACAATACGGCCCGCGCGACTCGATGGAGTATGACGTAGTCATCGTCGGCGCCGGCCCTGCCGGCCTGGCTACCGCGATCCGCCTGAAACAGCTCGCCGCAGAGCAGAACCGGGAGATTTCGGTTGTCGTGCTGGAAAAGGGTTCGGAGCCCGGGGCACACATCCTCTCTGGCGCAGTCATGGATCCCCGCGCGATGAATGAGCTGTTCCCGAACTGGAAGGAACTAGGCGCGCCGCTGAACCAACCGGTGACCGGTGACGACTTCCTGTTTCTCTCCGAAACCGGTTCAAGTCGCCTCCCGAATTGGCTTGCACCGCGCAACTTCCACAACGATGGCTGCTATGTGGTCGCGCTCGGCAATGTCGTAAAGTGGATGGCGCAACAAGCCGAGAGCCTTGGTGTGGAAATCTTCCCTGGTTTCGCTGCAGCGGAGGTGCTGTACGACGAACAGGGACGCGTCAAGGGCGTTGCGACCGGCAACATGGGTGTCGGCAAGGATGGCGAGCCGACCGAGAACTTCCAGCTTGGGATGGAGCTGCTGGGCAAGTACACGATCTTCGCAGAAGGCGCCCGTGGCCATCTCGGCAAGCAGCTCATCGCAAAATACAAACTCACCGAAGGCAAGGATCCGCAGAGCTTCGCCATCGGCGTCAAGGAATTGTGGGAAATCGATCCGGCCAAGGCCAAGCCGGGTCTCGTCGTGCACACCGGTGGCTGGCCGATGACGGACAACACCTTTGGCGGCGGCTTCCTCTATCACCTCGAAGACAATAAGGTCACGCTGGGCTTCGTGATCGGCCTGGACTACCAGAACCCGTACATGAGCCCGTTCGAGGAGATGCAACGCTGGAAGACGCACCCATCCATCCGCGCCCATCTCGAAGGCGGCAAGCGCCTGAGCTACGGCGCACGCGCGATCAACAACGGCACGCCACAAGCGCTGCCGAAGACCGTGTTCCCGGGCGGCGCGCTGGTCGGTTGCGACGCCGGCTTCCTGAACGCAGCACGCATCAAGGGCAGCCATGCAGCCATCAAGACCGGCATGATGTGCGCCGAAGCCATCGCCGATGCACTGGCGGCAGGCCGTGTGAGCGATGAGCTGACCGCATTCCCGGAAGCCTTCGAAAAGAGCTGGCTGAAGGAAGAGCTCGACCAGTCGCGCAACTTCAAGCTCTGGTTCAAGAAGGGCAAACTCGTCGGCAACATGATGACGGGTATCGAACAATGGCTGCTGCCGAAAATCGGCATCAAGAATCCGCCCTGGACGCTGCACGCAACCAAGCGTGACCACGAATGCCTGCGCCCGGCAAGCGAGTTCCAGCCGATCACCTACCCGAAGCCGGACGGCAAGCTCACCTTCGACCGGCTGAGCAGTGTCTTCGTCAGCAACACCAACCACGAAGAGAACCAGCCGGCGCACCTGACCCTGAAGGATGCGTCGGTGCCAGTCAAGATCAACCTGACGAAGTTTGCCGGGCCGGAGAGCCGTTACTGCCCCGCAGGCGTGTACGAGTTCGTCAATGACGGCAGCGGTGAACGCCTGCAGATCAATGCGCAGAACTGCGTGCACTGCAAGACCTGCGATATCAAGGACCCGACTCAGAACATCGTGTGGGTCACGCCGGAAGGTGGCGGCGGCCCGAACTATTCGGGTATGTAAGAACAAAAAAGCCGCGCAAGCGGCTTTTTTGTTATCTGGGCGCAGCTGAATGCTGGCGGATTCGATTTGCTCAACGCTCAGAGCTTCCACTGACCCACAGCCAGTTTCTCCAGCCAGAACGTGCCGATCACAGTCTTCACGTCGGTGATCTTCCCTTCCCTCACCCACTCCAGCATTTCTGGGACAGTCGCCGTAAACGTCTCCAGGAATTCGCCCTCATCGAGCTTGCGCTCGCCGGCAGTCAAGCCGCGTGCGAGGAAGATATCGAGATGCTCGTCAGAGTATGCAATCGCATTGTGAATGGTGCAGACGTACTGCCAGTCTTTCGCCGTGTAACCCGTTTCTTCCTGCAGCTCACGCTTGGCGCAGTCCAACGGATCTTCGTTCGGATCGATTTTCCCAGCGGGGAATTCGATGAAGACATCGTGCAGCGGATAGCGAAACTGCCGCTCAAGGAGGATAGAACCGTCGTCGAATACCGGCAGGATCACGACCGCGCCCGGATGCTTGATGTATTCGCGGGACGACTGCTTCCCGTCCGGTAGGCGAACAGTGTCTTTCTGGACTTTCAGGAAATGTCCGTCGTACGCCGTTTTAGTATCGACCTGGACTTCAATCAGATGTGGATCCACGCAACTACTCCATTTCGCAAGGGAAATGGACGTATTTTACTGTGCTCCACCGGCACAGCCTTACTGGATATCAACCGTGCCGTTTTCGCAAATAGCGGAACACGAAGCCCGGGAAGGCGAGGACGAGGAACAGGCAAGCGGTGATGGCATAAAACTCCCAGCGCTGCGGAAAAACATTTCCCATCCGTGCTTCAAGGAGATACGCGATACCGCGCAGGAGGAAATAGAGAACAACCAACTCGAGCAATCGCAGCCACAGGGATTTGACCGGCCGCCCAAGGGGCACGAGTGCGAACAAGCGCTCGTTAAAGAAAGGCATGTTGGCGGCCAACGCCGCCAACATGATCACAAACCAGCTTGCGAGAGATACATCCACGCTTAAGTCGTCAGCCTTCTATCAGCCTGCCAGGGTCTTGACAATCGCGGTGCCGCAAACTGCCATCAACGGACCGGGCAGGATACCCAGAGCGAGGACAGCGGCGCCATTCAGGCTGAGAACGACGCGCATGTCGTTCGTCGATTCGATCTTGGCATTATCGACCGGTTCGTCGAAATACATGACCTTGACCACCCGCAGATAGTAGAAGGCGCCAATCAACGACAACATCACCGAGACGACAGCAAGCCACACCTGGCCGGTAGCGAGCACCGCCTGCAGAACAGCGAGCTTCGCGTAGAAGCCGACGGTCGGCGGAATGCCGGTCAGGGAAAACATCAGGATCAGCATGACGAATGCAAACCACGGGCTGCGCTGGTTCAAACCCTTGAAGTCATCGATGTTTTCCGCCTCAAAGCCGGAACGAGCCAGCAACATGATGAGACCGAACGTGCCGAGCGTTGTGAGGACGTAGGTCACCGAATAGAACAACGCCGAGCTGTAGGCATTGCCGGCGGTAGCGACGTTGCCGCCGACCACGCCAGAAAGCATACCGAGCAGCATGAAGCCCATCTGACCGATGGTTGAGTACGCCAGCATACGCTTCAGGTTGGTCTGCACGATCGCCGTGATATTACCGACCGCCATGGACAACACCGCCAGCACCGTAATCATCTGCTGCCAATCGATCGCGAGCGGGAACAGGCCTTCCACGAGCAGACGGATGGTGATCGCGAATGCAGCCAGCTTAGGTGCAGCGCCGAGCAGCAGCGTCACTGCGGTCGGTGCGCCCTGGTACACGTCCGGCACCCACATGTGGAACGGAGCAGCGCCAAGCTTGAACGCCAGGCCAGATACGACAAACACCACGCCAAATACCAGCACGGTCTTGTTCACGGTACCCGACGCAGTCGCCTTCGCCACTTCGGTCAGGTCGAGCGAGCCGGTGGCGCCATACAGCATCGAAAGGCCATACAGCAGGAAGCCCGAAGCCAGTGCGCCGAGGATGAAGTACTTCATCGCGGCTTCAGTCGAGACGGAATGGCCGCGGCGCAGGGCGACGAGCGCGTACAGCGACAAGGACATCAGTTCGAGGCCCAGGTAGATCACCAGGAAGTTGTTACCCGAGATCATGACCATCTGGCCAAGGAGCGCGAACAACGCGAGCACATAAAATTCACCGCCGAGGGTACCGCCGAGCATGCCGCGCTCCGTTGCATACTGACGTGAATAAACCAGCGTCATGCCAACGGCGATATAGGAGAACACCTTCAGCAGGTTCGACATGGCGTCAGACACGAACATGTTATTGAACGTGTAGACCGTCGGATTACCGAAATCGGCGATATTCATCCATGCACAAACGATCAGCGTCACGATCGACAGAATGAACGTGACGTGGCGCTTTGCCTCCGTCAGGAACATGTCGATCAGCAGGATCGCCGAAGCAGCAATCAGCAGGAAGATTTCCGGATATACCGGTGCGAAATTGATTTCGTTCATGTTGTCGTCACTCTAAAGCCTTACAGGCTGGGTCTTGCAGACAATGAATCTCACGCAAGACCCGGTAATGCGGCCCCCCCTTCCGGGTAGGCGCATTCATTAATTCACTTTCGAAATCGCCACGTGCTTGAGCAGGTCGTCGACCGAAGTCTGCATCAGGTCAGTGAACGGTGCCGGGTATACGCCCATCGCGATCACCGCGATCGCGAGGATACCGAGCATCACGAACTCGCGTGCATTGAGGTCCTGGAGTTCAGCAACGTGCTTGTTGCCGACTGCGCCAAACACGACTCGCTTGACGAGCCACAGCGAATAGGCTGCGCCGAAAATCAGCGCGGTTGCAGCCAGCATGCCGATCCAGAAGTTGTATTTGACGGTGCCGAGGATGACCATGAATTCACCGACAAAACCCGAGGTAGCCGGCAGACCGCAGTTCGCAAGCGAGAACAGCACGAAGAAGGCCGCGAACTTCGGCATCGTGTTGATCACGCCGCCGTAATCCGCGATCTGGCGCGAGTGCATGCGGTCATACAGCACGCCGATGCAAAGGAACATCGCACCGGATACGAAGCCGTGCGAAATCATCTGCACGATGCCGCCCTGCGTTGCCATGTCGTTGAACACGAAGAACCCGAGCGTGACGAAACCCATGTGTGCGATCGAGGAATATGCAACAAGCTTCTTCATGTCGGCCTGAACCAACGCCACCAACCCGATATAGATCACTGCGATCAGCGACAAGGTGATGATGAAGCCGGCCAGCGAGTGACTTGCATCCGGCGCGATCGGGAGCGAGAACCGCAGGAAGCCGTACGCACCCAGCTTCAGCATGATTGCAGCCAGCACGACAGAACCACCAGTCGGAGCCTCGACGTGCGCATCCGGCAGCCAGGTATGCACCGGCCACATCGGCACTTTGACCGCGAACGCCATCAGGAATGCGAAGAAGATCATGACCTGCACGTCCAGCGGCAAGGGCAGCTTGTGCCAGGTCAGGATGTCGAAGCTGCCACCCGCCTTGAAGTACAGGTAAATGATGGCCACCAGCGTCAACAGCGAACCGAGCAGCGTATAGAGGAAAAACTTCACCGCTGCGTACACGCGGTTAGGGCCGCCCCACACGCCGATGATAATGAACATCGGGATCAGCGTCGCTTCGAAGAAGACGTAGAACAGAAGACCGTCCAGCGCACAGAACACGCCGATCATTGCGCCGGAAAGAATCAGGAAGGCACCCATGTACTGGGCCACGCGCTTCTCAATCACCTCCCATCCAGCGATCACGACGATGACCGTGATGAATGCGGTCAGCAGGACAAACCAGACCGAGATGCCGTCAACCCCGAGATGGTAATTGACGTTGAAGCGTTCGATCCAGGCAGCCTTCTCAATAAACTGAAAGCCGTGGGCAGCCTTGTCGAACTGCGAAACCAGCGGCAGAGTCACCAGGAAGCTGATGATCGAGCCGATCAGGGAAACCGACCGGACTAGAGCGGGGTTCTCGTCACGGCCGAATGCCAAAACGAACAGGCCAAACGCGATCGGGCACCAGATTGCGAGGCTCAGGAGAGGAAAAGTTGACTGCATCATGATTGTTGTTTGCTCTGCTTCGCCAACTTATTTGGCAAATGACGGGAACGGCATGAAGTAAATCAGGAACAGCAGCACGCCGAAGATCATTACAAACGCATAGTGATAAATGTAGCCGGTCTGGAAGTGACGGATCAGCGCGGAGAACCACCCCACCACTTTCGCGCTGCCGTTGACGATCAGGCCGTCGATCAGCGCACGGTCGCCGCCGCTCCACAGACCGCGGCCGAGCAGCACTGCACCCTTGCCGAACACGACCTCGTTGATCTTGTCCATGTAGTACTTGTTGTCGAGAACAGCGTAGATCGCATGAAACTTGTTGTAGAACCATGCGGGAACCTTGGGGTTCACCATGTAGCAGTAGTAGGCAGAAGCCACGCCAGCCAGTGCGAGCCAGAACGGCGCAGTCTGCAGCGCATGCAGGCCCATGGCGAACGCACCATGGAACGCCTCATGCAGCTCCACCATCGCCGGATGTTTCTCACTAACGAAAATAACGCCTTTGAAGAAATCACCGTGCAGCATCGGGCCGATGGCTACGAAACCGATCACAACGGAAGGGATGGCCAGCAGCATGAGCGGTACAGTTACCACCCACGGCGCTTCGTGCGGCTTTTCGCCGGGAGCAAGGCCGTGATGAGCTTCATCGCTATGCTCATCATGGCTGTGATCCTGATGTTCGTCATCATGAGGCTTGCCGAAACGCTCCTCGCCGTGGAATACCAGGAAATACATGCGGAACGAATAGAAGGCAGTCACAAAGACGCCCGCCAGAACCGCGAAGTTCGCAAAACCGGCACCAGCAATATTCGTCGCATGCACCGCCTCGATGATGCTGTCCTTTGAATAGAAGCCGGAGAAGAACGGGGTGCCGATCAGTGCCAGCGAGCCCAGCAGCGATGTGATCCAGGTGATCGGCATGTATTTGCGCAGGCCGCCCATGTTGCGGATGTCCTGATCGTGATGCATGCCGATAATCACCGCGCCCGCACCGAGGAACAGCAGCGCCTTGAAGAAAGCGTGCGTCATCAGGTGGAACACAGCGACCGAGTACGCGGAAGCGCCCAGCGCCACCGTCATGTAACCCAGCTGGGACAGCGTGGAATATGCGACCACGCGCTTGATGTCGTTCTGGATGATGCCGAGGAAGCCCATGAACAGCGCGGTAATCGAACCGATCACCAGCACGAAGGACAGCGCAGTGTCGGACAGTTCGAACAGCGGAGACATGCGTGCGACCATGAAGATACCTGCGGTAACCATGGTTGCGGCGTGGATCAGCGCGGAGATCGGCGTCGGGCCTTCCATCGAATCCGGCAGCCAGACGTGCAGCGGGAATTGCGCAGATTTACCCATCGCACCGATGAACAGGCAAATACATGCGACTGTCAGCAGCATCCAGTCCGTGCCGGGGAGCGTCAGCGTAGCCAGTTCTTCACGCTTGGCAAACACTTCTCCGTAGTTCATGGAGCCGGCGTATGCCAACAGCAGGCCAATGCCGAGAATGAAGCCGAAGTCGCCAACACGGTTGACCAAGAAGGCCTTCATGTTCGCGTAGATCGCAGACGGGCGTGTGTACCAGAAACCGATCAGCAGATAGGACACGAGACCCACAGCTTCCCAGCCGAAGAACAGCTGGAGGAAGTTGTTGCTCATGACGAGCATGAGCATCGAGAAGGTAAACAACGAGATATACGAGAAGAAGCGATTGTAGCCCTCGTCTTCAGCCATGTAGCCGATTGTGTAGAGGTGCACCATCAGCGACACGAATGTCACCACGCACATCATCATCGCCGTCAGGCTGTCGACCAGGAAGCCAACTTCCAGTTTCAGTCCCATCACCGTCATCCAGTTATAGACGGTGCCGTTGAACGTGGCGCCATCCAGCACCGCGAGCAGCGTCTGGAATGAAATGATGAACGAGATCAAGACGCCGAGGATCGTCGCGGTATGCGACGCCGTGCGCCCGATCTTGTTGCCGAAAAACTTCGTTCCGAACAGGCCCGCGATCGCGGAGCCTGCGAGAGGTGCCAACGGCACAGCCAGTAGAAGGTTAGGGTTGAGTTGCCCCGCCATGATGGACCTTGTCGTTATTTTGCGTGATTAGCCTTTGAGAGCGTCGAGGTCTTCGACATTGATGGTGTCCAGGTTACGGAACAGCACCACCAGGATGGCGAGACCAATCGCGGACTCCGCGGCAGCCACAGTCAGGATGAAGAAAACGAAAATCTGGCCAGCAGCGTCGCCGAGGTAATACGAGAAGGCGACGAAGTTCATGTTGACCGCGAGGAGCATCAGCTCGATCGCCATCAACAGGATGATGACGTTCTTGCGGTTCAGGAAGATGCCGACGACGGAGATCGCAAACAGGATTGCGCCGAGGATCAGGTAGTGTGCGAGCGAAAGTGCCACAGTGCTTCCCTTTATTGTTTTTCTGCGGATTGCGCAGCCGGTTGTGCGCCGTTGGCACGGTCGGACTCGGCCTTCATGCTGACGATGCGCAGGCGGTCATTGCGCTTGACCTTGACCGCGGCAGCCGGATCGAAGTACTTGCTGTCCTTGCGGCGACGCAGAGTCAGTGCAACGGCTGCGACGATGGCAACCAGCAGGACCACTGCCGCGATTTCGAACGCATAGATGTATTCGGTGTAGATCAGCTTACCCAATTCCTTGGTGTTGCCGATGTTTGCGGAAGCAGCCGGTACCTGCGACTCCAGCGCCCAAAATCCGTGCAGCAGGACCGCTGCCATTTCTAGGACGATGACGACACCGATGGTTGCCGCGAGCGGGAAGTATCCCCAGAAGCCTTCCCGCAGCTTGTCCATATTGATGTCCAGCATCATCACGACGAACAGGAAGAGCACCATGACCGCGCCGACGTAAACCAGCACCAGCACAATCGCCAGGAATTCGGCTTTCAGCAGCAGCCAGACGCCGGCACCCGAGAAAAACGACAACACCAGGAACAGTGCGGCATGCACCGGGTTCCGGTCCGTGATGACGCGCGTGGCGGCGAACACGAGGA
>DASPMC010000122.1:0-29498 GCA_035627275.1 Noviherbaspirillum sp.
GCTCCATCGCCGACATCCCCGTATGTACCATCGATGTCGTTTGACGCAAGCGAACCAGGCTAAAATCCCGACCACACATGGCATGCAACGCAGCAAGATTTATAGGAAATCAGGTTCAGCAAACCAATGCCGGATCAATAAATATTTCCAGTCTTTTTCCGTCCCTTTTGCAATCGACAGGGGATGGTCGAAATTCGGTCTTGAAGCGTACTGCCAATCGCCAGGTACAGCCTGCCACGCACGAAGATAAAGGTCCGAAAAGTTATCCTGGCCAAGGCGCGGGAGGGCTCAGCCGACGGACGCTTCTAAAAGTTGCGCTAAGCGGTGCGGGCGCGTTCAGTGCTGCAGGTTGCGAGGATAATGACCTGGGTTGCGAGGAGGGTTGCGAGGAGGGTTTCGATGACGATTCTGATGGCAATACGCGCAGAGGGCGGAGAAGACGAGCACCGTGAAACGCGGGGGCTTTCTGCGAGTGTATCGCGGCTTCTGAAGTCGTGCGGTGCCGTGGGATAAGACGATCTTCGGCGCTCCGAAAATCAAAAGGCAAGCCGGGGAGAACGTTATTCAGGATGCGTTGGGGACAGCCCTGCCAATTTCCGATCCAATGAATCGCGGTGTTGCCCCATACAGAAACTACAGCGCATCCTTGTCCGCCCTTGGCAAGGTGCTGCACGAATGCAGCCTGATTTTGATGTATTGAGCACGCGACAGAGAACAGTAGGCTCCTTCCCCCTGCAAGAGGGAAGGAGCCGTTCGGCGCGCTGCGAAACGGACATCAGGATCAAGCCGCACCCTGCTGCATGCTGCACCTTGGATCCGGCGCAAGCGTGGACGCGAATACTTCGGTGACAGGAAGTTGGAGCAACTCTCGGTTTCATCTGACGACGGCCGAGGGGGCACACTGAGGTCTCGACCCGACCTACTTTGTTCATCCTTTTGAATGAACAGACAGGTAAAGAAAATGAAATGCACCGCACTCAGCAAGAAATGCGTTGCAATCGCGCTCTCGATTATCCAAGTGCGCGTACGCGATTGCACATTCCCAATCCTGCAAGCGATGCCGCTCCCATACATGCCCATCCGCCCTGAAGGTGCATGCCCCTAACAGCATATTGCCAGGAGTGGTAAGGCGCACGACAAGCTTGCTTCGCCGCAAGCCGCAGCCATTCCATGCCTGAGCGTGCCTCCCTTTCCATTCTTCCAAATCTCCTCCTCCAATCAACTTTTGCCACCAAGAATGATTGGAAGAACGGTCATTGAAGTCGCTGCTCCTCGTTGCCGATCATTCGCGATTCTCTTACGGAAACGTCAGTCGACCACTACATGAGCCCGTAGGCGTACATCGGTTTGCAACACGGTTCTTCCTGGTGCACTGGCGCTAACAAAACCGTTGGTCCTTGCACCACAGAACGAAAAAAGCCCGCGAATTCTGCTGATTGCCGGAACCATTTTCCGGCAGGGAAGCTCCTAGCTGCGCTTGCCATGAAGAATCTTGGCTATGACCAATTCGAACCAGGAGAAACTATATTGTTTAAGTTTGCTTTCCAACGTGTCGCTATTTCCGCAATGCATTGCGCCTGCGCAACGGCCTTGATTGCCGCAGCCGGTACTGCAGTCGCCCAGACCACCCCCGTTGAGCCCAAGCTGCCGTTCGGCCAGGATGCGTCCCAGTACGAGCTGACGTTTGCCGACGAGTTCGACGCGCTCAACAGCAATCTCTGGAATGACGCCATGTGGTACGAGAAGTCGAATGAGACCAAGAACTACACGGTGGAAGACGGCAAACTGAAGATCTGGCCGCAGCGCGATGCGAACGGCAAGTTCTTCAACCGTACCCTCGACACCGACGGCAAGTACTACCAGACCTATGGCTACTTCGAGATCGAAGCCAAGCTCCCGGTCGGCAAGGGAACCTGGCCGGCATTCTGGCTGTTCAACCACATTGGCGAGCGCCGTCCGGAGATGGACGTGATGGAAGCGTATGCCGGCGGCGCCGCACCGTGGGGCGTGAACAAGAACGGGGTGGCACACCCGACCGCGTATGCACCGACGGTGTGGAAGGGCGACAAGGAAGGCCAGCTCGTTGACACTCGCCAGTACGACACCGGGATGGACCTGTCCGAAGGCTTCCACAAGTATGCGGTGAAGTGGGAGCCGAACAAGCAAACCTACTACTTCGACGGCAAGGAAGTGCTGGTGGTGAACACCACGTTCAAGGACCCGATGTACCTGATGCTGGACCTGTGGTTCGGCAGCGCATCCGGCACACCGGACGATTCGACGCCGCAGGGCAAGCAGAACTCGTTCGAGGTGAACTACGTGCGTGCATGGAAGTTCAAGTGATGCACGTGGTATGAAGCACAGCCTTCACATTAACGAAAAGGCCGGCAGCGATGCCGGCCTTTTTTGTTGTACAGCTTATGCTGCAAGGCCTGACTCCGTTCCTTCGTTCCTTTAGAGCGGTTTACCAACCTCGCATGTGTGCTAGTCGCTGTTCCTCTGTCCCCACGCATAGAGCTCGTCGAGGATAGGCGTCAAGGCGGCGCCTTTCCCGCTCAGTGAATACTCCACTCTCGGCGGCACTTCCGCATAGACCTTGCGCACGATGATGCCGTCCGTCTCCAGTTCGCGCAGTTGCTGCGTGAGCATCTTCTGGCTTACCGGCGGGATGTTTTTCTTCAGCTCGCCGAAGCGCATCGTCCCCGACGACAGCATATGCAGGATGATCGGCTTCCACTTCCCGCCGATCATGCTGATTGCCGTCACCATCGGGCAGTTGAGGGGATTTTCGATATGCCACGTGTTCTTCATGATGGTCACTTTTTCGTCACTATCGCACCAATTAGTGCGTACTTGTTTCGATTGCATGTCCGCAGCATGATAGCGCGACCGGCCCCGATGATCCGGGATCGGCAACTATCGAGGAGCTGTCGCATCATGATTGCACCAAGTATTGTTCGCATCCCTATCCTGCCATTCGGCCTGGTGAACGCCCATCTGATATTCGCGCCGCACGGGAGCATTCTCGTCGATGCGGGATTGCCTGGGTCGGAACGCAAGATCGAACGCGTACTAGCGACGATGGGCGTTTCGTTTGACCACATCAAACTGATCGTCATTACGCACGCGCACGTGGACCATGCAGGAAGCGCGGCGCGGATACGGGATTTGTCGGGAGCGCCCATCGTCGCCCACAAGGGAGACGCGGAGCACTTCAGCCGGGAAACGCCGATGACGTTTTGTCCGACGGGGTGGTTCGGACGCCTGTTCATCAAGACGCGGCTGATGTTCGAGCCTTACGTCGGCTTCCAGCCGGATATCCTGCTTGCTGACGACAACACCCTGGACCTGACTCGCTTCGGATTTGCCGGCACCGTCAGGCATACGCCGGGACATACGGCGGGTTCGGTCTCGGTCGAGCTTGCGACCAAAGACGCCCTTGTCGGCGACTTGATCGCGTCCGGCATTCTGCTGGGCGGCATCATCCGGACGAACCATGCCAAACGCCCGCCCTTCGAGGCTGACCCGCATGCGGTCAGCCATGCATTGCAACGCTTGGTGGAGTCCGGCATGGAGAGGTTTTACATGGGGCATGGTGGGCCGCTTGACAGCGCCGAGGTTGAACGCCACGCACGCGGTCTGACCAGTCTGGAGAGGCAGTCTTAAAACGGGGGAACCGATATGGGACTGAGACGGCGGGCAAGCCATCCGGCCGTTGGAACCATCGGCATCGTCTTGACACTCATCTGCTTAACAGATTTGTGAAAACCTTGTCCCATAAGAGCGCCAACGCATGACTCGTGCCGTCGCGCTGCATGAATGGCGAAAGCGCTTCCAGGTGCAATTCATTTTGCCAGGCCCACCCTGAAGTGCTTTTTCGCGTCCGGCGGAACCAGACTCAACGGCTCGTCACTCATTACAGGTACCTGGATGCCGGTGGCGCCCTGGTAGACAGAGGACGTGACATGTCCTCTCAATGACACATTTTCTTCGACCGCTTCCGGCCCGAGGTCGCCGGTCGGGATGAGGCCGAAATGGGCTACATTTTTCAGAGAAGCTTTTTATATGAGAATTGGACGATCTAGTGAGCCAGGACCGCTCCCGGAGGGGTGGCCAAAAGGCGGTACAGCCAAGATGACCGTCGTCCCCCAGAAAGGCCTGGGGGACTCCAACTTGCCGATGGCGGTCTCCCGCGCCGCAACACGGAGCGCTTTGGAAAGGAATGCTCTTGCCGCAATGGCCGAGCACATCAAGAATGCCATAGCCCGCCTTCCATCGACTGCCGGAATGAACGAGACAGTCAAGGAGACGCTGCTGTCGAACTCGCTCGCCGCCATCGAAAAGCTCCCCTATCCCTACGACGCTGGCGCCAACTTCCAGTCGGCGATGTCACGCCTGCTTGTGCAAACCCTGGAATCAGATGTGCTCATCAAGCTGGATGGCCGGGCATATGGACTTGGACCGTCCTCCCAAGGAGGCCTCGTCGAGATTCTTCAGGCCGTCTATCAAGCGGCGTCAACCACCATGGCTGCGATTCGGAGCGAACTCGGCCCGGAGGCTTCGCATCCTTTTCTAGATGAAATGGAGTCGTTGCTTCAGACATCGCGCATCGCAACAGATGCCGTGCGTGCCATGACCGAGCACGGCGAAACGAAACAGGTTTCGCATCAAAAAGAACGCGACGCGCTTCTTGGCGTGTTGGCATTCGACTGCGGTGTGCTGATCGAAGGTCTGCAGAATGTTGTCGCACGAGAGCTGCCGCAATGGATCGACGTTCTCCAATTGGGAGGCCAGGTCGAGGCACTGGCAGCGAAGGTTCAGATCGATCGAGGTCATGCTGATTTGGGCGAGCTCGCCCTCGATCGCACTCCGTCTCTGTCCGAAAGAATCATGGATCTCGACGACAAGCTGCGCGATATCGCGGAGGAGTTGGCCGTCGAATTGCACGACGCCGAGCCGCCACTGGATATAAACGAAGTGATGAGCTTGCAGCAAGACCTGCATCGAATCTTCGGTGAACTGCACGGGGATGGCGGGTCTTCTGCCGAGCACGCACTACAACAGGCGGCTGTCGCAAAGCTGCGCGCTTACCTTGATACGCTGACAAGTTGGGAAGCCCGGCGCTCGAACAACGAAAGTCCGCAGGCATAAGATCATCAGCAGGAATCGGCACGTAGCATGGCCGGTTCCGTTGACGGCATTCCGAAAGGAATGATCGTTCCATCGTCCACGAACCGCGCCTGTCTCGTGCACTATGTGTTCACGCCTGACCGGTACGTATAGCACATCCCCGTTCTTGGCCCGAGCCGGATGGAACCGGATGCTTCGTCATGCGACCCATTGCTGCTTTCGATACATTGCCGTTTCATCGGAGAATCCAGGATGCCGCTCATTGCCGCTGCCCCTTCAACCGCCCTCGTCGCCTCTCATGCCGTCACTGCCTCGCATGGGAGCCAGGCTTCCCGGGGCAAGGAAATGCCCGTGCCGGGCGCCCCTGATCAGCCTCGCCCCGATGCTAGTCAGCTCGCTGCGCGCGACCGCTCCGCGCGTGCTGCAGTTCTCAGTGTTGTGGAATCCCCTCATACTTCATTCGTGATCAACACTCAGTCCGCCGGCTTGACCCATCAGCTCGCGGAGCGACTGTCTGGCATGCTAAAGGCGCAAGGCGGGATCACACCGCTGGCGCCTTTGTTCCCGGATTCGCATGTCGTGCGCATCGAAGACGTACAGGTGTCCGCAGCCGTTGAGCAGGCCATACGGGAAACGCTGGCCGGCGTGCTTGTCGACTTTGCCGCCGTGCCGGATGGACGCGTGCTGTCAGGTCTGAAGGTGGCAGGCTTCGATTTCGATCGCACGCTTGCCGACTCGGACAGCGCGGAAGAGCTGCGCAAGCGGGTGATTTTCGATGAGGGCACTACGCGCTGGGCAGATGCCGAAGAACTGGAGCAGGCGTTGCGCCAGGCCCGCAATGCAATGAAGATCCGTCCCTCACTGGAGTTCGACAAGATCCTGCGGACCTTCCTGACGCTGCGCGGCGTTCCTGAAGCCACCGTGAATGCATGTATCGAGGATGTACTGAACCGGATGATCCCCGGGGCGAAGGAACTGATCGCGACTTTAAAATCGGTCAATGCCAGGCAGATTGTGCTGTCGGGTGGCTTTTCACCCTTCCTCGAAGAGTTTGGCCGCCGGGAAGGCATCGAGGCAGTTGGCATCAAGCTGGGACGAGAGGCCGGGAACGCTCCGGACCTGAGCGGCACGATTACCTCTCCTGTCATGACAGGCCGCACCAAGGCCTTTCTCCTGTATGAAGCATTTCGCAAGTCGGGAGCCCATCCGTATTCGGTCTTGTATGGGGGCGACGGTCAGAACGACATCGAAGCGCTTAATGCCACCCGGGACGCTTCCGGCCTGGGGGTGGCCGTCTGTGCCGTTCCTGAAAACGCGGACGAAAATCATCCAGGATACAAGGTGGAAAAGGCGGGGAACGCCGTTATTCGCGTGGGGAATCTCATGGCGATGCTGTACTGCTTCAGCGATGCCAAGGTGGCGCGCCCGTGACGGGATCGGAAAGGCGTAGCACCTTACGGCGAAAGAGTTCGTAACGGGATTGCCAGGCCCCTTTCTGTCAATCAAGGAACTCCTGATGAGCTTCTGCTCCTCATCGGGGAGATGCATAACGGCACTTCTTTAACAGGCTAATTTCGTCTGGACGTAATGCATGGCACCGATTCGATTTGATGGCCCGGGCCCAACGCCGAATTTCCCCGAACCCGGCGGCTCCGGGCCCACACCGCACTCGCCCCGGGAAGCCATGGGCGACAGCAACGATCAAAAATTCTCGCCACCATTACATTTGCCCGGAGCGGCAAGAGCGAACGCACTGCGACGAGCGCAGGCCATTCAAAGCATTCAACAGGAAGCACGCGCCAGCCTCAAGGAGGCAATGAAGATTCTGCTTCAATCACAGTTTTTTACTTTTCTTTCGAATGACGCGCTTTCCATCTACCTGAGGACGGAGCGTGCGTCCATCGATAAAGATGAGACCACCTTAGGCCTCGGCGCTGACCTGGAGAGAGCGAAGGACCAATCCCTGACGGAAGCACTCCGGCGTACAGAGCATTTCTTCTGGGCGCTCGTAGCGATTGCGATGCAAGGAATTGTCGACCCGATCGACAGGGCGGTAGGAGATCTCTGGGATCATCTTCCTGAGGATACGATTCCAATCCTGGAACAGCATGCGAGCATCTGGGCATCGGCTTTGGACCGCATGATTTTCCATGTCGAAAACCAGGACGACGCAATTTGTCGCGCATACGACAACGAGGAAGAGCAGTTCCTCCATCACGCGAAGGTTGCCGGAAAGGTGGCGAAGGATTTTCTGCAGGAATGGGACAACACGTTCAAGGCGGCAAGAGCAGCCATTGGCGGTTTCGCCTTTTAGCAATCTTGATCTTCCGGCAGCAAGCGCAAGGGCATCCCGCGAGTATTTTCGACTGACGGGAACAAGCTTCGAACGCTATTCCCGCCGCCACACCAGCAGCCGATTATTTGCCGGCATCGCATGATCGGCCACCAGCGCCATTCCCTGCGCTAGAGCCACTTGGTCGACCGCCTCGAAATCGCGGATGCCCATGTGCTCGCCCTGCGCCTTGAGCGACATGTCGAACACGGCATTGCTCTCGCTGGTGAACTTGCCGTTGTAGTTGAACGGTCCGTAGATGCACAGCAAGCCACCCGGTTTCAGGACGCGGCCTGCGCCGGCAAACATCGCTTCCACGTGCTCCCATGCCATGATGTGGCAGGTATTGGCACTGAATATCGCGTCGAACGGCCCTGCCGGCCAGGCATCGGAATCCACATCGAGATGGAGCGGCGGCAATACATTGGGCGGCCGTTCCTCGTCCAGCCAGGCAAGGATACTCGCATGATTCTCCGGCAGGTCGCTGGTCTGCCAGAGAAGATGCGGCAGGTTCGCGCCGAAGTACACGGCATGCTGTCCCGTCCCGCTGCCGATTTCCAGCACGTTGCACGCATTCGCGAGCACATCGCGCAACACGGCAAGAATCGGTTCGCGATTACGCTCGCAGGCGGCGGAGTACATCTTGGTCATCGGTCGGCTCCCGTGTCATCTGTCTGATTCATATTAGTTCATGACACGTTCCAATGCTCCAGTGCAGTCGGCACGCCACACGGCGCCCTCCTCCACTTCTCTTCTTCGATCTCCGGCCTGATGCTCGTCCCTGGGCGCAAAGTCTAGCGCCAAGTGCTCCCACGCACCATTTTCCCCGGCACATCTTTATACTTCCTGAATCGGTGTGCCGCGCACCCCAGCTCCACACAACCTATGAGTAACGCCCCCCAAAATCCCTTACCCGCCAATGCTTCCCAAGCCCGGCAATGGGTGGAGGACCTCCGTACACAACTGGCCCAAAGAAAAGTCTCCTTTCGCGATCCGCCGGAAGAACCAACCACCTGTTGCGGTCGCGGCTGCAATGGTTGCGTGTGGGAAGGTTACTTCAACGCGGTTGGATATTGGTGTGAACAAGTGCGAGGGATTTTGCTTGAGGGGTAGCTGGTAGCGCATGAGGAAAAGCGAAGCGCCATCCGTATACCCCCCTGAACAGCTTGAAAACATAAACCGGGAAGCGGCGCAGCGCGATGTACTGCAGTTCTGGAGGCTGGATGGCAGCCCCCAGATTTCGTTAATCGATGAATGAAAGCGCCTGCCTAGAACACATCTACGATTGTCCCGGGAGGATATTTCGGGTGGTGGGCCGGTTTCTGGTAGCAAGGATCCGGCTCGCAGTAGACCGGTTCATGCTTGGGATAGTAACAAGGCGCCGGTTCCCAGTAGACCGGTTCGCAGTACACCGGTTGGCAGTAGATCTTGACGTAGCCGGGGGACGCTTTCTTGTATCCGCCGCAGGAATCGCAGCCACCAATCACATGGGCCATGGCTTTGCTGTCAAGGTTCTTGCTGGTGGACAGATCATTGATCATCAGGGTGCTCATTTCAGTCTCCTATGTAGTAGTAATAAGCTGAGGTTCAGATGAAGCATTTTTTTGAATGCTTGGAGACCTTTGAGCATCGAGCGTGCCAGTCTGCGATTGATATCGTAAGTATTTGAAAAATAAAGGCTGTTTTTCGATCAACCTTCTATTGCTTGCGCTGCTGATGGAGGGGTGTTGGCTTCGATCCAACGGAACGCAAACGCTTGTCAGTCGAATTCAGGCAGGAAGCGGTTTGGCAGTTTGAAGCAGAAGGTGCTCCGCGCACGATTTCCAAAGTCAGATCAAACCCGAGGCAGATTCTGTTTCTGCCGCTTGTACAGATCTTCGTCGTCCGCGCCCCAGGTCCGGTAATCCGTCTTCAGATACTTCCATGCGCTGTCGAGCAACATCGGCAGCGTTCTCCCGACAAAACGCAAATACGGCCACCAGTTACGAGGGCGATAGAGCAGGCGATCCTTATGCAGCAGATACAGCTGCACGCCATAAATCGATACGACGGTCGCTGGCATCCAGAGCAACAGCAACGACAGTGTCAGCACCCACGGAGTGGGCCGCAGCGCCAGGTAGAAATCGAGGCAGACCGCCTGGTGCTCCACTTCTTCCAGCGCATGCCACGTGGCGAACTCCAGCGCGCCGTTGCTTTTGCCGCCGGCCCAGAAGTCGCGCTCGCGCAGGAAGTCCTTGGCAATGGCCGCGGTGAAATGCTCGAAGGCGGCGGGAATCGTGATTTCGAAGGTCTCCGGCGCACAGCGTCGCACTTGCTGAAAGAACGCTTTCTGCAGCCGTTCGAATGCCGGCACTGCGCGATAGCCGCATCGCGCCAGCACCTGGTTGGTCTGGCGATGCAACAGCGCATGCGATCCCTCCTGCCGGATCAGCGCTTCGATTTCCGCGCGCAGTTTCGGATCGCTCACACGATCCCGGTATTTTCTCAATATCTCGATCACCGTCCGTTCGGAGAACGGAATGAACACCGAGAGTGCATTCATGAACTGGCTGGTATAGGGATCACGCAGCCAATGGCGCGGCGTGTCGCTGAAGTCGAACCGCGGCCGTCTCGGCTCGATGACGATATGGTCGGGTGTCGTGCTTTGAGGGGGTGTCATGGCGAGCCTGTTGTCTCGTGCAGCACGTGCAGCGTGCGTTCCGTGTACCTTGCCTTCCTCGCCCCGATCGGGAAGGCTCTTACGAGGGGCAAGAAGAGTCGAAAATCGAAATCATCTTATCGGTGAGCCGACTCCCGGTGCTGTGAAATGTCGTGGCTCGGCAGGCCAACTTGATGACGTTTCGAGCCAGCCCCCGCCGCGAATCCCGTCTTTCGGCACAGTCGCCCAATTCCGCTAAGATGGCTCTTTTTGCCATTTTCAAAGCCATGAAGCGAGATCAAATGCTGATGGAAGCGATTCTTGGAAAGCTCCTGGAAGCGCCGGAACCACTGCTCAACGTCACAGGGATTGCCAACCGCCTGAACACGGACCAGGCAATCATTCGCCACCACCTGCACCTGCTGAGCGACAAGGGTTGGGTCACCGAATCGGAAAGCGGTTTCTGGCGGCTGACGAATGCGGGCCATGACTACCTGGAGGGGACGCCGGAACAGGGCATCTCCCTGAAATCGCTCGGGTAGTTTGAGCGAAGAGCATGTTTTGCTTGCTTTGCGACATGATCACCGGTAGACTTCGCTCCCTCAGACGCGGGGTGGAGCAGTCTGGCAGCTCGTCGGGCTCATAACCCGAAGGTCACAGGTTCAAATCCTGTCCCCGCAACCAGTTACATACAAAAGGCCCGGTGCATGCAGCCGGGCCTTTTGTTTTTTCACGTCGAGCGAAACGTTGCCGTCGATGGCGCGGAGCGCGGCCGGTCGACATGCAGCAGCGCCAATAGCACTCTGCCCCACGAAAACCTGGCGTGGCCCTATTTCCTGTTTTCGATGACCTGCAGCGTTGCCGCGGCTGCCTCGCGCCAGGGGCCGCCGAGAGCGAGGGCATTTTCCGCTGCCTGCCTCGCCTGTTTCACCTCCCCCAGCTCAAGGAGCACCGTCGCGAGATTGATAAAGGCAGGGGCATTACCAGGATGTTCTTGCGTGGCCTGGCGAAACGCTGCCGCGGCTGCGCTGCGATCGCCGGCGGCGTAGGCGGTGTTGCCCAGTCCCAGTTGCAGGGCAAGGTTTCGTGGCCAGCGCTGCAGTGCCGAAACATAGGCCTTGCGTGCGCGGTGTGCGTCGCTTGTCTTTTCGAAGGACAGCAGCGCATCGACCACTGCGGCTTCCCCCGCCGTCGCCGGCAAACGGCCTGGCGGCAGCGTGACCATGCCCCAGCGGGCGCTGCGTTCCCACGTTCTGTCAAAGGTGGACAGCGGCATGGCCAGGCGCTCGGTCGTGCCCGAGCGCAGAATGATTTCATCCTGCTCAAGGTCATAGCCGATCGCTACTGCGTAGTGCCAAAGCGGCATCCAGGCGAGACTGAGGTTTTGCAGGACGAGCACCGGATGACCTGCGGCCAGCTCGGTCAACAAGGCATCCAGGCTGGGCGGGATGGTCATGGCGACGGCACCGTTGCGGCGTGCGGCGGCCAGCATCTCGGGTTGCAGGCTGCCCTCGCGCTGCGGGACGTAGACCTGGGCCTTCAATGCATCGGGCGTTACATCGATGCCCACCGCGGCCAGCGACATGGCCAGCGCGGCCGGGCCGCATTGGTAACGCTCTTGCGGGAAAAACGGCGTCGCCGCCAGCTCGGCGCGTGGAGGCAACCACGACGAAGCTTGCTGCAGCAGTGCGCGGCCAGATGTCGCGCAGCCGGTCAACAAGACCGCCAGAAAGAGAAGAACTCCCGGCATCCATCGATGCCGGAAGCGGGACATGCCAGGTCGCATTGAACGCTGTGCTCAGCGGATGGAGCGGGTGAACGGGTAGACTTTGGTCAGCCCCAGGATGTCGGTCACCAACAGCAGCACGAAGATAAACACAACGGTGCCAATGATGTCGCCACCGGCCGGCAAGCTGTCGACCCGGCCTGCCAGGGCAGCCACTTCGGCATCGCTCAGTGCGGCAACGCGAGCGTCCGCTTCGCTCTTGGCTACGCCCATTCTTTCGAGCTCTGCAGCGACGTCGGGGCGATTGAGCGCTGCCTCGACTTTTTCCCTGTTTTGCTGGGCAGTGGTGGCGGCGACTGCTTGTTCGGTACTGATCATCGCGGCGTGGACCGATTGGGTGAAGCCGACGAAGGTAAACGTCGAAACCAAGAAGCAGATAAACAGCTGTTTGAATTTTTTAATCATGAGCACTCCTTGTCTGGAGAGAAATTGCGAGGGAGGAAAACGCTGGAAACGTTACAGAAAGTATATTGTTTAGCGGTATGACAATGGCTTACACAACGGTAACAAATGTAACGAGACGAGCGGGCGTGAATTGATTACTGCCGCTATTTGCTGGTTACTGATGCGGATCAAGCCTGTCCAAGCGCTTGCCGTGCCCCCAGTTTCCTTTTCGTCCGTCCTTTTTGTTTTTCCTGTCACAAATGGCACGTGTCACGCGTCTAGTGTTCAAGAACGACGCATTGGGCGTCGAACGGATCAAACAGGAAGGATTGTCATGTCACACACCACCCGAATCGCCCTTTTCAAGTTCGCTCCAGCCATCCTGAAGGCCCAGATAAACCTGTCCACGTCGGTCAAGCAAAGTTCGCTGGGCGAGCGGCTGGTCGAACTGGTCAATCTGCGCATCTCGCAGATCAACGGCTGCGGCTTCTGTGTGGATATGCACTGGCGTGACCTGATCCGTCAGGGCATGGACCCGCGCCATCTGAATGCCGTCGCTGTCTGGCGCGAAGCACCTTTCTTCAGCGACCGTGAACGGGCGGCGCTGCGCTGGGCAGAGATTGTCAATGGCCAGCCGCATGCCGATGCCAGCGACGAAGAATTCGAAAGAGTGCGCGAATATTTCTCCGAAACCGAAGTTGTCGAGCTGGGCTATGCTGTAGCCGCGATCAAAGGCTGGAACATGCTTAACCTGAGCCTGCGCAATCCAATCCCGGAAGTACCGGCGCCTGGCATGTGAGGCGTCGGGAAAGGACCACCGATGAACGGACAAGACGATATCGGCGCAGAAGGTGTGTTTGCCGGGCTGCGTGCGAAGCTGTTTTCAGCTGCCTACCGGATGCTCGGCACCCGCGCCGATGCAGAAGACGTGGTGCAGGACGCCTGGCTGCGCTGGCAGGCCACCGACCATGCCAGCTTGCGGTCAGCGGAAGCGTGGCTGATGACGATCACGACCCGCCTGGCGCTCGATCGCTTGCGCGAACGCAAGGCCGAGCGCGAAAGCTATATCGGATATTGGTTGCCCGAGCCGCTGGTGGAACTGGATGAAAACACGCCTGAAACCGCAGCGGAGCTCGCCAGCGATGTGTCGCTGGCGCTGCTCTGGACGCTTGAACGATTAAGCGCGGATGAGCGGGCCGCCTTCCTGCTGCGTCAGGCCTTTGACCAGGATTATGCCGACATCGCCGCATTGCTTGGCAAAAGCGAAGCGAGCTGCCGCCAGCTGGTGCACCGCGCGCAGGAAAAGGTGCTGGAAAAGCGTCCGCGCTACCAGCCCACGCCGGACGCGCACCGGGCGCTGATCAGTGCTTTCATGCAGGCGGCGGGCCGCGCCGACCGGGACGCAATGAAAGCATTGCTCTCACCGGACGCGACCTTTGTCAGCGACGGGGGCGGCAAGATGCCCTCTTTCCATCGCGTTTTGCATGGTGCGGGACGTATTGCCGGCGTATTCTGGTCCGTCGAACACCAGAACCCGGGACAGGTACACTATCGGATGGTGCGGATCAACGGCGAACCGGGTCTGCTTCGTTACATCAACGGTCGAATCGAGTCGGCGCAGTCGTACCGTATTGAAGACGGACGGATTGCGGCAGTATTCATCGTACGCAATCCGGACAAGCTTGTCGGCGTGCCGCAGTAATTCATGGATATGTTTTGCGCGACATCTGATCACTGCATGATCGCCGTCGTCCGGATTCAGCGGAAATGCCGGCGACCGGAAGCCATGGTTTAATTGACGTTTTGCCAGCCGAACACGTCCATGCCTGCCATCCGCTATCGTCTGCTCAACGTCTTTGCCGAATCCACCTTCGGCGGCAATCCTCTCGCCGTCATTGAGGACGGCAGCGCCTTATCGGACGAGGAGATGCAACTCGTCGCGCGCCAGTTCAACCTGTCGGAGACGACCTTCCTCCTGCCGTCCAATCGCGCCGCCGCCCGGGTCCGCATCTTCACGCCAACGTATGAAATGGCATTTGCCGGCCATCCCACACTCGGTTCCGCGCAGGTGGTTCGCTCGTTGTTCGGAGCTGGCGACGCATTTGAACTGGAGATGCAAGCCGGCCTGATCCCGGTACGCTTCGAGGGCTGGCGCTGGGTGCTCAACGCCAATGCGCCCACGTCGCGTCCGATGGAAGCAACGCCGGCCGAGCTGGCCGCCATGCTCAAGCTCCCCGAAGACGCGATTGCCGGACCGGCGCTATGGGTCGACTGCGGCAACGAACAGCCGATGATCCCTCTCGCCAGCGTCGAGCACGTCCACGCCTGCCGGCCCGATCCCTCGCTGGTGGCAAAATTCAGCGTCAACCGCGCCGGACAGGGGAAGACCTATGTGTTCGCCCGGACGCCGGACGGCTTCGAGTCGCGCTATTTCTGGATGACCTCGCCGACCAGCATCAGCGAAGATCCGGGCACGGGATCGGCCTGCGCCAACCTGGGCGGCTGGTGGCTCGCGACCCAGGGCGACAAGCCGCTCTTCGCCCATATCAGGCAGGGAACCGTCATCAACCGCCCCAACCTGCTGACGCTGGAAGTGAAGGATGGCCGCATCTCGGTCGGCGGATGCGTGATCGAGTTGGGTGGAGGCGAGTTGCGCTGGTAATCCGCTGTCCCAAGCAAAACGAAAACAGGAGACCAAGAATGACTTCCCCCATCGCCGACACAATCAAGATCATCGCCTTCGACATCTTCGGCACCGTCGTCGACTGGCACGGCACAATCGCCCGCGAAGTCGACGCGATGAACCTCGGTGTGGACGGCAACGCCTTCGCGCTCGCATGGCGCGCGGGATACGTACCCGCAATGCAGCGCGTCATGTCGGGCGAACTGGGATGGACACGCATCGACGACCTGCACCGGATGATTCTCGACGACATCCTTGCCCGGTTCGGCATCACGTCATTGAGCGAGGCGCAGAAAAAGGATCTGAACCGCATTTGGCACCGTCTCGATGCGTGGCCGGACTCGGTCGAAGGATTGACGCGCCTGAAGTCGCGCTACACGATCTGCACGCTTTCCAACGGCAACATCGGCCTGCTGACCAACATGGCCAAGCGTGCCGGCCTGCCGTGGGACTGCATCCTGTCGGCGGAAGTCTTCCGCAAGTACAAGCCGGACCCGGCGACCTATCTTGGCGTGGCGAATGTGTTTGATGTCGCGCCGGAGCAGGTGATGCTCGCAGCCGCGCATCATGATGACCTGGCCGGTGCGCGTAGCTGCGGGTTGCAGACGGCGTACATTGAGCGTCCGCTGGAATTTGGGCCTTCGCAGCCGAAGGATGTTTCGCCGCAGCCGGGTAACACGCTGCATGCGAAGAACATTGTTCATCTGGCGGACATGCTGGGCTGCTGATCCCGCCCGCGCTTTCGTCCGCCGGAAGACGAGCCAGCCTCAGAACTCGCCGGACGAAACGTGTGAAATCGCGAAGCGCCTTGCTTCCGCTATTGCGGCTTCCTCGGAATCGAAAACGTCTTCCGTGGCAAGCCTTTGCATCGGGAAAATCACCTCGCCCGCTTCCTGGTTTTCGGAGCAGTCCCGGATCTCAAGATAAGGTGCCCACTTCCCGCTATCGGGAAGCTTCGCTCCGGACAGTTCAAACCGGTATTTGGAAAACTGTTCGCTCGTCATGAATGCCTCCGTGAGAATTTACCTCCCGATGCGAATCGGAATCCGGCGGCGTCCGAACTGGCGCTCGAACTGTCCAAACCTTCCCGCAATCGGCGCACGGCAGTCGGGACATTCGCCTTCCCGCGTCAGGCGGTAGCGTTCGATGTCATGCCAGTCGCGCACAATCAGCGGTGAGCGGCAGGCCGGACAGTAGGTCGTCGCGCCGCCGGTATCGTGAACGTTGCCAGTGTAGACGTAGCGCAGACCTTCCCCCAATGCAATTTCCCTCGCGCGCGAAAGCGTGGACGTCGGCGTCGGCGGCACGTCGGTCATCTTGTAGTCGGGATGGAAGGCCGTGAAGTGCAGCGGAACGTCATTGCCCAGTTCCTTCGCGATCCACTGCGCCTCGGCGCGAATTTCGTCGCTGCTGTCGTTCTTGCCGGGAATGAGCAGCGTGGTGATTTCGAGCCAGACACCGGTTTCATGTTTCAGGTACTGCAGCGTCTCCAGCACCGGCTGCAAGCGGGCGCCGGTCAGCGTGAAATAGAACTCGTCGGTGAAGGCCTTCAGGTCGACATTCGCCGCGTCCATCTTGGCGTAGAAGTCGCGCCGCGCTTCCGCGCCCATGTAGCCGGCGGTCACCGCCACGGTCTTGATGCCCCGTGCATGGCAGGCGTCGGCCACGTCCATCGCGTACTCGGCAAAGATGACCGGGTCGTTGTAGGTGAAGGCCACGCTCTTGCAGCCATGGGCCGATGCCGCGTCGGCGATTGCTTCGGGCCCGGCCGCGGCAGCGAGCGTCTGCGTTTCGCGCGACTTGCTGATGTCCCAGTTCTGGCAAAACTTGCACGCGAGGTTGCAACCGGCCGTGCCAAAGGAGAGGACACTGCTGCCGGGATAGAAATGATTGAGCGGCTTTTTCTCGATCGGATCAATGCAGAATCCCGATGATCGGCCGTAGGCGGTAAGGACGATCTGGTCGCCCGCCCGGCGGCGCACAAAACAGGCGCCGCGCTGGTCCACATGCAGACGGCAGTGGCGCGGACACAGGTCGCACTGGATGCGTCCATCATCCAGGAGATGCCAGTAACGGCCGGGGTAAAGGGCTTCCTTCATGGCAGGGGCGGCGCTGGCGTCTGCGCCACGAACACGAAGCGGTCGCGGGTAGCGCTTGTATGCGCTTAATAGACCTTCGTTCAATCGTTCATTATCCGTCGGACTGCCCTTCGACGCACTCACTCATTGACGTCTTCCCGCCGCCTCCATTCGATTGACTATTCGCAATGCCCCAGCCTGGTACTGAACAGAGCAGCCGACACCTCCTTCTAGCGGCTGCGTGCCAGATCATGCACACGGCGGGAAGGAACCAGTCGCCTGGCTTGCTGCACCTCTGCAAGTGCCCTGATTGCGAGGGTCCTGGTATTCATGTCGTTGCTGGCGATTAATTGCGTCAGCGTTCGAATCGCGGAGTCAAGCAATCCTCCTAGCGAAATGCGACGCCGATCCTCATTCACTTTGTTCATTCCGCTCCCTGTTATTTCCTACTCCCAAACCCGGCCCGCAGTCGTGATCTTGAGGCCAGAAATAAAAAAAGCCCCGACGTGCGGGGCTTCGATGCTATTCCGGGTATCAGTTCTTGCAACGGCGGGCAGCGGCTACACCAAAGAGACCCAAGCCGAGCAATGCAATCATTCCAGGCTCAGGAACGCTGTTTTGCTGGCTGTACTCGACAAAGTAACCATTGCGCTGCCACGGATTGCCCGGGCCGCCATGGTCGTTCCACAGGCCGGGGCCGCCCCAGTTGGTGTGCAGGAAGTTCTCGCCGCCGCAGCAGTTGTTCGGCTCGCCGGCGTTCCATGCCGTAAACGTAAAGGCCTGGCCGGCTTCAGGACCGGAGCGCCAGGTCCACTGATTCACTGCGGCGCCATCGTCCGAGCCGCCCAGCCAACCCAAATTGCCGTTGATGCCGGCAATAAAGCCATTCTCACCCGAGGAGGTCACGGTCGCCAGATAGCCTTGCAGGCCCAGATGGACGCGTGCCGCTGCGTCGGCAAAGGCTTCTTGCCAGGTGAAGTTCCCCTGAACGAATTCATACCAGTGTCCATTAGCGCCATATTGGATCGGCGCTGCGTGGCTGGATGCGGCAAAGGCCAGGGTTGCAAGAAAGGCTGCGATTTTGGTTTTCATTTGTGAATTCCTCCGGTTAAGTTGACGCGCATGCCCAAAAGCAAAACTTGGGCCGGATGGGACAAGTCACTGATATGAAACCAATAATTCTTTCCTGACGCAGCAATCCGGAAGCAAATGTAAAAAATTTCGACAGCCACATTCAAGGCCCTTGACCTTGCCATTACTGGATGGTTGAGAGTACGCCTCTTTAACGTGGTTGCCCCCGCTTCGCCCTCATCCGGCGACACGTCCAACCGCATTGTGCTCAATCTCATCTGAAGGACCTTGCCGTGATTCGTCGATATTTTTTTGCCCTGTTTTCCCTGCTGGCACCATTCGTCCTGGCCGCGTGCATGTCGCCGCCGACCGGCCTCGATCTTTCCCTGAAGCGGCCAACCGAGCACAGCCGGTATGTCGTCGAAGTCAAGTCACAGGTCAACCCGATCGCCATCAACAAGATGCATGCATGGGAGGTGACGGTGAAGCTGCCTTCCGGAGAACCGGTATCCGGAGCCGGCATCAAGGTTGGCGGCGGCATGCCGCAACACGGCCACGGTTATCCGACGCAACCACGGGTGACGAAGGAGCTCGGAGAGGGGCGTTACCTGATCGAAGGGATGAAGTTCAGCATGCCGGGATGGTGGGAACTCAAACTGAACATCACGTCGTCCGCCGGCGTGGATGACGTCACGTTCAACACGATTGTCGAGCGCCAGTGACGCGTGCCGGCCAGACCATCATGCAGAGAACTGCCATGAAACAGACACTCAAGCACACCATCACCCTGACGATTGCCGCCGCCATCCTGGTTACCAGTGCGGCCGCCGCGTTCACCTGGGGAGGCGCCGACGGCTGGAGCAAGCAGGAGATTGACGTGCTGTCATCGCTGCGTCTGAGCCAGCTTGCGCCTGCGCCGCAGGATCCGTCGAACCGCTATGAAGGCATGCCCGCTGCGGTGGAACTGGGCAAGCGCCTTTTCTTTGACAAGCGATTCAGCAGCAATGGCCAAGTGTCTTGCGCAAGCTGCCACGACCCGAAACAGCAGTTTCAGGATGGCCGTGCGCTGGGGCTCGGTGTAGGAACGGGTGCGCGCCGGACAATGCCGGTCGTCGGCCTCGCGCACAGCCCCTTCCTGTTCTGGGACGGCAGGAAGGACAGTGCATGGTCGCAAGCCCTGGGCCCGCTCGAGGATGCCGCCGAGCATGGAGGCAATCGCACAGCATACGCTCACGTCCTGCAGGCCAACTATCGGAAGGAGTATGAAGCGGTGTTCGGACCGATGCCGGACCTGTCCCGCTTGCCACGTAACGCCGGCCCGCTTGGGGACGACAGGCAGCGCGCGGCGTGGAACGGCATGGACGAACCGGCCCGCCACGCGGTATCGCGAGTATTCGCGAACATGGGGAAGGCGATCGCAGCGTATGAGAAGACGTTGCAGTTTGGCGAATCGCGGCTGGACCGCTATCTGGATGGCGTGGTCAGGCGCGACATGAACGCCTATCAGGTCCTCAGCCCGCAGGAAAAGAACGGCCTGCGCATCTTCATTGGAAAAGCGCAGTGCGTGACCTGTCACAACGGCCCCTTGTTGAGCGATCAGCATTTCCACAACACCGCGATTCCGCAGCGCAGTCTTGCGAAGCCGGACCTCGGACGGCGCGCAGCCATTGCCAAGGTGGTCAAGGATGAGTTCAATTGCCTCGGTCCATTCAGCGATGCCGGGAAGGAGGACTGCAGCGAGCTTCGATTCATCGCTGAGGAGGACCACTCTCTCGACGCCGCGTTCAAAACCCCCAGCCTCAGGAATGTGTCGCTGCGGGCGCCCTACATGCACGCCGGCCAGAAGGCGACGCTGGAGGACGTGATCGAACACTACCGGACCGCCCCCGCCGCGACGGTAGGGCATAGCGAACTGAAGCGAATCGATCTGTCGGACCGGGAGGCGCGCGACCTCGTGGCTTTCCTGAACACCCTGTCCGGGCCGGTACTGGAACATGGACCAGCGACCGGGAACTGACCGGGGGATGGTGACTGCAAGGTCCGGAGCAGTCGAATATTCAGATGTACAACATGATCGCAGACAAGATGCACGCGCATACGGGCGGCATTGCATGTATCGCATTCAAGCGTGGAAACTTTCATGTATGCCGCTTATCTCACTCTCATCTTTGCAGAAGGAGATGGAGATGACCATTCCTCGAACAACGGCCAAGAGACTGGTTTCCGAAACCGAGTTCAGGCTGATCAATGACAGCTTTCCGCCTCAGGTCAGCCATTTGAGCGACAAGGGGCTCACGCAGCGCCTGGAGCGGGCACGCAAGGCTCGTGACAGGTATCACGAAATGGTCGAGCGGCAGCAAAACAAGCCTGCCTCCAGTTCGCAGCGCGGCGCCAATTCGCCGGCCAACCTGAAGGAAGCGATTTCGAAGGAGAGGCTTTTCGATGAAACGCTGGCGCGGTTCGAGCGCCAGACAGCCAAGGCCGGCACTGGCGGCATGCATGCCGCCGCCAATACACCCGCCCGGTCTGTGATGGGCAAGAAGGCCAGCGGCGAGAAAGGCGGCTCTCAGGGAACCAGCAAGGCAAGCGTGAAGACGGCAAACAAGGCGGCAGCCAAGGGCGGCGCCAAGCCCGTCAAGGCCGGGAAGGGAAAAGGGGCCGCAACCAAGCAGACTCCCCGGGGTAGATACAAAGGAACAACGGCTACCACCACATTGCACTGAGCGGCAGTGGTCTGAAGTAAACCGTGTTTTCATCCCTGAAGCGGATGAAAGAGGCGGGTGCTTTCCGACGTTCCCCGGCACGTCTACCCTACTGGATGGAATCGGTCGGCAAGCGCCGATGGCCGTATTCACGCAAGGGGATGGCCGGGAGATCGTTGAGGCCAGGCTCGATCAGGCGTGATGTCGAGTCTGACCTCTTCGCCGGGTGCGTTGATCAGCCCAGTGCCTTGAGATCGGCCTCGACCTTTTCCAGTGCCTCGTTCGTGATCAGGCCACCGGAGAAACCGGCCACCATCTTCAGCGGAAAGCCGCGGCCCATCGCGATTTGGGGGTGAGTGGAGATGCCGGGCAGGTGCTTTTCAAGAATGGTCTTGCTTGCATCGTTGTCGAGCAGGTCACCGAGATTCGAGTTGATGGAAAGGGACATCCGTCGCTCCTGTTAGTATGGACAGCACTGAAGCGCCGTCCGGTTGATGTCCTGTAAGAATAATCCAAGGCAGCTGGAGACAAGAACGACTTAATTAGAGTCCGGGTTCGGATTGTCTCTTTTGATAAACATGCGCTTGGAATCGCACCCTCCCTCTACCGCCGCGTCGCCTTCACCCGATCAACTTGTCTTCGGCCCGAAACAAGCGAATGGCCAGTCTTCCGGTTCCGGGCTCGCCGCCGCCTTATCGTCACCCTGGCCGCTTGAACTCCTTCCGCGCACGCTCGACTTTAGCCCTGATCACGCAGCCTTCGACATGATCATTGATCAGTCCCATCGCTTGCATGAAGGCATACATGGTCGTTGGCCCGACGAACTTCCATCCGAGTTTCTTCAGGTCCTTTGACAGCGCGAGCGATTGTGCGGATGTCGAAGCCGTCTGGGGTGCTGCGAGTTGCTTCGGGTCCGGTTCGTAGCGCCAGACAAAGGCCGCCAGCGAGCCTTCCCGTTTGACCAGCTCCTGGGCGCGGCATGCATTGTTGATGACCGCTTCAATTTTTCCTCGATGACGGACGATACCCTCGTCGGCCAGCAGGCGCTCAATATCACGGCTGGTGAAGCGCGCGATCCTGTCGAAATCGAAATCGTGGAATGCAGCCCGGAAGTTTTCCCGCTTCGCGAGGATGGTGCGCCAGCTCAGCCCGGATTGAAAACCTTCCAGGCTCAGTTTTTCGAAAAGGCGCCGGTCGTCGCTGACCGGATAACCCCATTCGGTATCATGGTAGGCGAGGAATTCCGGTGCTGCTCCGCACCAGCGGCAGCGCGATTTGCCGTCCGTGCCCTGAATTGTCGTGCTCATGTTCGTGTTTTCTTGTTGTTGACGGAGGAACGCAAAGGGTTGTTCAGCCGAGCAGGAACGCCAAGCGTTCATCCGCCCTTGACGGCTTGATCTCAATGATCTCTGCCTTGACCACGTCTTCGGCGACAAACGGATCGTCGTTCACCCTGTTCTGCAGCTCCGGAAGCGATGTGTTGTGCGCGACAATTCCGCCTCCTGAATCGGGATGAAGACTACCGGCCAACAGGAACACGCCGTCATCGAATCCACGCTGGATCCATGTCTTGTGACCTTCCATGAATTGGCCGGCCCGGTCTTTGTTGCCTGAGAACTTGAGAAGGACGACAAACATCGGTTTTTCTCCCCTGAAAAGTGAATGTACAGATTGTACGGATGCGGTTCGATTTCAGCCGGTGCTTTCCCTGCACGATTCCAGCCAGTCGCACATCAGCTTGACTTCCTGTCGAATGAATCTTTCGTCGTGAAAGGCATTGGCCAGTACCGCAACGCCCTGGCTGCGGGCAAGAAGATGCATCGCCAGCGTATCCGCGTCTGCCTTGCGGCCGAGCTGCGTGAACTGTTTGCGCAGCCAAGTCCGGAACAGGGTAAACAGCCTGTTGGCTTCGGTCTGCGAGACATGGTTCAGTTTCGCAAGCTCAGTGCATAGAGTGCCTACCGGACAGCCGTAATGCTTGATATGGTCCCGGTTGGCGATCATCATCCGGATGAAACACAGGATGCGATCTGCAGGTTCTTTCCCTTCTGCCTCCCACTGGTCCAGCATCGCCTGGGTATTGGCGAGACGCAGATCGATCACTGCATCCAGGATTTCATCCTTGGTTTTGAAGTGGTAATAGAAATTACCGCGCGAGATCTTGACGGCATCCGCGATGGCCGAGAATGAAGTATGTTCGAAGCCGTTCCGGTAAAACAACCGGTCTGCGGCTTCAACAATGTGCTCGCGCGTCGTCTTTTCGCTCACAGGCGTATCTCCCAGGCCAACCGCACCTCATCCGTCGCGGCGCTTGAACCGGCTGATAAACACCTCACGCTCAAGCAAATCGACAAGTTCGAGGCGCATCACTGTGGATCGAACATAAGTAGGACAATCGTCCCAATCAGAAATGAAATGCAGATTAGGACAGTTATCCTAATCTGTCAAGAACCGGGCAGAACACGCGGCGCTAAAACCGCTGCACCCCGCGCCGCGGAATCTGCGACGACATCACAATCGAAGTGCGCGTCTCGCCATACTGGTTGATGCTGCCAAGGAACTGCTCGAGGTCTTGCATGTCCTTTGCAACCACCGTGAACAGGCAGGAATCCGCGCCGGTGACGTGCAGGCATTCCAGCACCTGCGGCTTGGCACGCAATACATCGATGAACTTGTGCTTGTACGGATGCTGGGTGGTGATCGCCACTACGGCTTTGATCACATACCCCAGCGCTTCCGGCGCGATGTCGGCATGGTAGCCGCGGATGATGCCGGCCTCTTCCATCTTCCTGATGCGCTCCGCCGTGGCGGGCACCGACAGGCCGGCAATTTCAGACAGCGTTTTCAGCGAGGCGCGGGCGTCTTCCTGCAGGGCGGCGAGGATGCGCCAGGATTTCTCATCCACAGTGTTCATTGCCGGATCTCCTGATTTTTTAAGGCGTTCCGGCAATTTTGCCTGAAAAAGCACATTCCTCACCATCATCCGGCTGGATAGACTTTCCGGCATGGATACCTCGCTCATTTCCCTCTTCCTGAAGTCGGCGCTGATCGGCCTGTCGATCGCCGCGCCTGTCGGGCCGATCGGCCTGTTGTGCATTCAGCGCACGCTGGATCACGGTCCGCGCGTCGGGCTGGCGACCGGTCTCGGTGCTGCAGTGGCGGACGCGATGTACGGCGCGATCGGGGCATTCGGTGTCACCGCGGTGATTACGCTGCTGACCGATGCCCGGTCTGCGCTCGCACTGGGCGGTGCGCTGTTCCTGCTGTGGCTGGCGTGGAGCGCCTGGCATGGTGCGGAACCGAAGCAGGCTGCCGCAGCCAAGGGCAGCGTCAAGGGCTGGCATGCCTTCGGCGGGACCTTCCTGCTGACGATGTCCAACCCAGCCACCATCCTGTCGTTCATCGCGGTGTTTTCTTCCCTGGCCGGCGGCATATCCACGACTTCGCCGGCGTGGATGATCGCCGGTGTGTTCCTCGGCTCGGCGGCGTGGTGGTTTGTGCTGGTCGGAATGGTCGGGCGCCTGCGTGAGCGCTTGCGGGCGGCGCACCTGCGCTGGATACGCCGGGGATCGGCAGTGTTGCTGGCGGTGTTCGCGGGGTATCAGCTGATGTCGCTCGCTGGCGCTTGACTGTCAAAGCCCCCGGTGCAGGTAAGCCTCGGAAGCGTACCGGCGCATCATGCGGTGCGTATTGAACAACAGCGCGTTGTGGCTGATGACGCCTTTCATGAGTCTTGCCCAGCCGCTGCGGTCGCCGTAATACAACGGCAGCACGTCACGCTCCAGTTTCTCGTACAGGATCGCGCCATGCGACTCTGCCACGTCGCTGGCCGAACCGATACCCCATCCGGTGACGCCCTCGATGCAGCCGTCTATCCACCATCCGTCCAGTACCGACAGGCTCGGCACGCCATTGAACGCTGCCTTCATGCCGCTGGTGCCGGATGCTTCAAGCGGCGGCATGGGTGTGTTCAGCCAGACATCGGCGCCGGCAACCATCATTTTGGCAATGTCCATCGAATAGCCCGGAATGAATGCCGCCGGCACATCCTGGCGCAGGTTTGCCAGGTAGCGGTGGATCAGCTCGATCAAGCGCTTGCCGTCGCCATCGCGCGGGTGCGCCTTGCCGGCGATGAGGATCTGCATCGGCTTGTCGCGGGCGATGCGGCGCAGGCGTTCCAGATCGCTGAACAGCAGGTCGGGCCGTTTGTACCCCGTCATCCGGCGCGCGAAGCAGAGGGTGAACACATCGTCGCGCAGCGCCACCCCGCAGTTCTGCTGCACGAACGCGAACAATGCGCGCTTTGCCGCCAGATGCGTTTCCCAAAGCTCGTCATCACCGACGGTAAGGATGCGGCCGAGTACTTCCGGGTCGTGGCACCAGCTCGGGAAGTGATGGTTGTACAGCTCCCGGAAACCGTGGCTGGTCCAGGTATAGGGATGGGCGCCATTGCTGACCGCGTGCACGAGGTAGCCGGGAAACATGCGCCTGGATTGTTCCGCGTGACTGTTCGCCACGCCGTTCACGTAGCCCGTCAGGTTGAGCGCAAGCACAGTCATGTTCAGCTGGTCCTGGCCGCCCAGTTCGCGCAACAGCACCATGTCGGTTGCGGGATCGAGCACGCGTGAGACAAGGTCGTAGGAGAACCTGTCATGCCCGGCGTCGACCGGCGTGTGGGTAGTGAATGCGCAAAGCGAACGGACTTCGTCGACGTTGTACATCGGCATCTGCGCATGGCGCCCCGGCCGCTCGGTCCACCGGGTGCGCCGCAGCAGCGCGACACCGAGCAACGCCGCATGGCCTTCGTTCATGTGGTAACGCTGGATGCGGAAGCCGAGGGCATGCAGCATCCTGACGCCGCCGACGCCGAGCACGACTTCCTGCTTCAGCCGGTATTCCGCGTCGCCACCGTACAGGCGGTCGGTAATGCGGCGGTCCTCTTCTGCGTTTTCGGGCAGGTCGGTATCGAGCAGCAGCACCGGAACACCTGCGCCGATCTGCGAGCGGATCACATGCAGCCAACCCGCGATCCAGACGGTACGCTCGCAGATGCACACCGCGACCTTGGCCGGCAGCGATGCGGCATGATCGGCCGGGTTCCACCAGGCATCATGCTCAACCTGGCGTCCCTCGCTGTCGATCTCCTGCCGGAAGTAACCAGCGCGGCTGACGAGCGTGATGCCGACCATGGGCAATTCCAAGTCGGCGGCAGAGCGCATCGTATCGCCCGCCAATACTCCCAGCCCGCCGCTGTAAGTGGGGATGTCGGATTCCAGCGCGATCTCCATCGAGAAATAGGCGATGCGTGGCGCGTCCAGGAATTCGTCGAGTATTGCCTGGTTCATGCTGTGTCCTTCCTTTGACATCGTGTCTCGTTGCAAGGAATGCTGTCTGCATGGAAGGGCTGGATACTGCGTTGCCCTTGCCACCAATGTAAGCTGCGATGCCGGCCAATCGTTGACGCGGCTCATCCGGCTTGACGAAAATCCCTGCTTACAGGTGCCGTGACGGAAGCAACGACTGCAGTTTCCTGCTCCCTCGCGCCCCGGATGCGACGGTATACTCCGCAATTCCAACTGTTTCATGCCGATTTGCAAGCAACAGGCCAACGGCATTGAGCTCGACGACTTGATACATAAAAGAAAAATGACTGGATCGATTTCAACCGAACGCGGCGCAGCCGTCTATACACCCTTCACCCTGAAGCTGTACGACTGGTGGGTTCTCGGTGTCTCCAACCGCTTTGCGTGGCAATGCCCGACCGACACGACATTGCTGCCGTTCTTTCGCAAGCATGCGGGCTGGCGCCATCTGGATGTAGGCGTCGGTACGGGCTTTTATCTAGCGCATGCGGGCGTCCCGTCCGATACGCAGTTGACTTTGATGGACCTGAACGAAAACAGCCTGCATGCCGCCGCGCGCCGCAGCGGTTTGCAGGCGAACTGCATACGCCACGACATCATGCAGCCGTTGCCCTTGTCAGCGGATACGAAGTTCGATTCCATGTCCTTGTTCTACCTGCTGCATTGTCTGCCGGGGACAATCTCTGACAAGGAAAAGGCCATCGTCAACCTGAAGGCGCATCTCGCCCCGGCGGGCACCTTGTATGGCGCGACCATTCTCGGCGATGGGGCCGGTCACAACTGGTTCGGCCGGCGCTTGATGGCGCTCTACAACCGCAAAGGCATATTCGGGAACACGACCGACTCGCTGGACGCCTTGACCACAATGCTCAAGCGTCACTTTGCAGACGTCGACGTGCGCCAACAGGGAAAAGTCGCGCTCTTCACGGCAACCTCGCCCGCGTGAAGGCGCGGGGAGCGAGCGGTGCTTCCGGATGGTGCGCCAGGCACCATCATGTAACCGTCATGTCGATCGGCCGGTAATTGCCAAGGTCAGCCTTGATGCCGAACCTCTCAAACATTTCCTGGGGATTGAACTTGATCTGCGCGTGCAGCTTCTGCACGGCCGCCTTCGCCGTTTCGATGGCTGCGGCATCCGACCATTCCACAAGAGTCACATAATTGAACTCGCCGGGCCCGGAAACTTGCTCGAGCACGAAGTCCCGTTTGAAGCCGGGCATGGAGCGCAAAAGGATGTGCGTCATGCGGACCTTGTTCAGGAACGCCTCCCTGGCGGCTTCCGGGACGATGAACTTGTCTACTTTGCAGATTCGGGATTGCATGGGTTGGACTCCAACTGGTCAGGGTTGATGTTTTTCGCGCTTGGCCTAGAGCGGATTGCGGGTCGGTTCTCGGGGCTGCCCTCCGGGTTCGGTCGAGAAGGGACGCATTGCGTTGTTGCGACGCTTGCGCAGGCGCCCAGCCTGAGCAGCGCGCCGCGGACTCGGCGTCCCCCCGCACTACATCCCTTCTCGACCGAACGCCCCCCTAAACCGACCCGCAATCCGCTCTAAGGATTGTTCAACGGCGAGGATTAGTGTAAAACCTCAAGCTAACTTGAGGTCAAGAGGTGGCGGCATGAATAAACCAACCCCGGATACGATCGACCTGGTCCTCACGGTAGGACAAGTGGCCGCGCGCAGCGGCGTGGCCGTGTCGACCTTGCATTTCTACGAATCCAAAGGACTGATCGCTTCCACGCGCAGCACAGGTAACCAGCGCCGCTATCCGCGCGGCGTCCTGCGCCGGGTGGCGATCATCAAGGCGGCGCAGCGTGTGGGCATTCCGCTCGAGTCGATCCGGGAGGCGCTGATGACGCTCCCGCAGGGCCGTGCCCCAACGCCAGCGGACTGGCGCAAGCTGTCGGCGAAATGGCGGGCAGACCTGGATAACCGGATCGCCATGCTGACAAGGTTGCGCGATCAGCTTGACGACTGCATCGGCTGCGGATGCCTCTCGATACAAGCTTGCCCATTGCGCAATCCTTGCGATGCGCTTGCGGAGCAAGGTGCCGGAGCGAGACTGCTTGATCCGGACTAGCGGTGAATGGCAGAAATGCCGTCAGCGCAAGCGATTGCCAGGCCGTGCCTTTCTCGTTACCCCTTGAAAACATCTGGCGCCGCTTTCGCCCCAGCCTTCGCTGGCACGACTTCTGCACACCTTCAATCGGGGACAGGCATGCGCGTCCTTTCCTTGCGCGTGTCTGCACCCGTTTTTGCAGGAGGTGCAATCATGCGCGCCACTTTTGCTCCAGCGTTGTCGTTTTTACTGTCGGGATGCGTCGCGATGACGACGTCCGGCACCGAGGAATCCGTTCTTTTTAACGGGAAGGAATCGTCTGCGGAGAACGCGCAGGCGGTATTGAAGCCGTACCAGGACGTGCCTGTCTCGATCGAATTCAAATGCCCGTCGAAGATTGCGACCATGACGCCTTCCTATGTCGTGCCGCTGCCGCCTGTTTTGCCTGTGGGCTACGCCGCCAGGAAGGTTTCCTACGTGCGCATCAGGATGCCGGAGAGCATGGAAAGCACAATGGCGAGCACGCGCGTCGTCACGCCGCAAGGAACGCAGATGCCGCTCTCCGATGCGCAGCAGTCCAATCGCTCCAGCAACGGCGACGGCACCGTGGTAACGACGTTTGCGCTGGACAAGGAGTGCGGGGCGCTGGATGGCGGCTTGCTGGAAGTCGCCGGCTTTTCCTACCAGAACAAGGACTATCCGCCGGCACAGGTACGGCTGCATGTCGACTCGCGGATCACCGCGGGTATCGGGTGGTGGCCGCCGGCCTTGTTCAATGGCGGGCATTCTGTCAGCGGCTCAAGCGGCGATTCCGGGGCACCGGCGCATTAGGGCGTTTTCCTCACCATATAGCAGGCAGGTTCCGGATACATGCCCAGGAGTGCCGCTTGCGCGGGATCCGGCAGGTTGCACTCTTCATAGCCAAAGCTCCGCCAGAACGGCATCGGTTGTTGCACAGACACCAGCGCGGACTGCCGCAATCGGCGCCGGTACGCTTCATCCAGCGCCAAAGCCACGAGGCGCGATCCGATCCCCTGCCCTGCAACCCGACGCGCTACGGCCAGATCATGCAGGTAGAGGCATGTCGGCGCAGGTGAGACGGCAAAACTGCTTCCAAGGGGCGTTACCTTGCCTAGTAGATCATCCAGATGAATTTAATGGATAAATCCGGCGCATTTTCTGACGCGCGTCGGGGGTGGTAAAAGGCCAGTCGATCGTCGCCCTGGCTTGGTTGCGTTTTCTTTCATAGACCGCAATCTCCTTCTTGAGCCTG